>NZ_JACJKH010000013.1 GCF_016900655.1 Drancourtella massiliensis
AACATCATGAATACATTCGAAGCTTAAAGCCACTCATAGCATAGGACTTACCACTTTCATAAAGCAGATAGCTTATTAAAGTGCGCCTAAAATATCCGGTTATCCACTTTTCATCCCAAAACTCCTTCCCTGTACGAATTTTCCTTGTTTTGCTTCAAGTTTACGAAGGAGTTTCGCAATTACCTATATGTTTTTTGTTTATGCTAAAGTGCTTTGCACTGTAACATCATCAGTATCTTTTTTCACGCAGTTCTTATGTGACTACAAGCGTGCAGTTGACTTCCGCCCCGTTCCTTGGAGTCATCTCTTCGTCTGCAGTAAATGTTTCATACTTCACCGTCAAGGGATATTCCCCCGTCTCCATCTCCTTTTCCAGCGTGATCTCATAGAGACTCTGCCCCGGTTTGATTATTTTTGACGTGTAGATAGTCTCCTCTGTCTCAGGCAGATAAAAGGAAATCCGGAAATAGACCTGATTCTCTTCCGGGTTATTCAGCTCAACGGACACATCTTTTGTTCCGGAAGGAATTTCTATTGATTTGTATCCCGGAATCCGGATCCCCTCTCCCACGGAAGGAGTTGTAGATTCACTCTCCGGCTTTTCCTGATCTTCCTCAAACGCCACATCATAATTGGTCACTTCTTTTGGCCTGGTATAGAACCAGATGCCTGCGGCCGCAATTATCACCAGAAGGATCAGGATCCCGATTTTTTTCTTACTCTTCATATCATCTTTCTCCATAGTTAATTCAGTTAGTTATTACTAACTCTTGTTTTAAAAAGAATCTCACATAAACAAAGAATGAAATATGTGAGATTCATACACTGGAATTAGTTTCTACTAACTGCCGTAATCATATCATACCATTTCTATTTCTGTCAATCCGTGCTAATGATACTAATTCTCATTTATTCTATTTTCTGTTTCTTCTGTTTTCCGGGAATCCACGCACACCGCATGAACCGCGAACCGTCTGCTATATCCGCTGTCAGTGCATGTGGAAAGCGTCATTACTTTATGACTGCTGTCCGGATGAATTCCTGTGTCGATCAGAGAATTACAGACCATACTGTCAATCAGCTTCTGATATTTCTCCCCCGGTTCATATCCGATCTTATAGACATCCCCGCCGTTTTCCGCTTCGTGGCAGGCAAAGATCTGATACCGGTATACTGCCCCTTCTGTGTACAGGGTAAAATACGGATTTTCTTCCCAGAATTCTTTTTTCCGGTATTTTTTCAGGCCGCCGAACATGCTCCCGTCATTCATGTTATGCCCGTATATGACTGTATAATAATCCGTGAAATCCGGCCGGTTCAGTCCCTCCAGAAAGATGCTCCCAGCGATGTGGGATTTGCCATACAGATCCCGTCTCAAATATTTCTCATTATCTCCCGAGTAGAAAACCGGATAATCGATTCCTGTGTTTTCCGGATCATCTGACCGGATCCATGCCACGATATCCGGATTTTCTTCTCTTAATTCGTCAAACCGGATCATCACATCCGTGAGCCACCAGTCTTTTTCCTTTTCCCCGCCGTCCCCTTTCCGGATCTTTGTATAGCTTTCTCTCAGGTTTTCATAGGTCCGGGATGAATTATGTTTATCAAGATAATCCGGGAGAATGTTCCCGAGAGAAAGACTGATCAGCACAAGGGATACCGGAATCAAAAGTTTTGACAAACTGAAATGTTTTCCCTCTTTACAGTCCTGCTTTTTTCTATTCATTTTCATTTATGCCGCTCTCTCTTTTCGGCATCTCCTGACTATGATAAATAATCTTTGATATTTTCTTTCCCTTGCCAAGATAACCACATTTTCTGACTCCATCCCGGACAATCTGATCCAGCTTTTCTTTTGGCATCCGGAACACAGTACTGTCCTCCAGAATAATCTCGCATCCCTCTTCATCTGTAAGATCTTCTGCACATTCCACTTTGTACATATTTTTTCTGTTGATCGCCCCGATCTCTTCCAACGCATTGATCATACGGTAGACAGTCGCTACTCCGATCCTGTTGTCTTCCCTCGAAGCCTTATAAAAGATTTCCTTGCAGCTTGCACAGTCATTTTCCAGAATAATGTCAATCAGTATCTTCCTCTGTCTAGTAATACGGCATCCGTTTTCTTTCAGTCTCTCAATAATCTCATCTTTTCTGTTCAAGATACTATCCCGCTTTCTGCCCGTAAAACGTTGGAACCTGCACTAATATGTTAGCCATATCTACTCCTCCATACACTGCTGATTATCATTATTCTGTCATATTTTTCTTTCCTTAAATTAGTATAGACTAACCGAATTGAAAAATCAACAATTATTCATGTTGTTTTATATTTGACATGGTATAAAAGAATACTGTTAACAGAAAGAGGGAGATTCCGCACACAACGTGAATCTCCCTCTTTGAATGATTTTTATTTCTTTTCATCAGTCAGCAGATTTCTCATGCTCCTGAGACTGATCAGTAAAGTCGATGTGTTATGAAAAAGAGCTGATGACGTTGGCTGAATCATGCCTGCAACGCCAAGAAGGATCAGTCCTGCATTGATACCGATGATCTGATGATAGTTTTTTACGACCCGATTCATCATTCTGTTTGCAAGATGTTTCAGTGTAACCAGTTCCCGAAGGTCTTCCGCCGCAATGGTTATGTCGGCAATTTCCCTTGCGAGTTCTGCACCATCGCTGATAGCGACACCTACATCCGCCGCTGACAGGGCCGGAGAGTCATTGATTCCGTCCCCGATCATGATTACCTTATGCCCCTGCGCCTTCTCTTTCTCCACAAACCCCGCTTTTTCTTCCGGGAGCACTTCCGCATAATATTCATCTACGCCGACCCTTCGGGCGACTGATGCTGCGGTCTTCTCACTGTCGCCGGTCATCATAACGGTTTTCTTTATTCCTGCCGTTCTCAATGCCCGAATCATATCCCCTGCCTCTTTTCTCAGCGGATCTTCAATACATATCACTGCCGTCAGTTCCTGTTCAATGGCAAGATACAGATGAGAATATTCGTCCGGCAGTGATTCGAATCTGTCCCGGTATTCCGGACGGACTTGACATGCTTCATCGTCAAATACAAAATGGCTGCTGCCGATTACCACTTTTTTCCCGTTAATATGGGAAGAGATCCCATGGGCAACAATATATTCTACTTTGGAGTGCATTTCCTCGTGGGCAAGATTCCGTTTCTTTGCAGCATCCACTACGGCTTTTGCCATGGAATGAGGGAAATGCTCCTCCAGGCACGCTGCAATCCGCAGGCATTCTTCTTCCGGCACATCACCAAACGGAACCACTTCTTTCACCGTTGGTTTCGCCTTTGTGAGCGTGCCTGTTTTATCAAAGACCACCGTGTCAGCTTCCGCGGCCGCCTCAAGGAATTTTCCGCCTTTCACGGTGATCCCGTATCCGCCTGCCTCCCGGATTGCTGAAAGTACGGTGAGAGGCATGGCCAGTTTCAGTGCACAGGAAAAATCCACCATGAGCACGGATAAGGCTTTGGTTACATTCCGGGTCAAAAGCCATACCCCCGCGGTTCCAAGCAGGGTATACGGTACGAGCCTGTCGGCAAGATGTTCTGCTCTGCTCTCCATAGAAGATTTCAGCTTTTCAGAATCTTCGATCATTGCCACGATCTTTTCAAATCTGGTGGAACCTGATACCGCTTTTACCAGAACATCAAGTTCCCCTTCCTCAACTACTGTACCCGCATAGACGGACTGTCCCTGTACTCTGCGTACCGGCATGGCCTCTCCCGTAAGAGAAACCTGGTTTACCATCCCTTCCCCGCCGGATACTTCCCCGTCAAAAGGAATGACATTTCCCATATGTACGGTCACTATGTCACCTTTCCGGATCTTGTCGGCCTTTACAAGAATTTCCTGTCCGTCGCGTTTCAGCCAGACTTTCTTAACATTCAAAGACATGCTCCGCGCCAGATCGCCAACTGATTTCTTATGGGTCCACTCTTCCAAAAGCTCTCCGACTCCGAGAAGAAACATCACAGATCCTGCAGTATTAAAGTCCCGGCGCAGGACAGAGACGCCGATTGCCGCTGCATCCAGAAGTGGGACTTCTATCTTTCTTTTTCGGATGCAGTGCAGCCCGGCTGCAAGATATTTTAAAGACCTGGCCGTCACAACCACCGCCCGGAGCGGTCCCGGAACCAGAAGCCGGCATCCGTAGTGCAGCAGCATTTTTGCAATCAGCTTTTCTTTATATGACGCATTCAAGGATCTCCCGGAATTCCGGATCATGTTTTCCGGTACGTTTACCTTTTCGTACCGGAATTCCTTCAACATCCGGATCAGTTCACCACGGTCTCCTGTATAGCAGATGACAGCGTCTGAGGTGCGTTCATACACTTTGACATCTGTTATATTTTTCTGCCTGTCCAGATACCAGAAAAGAGTATCCGCCTCCTCACATGTCATTTTCTTCTGAACGATGTGAATCCGGAGGCGGCCCTTGATCTCATGCTTGATAATATATTTCATGAGCGGTTACATCTTTCCATTGTCAGAAGAGGCCGCACCGTCTTCTTCCGCCTCCTGGACTGCCGCTTCTTCCACTGCGGCTCTTTCCTCATTGATCTGCTGTGCTTCTGCAAGAATATCCTCTGCGTTTTCCTGAACATTCGTTACCGTTTTCATCACGCAGTCCTTTGCGCGCAATGCAGCCGCTGTACACGTTGTATATACTTTCTTTGCATCTTTACTGGATAAAATCTTTACCCCTGCCGTCCCGAAAAGGACTCCTCCTGCGAATAATCCGATTTTCTTCATCAATGAATCACTAAACATATGTTTTACCTCCTGCTATAAATTTTTTTGATGTTTGAATTACTTATGCTTGTATCCGGTATAGAATACCATTATGAAACAGAACACGGCAGCCCATGCCCAGAATCTATGCTGCTTCATGCGCCATCACTTCCTTTTTTACTGAATTATCATAAGGATACTCTATAAGCATAGCAACACATTTTCAGGCTAGTCAAACCTAACTGTCCTTGTTGATAAATCTTCTCAATATCGCATATAATCAGCGATGTTCCCTTAAGTTCTATAACAAAACGGACCGAGGAGATCTGCTCTCTTCGGTCCGTTTGCCATATCTTAATCTATTGGGTTCCTGACGATTACGCCATCTGCGTCGCTGCGTTTTCGATACAGCGGTTTGCATTCAGGCTTCTCGGATATCCGATGTACGGAAGAATCTGAGAGACAACCCGTACAAGAAATTCTTTGTCATTTCCCAGATTCATATTTCCGATGGCATGGGATGTCAGCTGCGGCTCACAGCCTCCCTGTGCCGCCAGAAAGCAGAAGGTAATCAGCTCTCTCTGCTTGAGATCCAGTCCTTTTCTTGTATAAATATCTCCAAAACAGTTGGATGCAAGCCAGCGGTTGATATGTCCGGCTTTCCATGCTTCCAGCATCTGCGGTCCGAAGATTTCAGCCTGGGCAGCGGCTCCTTTTTCCAGACGGTCTTCCATCGTAGTCGTTCCGCGGTTCTCATCCGGATTCGGGATTCCGTTTGCTTCAAACACTTCATTGGTTGCTGCAAAAAATGGAAAAACTCTTCCAAATCCAAGATAGTCTACTGCCTGATAAACGACTTCTTTTACCATTGCCGGAGTCAGGGCGTTCTCCACCGCCTTAGGCAGATAATACCGGTATGCGTCCACGGACTGGCTTCCAATTAATGCAGCAAGGACTGCAAGATATCTGGTGGTCTCATCCAGTGTCTGTCCCGGTTCGTTTACAACTTCGTTATATGCAAATGCTTCCCACCGTTCCATAAATTCTGAATCTGTCTTGTGAAAATTCATTGTTTCTGTCATCGTTTCTGCCTCCTGTTTCTATGTGAATTTCAGGCTCTCCACCTCTTCTTACAGTATAAAACCCCGGTTTTACAAGATCAAATACTTAATCTGAATAGGTATATATAACCAGAAGCTATGCTTCCGGCTTCAGCGGCCCGTAAAAATACGATGCTGTTGCTCCTCCATCAATAAGTATATCTGCTCCGGTGATGAAAATGCTCTTTTCACTCATCAACAGTTCCGCCACATTGGCCACTTCATCGGCGGTACCCGGACGACCTGCCGGACATTTGGCGAACATATTTTTATAGAAATCTCCACGTGGACCGTTAAACTCATCTATTGCCAACGGCGTCACAATGATGCCAGGAGAAATGGAATTGATACGTGCGCCTTTTTCACCCCATTTTACGGACTCTGCCATGACACGTTTCTCATTACATCTCTTTGCCATCTGGTAAGCATGAAGAGTGTCTTTGATCTTTTCCGGTTGAAGAATATCCAGTTTCAAAAGTTCCTCTGTCGGTGTACAGGCAAGCTGCTCATCTTCCTCCGGGGTAAGCGCCGGCATCCTATGTCCGGACTGGCTTGAAACGGTCACGCCCACACCACCTTCCTTGATCACCTTTCCCACTTCCTCAAGAAGCACCGCCGTACCGTAAAGGTCCACTTTCAAAATCGCTTCAATCGGTGCCTGGCTCGGGGAGACTCCGGCGGCATTTACCAGCATGGTAATCTCACCGTACTCCTGTGCCTTTTCGATCAGACTTTGGATGGATGCTCTGGAAGAGAGATCCATCTCCACTGCCTCCGCATCAAATCCTGCGTCATTCATAATTTTTGCGATAGCCTTTGCATGATCCGGATTCTTATCTCCGATCACAATCTTTTTGCCATATCCCATACGGCGCGCAATGGCCATACCGATCTGCCCTGCACCTGTAAGAATCATGACATCTTTTTTCATCTTCGATTCCTCCTATCTTTTGATTCTTATTTTAATCTGATTTCAAAGATCAGCAATTTCCATTTTGAATCCATTTGATAAGTAAAACTTATGTGAAAAATTTGTGTTGCTAAGATGAAATGGTGTCCATAAAAACAGCAAGAATGATGAAAACAGAATCGTTTCATCGTGTTATAATGTTTCCTCAGAAAGGAGGAAATACAAATGCATGGACAATCAGTTTCTATCGTTTCACAGGCAATTCGATATATAGAAGATCATTTAGATAAGAAGCTGGATCTGGAAACAGTCGCGGCCGCTTTACACTACTCAAAATATCATTTACATCGCATATTTGCAAAGATAGTCGGACTAACCGTACATGAATATGTTCAAAGGAGACAGCTTACAGAAGCAGCGAAATTACTCGCTTTTTCTAAAAGATCAATTATGGAAATCGCACTGAGCAGCGGTTATGAAAGTCAGCAGGCTTTTACAAGTAGTTTTAAGGCAATGTATAAAATGACACCTGCTGAATTTAGAACGGCTGAAGAATTTTATCCTTTACAGCTAGAAATTCATTTGAGCAAAGAGCCGACGAAGATGGATTTTACAAAAGACGATATACAATTTGCAACGGTCGAAGACATCAATGACTGGATGGAGTTAGTTCAATTAACGATTGATGGCTATCCCCGGTTAGATGAAGTGGATTATATGGAAAAATTATCTTTCTATATAGCTGACAAAAGAGCCCTGATTTTAAGAGATGAAGGCATGGTAATCGGTATTATGGGGTTTTCAACCGAAACGAGAAGTATTGATTTTCTGGCAGTCCACCCGCAATATCGAAATGCCGGCATTGAAAAAGTCTTCCTTGATAAACTTGCAGATGAACTCCTTACAGGTAAAGAAATCAGTTTAACTACATATCGAGAGGGCGATAAAGCAGATACAGGGTATCGTGAAAAATATTTACGTCTTGGTTTTGCGGAAAGAGAATTACTTACTGAATATGGATATCCTACACAACGCTTTGTACTTCCACCAAAAGATAAGGAGGAAGTGTAAAATGCAGCAGGTACAGGTTACCTGGAAAAAGAAAGTTCTTCTTTTTCTTATCAGCCAAAGCGTCACTCTGTTTGGCTCCCAGGTCGTTCAAATGGCAATCGTCTGGTATGTAACGCTCCATACAACCAGCGGGGCATGGGTAGCAGTTTTTTCCGTATGCTCCTATTTACCACAATTTCTTGTTTCTTTTGCAGGTGGAGTCTGGGCTGACCGTTATAACCGCAAATTTCTTATTATAGGTGCTGATTCAGGAATTGCAGTGTCACATTTAGCATGCTGCTTATTATGCCCTATATTTCAACAGAAATCGTATTACTTGGCTTATTGATCATACTGTCTGTTCTCCGCTCTATTGGTGCCGGAATACAATCACCGGCCGTTAATGCGGTTATCCCACAACTTGTCCCGCCGGAAAATTTAATGCGCTATAACGGTCTCAATGCCATGATGCAGTCAGTTGTTCAGTTTTCTGCCCCTGCTGTTGCAGGAATCGTCCTATCTGTCGGAACATTGCAAAACACTTTGTTGATCGATATTTTGACTGCAATAGCAGGAATTGCATTGCTCTCATGGATATCATTACCGAAACAGGAAGAAAGAGTTACTTCCTCTCCAATTTTATTTGATATGAGAAACGGTGTTAACTATGTGTTCTCGAAAAAAATAATTGGTATCTTACTGGCGGTATACGGACTGTTTACTTTTTTATGTGTTCCGGCAGGCTATCTTTCCGGATTGCTGGTAAACAGAACATACGGTGATACATACTGGTATCTGACCACCGTTGAAATATGCGGATTTGGAGGTATGGCTGTTGGCGGATTACTAATGAGCGTATGGGGCGGCTTTCAAAAACGCAGTAAAACGATGTTCATTGGTTTCGCCGTGTTTGGAGCTATGGCAATAGGAATGGGCATAACTCAAAATTTTCTACTATACCTTATTTTTATGATTTGTTATGGCGTTGCATTAACAACAATACAGACAACAATTACTACCTTGCTTCAGGAAAATACGAATATTTCCATGCAAGAACGTGTATTTGGTTTTATGGGAGCGATGTATGCTGTATGCTACCCTTTTGGCATGGTGGTCTTCGGGCCATTAGCGGATATCATTCCACTGCAATGGGTTATGATCGGTTCCGGAATGATTTTACTTCTGATGCCTGTTTTCTTACATATGACTAGATTATGATTGTTTCAAAAATGCCCGGTTCATATTGAAACGGGCGTGGTATCTGAATATATCATATCTTTACATATCTTTGGTTCCTGCTGTTAGGTTTATCTGGTATTGTCATACGGATAAAATTCATGTCTACTGTTTCTTCTCAAATGTGGTTTGGATTCTAAATTACTGGTTGCCGAAATTCGTCCAATCTTTTCTGAAATCGAAGATACATATGATAATATTTCGTTTGTTATTGTAAAAGGCGGTTTATACTCTCCCATGACAGTACCTCCATGTACTTACGTATTATCTTGCGTACTTTCTTCCTCGTTATTATGAGTTCATCCACTGAAAAAGGGATTGCACACCAGTACCCTGTGTCCAATCCCTTTTCTCTTATTCCACAAATAAAATATGGATCTGTCCTTTTTTATCTTTGACGACTTCTGCCTCCACATCGTAAATTTCCCGGATAAACTCCGGTGTCAGCAAACTCTCCGGTGTCCCTTCTCCTGCGATCCTGCCGTCTTTGAGCGCGTAAATACGGTCACAGAACATGGCCGCGATATTCAGATCGTGGACGGCCGAGATCACCGTCACATTCAACTCCTTTACAATCCGCATCAGCTGAAGCTGGTGGGTAATATCCAGATGGTTGGTAGGTTCATCCAGAATCAGGCAGGGTGTCTGCTGTGCCAGGGCTCTTGCCAGAATGACCCGCTGCTGTTCTCCGCCGGAAAGTGTGGAGAAATTTCTGTCAGCAAATTTCTCCATACCGACGGCCTGCAATGCCTCTTTTACAATGGCATAGTCTCCGGCATTGTCCCGTTCCAGTGCTTTTTTATGGGGAGACCGCCCCATCATAACGATTTCCTGTACGGTAAATTCAAAATTATAATGGTTATGCTGGGCCACCACCGCCAGTTTTCTGGCGGAATCTTTGACACGGATCGTACTCAGCTCTTTTCCATCCAGATAGACAGCTCCCTGATCCGGCCTCAAAGTCCGGTAAATGCATTTGAGGAGCGTTGACTTTCCGCTTCCGTTCGGCCCGATCAGTCCGACAAACTCTTTCTCTTTACTCTGGATGCTGATTCCCTTTAAAATCTCCTGCGCTCCGTAGGAAAGATGAAGATCTTCCGTATTGATTTTCACGCTTCCCCACCTCCAAATCCATAGGATCTCCTTATCATCAGATAAATAAAGCACGGCGCGCCGATCAGAGAGACTAAAATTCCGATCGGCAGTTCCGCATAGTCCAGAATAACCCTGCAGGCCACGTCCGCCCAGATCAGAAAGACCGCTCCGGTCAGTGCGCTGACCGGGATGAGCCTTTTATGGTCTGTCCCCAGACACATCCGTACTGCATGTGGAATAATCAGCCCGACAAACCCGATCATTCCTGCCGCACAGACTGCCGTTCCCACCATCAGGGAGGAAAGAATCAGATACACGATCCGCACCCGGTGGAGGTCGGTCCCAAGTGTCACCGCTGTCTCATCGCCCAAAAGCATCAGATTCAGCTTCCGGGATTGAGTCCAGAAAATCAGTGTTGTGACTATCATGACCGGAAGAACAACCGGCACATTGTCCCAGTCAGCCGTGGCAAGACTTCCCATGCTCCAGTAGGAAATCTGAGTCGTTGCTTCCCGGTTCTGGGAAATATAAATCAGGAAGTTCGCAAACGCGGAGCAGACGGTACTGACCGCCATTCCGGCCAGAATCAGTTTCCCCGCGCTTGTGCGTCCGCCGATGCCGGAAATAAAAAGCACACCAAAGGATGCTGCCAGAGCCCCGAAAAAGGCCATAATCCCCATGCCCTGATCCCCGAATACGGAACCGATCCCAAGCAGAATGGATGCCGCGGCCCCAAGGTATGCCCCGGAGGAGACTCCAAGGACATACGGGTCCGCCAGGGGATTTTTGACGACTGCCTGCATGACAACGCCGCACACGGAAAGCCCCGTCCCCACTGCTGCCGCCATCAGCACTCTCGGAAGACGGATCTGCCAGACTACATCATGGACAGCTCCCTGGCCGTAGGCGGACAGGCTCTCTGTATGAAAGACTTCATATCCGATCACACGGTACACATCCTGAAAGGACAAATCCGCATTTCCAAACAGTACCGCCGTAAAAAGTGACAGTATAAGAGCCGCAGACAGCCCCAAAATCAGAATTCCGTATGTCTTTGTTTTCATCGCTCCTCTTTTCATCATGCTCCCTCTATTCGTTCAGATCCAGATCCGGATACAGGCCCTTGGCAATGGTCTCAATCCCGTCCTGCGTCCTTGTGGCACTTGCATACATCTCACTTAACATAATCGGAACAACCCGGTCATTTTTCACAGCGCTCAGGCTCTGAAATGCTTCGTCTTCCAGAATCTTATCCAGATTTTCCTGCTTCACCGTTTCCGGATCATCCCCGGTATATGGCATGTAGACGACAAAAATCACATCCGGATCTGCCGCTAAAATGTCTTCCTTTCCAACCGTGGATGCGTCCGGATTTGCAAGGCTGGCACCAAGCTGGGTCACCATGTCCCCCGCAATGCTTGCCGCGCCATAATTGGTAAAGGTATCATTCATGCTCTCCACCACCATGACAGACGGCTTTTCTTCCTGTTCTTCGGCCAGCGTTTTTACGTGTTCTACGGTCTCTTTCATTTGATTTACGATCTCTTCTGCACGGCCCTGCACATCAAAAATCTTTCCAATGTTCAGGATATCGTTATATTCATTTTCCAGAGAATCTTCTTTCACCGCGGTATTCGTATTGATATAGACATTTGTTCCTTTTTGAATCCATTCATCCGGGCTTCCAAGGTTATCCTCATCAAACAGGGATACCCAGGAAAAAATCATATCCGGTTCCAGCATCGTCATTGTCTCTTTGGACGGTGTAAACTCGTCCAGATAGTCTGTTTTGGAAAATGCGGCTTTCTGATCATCCGGCACCTCATTATCAAGCCCTGCCGTCGCTACAATCCGGTCCTCCAGTCCAAGAGCAAGCAGCGTCTCCACCGATCCCTGGTAAACCGCTGCCACCTTTTCCGGCGCCTTTTCATAAGTCATCGTGTACTCGGCGCCATCTCGGCCATAAGTCGTGATCGTCAGCGGATATTCTGTTTTTTTCGTACTCTCTGTGGTGTCCTTGCTGTCAGACGAACCGTCATCTGCAGCCTGATTGTCCTCTTTCACCTGATCAGAGCTGATTCTGCCCGCATCCCCGCTGTTGTTTCCGTCACTGCCTCCACAGGCGGAAAGTCCCACCGTCATTGTGGCTGTCAGAAGACACGCCAGTACCTTTTTCACCATGTTCTGTTTCATGTTCTCTCCTTCTTTCTTTCGGTATATTTTCCTTTCCTGTTACAGGATCTTTGGCTTACCCGTCAGATCCATATTCCTACTTACCGGAAGATTCGTTTTGCAGAACAAAAAAACCTGCTTTTTATAAGCAGGCATGACAAAAACATATGGACAGGCAAAGACCGCCGCCCATATTTTCAGATGTCTGCTTTACACGGAAGCTTCATCTTCTCTATCAAGCAGGTTTCCTGGCTTGCCTCTCCTTGCCTGTCCCGGCCTTCTCACGGCATTGCCGCAATGACATAAATTGGGACAGACTCCTTGCTTACAGTGACCGGATCGCCGGAGATTTCCACTCCGTTCCCTTTTAAAATTCATCCTCTTTGACAAAGGAATTCTTCACTTGATAAAGTTATTCAATTCTAACAGGAAATATTACAGTTCCCAATTTAGCATACTTTGGCGTCAATTGCAACCGCAGTTCCCACCGGACATTCTCCCTATGCTTTTTTCTAAAAGCCAGTGCAGAATCTCAGCAAACTCTTCCATGTAATAGTTGCTCCGGTCTTTCTTCCAGAACATGCAATAATTACGCAGAAACGGCTTCCCATCCTTATAAATCGGAATCCGGAGAAAGACGCGTCTTTTCCGCTCCCTCCTCTATCTTCTGATAATATGTTTCTCCATATTGCTGAAGCTGTCAGTCAAGGTAAAATTGTTCTCAATGCCTTCTGTCAGATAGATTTCTCCATCTTCCGTCATTAGAATCATGTCAAATCCCTCGTGGGATTTCCAGTATTCCTGTGCACCTTCCAGTCCTTTTACGAACATGGAGGTGGAAAGGGCATCTCCCATTTTCCCTTCCTCCGTCACAATGGTCACAGAGGCCAGCCCGTTATCCACCGGGTATCCGGTCTTTGGATCAATGATATGCCCGTATCGTTTGCCGTCCTCTCCGGTAAAATACCGCTCATAATTTCCGGAGGTCACCACGGCACAGTCTGACACTTCCAGTACACCGACTTCTCCATCCCCGTAAGGACTCCGTATAGCAAGCCGCCAGTCATTTCCATCCGGTCTGGATCCCACGGTCTGAACATTGCCGCCGATATTTAGAAGGGCAGACGTTACCCCGCTTTCTTTTACAATCTCTGCTGTCAGATCACCGGCATAGCCTTTTCCTACCGCTCCCAAATCCAGTTCCATACCTTCCGGCAGGTGTATTTTCTGCCCGTTCAGTTCCACTTTTTCGTAGCCGACCCGGCTAAGAAGCGACTGAATCTCCTCATTTCCCGGAATCCGGTTTTCGTCAGTTGTAAACCCCCATGCAGTCAGCACCGGATAAATCGTAGGTTCCAGCGCCCCATCGGTCTCTTTTGCCATTTCCAGGGCAAAGCTGACAACACCTGCTGTATCCTCACTGAGCGTCACCACATTTCCATTACTGTGATTGACCGCGTAAATTTCGCTGTTTTCATCCGTGACGGACCACTCGGACTCCAGTGTATGAATCTCTTTCTCCGCCTTTTCCAGCGCTTCGCCGGCATTGTCCCCGTAAGCGGTAAAGGTCATATAGGTATCCATGGCGAAAAACTCTTTTCTGGATTCCTCCTGACTATTGCCGCCTGTATTCTGTGCTCCCTGACATGCCGTCAAAGCAAGACTGCACAGAAGCACAAACGCTGCTGTCCCTGTACGGTAGTTATTTTCTGTCTTATATCTTCTCATGTCTGAACCGCCTTTTACATTGCTTTTAATGAGATTTTATATATTATTATTCGGTACGAAGTGCTGTCACCGGATCACTCTTTGCAGCTTTTCTGGAAGGAATCAATCCACCAAGCAACGTAAGTACGACACTTAACGCGATCAGAATCAGTGCCGGCACTACAGGGAGCACGGCGCTTACCTCATTCGTATCTGCAAGATGATGGATCAATGCATTTCCCGGTATGAGAAGCAGAAGGGTAAGCCCGATTCCAATGAGCCCGGCGCAAAGCCCGATGATAAAGGTCTCCGCATTGAACACCTGGGAAATATTCCCCTTTGAGGCACCAATGGCCCTGAGAATTCCGATTTCCTTTTTCCGCTCCAGCACGCTGATGTAGGTAATGACACCGATCATGATGGAAGAAACCACCAGAGAAATGGCCACAAAGGCGATCAGTACATAGCTGATAATATCGATAATATCCGTAACCGAAGACATAAGAGTACCAACCATATCTGTGTAGGTGATCACCTGCTCGTCTTTTCCCTGTGCCTCCATCTGACTATTATAGCCGTCCAGAATCTTTACGACTTCTTCTTTGCTCTCAAAATCCTTTGGGTAAATGGCAATACCTGTCGGGACATCAAAATCCACATATCCCAGATTTCTTAAATTACTGTCATAGGAAGTCTCTCCCGTAGACTGCATGGACATCATCAGCTCGGAGAGCTCCTCCTCACTCATGTTCATTTCAAACGCATTGGCAAAGGCGTCTGCATCGATGGTCATGGCATCTCCCATGGCCTCCTGAAGGCTCGTTCCCACCCGGCTCATCGCTCTTTGCATCACCGTCTCCATTCCGCTGCTCATCTGGCTTACCACCTGGCTCATGGCAGAGCTGATCTGAGTTTCCAGTGCGTTGGAAATTGCGCCTGTATACGCGCCCATCACTTCTTTCATATAAGTTTCAAGGGCCGTACCAACCTGCGACTGCAGGCTCTCCATATCAACTATCTCCGAAATTCCGGAGGAAAGCGCTTCTTTCCCCGCATCTGTATTCAGGTAGCTGACAAAATAGTCATCCATCTTTGTCAGATCCGGCAGCTGATTCTTTTCTGCGTAATCCAGATATCCGGCTGCCATCTCCCGGGCAATCTTCTGAAGCTGCTCTGTGGTGATGGAAATATCCTGTACAGAATCAAAGATCCTGCTGCCCCAACTGTTGATGATCTCTGCCGCAGCCGGTGTCTGAAGGTATTCCAGAAGATATTCATCAAACCTCTCCGAATCCGTATATCCATGCTCCGACGCATACTCCATAAAACCGCTTAAAACTTCATGGAAGAGGTTCTGAATCTGTTCAACCGATGCGGTGATGCCGCCGTTTGATTCAATGATCTCCAGAATATTTTCTTTGAGAATCTTCTGTGCGTCCGTACTTTTCAAATATCCTGCAAAGTCTTCGCTCAGCCCCGAATAATCTGCCTCCGGATGCTCTTTTGCGTAGTCCTGATAGCCGGAAATCAGATTTCCCGCCAGTTTTGTCATCCCTTCCGCCGAAACAGTCAGGTTCAGATTCCCCATCAGATCATTCAGATTCAGACTGCCTGCATCCGGAAGCTCGATCTGGATTCCGGAAAGATCCACCATTTTGGAAAGGTCCAGAGTGTTTCCATCCATCTGGAACAGGTCGGAAAAATCCACTGCCCCGGAAAGGCTGCCTGAGAGCGCATTGCTGTTGAACTGAAAAGCATTTTCCAGTGCATCCGTATTGACGGTAAATAACGAGTTCATATCCAGTCCGTTCTGGCTTTCTGTCTCACCGAACGCCTCCCCGGTAAAGACATTGACGTCCGGATTCGCAATCTGCTGTTTTACGATCTCACTGTCTTCCGCCTCTTCTGCCACATGCCGGGTCAAAGAAGACGGGTAGCCGATTCCGGAAGAAAGTGCCACTGCATTGGCATCTTCTGCAGGCTGGACAACACCTACTACCTTGAGATCTTCCCCGTTTTTCACGAGATCTTTCATATAGGTTTCATTGCCGGATTTGTCTGTCCAGACACCATACTGACTGTCGTACGTATAATAGTCCGCACTGTTGACCAGTTTAAAGGTAATACCGAGAAAATCTTCATAGGAATAGCTTCCCATATCTTCCGGTGTTTCGATATCTTCTTCATTGATAAACTGCCGGATCATCTCATCCAGTTCCACAGCATCCCGAAGTCCGAGTGTATAAAGCATAAAGTCACTGACATTCCCGTTTGCCGTCAGGACAACCACACACTCATTATAATTCTCCGGCCATCGACCGGCCTTTACATCGTACTGCTCTTTATAGAGATTTTCATTTTCCGGCATTTCATAAAACATGTCCGTACTCATCATGGAGGACATCATACTGTTGGACCCGGAGGCTGATCCGAATCCAAGTGCATCAAATGAGCGGTCCGGATTCACCTGCCGGATGGAATCTCCATCTTCACGGTAAATCTGCGGAGATACAGAATAAGAGTATTCCACCGCATTGGTATAGTCTTTAATATCACTCTCACCGCTCTCCAGATACTTTTTTAAGGATTCCAGATCATTGGAATCCATGGTAGAAAACATATTGCTGACCATCTGGATCACATCCACATCGCCGGCCTCTTTCTCTTCCCCGCCTCCGTCTCCGAGCATGGCGGTCATATCAATCCCCGTGCTCTGGATTTCGAGCGGATACTCCGAAAGTGTATCCTCTTCCACTGACTGAATATACTGATTGACACCTGTAGAAAGCGCAAGAATCAATGCAATTCCAATAATTCCGATTGATCCCGCAAAGGAGGTCAGAAGCGTCCGCGCCTTTTTTGTCCTCAGATTATTAAAACTAAGGGATAATGCAGTCAGAAGTGACATGGATGATTTTCCCATGTTCTGATGTTCCGGCTGTTTCATTGCAGTTTCATCCACCTCATATGGATTGGAATCCGACCGGATCCTGCCATCTTTCAGATTAACGATCCGGGTCGCGTACTCCTCTGCCAGCTCCGGGTTATGGGTGACCATGACAACCAGCCGGTCCTTGGCCACTTCCCTTAAAAGATCCATTACCTGGACACTCGTCGCGCTGTCCAGCGCCCCCGTCGGCTCATCCGCCAGCAGGATATCCGGGTCATTGACAAGGGCACGCGCAATCGCAACCCTCTGCATCTGACCTCCGGAAAGCTGGTTCGGCTTTTTGTGCGACTGTTCCCCCAGTCCCACCTCTTCCAGCGCCTTCTGTGCCCGCTCTCTCCTTTCCGCCTTTCCGACTCCGGAAATCGTAAGAGCCAGCTCTACATTAGCCAGAATGGTCTGGTGCGGAATCAGATTGTAGCTTTGAAAAACGAATCCGATCGTATGGTTTCTGTAGGAATCCCAGTCTCTGTCCTTATACTTCTTTGTCGATATCCCGTTGATAATCAGGTCTCCGCTGTCATAACGGTCCAGCCCTCCGACAATATTCAGAAGTGTCGTTTTTCCGGAACCGCTCGGTCCGAGGATCGCGACAAATTCATTGTCTCTTAAATTCAGACTAACATCATCAAGTGCTTTCTGCACCAGTTTCCCCGTCCGGTACTCCTTTCGTATGTGTTTGATCTGAAGCATATACGTTCTCCTTTTTTGTCATTCTTAAATCCAGTGAAAATACTCTCTCTGATAGCGTGCTTTCTCCCCCGTCATCAGAAGAATGTCATCGCAAAGCGCCAGAACCTTTCCTTTCTCCCGAAGCGAGTCCGTCTTTACCGTACTCATCAGCTCCTCGATCAATGCATAGGCTGCCTGTTTTTTCTCCTCCGGATATCCGGTCATCGGCTCTTCAAATTTTCGGCTTTTCTGATAGACCTCACGTATCAAAAGCTCCTCCCTGGCCATGGAAAGCCTGTCCTGCGGAATCTCACCCTTTATCACTGCGCGATAGCATAAATAAAGAAGCCTCGCATCGTTCAGCGCATTATGAAGTGCCCCATCCACCGAGACATTCAGGATTCTTCCCATCTTTTCCAGGGAAAGACTCCCGTCCTTTCCAAATAAAGTAAAAAATAACTGAAGCGAAATATCCCTCATTCCTTCACCGATCCGGTACATCTCCTCTTCCTCTTCATTCAGAAGCAGATTATCCAGAAAGACCGGCTTATCCGCGCTTCCAAAGACAAAGGTCTGCCGGATGTTCCATTTACGATACAGATCCAGCACTTCACGAAAAACCCGGCCGAATCCAGGCGCGTGGTCGACTTCCACCTGCCTGAGTCCTGTCAGCTCCATGCAGTATGGATTCAGCACAGTATTATATTTAGGGCGTACAAGAGAATAGTATGATTCTTTTTCCTTCATACTTTTCCTCTCAACGATCAATATCCCGACGGAAATGATTTCCGTCGGGTATTTATTCTGATCCCCTGTATTATATTCCAGATCCAGAAACGCGATATAATTTCCAAGTCTCTCCTTCTGCCAGCCCTGCAGGCCCTGCATGGAAATCCGCCTGATTGACCGGATCTGTCCTTTATATTTTCGTTTAACCGCCGGTATGGACTGCTGCCCTTTTACGAGCTTGACACTTTCATCTTTCAGTGTAATCTCATACCACTTGTTGTCATGTTCTTTCCGGTATCTGTTCATCGTTTCACTCCTGTCATGATGTACAACCATATTATATGGTCTGTATCCGGAAAAATCAAGTAGTATGCCGGACCTACTGATTTGACTGGCTGGAAATCAGTGTCACTGTAATATCCTGGGAGGTGTATTCCCCGTCTGATCCTGCGGACTGTACAGTCAGCGTAACATCTTCTCCTGCACGGTAGTAGCCCAGTTCATTCTGGAGATCGCTGGTATCTGAGATGGTTGTTCCATTCAACGCGGTAATAATATATCCACGCTGCAGGTCGGAATCTGTATTATCCTGTGTAAGCCCTGTAATATAAACGCCCTGCGGCATTCCGTAACGTTCTGCCGTTGTCTCATCGATATCCATTACCTGAACTCCGAGACTTCCCTGTTCCTCTTCACTGACTCTTGTCTTTGTCTGCTGGTTCATCAGATTCTGAATAATATCAGAAACTTCGGAAACCGGAATGGCATATCCCATACCCTCTACAGACGAATCACTGATCTTCGCACAGTTGATGCCGATGACCTCACCTTTTGTATTCAGAAGCGCGCCGCCGCTGTTACCAGGGTTGATCGCTGCATTTGTCTGAATCAGAGTTCCGTCATATCCGCTGATCTCTCTGTCCTTGGCACTTACAATTCCGTTTGTCACAGACTGTCCGTATCCAAGTGCGTTACCGATTGCAATGACTTCTTCTCCAACCTGCAGTGCGTCAGAATCTCCAAGTGTGGCCGTCTTGATTGCAGACTTCGTATTACTGCTGATGCTGTCAAGCGGAACTGCTACAACCGCAAGGTCTTTATTGGAATCAGCGCCCTTGATGTTGGCTTCCAGACTGGTGCCATCATTGAATGTTACCGTCAGAGTATTTGCATTCTGAACTACATGGGCATTTGTCACGATCAGAAGCTCTGTATCATTCTCCCCGATGATAATACCGGAACCTACACTCGTGGATTCCTGCTGGGATGTACCGCCGAAGAAGTTCTGTACTTCTTCCACTGACATATTCTGGATCGATACAACAAACGGCATGCTCGCTTTGACCAGATCCGTCAGATCTGTATTGGTTGTCCCTGAGGAGACCTGTGTCAGACTTGCTGTATCCGCCTGCGCAATCTGATTGGAAGAGCTGCCGCTTCCGCCCACCAGATAATTGACTCCATAAAATGCTCCTCCTGCTATGCCGCCAAAGAGAACGGCCAGTCCTGTAACTGCCGCGACCGTCTTGACGCCTTTTCTCTTCTTTGGGGACTTCTTGTGCGGATCCTGCTCCGGAGTCTGCTGTCCATATGGATAAAAAGAATCCTGCTGGTAATTCTGCTGATAATCGTTCCGGTAATTCTGATATCCTTCGTATCCCTGTGACTGATCATCTGTCATATTGTCTTTGTTCTCTTCAGTATTTTTATGGAAATTGAAAAACTGTTTTTTCATAATTATGCACTTCCTTTTTTTATCCTTGTTTCCTTTTTACATCTATTACTATAATGTCTCATTGTGGTGATCATGTGATGAAATTTTGAAAAAAGTATGTCCTGTCACTTTTTCTTATTTTTTCCTAAAGTTGCTGAAAAGCAAATAGAAATCCGATATAATGAAATAAGAATATGATACTTTTGCATTCTATATTTATAAGGAGGGAATTGCATTTTATGAGTCGAAAAAGAAGACGTTCTTCTTCCCGGAAGAAATCCATGGTTCTTCCCGTGATCCTGATTGTGGCAGTCATTGTCATAATCGCAGCAGGAGTATTTCTTTTCTTCCGTCTGCGCGGTACAGGAGAGAATCCTTCCGATATTCTGAAGAATTATTTTTCCTATATCACTTCACAGGATTATGAAAAGATGTACAATCTTGTAGATGCCGGGGATGTCTCCAAAGATGATTTCATTTCAAGAAATCAGAACATTTACGAAGGAATCGGCTGTTCCGATGTCAAAGTAGAGATCAAATCCAAAGAAAAGGACAGTGTTTCCTATTCGGTTACTTTGACAACGCTCGCAGGCGAAATTTCTTATGATAATACCGCTCGCTTTACAACTGACAGTGAAAAAGGAACCGTCCTTGTCTGGGATGACAGCGTGATCTTTCCGGAGCTGACTTCGACGGATAAAGTAAGGATCTACACCGATGAGGCAGCACGTGGTCAGATCCTTGACCGAAACAATGTCGTACTTGCAGGTACCGGAACCGCATATTCCGTCGGTCTTGTCCCGGGCGAAATGAACGAAGATCATTCTGCGGATGTTGAGACACTGGCAGAACTTCTCGGGATGACCAGTGACGCCATCGAATCCGAACTCTCACAGGGCTGGGTGACAGATGACTCTTTCGTGCCGCTGACAACCATCTCCGCTTCCGATGCGGATCTTCGAAGCCAACTTCTCGAGATTTCCGGTGTGATGCTCTCTACTGTAGAAGTCAGAAACTACCCTTACGGAGAAGCCGCCGCACATCTGATCGGATACGTGTCCAGCGTCACTGCCGAAGATCTGGAAGAACATCCGGACGCAGGATACTCTTCTGACAGCGTCATCGGAAAAAGCGGGCTGGAATCTCTGTACGAGGACGAACTCCGCGGACAAAGCGGTTATACCATAGTCATCGAAGATGAAAACGGAGAACAGAAGTCTGTTCTCGCCTATCAGGAAAAGACAGATGGTGAGGATATCCGGCTGACCATTGATATTACACTGCAGCAGTCTCTGTACGAACAGTTCCAGGAAGATGAAGGATGCTCCGTCGCCATGAATCCGTACACCGGCGAGGTGCTTGCCCTTGTAAGTACACCATCCTACGACACAAACCAGTTCATTCTCGGTCTTACTACCGATCAGTGGGATACGCTGAACAATGACGAAAGCCAGCCTCTTTACAACCGCTTCCGTCAGACCTTCGCTCCGGGCTCCACGTTGAAGCCGTTTACAGCAGCCATCGGTCTGGCAGAAGGAACAATCTATCCGAATCAGGATTATGGAAGCAATGGCACAAGCTGGCAGAAAGACTCCAGCTGGGGCAGCTATTATGTCACTACTCTGCAGGACTATTCACCGGGTACTCTGGAAAATGCACTGATTTACTCAGATAACATTTTCTTTGCCAAGGCGGCACTGAATCTCGGAGCAGACAAGTTTACCGCCGGTCTGGACAAATTTGGTTTCAATCAGGTTGTTCCGTTTGAGATCAAGATGTCCCAGTCCCAGTACGACAACGACGGCTCCATCACCGAGGAGATCCAGCTTGCCGACAGCGGTTACGGACAGGGACAGGTACTGGCCAATCCGCTTCACCTGGCTGTCATGTATACGGCCTTTTCCAATAACGGAAGCATGATTCAGCCTTACCTGATTTACAAAGACAATCCGTCTGCTACCGTTTGGATTGAAAACGCGATCTCTCAGGAGAATACATCCATTCTCACAGAAGATCTGAAATCCGTAGTCAACAACCGGGCCGGCTCCGGCTATGCGGCACACCGCAACGATACGGAACTCGCAGGAAAAACCGGAACTGCGGAGCTCAAATCCGAACAGGGAACTACCGGTCAGGAAATCGGCTGGTTCAGCGTCTTCACCACTGATCCGAATGCAGCCAAACCGGTACTGCTTGTCAGCATGGTGGAACATGTAGAAGATAAAGGCGGAAGTACGTATGTTGTGGAAAAGGATGATGCTGTGTTGGATGAGTATCTGGGATCATGATGGATGAAGCGGGGAATTGATGATTTTGAAATTTCAGGGGAAGGTGTGACTCATGCGAGTCAAACCTTCCCCTGTTTAGAACCGTCTATTTCCTGACGGCCCCTTGTCTTATTATTCTACTTTTTCTTTTACTACAGTAACCTGACAACGCTTTTTATAACAGGCAATGCCGTACTTCAGAATTGAGTGGCAGCCCTCTTCCCGTAATTCTTCCGCATATCTGTTTTTATCGATTTGAGCAATGGCTTCCCGACAGACGACTTCAAACTGACTTTCCTCTGCATATTTGACTTCTATAATTATGCCAAGTTCCTTTTCTTCATCGTAAATCCAGATATCGCCGTATCCATTTCCGGATTCCTTATTGGATTTCAAAATCCAGCCATCTTTATACCCCAGTATTCTAAGAAGGATGCCGTGATAAAAGTTTTCTTTCAATGTCTTTTGTACAAACGTATCCCGAATGCTGATGGATTTCTTCAAATAAGAACTAAAGAGCTTCTCTACTTCGGCAGCATTCCCCTGCTCCAATGCATTGCAGAAAGATTCCAGAAGTTTCCCGTCCTTTGCAACTTCTTTCTTAAACATCGCCATAATCTGTCTGATGAAGATACTTCTAATCTCCAGATTTGGAATTACCAGCTTATATCGATCACCATCTGCAGGCTCTTGTCTGGTCAGATACCCGGTCATAAAAAGCATACTCCATAAGTGATTCACAGAATCATAAATCTCATGATACGTCAAATCCTCATGAATTTCTTTCTCTACTTCCTTCCCATCAATCAGCGCTTCCATTTCACCTTTCATCACTCCATTTCCCATCTTTTCAATGAAGTGACGTACAACGTCATTTCCGCTCGTATTGATCCAGTAATTTTTTGGCGCAGCGTCTTTATCATCTATCAAATCATCACAATAACTGATGACGTCCCACGGGCAGTAGACATCCAACGTTCCAAAATGATAGCCATCATACCACTCCCGGACAGTCTGAACTTTCGCTTCCTGTCCATAATATGCCAGCATTTCCTTTACTTCACTGTCCGTAAACCCAAAATATTCATCAAAACGAACGTCTGTAATAGAATAAATCTTGAAATTATTTAGTCCAGTGAAAATACTCTCCTTTGCCACGCGCAGGCAGCCTGTCAGCACTGCAAAATAGAGGCTGGAGTTCGTTTTCAAAACCTGCTGAAGCAGATTTCTCATCAAAAACACCATTTCATTATAATATCCCTGCTCGTTGGCTTTTGACAGCGGAACATCATACTCATCAATCAGAAGGATCACTTTTTTCTCATAGTGTTTCTCCAAAAGTGAAGAAAGGGTCTTTAAACTTCCCATCAATACTGAATCCGACATTGCGAAACTGCCCCTCTGTTCATGGTCTGTACAGACTAGCTGTTCATACTGCCGACGTTCCACTTCATTCAGTTTTGGACTGGATTTAAGAAGTTCATAAAACCGAAGTGCTTCATTTCCAATCACAGAACATAAAAGTGTACGTGCAACATCATAGTCGGATCCTTCCACATCCTTCAGACTGATAGAAATCACAGGAAACTTTCCCATATACTCTTCACAGATCTCTTTCTCCTCCGAAATCTTCAAACCATCAAACAGCGCCCGATTACCGCCGATTTCAAAAAAAGCTTTTAACATGCTCATATTCAGCGACTTTCCAAAACGTCTTGGACGCGTAAACAGATTCACTTCCCCCCATCTTTGAATCAAATCCCGAATCATCACGGTTTTATCTACGTAATAAAAATCCTGAGTACGGATCTTTTCAAAACTTTCGATTCCTACCGGCAGTTTTTTCTTATTCACATTACTCATCTGCTGACCAGCCTTTCTCCCAGCATTACAATCAGGCCTTTACAACCATACATTCCTTTTTGTAAAATGCCATTCCATACTTAATGATCTTCTTCATTCCCCGACGTCGGAGACCTTCTGCATAGTTTCTGTCTTCAATCTGCTTTAATGCTTCCGCACAAGCCCCGTCTAAATTACCATCATTTGCATATTTTATTTCGATCACAATCCCCGTCCGCTCCCGAGTGCTGATAGAAATATCACTGTATCCTGTCCCGGTCTCATCATTAGACTGAACCCTCCAGTTTCCCTGGCTTTGCAACAGTCTCAATACCATTCCATGATAAAAGTTCTCTTTCCTATTCATTCGCACTGCTGTATCACGCACGCTGATCGAATCCCATAAATAATCATGGAGCATGTCCTGAATTGTGGATACATCTTCAGCCGGGAATGCCGCGCAGAATCGATGAATCCTCGCAGAATCCGCAAGGGTTGTTTCCTGAAACCATTCCTTTACCAGATCAATAAACAATTCCCTTACTTCCCGGTTCGGAAGCGCCAGTTTCACCTGCTTTCCATTCAGGCGTTCTTTACAGGTCAGATATCCGGTAGAATACAGAACACTCCAGACATTATCAATCGAGTCCTCCACATCCCGGCAAGTCAGTTCCTGCCGGAGTGTTTTCGTAATCGTACCCCCGCCGATCAACTGCTCTATTTCATTCCGTGTGGTCTGGTCCGATCTTCCCAGTAAACGACGGACAAGATCATTCCCACTTGTATTCGCCCAATAATTCTCAGGTTCGGCTTCCGGATCCGCCAGCAAAACATCACAATAATTAATCACATCCCACGGGCAGTATACATCCACTTTGCCGAAACGATATCCATCGTACCATTCCCGTATCACATCTTTATACGATGTCAAGCCATAAAAGCGCAAGATTTCACCTACATCTGCATCCGTAAAACCAAAGTATTCATCATACCGGACATCGGATATCGTATGTATTTTCAGGTTGTTCAGTCCGGTAAAAATGCTTTCTTTGGAGATTCTGAGACACCCTGTAAGCACCGCAAAATACAGACTGTCATTCGTCTTCAGCGCATTGCCAAGCAGATTACGGATGAAATTTACCATCTCATCATAATATCCGGACTGAAACGCTTTATCCAATGGAACATCATACTCATCGATCAGCAGGATGACACTCTGACCGTAATGTTGCTTCAACAACCTGGAAAGTGTATTCAAACTGTCGATCAATGTAGCATTTGACATAGCATAACTCGCTTCACTTTGGCTGTCTACATTAATGAGACGTTCATACGCCGTTCTATCTTTCTCATCCAAAAACGGACTTTCAAGTAAAAAACGAAAACCTTTGGCTTCATTTCCAATTACTGTCTTTAGTGCTGCCAACGCTGTTTGAAAATTCAAGCCGTCCACACTTTTCAGGCTGATAGAAATCACCGGGAACTTCCCCATATATTTTTCGCATAGTTCCCTTTCCTCTGCGATCTTCAGTCCTTCAAATAAAGTTGGATCATTTCCAATCTCAAAAAAAGATTTCAACATACTGATATTCAAAGATTTACCAAAACGTCTGGGACGGGTAAATAAATTCACTTCGCCCCAATTTTGTAAAAGCTCTTTAATGAACATTGTCTTATCAATATAATAAAAATCATTACTTCTGATTTTTTCAAATCCATCGATACCGATAGGAAGTTTCTTTCTCATCCTCCCCATTCTCCTTTCCGATGCCAGTGACATAAACAATAGGATGTCCTCTTTTCTGTCTGGAAAGGGCAGCTGCCCAGCCAGATTTTAAAAGGACATCATTCACCTGCTATGCTTTACTTTATCATGAAGATGGAAAGCGGTCAAGGTTGGGAGTATCCTTATCTTACCTTCCACGCTTCCTTGACCTTCATTGCTGTCACATAGATCATACCGCCAAGAACTCCTCCCAGCGTATTGTAAAACAGATCGGAAAGCTGGAAGGTCCCCAGGCAGAGAAGCAGCTGTAGAAATTCAATTCCAAGGGAGGTCCCAAAACCGATTCCCAGAGCGGATGCCAGCATCCATGTCACTTTTCTGGTTTTCCATAGTTTATGAGAGAACGTCCAGAACAGGAGCAGGATGTACGGAATAAAAAGAAAGACATTCTCAACTGCCTCTGTGCTCAGTTTACCATCGTCTCCGTTCAGTCCCCATCCTCCCATCACATTGGATAACGGGTTGCTCCAGATACTTCTGTTCAACAGTGTCCGGAAGAGCATCAGCGCCACATAAAAAACAAACAGGAACATTTTCCGGAATTCGGATGATTTCCGAAACATTTCCAGCCAGATCTTCACCGCCCCCTTCCAGCTGGTCGCCTTGGCGAACAGATAGAAAAACATAAAAAATATGGCAAGAAGAACTGCAAAGCCAAAAGGCTCATATATGGCTTTGAGAATGTTGGTCAAAATTGTTTGAAGGATAGAAATCATGATCACCTCCCGGAAGGTTCCTTTGTATCATTTACAAATCAGAATATAATTCTTCCCGGTAAACTCCATTTACAATCAGCTTCCGGAAACTTTCTACTACTCCTGCTTTATCTTCCTGATAGGTGACACCAAACCAGGTGTCCGGAGTCTCCAGTACTTTTACCGTACACTGCTTCTCACGGAGCAGTTCTCCGATCAGATCTGGTAGAAGATACTCTGCCTTCAACGGATTTTCCGAAACTTTCTCCTCAAAAAAGATACGGAACTCTTCTTCCAGCATGGTCAGGAATTTCGGCGCCTGTCCTTCCTTTGCAGGAAAGCCCCACATATTCATGGAAACATAGGATTCCGGGTCCAGCTGGACGCCATCCGTCTCCGCTCCGATTTCGCCCGTTGCCGGATCGATGGTTTTGACAATGTTGCTTGTCTCCTTTACATCCACGATATGACTATGCCCTTCGGCCACCTGACATACTCCTCTGGTGACGCCGCCATTGTCTGACAACGTATTCTTCAGAATAAATCCTGCCATGGCAACCGCCGTATCCGTATGCTCTCCGGCAAGCCAGTCGTGAAGTCTGCGGAACGCTTCCTTTCCATAGTAATCATCCGCATTGATCACAGCAACCGGCTCCTGAATCAGTCCCTTTGCGGCAAGTACCGCCTGCCCGGTTCCCCACGGCTTTGCCCTGTCTTTCGGCACCGCATATCCCTCCGGGATATCCGAAAGATCCTGGAATGCATAGGCCGTCTCCACCTGCAGAGCCCGGCATATCTCCGCCACACGGTTCCCAATCCGCTCTTTAAAGTCCGCTTCTATGTCTTTCCGGATCACAAAAATGATCTTGTTGAATCCAGCCTCAATGGCATCGTGAATGGAATAGTCCATAATAATTTCATCGTGCAGTCCGACCGGTTCCAGCTGCTTGATTCCTCCGCCAAAGCGGGAGCCTATCCCGGCCGCCATAATCAGTAATGTTGTTTTTTTCATAGTGCTTTTCTCCATTTCCATGAAAAAGACCGATAAACCGGCCCTGTTTCTCTTATGAATTTCATATTTGATACTCCAAACAATCTACCTGTAATACTTCAATACTTTTCTGCGCTCCTCTGCAATATCTAATCTTTTTTTCAAAAGTTTCCGCTTTTCCTTTTCAGAACCGTACTCCAGGAAAAGTTCGAACCAACGGCGTATGATAAAATACAGATACAGATATGGTTTTGTATGGAGCTTGGGGTATCGACTCCGCAGCTTTACAGGTGAAGGAAAGAGAATCTCCAGCCATCGGTTTTTCCCTGTATCTATTTCCATCGCCAAAAATCCTGACAGCTTTCGTTCCTGATCCTCTCCGTCTCCATAAATTCCTCCTGCAAACATGTCATCCAGCATCACCTCAGGACGGATCTTCTTTTGGATGAATTCTTCCGGAACCATGCTGAGATCCATGTGAAAATAGTCAATTCCCGTATTCAACATAGCCGCAAACAGCTTTTCTGCCTTCAGATCTTTCAAAAATTTCCGGAATGTGTTCCAGTCTATCCGATCTCCAGTCTTCTGCAATCCCAGAAGAATGTCAAGCATCTGCCTGATTCCGGCACCCTGTTCGTAAAAATGCCTGTAAAAATGGGAAAATACCTGAATCATCTGAAGGGTTGGTTCCAGAACTGAGAAAGAACGGCCCTCAAACTGAACCTCTTCTGTATGTTCCAATGCATGCTCAAACAAAGCATTTAATTTCCTGTTCCGTTCATTTTCCTGTCCAATGGCATTTAGATGCACTTCTAGGTATAAAGACATATCTCTGGCTATGTAATGCAGCTCTCTTGTCTCTTTCAGATTGATCTGAGAGAAGTCTTCCTCGCAGTCGTAGTGAAGCGCCCTCAAAATTTCATCGCACTTCGCCGCATCTTTGAGATCAATCAGAATGTCCTCATCGCCAGACGGACGAAGTTCCGGTTTGGGATACCATACCTTACATGAAATTCCTTTCAGCACTGCATAACGAATCCCCTGCCCGGCCAACTGATCACAGACACTTGCAAAGGATTCTGCCTGTACTACCTGCTTTCCCGCTGCCGCCAGCGCTTCTCCCATCCATTTCTGCTGTAATGAAGCCGGCGCCTTCTGAAAATCCGGCAGACAATATAGTTGATCATAGATCATCGGTGATAATTTCTGTTCGGAACTGATCTTATGTAAACGCTTCCAATCTTCGGCCAACTGATAGCCTTGAAAATCAGGCGGCTGTTTGGTTAAAGCCGCAGAGATAATTTTTAAAAAGTCACGCTGCTGAGTGTTCATGTGAAAGTCCCTTCCCACTTGGTATTTATAACGGTTGATTATTGAATATTCTGCGGCGTCACACCGTAATATTCAATTTCGTATATAATATAAATGAAATCTTACTTAGATTTTCTTGGAATCTCTGATATAACAGGCCTTCTATTCTTATTACGAATTCGACAATCTTATTAGTTATACGATGTACAAATTGTATATACCTCAACACTAACATTTGTGTACTGCTTTAAGGCCCAAAATCCACCAGACCACCGTTTATTAACTTACCCGTGGCTATATCAATGCAAAAAGCAATAATGAACTTGCCAATAAACATTACTATAGACATAATTGAGTATTCCGGGCGATTCCTCCGGAACAGGGGTACATTTTTACCGTAATATACACCATTACATTGCCCCATTTCTTAAAACGTGCTGTATCACATACATATAAGTCTAAATATGTGCCTTCTCCATCTCAGTATACCTGGGTAATCAAGATTACTTTAAATATCTCAAGTATCTTACAATACCCCTTAAAATATGACTATTCCGTCGATTATTTAATAGCTACTTTACCTGATAGTTTTAAACGGACACACTTTAATGCATTGATAGCATCTCACACATTTCTCCTCATCTATGACCGGATACTCAAATCCTTCTTCATCCTCTACCATAGAAATAGCATCTTTAGAACAAATTGCATAGCAGGCTGTGCATCCACAGCATTCCTCTTTTCGATTATACAAAATCGGTATTTTTTTTATATTATTCATCATTAAAGTCCAATCTTCTTTGAAAATAATATTGTTGTATTTTTATTTCATTTTTTGTTTGTTTTATAATTTACAGATATGAAATAAATCAAGCCACCCAAAAGCCCACCTATTGTATTATAAAAAATATCAGAAAATTGAAATGTTCCTATTGCAAAGAATAGCTGCCAACATTCTATAAAAAAACTAAAAGAAAAGCTTGTTGCAATAGATGTCTTTATTATTGACTTAAAGCCTTTATTAAATTCTGGAAATGCTCGAAACAATAATAAAATCAAAGGAATAAATAAAATAAAATTACTCAATACATCGTAATCCCAATTACCATTTGAGTCCATTGTTATAACCCAACCATCTAAAACATGATTATATGGACTCTGAATTAGTGTTCTGGTTAATAAAGTAATGCTTAATATCCAAAAGAAATAGAACAAAAACACAACTATACGTCTAAATCTTTTGTCAGCTCTTATTTTTCTAAGTGAATCTTTTAAAATTTTTTTGAATCCATACTTCTCAAATGCAATATAATTCAATGATGTTAAGAAAGTCAAAATAGTAACCACTAGTAAATTTTGATGAAATACCGTTAGTAGGTAATTACCAAAACTATTAAACAAATCAAAAATCATCACATTTCCTTCCCTGTCAAACTAATTATCGGATCCAAGGGTAGCTTTCTTCATACCAGAGGTTTTTTTGTTTTTAAAGCCACTCCCCCTGCACATAATTAGTTATTTGCTATTCTTCTGCCATTACCATCTTCTCAAAAACAAATAATAATCCATATTTATCTATACTCAGTTTATACCCCGTTCAGTTATTTTAAGAATCATTTCTATAATTTTGTTTTTTATTTTTCTTTTTAATGATATTGTGGTTGGTTTACCATATCTTATAATCATCTCTTCAAAACTCTTAACATTTAAATCATCAAAAAAATAATTTCTTTCTTCAGGCCGATCTGCTGAGCTATATTCTGCTTTATTGTTTCTCACACCATCCTCATAGGATACTTCCTTAAAAACAATCTCTTTTTTAATATCTTCAAATAACTTCCGGCCCTTTTCCGTTCTTATCATAACTAGCGAAGTTCCTTTTCCATCATTTAATTCTGGCACTACCTCATCAATTCCCCAAAAGTCAGCTAAGGTAAGGTCAGATTTATAATCGTTCTTTGCAAGACATTTATAACAGGACAGACGTAGGCAATAATCTCTTAGAAACATAATCATATAAGGATCCTTATCTTTAGATATGTATAACTCATTTTTGCCTTCATCTTTTCTTTTAATCCCAAAGTCAATCCAACTATCATCCTTACATCGGAAATTAATACTTACAAGTCTTTTGTTCTGCTGTTTTTCATTATATTCTACATATTCTCTCCAAAGTTTTGGAGAGGGAACGCCGTGGCAAATAACATCTATACAGTATAAATTACTATACTCTTTTCCGAGAAAATTTTTTAATCCATTGATTTGACATCCGGTTCCTGTAAAGAGAACTGTCAATTCAGACTCAAGATCTGATTTCACTTTCCGATAGGTTCTTCCAACTCTAGCTTGAAGGTATTTGGATCCACGAAGTTTAGCAAGATCACTATATGTATCTACGCGAATAAATTCTGCATATTTACAATCTTGCGACATAGAAACGCCATAAACAATCCCTTTTCTATTAATTATCTCTTCAGCCAATAAAGAAAATATGCCTCCTGACGAACTAGCCATCTTAATATTAATATCCTTTGAATATGCCGCATAAGTATTAAGTATAGTGCTCATTTTTAAACAACCCCGTCTCTTAACCGTTTTATAAATATTATTGTTTAAATATAATCAATCACAGGAATATATTGAACATATATACCCATAATTAGTTATTTTGTTTTCAACTTTCTTTAATGCAGTATTTCGATACGATAATTTATTCACGAAGATTTTTGAATAAAGAGAATCATACACTTTTTTTTCATATATGGATGATAATACACTTTCTAATTTAAATACGCCCTCATTTGTTTTAGGTACAGTATCAATAAGTGTTTTCACTTCTGGTATATCCTCATAAAGGACTGCCATAATACAATCGATAAGTAAATAGCATATAAATACCTTTTCCTGTTCTGCATACGATATAAGAATATCTTTTATTCCTCCTAAAAACGGATGTCTGGGGGTACAAGCCAAAAAGAATGTTGACCAAAGGCCCTTACATACATGATATTGTTCCCCAAGGCCATGTTTTATAGTGAAAAAACTATTCCTGCAAATATTTAATTTATCTATAGAACCCTGCAATAAAACAGTCGAATCAATCCATATCCCTCCCTTTTCGTACAAAATGGACATTCTAAGGATATCAGAAAAATGTGTTATAGAAATCTTCCCATTAATCATTTTATTCTGAATGATATCTGAAATAGAAATATATTGATTAAAGTTTGCTTTATCCAAAATATATACTGGATGCTTTCCACAATTAATCCTAATGCTATTAATGCATAACTTCACAATTTCTGGAGCGGCCTCTATCCCCTGCCACCAAAAAATCCAAATAGGTGCATTATCGGCAATACCAGATTTCTTCCAACTATGAAATTTATTTTTGCACCTTTCAATATCATCAGAATATTTGTTCCTAATAATGTGCTTTACATACTCATGTTTTGTATAATCTGCTTTTCTTCCCAAATATCCTCTTGATCTTAAAATTACATCACTTTGAAAATCCAGTAAACCCATCTTGAATCCGAATTCTTTTGTTAATATTAAACTATTTCTCAAACCTGTAGTGAATTTTTGTATTTTTTTCATCATTAAATTTATCCTTACATAAAGTAGCTAAATAATTAATTTAACCTTCCGATCATACGTTTTACTAGCTGAACAGTTTCTTTAAATTCGGTATTACGATAATAAATAAGCAGATATAAAATATTTGAAATAACTGCACATACTATGGCTTTCAAAAAGAGAAAGATAAATCCTCCGTCTGGCAAGAAATTACAAACTGTATATGTGATCAATGCCACAACAGCAGTAATGCTAATATGCTTAAATAAGCTTGGAAGATAATCTTTCATCGACCTCTTGAACACTGTACAAAATACATTGTATATGCACCAAGGTGTACCAACACATACCATACTTATTACAGTAGAAAGTATCACACCATATAATCCCCAAAACTGAACAGTAATAAGATTGAGCGTGAGATTAGTTAATGCAGTAACAAGCGGGCGAAACCTGTCTTCATGCCAAATTCCAGCTGAATCTTTGTAAAGATTATACAAACAATTTAATTCATATACATAGAAGTAAACGCAAAAACATATCACTATAGAGAATGATAAAGTATTCTCTTGGCCTACCCAAATAGTCATAAATGGTTGATATAACACCAAAAAACAGCAAACACAAACCCCAGCAAGCCAATTAACAATAAACGTAAATATCTGAAAATCATGATAATTCTTGTCTGAAGTTTCAGTAATTATACTGTTACCTATACCAGCAGTACATGAATTAAAAATAATACTAACAAAACCCATAATTGCGGAAAGAATATAATAATAGTTGTTATATTGCGCTAAAACAACTAATCCAAGGAATGCTGAGATTACAATTGAATCCGCAGAATTTACAACAACTCCTCCAATTTTTGCCGTAAAAAGATCTCTTACCTTTTGATTGATATCCATAACTGACTTTTTATCTAATTTACCAACGGCTTGATATTTTGGATACAACTTATTTGTTATAATAGCTGTTACAATATTTATCATACTCTGTGATAATAAAGCTATACACAGATAAAGATAGTAATTTCTGAAAACAAAAAGAATAGCCGCTTGCAAAATATATTGAAAAGTTCCAATAAACAAGTTAACCTTACTTTGAATATCGGTCCGTTGATGAGCTACAACTAAACAATTTTTATATGCAAATAACCAATAAGAAAATACCGTGGCAAAAAGATTCAAAATATATAGTACATAAACATTTATATTTGCAGGTACTTCTCCAGAGATCAAATCAGGGAGAAATGGCATAATGACAAGTCCTAGAAACAAAATTACAGTTCCTATCACTCTATAATATATTTTGTAGAGTCTCATTAGAGCACAAATGCGTTCAGTGTCATCTTCTACTATAGGTTTATACATACTGAAGGTCATAGCTGATCCTACACCCAGTTCTGTAAGGTTCAGAACCTGTAAAATGGATGTAAAGAGACTATTTAACCCCAAATACTCCATACCCAGCGTATAAATCATAACTGTACGAATCACAAAAGGACAGATAGTTTGATATAATCTAAGAAGTGTTCCAAACACAATATTCCTAGATGCATTTTTGGTTCTACTTATCTTCACCGAACAATAACCTCCCATTCAAAGAGCGTGTATAAATGGCGGTCGCTAATGTCTCCATACAGAAATTAGCAATAACCGTTATTTACAATGTGTAATAGGCAATCTTTTATTAATAGTTTTATAAAAGAACGAAAGCGTCTCATTCAACAAAATTGCTATAGCTAGAGAAACAATTAACGAAATAAAAAAAGCAAACAAATCATTGGATGTTACACGATTCAATATTATTCCAATTACTCTTGTATGAACCAGATAAAATTCCCATGAATATTTACCAATAAATTCTAATCCCTTAAAAGTGACCTTTTTTCTATAAGCACCCCATATAATTATAAAAACAAACAATATACCACTTATAGAATCAGAAACAAACCTTTGCCACCTAAAAATAGAGCCTAAAATGCTAAAACAAAATAAAAGTATTGGAATTATAACCCAAGTCTTATTTGCAATTCGTGACATTCTCATCATAATTGTGTCTTGATATTTTGCAAATACAACACCCATACCAAATAAAAAAGCTGTGTTATACCACATGATTTGCTGTCCAAATAAAATACACACGGCAGCAAATAAAGCTTCCGCAATAAAAATGATATATTCTGTTTTTAATCTAAAATATTCTGATACATAGAATATAATATAATTAAAAACAACGGCCGCGAAAAACCAATCTTGTATAAACCAGACAGCTTCTTGACAACTAACTAATAAGGTTCTTCCTGCTAACATTCCAAACACAAAAACAACCACGCATCTTGGGACAAACAATCTCTGAAATTTTTTTATCCAAAAATTCCTTTTCCATTTTTCCTTTTTTAATTCAACCTGCCTTTGTGTGACATACCCTGAAATAAACAAAAATAAAGCAACACCTAAAAATCCGAGAAACGAGTGGCTATTATATATTGAATATCTAATTTGTCCAAAATGGTGAATATATACCATTAATATTGCTAATCCCTTTAATGACCCTGTTTGTTTAATCGATAAAAACTCGGTATTATTTAAAGTTATGATATACTTGGATACTAATAATGTAACAAAAACAATTAGCATTATTAGCAAAACAACATCGTCCATTATTCGTCCTCAACTTTTAAGCATATTTTTTAGAATTTTAATAGATTCATTTTTACGTTTATTCAATTCATGATCTATAGCCTCATAATTTATAGAATCAAATTCAATTGCCGGATTTCTTGCACTCTTCGGATCTATATTTAGTATTTGGTACAATGTATTAAAACGACTTTCCATTGAAAATCTCTGGCCCTTGCGAGGATAATTTCTAAATTGAACATGCGCAAGTATTGCAAAAATAGATCCATGATAGGAATCAGTAAATACAAAACTAGAATGTTGAATTATATATATAAATTCATCTGGTGAAGTATAATACCATTTAGTACCCTTTTTTAAATCAATGATTTTATATCCTTGAATAGAAGCCCACCTATTTATCTCATTATCGTATGAGTTTTCTCCAAGGAAATATTTAACTATATATTTGTCTGGAAGTTTTAGCTCTGGTTTACAAGCTATTTCTTTCCAATAGTTCCTGTCAACTATCAAGGTTGGATCGAGTATTACTGGCACCTCTCTATCACAAAGCTGCATCATAATCTTAGCGCCTTCATATTCTCTCAAAGTAATTTTATCAATTCCATTTAAATAATTTTTAAAAAGTTCTCTCTTGTTTTCTGGTATAGTATCCACTGCAAAACTTGCTGCAATTGACATCCTTTTTTCTTTTTGTATAAATGTCAGGAAATTAATATCTGTAACCCAAGCGGATAAAGGATTCCAAACTTGATCACTACCAGCAATCACAATATCAAATCTTTGTTCGATTTCATCATTATTCATCCCTGAATATATTTCTCTATGATAAAACGAAATATATTTATTATTAAAATGTTCAAAAGCACGTTCTCTTTTTTGTTCTTGTCTAACTTCTTTAATATGTATTACGGATTTAATAGAACATTTTATTAATGGGATCACTCCGTGATCCGGTCTCCTTATCCGAAAAGTTTCTACCTCATATCCATTCTCTTGTAATATTTTCTGTACTGCCAGATTTTGTAGTCTTTGTCCATAATTTGTTCCATCTGTAAATGTCACTATTCCTGCTCTCATATTTTAATACCTTTCTATTCGTTTTTCTTTGAGATCCCTTGCAAATCGAATTGGCAGTAATGACATTATGGCCCATAGCGCAACGATATTGTCATATGCAACTTGGCAATAAACGCCAAGGAATATATAATAGGCAACTATGATCATAAATCCTACTAAATTTATTCTTCTAAAAATTGTTTTTGTAAGTATAAAAGCATTTAAAAGTACCCATGCTAAAACAAACCAAATGCCTCCAAGGCAAATCAATGTTCCTATACTACCCTGACCAAAATGTCTGAATCCGAGCGCACCACCAGAATATATAAAATAATTTCCAAATCCTCTTCCTAAACACCAGCCATCGTAATTGTTTAGTCCATATAAAATTATTGCAAAACGCTCATCGCTTCCATTAGCAGATAATCCCATATCCATTGCGCTTGATGCCATATCTAATTTATCTAATATATTATCATCAATAAACTCCTGTACCCATATATTCCGATTGTATAAAATATATATTATAAATAGTATTCCTATGGCTAGGACTATATATTTCATAATTGTTTTATCTGGAATTCTCATCTCACTCGCATCTATCCCAATCGAAAGTATGTATAATATAAAAGCCAAAGGGAGTAAAAAGAAAAAAGCCTGGTTATAGTTTTCAATGGAAATATAGCAACCAAAAATAACATTTAACAAAATATATATAAACAAAATATTTTTTCTACTTTTTCTTACAACATACTTCCAATAGGTTAGATTATATAACACCACAAAGACCAGAAATAATGATAATTGATGAGTCCCACTATACCCTAGTAATCCTGCAATCAAATCCTCATACATTGGATTTATAGTTCCAGCTGCATTTCTTCCCACCATAAATCCATTGCCTTGTAGCTGAATCATGAGAACAATAACATTTAATAGATAATATCCATTTATCAAATAAAATGCTTTTTTCATCATACCAAAAAATTCTTTTGAATAATTCTCAATAAAATATCCAATAAATAAAACTGACAAAATAGGATAAAGAAGTATGGCAATATTACTTCTTATATTCCCTGGTGAACCGCCTAGCAAAAGTATATTAATGAGGAAAAGAAATACTAACAATCCTAATAGCAATATTTCTACACTATTAGACATAAATTTATATATATGTTTTATGACCGTGACACCAATTAAGGCTGTAAGTAATTTATTACCTATCTGTTCATATCCATTAAACTTCAAAAAAACAAGTTGCATAATAATAAGAAATACAATAAATAAATCTAAGTTTTTTCGAATCCTTAAATTTAGCATTCTTTGTTACTCCTCTATACTTTACTATATCAAATTATTACTAAATATCATCCTGGTATTTTGTTGTATTTATATAATATTCTCAAAACATACAGCAACGGGTAATTGTACAACTTAATATTTATAATATTTTTAACATATGATTTCCGGTGGCCTTCTAATCTTGAAATGTGAACAATGTCATTATTTTTCTCCAAATACATAGGCCCATAATTTTGACTTTTTCGAAAATTATTAATCATTTTTCTTACGCAATCCGGATATCTCAACAAATCCATAAGTTCTTTTTCATTATTAAAAACAATTCCTGATAATCTTTTTTCTATCTGATCCGTAATATTCCCACTTATTCTATTTGTTAAAATAAAAGCATTAGCAGATAGACTTTCATATAATGTATATGAATATGTTTCTGGCCATTTTGCCCACAACAGGACTAAATGTATTCCCGTATTCCGTAACGCTTCTGTCATTACATTTAAATTTGATGAAGAATATTTAATTTTTACTTTTTCCATATTTTCATACATATCATCTGAACTGTTAAAAACTATAAATTCATATTGATCAGTATCTTTATATTTTCGTACAATATCTTTCCAAACATCCCATCCCTTGTGTTCAGCCGGCATACCTAAAAAACCAATTTTAATGTTCTGGTTAGGCGGAATCTGGGACAGATTTCCTGTATATTTTCCAATTTCTTTCTGATGTAAAATTACAATAGTTCTACTTTTAAATTGTGGATATGTTATTAACCATATTTGTCTCACAATTTCTGATGGAGCAATTACTGTAATTCTGTTTATATATGAAAACAGAAAATTTCTTATCTCTTGTGTACGATTTCGGCTCCTTTTGTAGAAAGCACAATCACTACATTTGGATTCACTAATTCCGCTTGGCCCACAATATTCTTTATTGCTATCTAATAATGTATAATTCCAACAAATAGTATAATAGTCATGCAAAAAGACTTTAACGGGTGCATAAGACACATGTTCCAGTAATTTATACAAATGTTTAATTTTTATATAGAGAAAATGATGAAAGTGAATATCTAAGAGTATTTTATTGTCATTATTAAATTTATATAACAGGTTAATTATTTGCTCGATTGTATAAATACCTTGATAATTACCATCGATAACAAGTCCATAGTAGCAAAAGGCCGTTATTCTCTCTTTAAATAAATATTTTTTTACTATAAACAGATTAACATAACTGATATTCTGTTCGTTATACATTATCTGATGTTCCATAAGGACTTTTGCCATTCCACTTATACCTTTTAAATAATTAGCGAACGAAATTGACAAAACATATTTATCATTTTTAAGATCTATTTTTTTCATTGGTATTTTCATAAACTCCCTGTTAAAGTCAATATTACATGGAAACATTTCTGTTTAAATGACATTGCCCTCATGTCTGCAATTTTTAAATATCGAAATTTATTAAAAAAGTTTACTTTGTACTTTGCCATCACATGCGTATATTCTACATATGACTGAGGACATGGTAAGGAACAATTCTTCATCACTTTAATCATTTCATTTGCTATATCTGCCGATGATTCTTTCGTTTTTTTAAAAATCCACGAAAGTCGTCCTTTCCAATTGTTTAATTCAGATAGACCAGCTCCCACTTTATTATCTTCATGCTGTCTGTACATAATTGATGGGATTTTATCATATATTAATCTTCCGTAACATGATGCAATAAGAGCAACCCAATAATCATGCATAGGCTGCATATTCGGTGTTCCTATTGATGTAAGCAAAGTTTGTAAATCCCGATTCCAAACCATAGTACATCCAAAAATATCCGAACTTCTTGAAAGAATCTCTGTATATTCGTCTGCTATTTTTTCTCCCAGCAATTTCTCACAAATAATATGTTGTGAGTCGTATACCGGAGTCAAATTGCTGCAATATGCGATAGGCAGGTTGTCAACTTCACTATTTTTTATCACACTTATTGCGCGAATTAATTTATCAGGATACCAAATATCATCCTGATCCGCAAAGGCATAAAAATCTGCTATATTACAATGTTTTACCAAATGCATAAAACTTTTTGCAGGTTTAAGATTTTCACCTGAATAGTAATCCAAATTATACCTATTAGCATAATCCTCTAATATAGAAAGCGTACTGTCAGTAGATCCATCATCTCTAACTAGCACATGAACATTACACTCCTTTTGATTAAATATACTATTAAGTTGCTCACTAATAAACTTTTCTCCATTATATGAAGACATTAAAACCTCGATATTATACATAGCTACCTTCTTTAATATTATTCTGCAAACAAAAACAAAAATTCTGTTATTTTATTTTGAGGAAGATGCTTTTTAAATATATCTATAAACCAGATTATTATGACACATAATATTATTGTCACCAATGTTAATATAGCACTCCCTAAGATTGTCTGTCGGATTACCTTGTATGTCGTGTTAATGTTTAAATGGCTTAATATAATTTCTAAGCATTTAAAAAACACTCTTTTAATTGGTTCGTGACATGCCATAACTACTATAGATTTTCTTCCTAAATAAGTTATAACTTTATTCATGAAGCTTAAATGTTTTGCTATATCGAAAACTAACACAATTCCACAAATTCCAGAAATATAATACAGAAAATAGAAATTTCCAAAAAGTAAATTAAAAAGACTTACATCACCATTAATTAAAGCAGTAAAAAAACCTGCTACTCCAGATAAAATAGTTATTATAATCCAATACTTTTCACATACTCTTTGCACGTTATTATATTTTTCCCATAAATCTCTAATACAGATTGCAATTAGCATCCATGTAGAAGCACATATACCTCTAGTAATCCATTCATAACAAAAAATATCGATATTAGATTTTGAATAAGGCAATGAATGGAGCTCCACAATAATAATTAATATTATTATTGAAATTATTGTTATTTGCTTTGTTCTTTTCTTTAAATACGGAATTAATGATGCAATAACCATATAAGCGAAAAAAAGAGTAGGAAGAAACCAAATCGGCCCCATATCAAGCTCCCTAAAGTATCGTTCAACAAATACCCAATACACAGTCAAAATAATACGATACTCACAAAATGGAATAAATAATCTTTTTATCTTGCCGCTAACATACTTCTTATTTAGAATTGCACCCTCCCTATGTTTCTGTTTCCATATCAGCCATCCTGCAATAAAAAAGAATAATGGCATATGAAATGAATAAATCCACGTTATTAATGTTTCATTTTTAGAAACATGTCCAAGTACAACTAATATTATTCCTATTCCTTTTGCCACATCGATCCAAGCTATTCTATCTTGCCTTAATCCGTCAATCAAACGTGTTGCACCTCCAGAGTCAAACAATTATTTTCTATTATATTTTACCATTTCCTCTACGGTACATGGCTCTCTCAATCCCATATCCAGATACGGCTTACTAAATGCAAGTAATTTCTGCTTTGATTCTTCATAATTTCCAATGACTTTTGCTGGAACTCCTGCAACAACACTGCCACTTGGAACATCCTTGGTAACAATTGCTCCTGCTGCCACAATACAGTTATCACCAATCGTAACACCAAAATTAAGAATGACATCAGCACCTATGTAAACATTGTTTCCAATCTCAATTTTTCCATATCGGCACAAATATTGATCCGTATATTCTTCGTGATTAAAAACGGTGTTCAAAGCAGAATGTGTAATCAATCTCACGCCTGCCGATATAACCACATTATTATGTAAATGAACCAGAAATGGCTCAGCAGGCAAAATATTGGACTGATAGTAACAGTCCTCCCCTATTTCAGCAAAAATCTTATGTTTTTTCATATAAGCCATTTTCTTCCATCCATCCCTAATAGACAGCATCCTAAACTGACGCCAATACCGCCTAAATTTATCATAAATTATATACAGTTTCATGTTTACCTCATTTCCTATAAGCTAACATCCCTTTAACATTAAAAATGATTCTTTCTAAAGTAATTTTCTTTCTATTAAACCAAATACTTTTTACATAGTACTTCACTTTACTCCGTTTACTTTTCTTTCTAATGAGTTTCGGTGTGATTTCATAGTATTTATCTGTCGTGGTGTCTGGATAAATCAAATACTGCTTTTCGGGTTTGTATTCTTTAATTTTGAATGTCGTTGGACGACACCAATAATGGAGATACATATACTCCTGTGTTTCTATCTGACCTTTGTACAGATAATATCTTGTGATCACTCCATTTTTCCAGGTGAAAATCTGAGCTTCGTTCTTCTCTTTATCCTCCTCTAACTGCCAGTCTAAATAAAACCCATAATCATATTTTAGAAGATTTGCAAAATCAATTCCCTTATATACAGGAATTTTCAATCCCTCATAGATCGTATCCATTCCGGGTTCGTCAAAAGCATATCCTTTATCAGTGGAATAAACCTCTTTATAATTTAGTTTCCCCTCCAAGCATGTTCTGAACCGAGCACACACTTCCGGTGTATTTTTAAAAAGCATCGAATGCCCATTAAATCCGATTTTTTCGTATTTGCTTAATAGTTCATCTGTATAAAATCTACGAATATTTCCCCAAACCAGATCAACATCGCAATCTCCCCAAAAGTCATAACCTCTTAGTTCATCTGAGAAAATTTCACCATATGCAGGTTTGTAATCACAAAGCTTGTACGGTCTTTCCAATGAAATAGGAAAATCAAAAATCTTTTGAACTCTTTTTTTCATTTGATCGAAAGTCCAATATTTTACTTTTACATTAGGCGGATAATTATATTCCGTATGATCATCGGTAAATATTAACCAATCAATCGTTGGATTACATCCACAACTCATTAGCCAGAATTGAAAACCTTTAGGAAACTTTCCAAAATATGGTACAACATAGGCTATCGAATACATCCTAATTCCTCCAATTATTATACTTTGATCGAATTATTAGTTATCTACATGCTGACTTATAGATAACTGTATCCTTTTTCCATTTCTGATAAATGATCATGCCCGGTAATGCACATACCGTCACCACTCCCCTAAATTTAGTTTTTTTTATCAATTTTCCAATACTATATCCAGCAAATTTCCCATAAACAATATATTGAAGTCCTCCTTTAATCCGGTACTTCATTCTTATATCAGGTTTTATAAATTCTTCTGCTCTATGCATACATCCTATCGGGGACGCAATGTTATGTTTACGACGATTAGTAGTTAATCCATCTTCTATATAGTTACCAACATAAATTGCCTTGTTAACATGAACCATTTTGTATTTACGAGCCATACGAATCCATACTAAATCTTCTCCAAGGAATTTTTCTCCTGGATATTCTGGAAATGGAAATTCTTTTAGACAGCGAGTAAAAAAGACTTCTGCCTTATCAGCATTTGTATCATTCCGGTTGATACGAGCCTCTATATAAGAAATAATTTCTTCATTCTTTTTGAACTTCATACCGTTTATTTGTCCATCCGGAAAAGATCGAAGAAACGCATATCCACAAAGATTACTTCGATTTTTATATCTCCTGTGAATGTCCAAAATTGAAGCAATTGCATCAGAAGTTAAAAAGTCGTCAGAGTCAACAATAAATGTCAGTTCATTCTTAATCGTTCTAATCCCTTCATTTAATGCTGTGTGCTTTCCACCATTATTTTTATATATATACCTAATTGGAAAATCTGATTTAAACTGAAGCTGTTCAATCAAACCTTGCGTATTGTCATTGCTGCCATCATCAACAATAAGCCACTCAAAGTTCTTGCTTGTTTGACAACACAGTGAATCATATAATACTTTTATTTTATCTCGCCTATTATAAGTAGGCGTTAAGACAGTCACAACCATGAATTATCTCCATACAAATTCCTTAAATAAGACCTTTTACCCCTTCATCTGACTCGCAATATCCGCATCCACAATCTCTTCACCCGTTCTGCCTTTAAGCTGCTCTTTCGAAGCTTCACTCAGTCCATCATTAACCACCGCATTAAAGTCACATGTGCTACAGCGATCCAACTGTTCTTTTGTTACCCTGCCATCCCGGTAATCTCGGCAGATCTTATTCTCGTACATGGAGTATGGCTTTTTCGTAAACAATGCTTTCACCTTATGCCGAAGCACCCACCAGGCCGGTACCCAGATATACTTGTGCATGGCCGGGCTCACGCTTCCGATCATCCAGCAGTTCCGATCACAGCAGCGTACCTTTTTCCGGACTTTCTCAGCTTCAGGGCTGTTCCACAGTTCGTCCCAGGTTTGCTTATTCAAATTTCCCATTACTTCTTTATCCTTGGTCCCGTTACACGGCATCACATCTCCATACGGATCGATAAAGAAGGTATCAAAACTCATATCACATGGAAGCAGCCGTTTCTGTCCGTAAATGTAATTAATCAGCCCGTGGTTGAAATACGCACGGAACCACTTTTTCGGACTGTTGCTTCTGAGCAGTTCATTAACCAGTTTTTCGAAGTTCTTTGCAACCATCGGACGGTTATGAATGATATTCTTGGCTTCTACAAAATAAAAGCTGTTATGCAGGGATGCTGTGGCAAATTCCATTCCCATCTTGTCCGAAATCCGATATAACGGAACCAGATCCTTTGCATTTTTATCCTGAACCGTCATCCCAAAACCTACGTCTTTCATGCCCATCTTCCTGAGGGTTTTTAAGGTCTGATATCCTCTTTGATATCCGTCCTGCAGACCGCGAATTTCATTATTGGTCTGTTCCAGCCCCTCAATAGAAATCCGGATGCCAATCTGCGGGAATTCTTTACACAGATCTACGATCCGGTCTGTAAAAAATCCATTGGTCGAAATCACGATCCGGTCACTTTTCTTATAAAGCTCCCGGACGATTTCCTTCAAATCTGTACGGATAAACGGCTCTCCTCCGGTAATGTTTGTAAAATACATTTTTGGAAGTTTCCTGATAGTTTCAATGGAAATCTCCTCTTCCGGTTTTGACGGGGCTTTATATCGGTTGCACATGGAACAGCGCGCATTACATCGATAGGTAACGATGACGGTTCCGTTCAATTTTTTCTCATTGTTCTTTTTCTTCGTCATACTTTTTCCAGCGGCTCCTTCTACTGATTTCTTTCCTCTGTAAATCTGCATCAGTTTTTTTGCATAGGTTTCTACATCATCAAAACGGATCTCTTTGCAATTCTGTCTGTACGTTTCCAACAGTTCCGGATTCATCCAGAGTTTCTGAATCTTTCTCTTTAGCTCTTCCGCATTCCCACTCTCAAACAGTTCTCCTGTCTTTCCAGCATCAATCAGTTCCGGTATTCCGCCAATCTCTGCTCCCAGAACAGGAGTCCCATACATTTGAGATTCCATAACCGAGAACGGGCAGTTTTCATACCATTCTGACGGATATACCGAAAATCTTGCCTCCCGTATCAGAGTTTCCAGCTCTACCCCACTTTGAAATCCTGCATTTCTGATATTAGAGATCTGGTTCACCTGCTCTTCCAACGGTCCTGTTCCCGCAAAGACAAACGGGATCTCCGGCAGCTCCCGGCAGACCTGAAGGAGTGTCCGGATTCCTTTCTCTTCGGAATATCTTCCAAAATACAGCACATAGTCTTTTTTCTTTGTATCTTTCCATTCCACCTGATCTACAAAGTTATGAAGCGCCACTGTTTTTCCTGCAAATACCGGGTTGGTATCCATCTTTTCTTTCAGGAACCGGCTGCAGCAGATGATCCGGTCGATATATCTGTACGCCTGAATTCCATTCCAGAACATTGCTTCCATCATACCAACAGCCGATTTCGCGGCCGACCCGTGGATACATTTTCCTTTCACACAATTCAGAAAATGTCCTCCCAGGCATTTTTCGCAGTTTTCATGCCGGTCAGGATTATGCAACATATGATTGGGGCAAATCAGCTGATAATCATGTGCCGTATAAATAATCCTGCATGGCCGCTTTTTCTCTTTTCTCCACTTCACAATCTCCAGGATAATAGACGGTGTCAGCTGATAATTAAAGTTGTTGATGTGGCATACATCCGGCTGAAAATCCTCCAGCACAAGCCGTAGCTTTCTTCTCGCCTCCACACTGTAGACGGTCTTGACCGGATAGGTCAGTTTCGACAGCTTGCTGCCGCCATGGAAATCCATATCCGATGTATAAGCATTCACACGGTTCCCCACACAGCGGCCCTCATGCTCCATGCCGAAAAACTGAACCTCATGTCCCTGCTTTTCCAGATATTCGCCAAGTTTAAAAATATACGTCTCGGATCCTCCGTTTGGATAGAGGAACTTATTAATCATCAGTATCTTCATCTTCCGATTTTCCTTCCTGTAGTGCTGCGTCCTGCCAGTTTTCCTTCCACTCGTTCAATCACACATTTCATTACAAATGAAAATATTACAGTTCCAACAAAAACAAGAACCACTGTTACGATATATTGAATCCACCCGTCTCCGAGCACTGTATGAAGCCCTGTTTTCTCGACGACTCGAAACATAAGCATGTGGGACAAGTAAATCTCCATGCTGATACCGCTTATAAATTTTGTCACTTTATTCTGAAGCACCCCTTTTGATGCAAGTGTCGCATACATCAAAAGCAGCACCGAAACAAGAAGCAGCGTAATCGTATTTCCACCAATGGTATAGTACAAAATAACCGTCAGCCAGACTCCGGCCAACACTGCAAACTTATTTATTTTTGAAATCTCGTCCCGGTAAAGATAGAGCAAGCCACCAGCCAGGAAGAAGCAGGCACTGTAAAGAATATTTCTCCTGTCTATTTCAAAATAGTTTGCGCACACGAAGTTATAAATCAGGCTGATGAGAAAGGAAAACCAGGCCCGTTTTTTCGTTTCAATCAGGAAACAGAAAAATGGAAAACACAGATAAAATACAAACACCAGTCCCAGGAACCATCCAACACCAATGACTTCTATATCACCTGCATTTGGTAAAAAGCCAAACAATAATGTCAAATCCGCAAACGCTTGAGCGAATGAATCTACAGATGGCGACATCAGGAGATCGATAATCACCAGAATACCAAAGAATGGCAAGGTCTTTAGAAATCTTCTTTTATAGAATTCAGATATAGAGATTTCATTATTTAGTACTTTTTCATAGTATCCACAGCACATACCAAAAGCAGAAATCACCATGAAAAGAAATACGAAATTTGTAAATTCCGGTATCATCCTCTCATAGAGATACCCCGAGATTTTATAGCTTGTGTTTGCCTGTATATGCATCATCACAATGCCAAGTGCTGCTATTGTCCTTAGTCCATCAATTGCTCCGTAATGTTTCTTTCCCATTTTCATTCCTTTTTCTATTTGTTATACAGTCTCGCCGTCTCCTTCGCAACTTCATCCCAGTCATATTTCCCGCAGATGAACTCCGTTGCATCCTTTTTATACCCCTGCACCAGCTCTTCCCGATCGCAGGCGGTCTGTAGCTTCTCTCTCAGATCTTCCACATTACCCTGTAGGAATACCATCGCCTTGTCTTCCACGACTTCGGTGCATTCTGCAATGTCTGACACCAGACAGCAGTTTCCATAACTCATGGCTTCCAACAGGCTCAGCGGCATTCCCTCCAGATCCGAAGGGAGGGTATACAAGTAAGCATTGCTGTACAATTCTTCCAGCATCTGTCCTCGAACAAATCCGGTAAACAGAATCCGGTCATCTCCTGCTGCCAGTGCCTTTAGTTCTTTGACAAACTGGTCAGTATCAGATGTGCCTCCCGCTATAACCAGTTTTTTGTCTGTCTGCACCTGACGATATGCCTGGATCAGATATTTGAGCCCTTTTTCCGGTACCAGCCTTGCCAGAAACAGAATGTAGCCATCCTTTTCCAGACCAAACTTTTTTTGAATCAGATCCGCTTCACGAAGTTTCGTCCGATTAACACCATTTGGTATAAATCTTGTCTTCCGTCCGTAGGTTTTCATAAAGTAGTCCTGTACTCCTTTGCTCAGCACAATCACTTCATCTGCAAAACGGACAGCGCATTTTTCTCCCAGCATGATATAGGTGCTGGCAAGCTTGCCCCATTTGGCTCTTTGATGATCCAGACCGTGAATCGTCGCAATGCATCGTTTTCCCATTAATTTTGGCAGCCACAGCATGGCGCACGGACCTTCCGCATGGAAATGCACCACATCATACGGCCCGAAGGCTGCACGAATTGCTGCCACGGTGGAGGCACTCATCGCTGCCAGTCCCCGCTTATCAATCGTAGGAACATTCACGATCCGCACCCCTTTGTATGTTGTTAATCCTTTTTTTCCGCCCTGCTTTCCACTTCGGTTATAGCAGGTTACCTGATGCCCCATTTTTGCCATTCGGGTGCTCAGTTCTTCCACTACTACTTCCACGCCACCCTGTCCCAGAGCCGGCATACATTTCATACCAAGGAAAGCAATGCGCAGTTGATTTTGTTTCTTTTCTCCCATCACATCGATCCTTCTTTTTTAACCACTGCAAGTACTGTCTTCAGCAGAATCCGAAAGTCCATCCCCACACTCCAGTCTGTAATGTATTCCGTATCCAGCTTGACCACTTCCTCAAAATCCGTGATCTCGCTTCTTCCGCTTACCTGCCACATTCCGGTAATCCCCGGTTTGATAGCAAGTCTTGCACGATGGTGCAGTTCATATTTTTCCCACTCGTCCAGTGTCGGAGGTCTTGTCCCTACCAAAGACATATCCCCTTTCAGTACATTGAAAAACTGCGGAAATTCATCGATTGAGGTCACCCGGATCAGATTTCCGATCCCGGTCTTCTTCCTGCCGTCCGGCAGAATCTTATTTCCAATCACACGGGTATCAAAATCCAGCTTGAACATCATGCCGTCTTTCACCCGGTTTTCTTTCATCAATTCTTTCTTCCGTTCCTCTGCATCCAGATACATGCTTCGGAACTTATACATTTTAAATTTCTTTCCATTTTTTCCCACCCTTACCTGTGAGAAAAAAATCGGCCCCGGCGACTGAATATAAATAGCCGGTGCAATAAAAACAAATAAGATTCCTGTCAGAATGCAACCCACCAGTCCGCCTGCAATATCCAGGCATCGTTTTAGAAATGCCTGCTTGTCTGTTGTATAATTGATGCTGGTAGTCAGTACCAAGTAATTTCCGATTTTCTCCACCAGCGGTTTCTTTCCCACCTTGTTGGTAGCCTGAGAAATATTAAAATGTACAGTAACTCCTGTCTCCACCAGCTTGTTTATCAGGCTTTGAGGAAGCGTTTCGTTATCTCCTGGAATTAGGAGCACCTCATCAATCCATTCCCGGCAGACATATTCCGGCGCGGTATCAACATTTGCCACCACCGGCAGTCCCCCGATATCTTCTCCTATGATATTCCGGTCTGCAATCACCAGTCCGGCCAGATTATACATTTCGTAATTATTATGCTTAATGCTCAGGACCACATCCAAAGCCGCCCGGTCGGTTGTCACGATCAGTAGTGATCGATCGCCTCCGGTTCGCATTTTTTTCCGAAGCATCCGCTTCCAAAGGAGTCGCACTCCATAGGTGAGAAACAGATAAATCACCCCAGTCAGATATAGAACGATTCTGGAATAATTCTCTGCTTCCTGAATGGTAAACAGGTACAGGGTTGCAAACAGCAGTACCAGCACAACGTGTTTCAGAGTAACGGCAAACTCGATATAATATCCTCTTTTCAATACATTTTTCAATGTCTCAAAGAAAAACATCACCATCACATCTGCCAGTTCCAGAAAGATCGCCATATTGAGATATAACTGGTTTTCATATGGACTGCCTGCCTGATGCCTAAACAGGTAGGCCATCATGAAAGCAGCCTGTAAGCAAATCAGATCCAGCACCAGAAAATCCCAGTGTTTTAACCATCCTTTTGAACTCTTTTTATACATTCGTTCTGTACCTTCCTCTTTTCCTGTATCCTCTCGTCCTTATCCTAACGAAACCGAATCACATCGTTTCCTTCCAATATTCTTTTGGGGTTTTCCCTTAATAGCAATTCCGGACATGCACTTCCGTACCGTCTCGCCAGTAGATCTCTTAATGGTGCCAGACTCAACGTTCGGACATCTACCCGGTGGGCGTCGGTTGCTGCAAGCGATACCAATTGTCTGTCCAACATGTAGTCTGCTACATCCGCTGCTCCTTCTCCAAACCGCCCGAAGATGCTTCCTTTGTCCAACTGCAGTACCGCTCCCATCCTTGCCCATTCTTTTACGTGAGCAGGTACCCGCTGTACGCAGCGATATCGTTCTGGATGTGCTAGAATCGGAATATACCCGGCATCCAGAAGATAGATCAGCATCCGGTAAATCTGCCATGCCGGAGCATCCAGCCGGACTTCCACCAATACATAACGGGTCCCGTTGATCGTCAGCAGTTCTCCCCGTTTCAACTTTCTTACCAGTTCCGCTCCGTCCAGAATCTCCATTCCTTCTACCAACCGTAATGGGATCCGTTCTTTTTCCAGAAGCTCCCGGAACTGCTCCAGCCTTCTGCGGTATACACGAACCATGTCCGCTGAATTTCTTCCCGGCAGATTTGCATGACAGGTAGCTGCCACAGTCTCAATACCGGATTCGACTGCTGTCTGCGCCATTTCGACTGCCTCTTCCCAGGACCTGGCTCCATCATCCAGCCCCGGGAGCAGATGGGCATGCAGATCAATCATGACTGTAGCTCCTCAGTATCATTTTTCTTCTTTGACTCCTGTTTCTTTCCATAGCCATAAGAGCCGTATCCATAGTAACCATATCCGTAACGTCCATAACCATAGTAGCCATATCCGCCCCTGTGTACCGGAACACCGTTGAACACGTATCCCAGAAGCGGTGCTTTGCTGTCTTCCAGCCCGGAAATACTGTCCAGAATCCGGCGTTTCTGCACCTGATCGTAACGGATCACATACAGGATGCCGTCCGACTGTTCCGCCAAAATGCTGGCGTCCTCAAACATTTCTACCGGCGGTGCATCCAGAAGAATCAGATCCCACTGTGCTTTCATTTCTTCCATGACCTCATGGAAACTGCTATGATTGAGGATCTGCTGAACACCTTTGACAGGTTTGTTTCCTCCAAGGAAATCTACTCCAGTCTCTTTCTCCCGATAAACTGCTTCTTTCAGCGTACATTTTCCTGCCACAACAGAAGCGAGTCCTCTTCCTTTTTCCTCCGTCAGATGCTTCCGGTCTGCCTGCTTGCGCAGGTCAGCGTCAATAAACAGAACTTTTACCCCATGGGATGCCGCTGCAATAGCAAGGTTATAAGCCAAAGTGGACTTTCCTTCTCCCGGCATGGTGCTGGTCAGTACCAGTACTTTACCGCCCTTTTCCTCCAGTTCACGGGAGATCCGGATCTGCAGACTCTGAATATTCTCCCGAAATGCCTGAGGTGTCCGGTTATCCTGCATCTGAATCCATCTGGTAGTCTGTTTTTTCCGAAGCTTTCTGGAGACTTCCGGTATATTAGCAATACAGGAAAGGCTCATGACACTTTTCAACTCTTCCGGCTTCTGTACCGTTTTCTTGAAAAAAGCATACAGGCAGATAAGAAGAAATCCTGCTCCTGCCCCGTAGACAGCACCTTTTTTGATCTGTCCCCGGTAACTTGGCCGGTTGTACGGCTCCGTCGGAGTCGACGGCTCGTCGATCATATTAAATTTCGTATCCCCGATGACAAACCGTGCCACGTCCGGATACACCTTAATAGCAGACTCCAAAATCGCTTTGGCATCTTCCGGGCTGTTGCTGGTTACGGTCATGGTAATCATATTCGAGTCGGAAACTGCCTGTGCGGAGATACTTCCGTTCACCGCATCCACTCCCAGATCTTCCTCAATCGCCTCTGTCAAAAGGCTGCTGCTTAAAATATAAGGAAAGGTTTTCGCCAGCTGTCCGGCTGTTGTCGTATCATAATAAAAGTTATAGGTACTGTTTTCTGAATCTGTAGATCCTCCGGTCAGCACCGTAAAGGTTGCAGAGGATTGATACATTGGTGTATAAAACAGGCTGGTAGCTCTGAGATAAAATGCCCCTGCCCCGACTACAGCCAGAAGAATGATCAGCCACCAGAAGCGGAGAATCCCCTGAATCACATTCCAGAACAGAGCCCCCAGATCGATCACGTCATCTTCATCAATCCTGCGGGACAGGTTCTGGTTATTCTTGCTATAAAGATCTCTCTCTGCCATCCTTACACCTCCTCGCTGCCATCAGTTCTGCCATATCCGTAGTAGGAATGTTCCCGAAGAGAACTCCACAACTGTTCTTTCAAAAAGGCGTTTAAAATGAAACCTGTAAAGTCCACGCCTGCCTGGCGGATCGTATCCGAAGCATCGTTTGCCGCTCTCACATCCGTCCAGTCCTGGCGAACGATCAGTACTGCGTTATCTGCCATTTTCAGCATCAATTCCGCATCGCTGGATACGGACATTGGAGGCGTATCCAGAATAATGTAGTCCATCTTTTTCCGACCGGCGTCAATCAGCGCTTTCATTTCCATTGAATCCAGATACCGTGCTGCATTATGGATGCTCTTCTCCTGAAACACCGTATAGATCTTTTCCTTTTTCTCATAAATTAGAACATCTTTAATCTCTGCCTTTTTGTCCAGATAATCCGATAGATACTTTCGGTTTTCTTCCTTTTTTTCAAACACTTTATAAAGAGCCGGCTTCTTCAAATCCACGTCAATCAGCATTACTCTCCGCCCTTTTTCCGCCAATGCAAGGGCCAGGTTTGCCGCCACAGAAGATTTTCCTTCATTTTCCGCCACACTGGTCACCATCAGTACCTTCTGGTCTCTCCTTCGCATATGATGGTCGATTCGGGTTGCTGTCTTACGTACTGCCTCTCCAAACGGCATACTGACCAGTTTGGAAGAGATCAAAATGGACTTGTTCAGTTTCCGCAACGCTCCCCGGACGGTTTTATTTTTCCGCTCATATGGAATCAGTTCCAGAATCCGTCCATCCAGATTTCGTTTGGCTCCTTCCCTTGTTTTCACTGTGAACCGCAGGATAGACAGTAAAACGATCAGCCCGCCGGATCCAACTGCTCCTGCCAGAATAGCAAGCTTCTGGTACCGGGAACTATTCATGGCATTGGAAGGTGCATACGGAACCGATGGTTCCTGTACGATCCGGAGCATCGCATTGGAGAAGAGATAGTCCGATACCTCATCATAATTCCGGATGGCAGACTGGATCACCTGATACGCCCTTCTAGGGTTTTCACTCGTTACCTGCAGCGTGATCAGGTTCGTTTCCTCAATCACGGTTGCCTGAATCGTTTCGTTGATGGAATCTTCACCGAGCTCTTCTGCAATCTTTTCTTTTAAGACATTACTGTCGAAGACTTCGCTGAAGACTCCGGCCATCTGGTTGGTCAAAGACAGAGAAGAATAGGCATTGCTGCCTCCCCTCGCACTGACTGCCATGGTGGCCTGGGCGGTAAATTCCGGCACATACAGGAAGCTCATGACTCCGGTCACTGCAAACCACCCTGCTGCAGCCGCCAGAAGAATCACCCATATATTTTTCAGCAGGTCCCGGATGATACACAGGATGCTGATTTCATCTAGTCTGAATTCTCTTACTTCATTCTTCATCTGGTATCTCTCCTTTTACTCCCGCACGATTACGGTCAGCCAGGTTTCCCCCCTGCCTGTATCGCCGTCTGTCTGATATTGAACCTGATAGGTTCCAGCTTCCCCGGTATTGACCTGAGAACTGATGGAAAGGCTGCCTGCATCCAGCTGGTTGCCGTCCATATCTTCCACATAGTCCACATACTCTTCCGGGTGGAATTCTGCTCCTTTTTTTACGTACACAAGAGACTGTGTCAGGTGAATGTCTGTGCTGAGCTGAGATGCTTCCACGATATGAACCGGAAGTTCCGCCTGTGTCGTGTCACCCAGACTGTTGGATACTTCCACCTGGATCGTATAGTCTCCGGCGGTCCGGTAATCGACATTACTCTCCAGCAGTTTCACCATAGAAGAAATGTCTCCGTCGATCTGATCCGTAGCATGGACATAGCTCCGTGCATTGTTCTCGGTTCCTACTGCAAAGACCAACGGTTGTGTCAACATAAATTTCGGAGCCTCATAATCAGTGAAACGGACTCTTCTGGTCAGAGTTGCCGCCTGATTGGAAGAATCAAAGACCACGTATGTCAGGTTGCATACTCCCGGCTCAATGAACTGGGAAAAGTTGCCTGCCATGATCTGGTCTGTCAGATCCCCGTCTTTTTCGTCCTCTGCTGTCAATCCTTCCAACAGATCGCTTTCTTCATAAGAAGTGGAGACTTCCAGTTCTTCACGGTCGCTTGTGATGACCGGTCTGGTCGGATCTTCTGTTGCCTGTTCTTTAATCCGGGCCGCCCCGTAGATTCCAAGGCTTGCGATAAAAAGGATGATAACCAGTATTCTTATATATCTCATCTTGTTTTCTCCTGTCTCTTAGCTTGGTCAGAATGCATCCAGAAATTCCTGAATGCCCTGTTCGTCTACCTGCGTAATCCCATGGTCCTGGATTTTATAGACCCGGTTACACATGGCAAATACGCTGGGCCGGTGTGCGGCCACAAGAATAGTCCGGTGCGGTTCTTTTTTAATGATTCTCCGAAGCACCCTCCGTTCTGTCGCCACATCCAGCGCACTGGTGGCTTCATCCAGAATCATGACCGGGGCATCTGCAAGAAGCGCTCTTGCAATAGACAGTCTCTGTTTTTGCCCCTCGGAAAATCTTGTTCCTCGCTCCCGAACCTGTGTATTCATTCCTTCTTCCAATTTTTCAACAAACTCCCAGGCGCACGCTGCCTCCAGAGCCTGCCTGATTTCTTCGTCTGTCGCTTCGGGTTTGACCATCCGCATGTTGTCCGCAATCGTCCCTGTAAAAAGGGTGTTGCTCTGAGGGATGTAGCTGAACAGGCATCGTGTAGCCGAAGATGCCTCCATTGCTGTCCGTCCTGGATTACCAAGATAGACCCGGCCTTTTTGCGGATGGTACAGACCCAGAAGCAGGTTTAGCGTCGTCGTCTTGCCCTGCCCGGACGGCCCGATCAAGGCAACAATCTCACCCGGATTGGCGGAAATATCCGCATTTTGGTAAATCCAGTTGTCTTCCTCATAGGCAAAGTCTACATTCTCCATGCGGACAAAGACGCCTTCTTCCTTGCTTCTTCGTTTCGCTTCTTCTGCTTCTTCTTTTTGTTCCATAGAATCCCTTGGCAGGCTGGTGACTTCCATGATTCGCTCTGCGCTGATTCCGGCCCGGATCACCGTCGGCATGAGACTGATGATTCCGCTGAAAGATCCCCGGAGGGATCCTGCCATAGAGACAAACATCGTCATAGTCCCGTAACTGATGTCTCCTCTCCACAGCCGGTATGCTGCAAATCCATAACAGGCATAACCTACTGCCTGTCCTACCAGGGAGGTCACGATAGTTGTCCACTGCTGAAACTTGTTCTGGAGCAGGGCCACATCCACGGTTTCTTTCTGGATTTTGTAAAATTTTTCCATAACCCGGTCCACCATGCCGAAGGCTTTGATGAACTGCAGGTTCTGGAAGGTTTCCTGGTCAAAGACCGTCCGGTCGCTGGCTACTTCCTGATTATCTCTCTGGAAGTCCCGCATCTTTTTCATGGAATACCGGGAAGTCAGGAAGGAAACCGGAGCTCCTGCCATAGCAATCACTGCCATGATGGGATCATTTTTCACCACGATTACAAAGGCTCCTCCAAAACTGATCAGAGTCGTCACCACGTTAGGCAGGAAGGTGAGAATCGTATTCGCCACCATACTGGCATCTCCATTCACCCGGTAAAGGAGATCACCGGAACGATATTTTGACAAAGATTCCCAGTTCGTCTGCAGAACCTGCTCATAAATATCACTGCGGATTTCGTTAGTGACTTTGAGACGAACCCTGAGAGAAAGCCGGGTCTTGACGGCATTAATAAAAATCTGCGAAACGCCGACACCCACATATACTACAGCCACCTGTACGATTTCTGCAGAATTCACTCCTGTCACAGCATCTACCAGATCCCGGCTGACCACGGAAGTCCCCAGAGATAACACCGATCCGGAAGCTCCCAGAAGGATATATACCCCAATTAGAAACCAGTACTTCCGGACATAGGCATACATCCAAAGGAGCTCCCCGATCAGCTTTTTCAACTTGCCTTCTTTGATTTTCTGAATGATATGTTTGATCGAACTCATGGCAATTTGATCAATTCTCCCTGCCAAAAATAGTTTTCTCGGTTAGGTCTACCGCCTCTTCATCCGGACGGCAGGACAGTTCGTAAACCGGAAGTTTGGAAAGCAGATGATCCAGTGTTTCCAGACAAAGCTCCATACCATTCTCCAGCCAACGGGGATAGAAGACACTGTTGGAAACAGCAGTTACTTTCTCAAATCCCTCTAACTTGCGAATGGAGTTTTCTGGAGCCTGTTTGAGAATAACCAGCGCCTCTATCGGTACACTCGTATTCTCGCAATAAGGAGAAGAGCCGTGCCACGGAGTTCCCCAACCGAGAAAATTTTCTTCTGTTTCCTGCACAAAGACGATATCGCCGTTGATAATCAGGGCGTTCCGGTACTGATTCCAGAGTTCCGCCTGGGTGGTCTTTCCTATACCGGAAGGACCGAGGAACATCAGGCCGTGACCCTGATAGTCAATGAGGGAACTGTGAAACTGGATCATGTGATGCTGGGAAGCATGAGCGTAAAAGGCTTGGATAAGGAACGCAGTAATACATTCTCTATTCTGTAAGGGATAAAAAGAAATTTTTTTCCAATTATCCTCTACAAACATGAATTCATTCCTTTCAAAAAAGGTAGAGTGCCTATCATCCATATTCAATTTTTCTATCCCGTAAAATATTTCAGCAGTTTTCGCCTTACAAATTGTTAAATGATATTGTTGTAAAGATATTGTTGTAAATTTCTTCCACTCTTCGTCAACAATTTCTTTTTCTGCTACAATATCAATTCCTGCTATGCAGTAATTCTGTCTAAACATCCTCTATCTTCCAAATTAGCACCATATTGCCCTACGAATGCAGATTTTTTAAAAAAGTCCCAAGCCCCTAACATTTCATTTAGATCATCAGCATGTCCCGCATTAACATGCTCCCTTAATCCTTGTGCATCTGCTGAATGTTCCACTCCTTGCTCACATTTCCCATCATTTTTTTCCAAATATGCCGGCCAAGTTTCAGATAATGGACAATTTGGATCGTTAAAATACCAACCTGTACCTGTAAATCCATCTCCATTCCAATATAACCAATATCCTGTTTCCTCAGCTCCACCACCAGACGTTTCCAAGGTCATAATTCCATTGTTTACTGCTTTAGCATCTACTTCTATATAAATCTGTCCCATACCCATTCTCCTTTCTCTTCATCAAACCATTTCTTAATCTTCTCACAAAACTCTTCTGTTACCTTGTGCGGGCTCCCGCACTCTGCATTCAGCATTCCGGCACACTTGAAGCATACCTTCTGCACTTTGCAGGTCTTACATTCCTCTGGCCAGTCCAGTTCTTCTTCATACCGGATCAGTTTCTTCCATGCCTCCTGAAATGCCTGCTCTCTTATTTTGATATGTGGTTCATTCATAAAGCTGCAGAACCGCATTTCTCCGTCCCATGTAATCCAGTACCCCAGCCGGTAGTCCTTACAATAGTTACACGGCTTCCGTTCGATATTGACCGGTGCTTCTTTTAATCGGTACTGAATCTCTTTTTTCTTTTGTTCATCCAGCTTTTCCTGTACCCGGACGTCCTTTGCTTCACTGTCCGCACCCCGAACTGAGGACTTAACTCCTGCTGTCATCACCCATGGGAGCTGATGACAGTACGCATAAAACGCCATCCGTTTGACATCTTCCTCATTCTGTCGGATGATGGTACTGACCAGTTGGATAGGGATCTTCATTTCTTTCAGTGTCCGGATCCCCTGATCGACTTTCGTAAATCCATTCGGCACCTGGCAGACCTGTTCATAGATCTCATCATTGGATCCATACAGAGTGATCTTCACACCTTTTGGTGGATAGTCTTCCAAAAGCTTTTGAAATTTTCCTTCGATCATGGAAGCGTTCGTCTGAAGGGTGATGAAAAATCCCATCTGCGTCAATTCTTTCCAGATCGTTTCAAACTCCGGATGCATCAGCGGTTCGCCTCCGGTGATGCAAAGCCAGGTCGTCCCGGCTTCTTTCGCCTCCCTTGCCACCCGGATCCATTCTTTTGCAGTCAGTTCTTTCCCATATTTATGGATCTCCGATGGCTTCAGGTGAACATAACACATCCGGCAGTTGAAATTGCATCTTGGAGTCAACTCAAAGGTTCCGGAAATCGGAATTGCATCTGCGAATGCCTTTTCCCAGACTGCTTTATAGAAGGGATCCAGCCATTCCATCCGCCGGCAGGCCGGCTCAAATTCATAGCTCATCTTAATCCTTTCCTTTCGGCATTCTTACAAAGACCCGTCCACGTGTGATCCCATCATCCAGAATGTTATTGTCCGCCAGCGTCTTTAAAAATTTCTCGATGTCCGCTGCCGCCTGCTCTTCCGTCACTCCGCTGTAGTGCTCCATGATTTTTGCCACCAGATCTTCCTTTTCGAATTCGTGGTCTTTCATGTAGTCCCACAGATACGCGCCCGAAGACGAGATGTAGACAATGGACGTCACCTCCTGCACCCGTTTCCCGGTGGGCACTACAACATACTGGCCTGCTACTTCCCGCAGGATCAGTCCATCCTTCAATTTCATAGGCATCCACTCCTTTTTGGAATTTCCCTTGCTGCCTTCCCCAGATGTCGTTCCTTTCCTGTTTGTTCTTGTTTTGTCATATGTTTTGATGCTGTCGCATATACATGCTATAGAAAACATTGTGCAGGTTTTACCGATTCAGTTCCTTATTAAGGGCAATCATCTTCAGCATCTGTCTGAAATCCTGATCGTTCTGAATCTGTATCCACGGGGTATAACCCAGGAATGCGAAAGGAATGTGTCTGGCAAGCCGGATAAATACGGTCCCTGCACTTTCCTTCTGATCAGACAGGTCGATTCGGAACATCTTCCGTTCCAGATCCCAGATAATCAGGCTGCCCTTCATATCCTTTCTGATATCATGGATTTCCGGCGTGATGGTCTCTCCGGTTTTCTCGTCATGGACTTCCGGATAGACGAGAACCATGGTGTCATAGGGAATCGTCCGGCATACCAGCCCCTTCTCCGGGTCTCTTTCCCAGACCAGCAATTCCTTCTGGCCAAGCCTTACTTTTTCCGGTTTATATACCAGATTTCTGCTTCTTTTCTCCATCTCGCCATCCCGCCTGCTTTTCATTTCCATGCATCCGTTACCACAGAATGGTTATTCCGTGGTAACTGCCCTGCAAAACGGCAAAAAATAAGGGACTGTGCCATTTTGTCACAGCCCCGGAATGTCGATCTGTCCTTCTTTTTCAAAAAAATAGCGCAACATGCCTACGCCCGCTTTCCTGGAAAAAGCAAACGGGCTTCTTTGCATGCAAAAAAACTATTGACTTCTCTTCCCTACAATATTAAAATGAAACATGCTAGAGAAAAAATGTTTTGTTATGTATTTTTTTACCACGGAATAACCATTCTGTGGTATTTTTTATACAATTAATCTCATTTTTTTGATAATGCGTTCCTGTTTGCGGATGCCTTCCGCCACATAAATCCTGGTGGTCTCAATGGAGGAGTGTCCGAGGATGTCTGCAAGGAGAGCGAGATTTTTTTCTACCGCGTAAAAGCAGCGGGCGAACAGATGCCTCAGGTTGTGTGGAAAGACCTTCGTTTTGTCTACCCCGGCCTCTTCACAGATGGCTTTCATTTCATGGCAGATATTGCTCCGGTCCAGCGGTTTTCCGGTTCTTGTCTGAAAGATCGGTCCACTCTGAATGCCCTGATTGTTTACGTAGGTCCGCAGTTTCTTTTTCAGCTTCTTTGGCAGCAAAATGGTTCGGTCCTTCCCTTTCAGGTGAATCTGTACCCGGCCGCATTTCAGCGCCTCTACGGTGATGAATCTCAGTTCACTGACCCGGATTCCGGTGCCGCAGATCGTCAGAATCACATAGTAAAGCCGAAGATTCGGGCGGTTCCTTGCTGCCATCAGCAGACGTCTGTACTCCTGCTCGGAGAGTTCTCTTTCTTCATCGATAAATGCCTGTCTCTGAATCTTCAGGAGCTTTACCGTGCAGGTTTGACAGCCTGTAAATTCCAGATAGGAATTGACCGCAGAGAGCTTCGCGTTTACGGTCTTTGGCTGGTAGGATCGAATCAGCCTCTCCCGGTATTCGAGGATTTTCTGTTTTGAGACTTTTGCGCCGCCAAGAAAAGCGGATAAAATCTGAAGCTCTCTCATATACTTCTCAACGGTAGCCCGGCTTTTTTCTTCCTGAATCAGGAAGATTTCATACTCTTTCAATGACTTTTGCGTAATACGTTTCCCTTCCATAAGTATTCCTTCCTTTTGTGTTTTCTCTTTAGTATCTTCAGCTCTGCCTTCCACTAATCCTGCCTTTGTAAATTTTGCTGTATATAAAAAAAGACTGAATCTATCTCTGTTTTGGTTCAGTCTTTTTGCATTTTTTTTATTTTTCTTTACCATATGGCTGATTTTCGATATAATAAAGTTAATAATTACATCGAAGAAAGGATGCTCTACATGAAAAAAACGCTTTCGCGCCGCCAGAGTTATCTTCTGCTGGCAGTTTTTCCCGCCTATTTTATCATTGTGGGACTATTTATGCAGCCACCTTCGGAAATTCTTTCCGGTCTTTATTCGATTATCCGTGAGCCTGACTTCCTGATTACAGACTATTTTGTGATTGGAGGCATTGGGGCTGCTTTTCTGAATGCCGGCCTGATTACGCTGCTTTTACTTCTTGTTCTTTACCTTCTGCATATGGAAATCGATGGTCATACTATCACCTCCTGCTGCCTGATCTTTGGCTTTTCCTTGTTTGGAAAAAATGTTGTCAATATCTGGACGATTCTCCTGGGTGTCTATTTGTATGCTCACTATCACAAGACTTCCATCCGGAATTATCTTTATGTCGGTCTTTACGGAACGAGCCTTTCCCCGATTATTACCCAGGTTATGCAGTTCGAAGGATTATCATTGCCTGTCCGGGTCTTTTTAAGCTTTGCTATCGGTATCAGCATTGGTTTTGTTCTGCCTCCATTGTCTACCCATGTTCACTATGCTCATCAAGGTTACTCTTTGTATAACGTCGGTTTTTCTTCCGGTATCATTGCGACAGTCATCATCTCTTTATTCAAATCCTTTGGAATTGAAGCAGAATCCCGGCTGATCTGGCATACAGGAAGTAATCTGGAGTTTTCCATCATTTTGGGGGCACTGTTCCTGATCATGATTTTATCTGCCTTTCTTCTGGACCGGAAGCAGCTGTTTGCTTCCTATAAAAAGATCCTGAAATGCAGCGGAATCTCAGGAACTGATTATCTGAAACAGGAAGGGAAAGCGCCTGTTCTTCTCAATATGGGAATCAACGGATTTTTCGCCATGTTTCTTGTGCTGATTTTGGGCGGAGATCTCAACGGTCCGACCATCGGCGGTATTTTCACGATCGTCGGATTTTCTGCCACCGGGAAGCACCTCTTTAATATTGCCCCGATCATGATCGGCGTTATTTTGGCCAGTGTAACAAAAGAGTGGAATATCAACGATCCGTCACCGATGCTTGCTCTTCTGTTTTCTACGACTCTTGCCCCGATCGCCGGGGAATTCGGGATTGTAGCCGGTCTCCTCGCCGGATTTCTTCAGTCTTCTGTAGCATTAAATGTTGGAATTCTTTATGATAGTATGAATTTGTATAATAATGGATTTGCCGGAGGAATTGTAGCAATTTTCATGGTTCCGGTGATCCGTTCCATCCGCTCCAGAAGAGCGCGCGCAAAAGGCGACCTCTCTCTTTAGAGGCCGCCTTGCTTACCATTCCTTATGCATTTTTTGAAATTCCGGTATGTAGAGAATAAGTGTCAGAAACATGATCACCATCTCAGCGAGAATAAAGAAATCTGCTGTTTGTCTGGGGATCCAGGGAAATACCACCAGCGCCAGAAGCAGTAGAAACAAGGTGGCAGTACATACTTTTCCAAACCATTTTGCCCCGTTTAGCTTCTGCCCGTGTTTCAGATTCCATGCTCCCATCACAGCCATAAATCCCTCCTTTATGATCATCAGAAGGATCAGGTAACGCATCAGGGGGTAACGGAATGCGAGACAGACAGCCACTGCCGCATGGGTCAGTTTGTCCGCCACAGGATCCAGAAATTTCCCGAATTCGGTAATCATATTGAAATGTCTTGCAACTTTCCCGTCCAGGAAATCAGTGATGGTGGAGATCAGGAGAATCGCCGCCGCCTGATATTCCTCCTGAATGGAATCCGCACGTAAGTATACAATACAAAATACCGGAATCAGCAGGATGCGGAAATATCCCATGCAGTTCGGTATCGATAACAGTTCTTTTTTTGAAAAATGCTTCATATTCCCTCCGTTCTGGTTTGACAGGCCCCCTCTTCTTTGTTTAAAATAGTGATAATACAATGACAGGCAACAAGGAGGCATTTTATGCTGCGAAATATTGATCTAAATGAAATCTCTGACGGGAACCTCTATACTTCCAATGATCTGGTACGTGCCGACTGCGGCGGATGCCGCGGATGCTCGGACTGCTGTCAGGGAATGGGGGATTCCATCATCCTTGACCCTTATGACATGGACCAGCTGTACCGTGGTACCGGTCTGAAGCCGGAGGAGCTTCTCCTTCGCGCTGCTGATCTTTCCGTTGTGGACGGCATCATTCTCCCGCATCTGAAGATGACCGGAGAACGGGACTGCTGCCCGTTTCTGTCCGGGGAGGGCCGATGCCGGATTCACGCATTCCGTCCCGGCTTCTGCCGGCTCTTTCCTCTTGGAAGACTGTATGAGGATGGTTCTTTTTCCTACTTTCTTCAGACGAAAGAATGTAAAAAGACCCACCGTTCCAAAATCCGGATAAAAAAGTGGCTTGACATCCCGGATCTGCCTCGCTATGAAGACTATGTGTGCAGCTGGCACTACCTTCTGATGGATCTGCAGGCTCATATCGAGCGGGCAGGAGATGAATCCTATCAGAAACAGGTATCCATGTATGTGCTTCAGAACTTCTACCTGACCCCGTACCCGGAAGAAGGCTTTTATGAAGCGTTCCAGGAGCGGTACGAGACGTGTAAGAAGCTCTTTCACCTGGCATAAGACCAGCTTATGCCTTCAGGTCTTTTACAGTTCTCTGGAATCCAGAACGATCGTAAACGGTCCGTCATTGATGAGGGAGACTTTCATATCTGCACCGAATCTCCCTCTTTCTACGACCGGTACCTGAGCCTTGCAGGACTCAATGATATATTCGTACAGCTCCTCTGCCGCTTTTGGATCGCCGGACTCGATAAAGCTTGGCCGGTTTCCTTTCTTGCAGTTGGCATACAGGGTGAACTGGGAAATCAAAAGCAGACTTCCTCCCACATCCGCCAGGGACAGGTTCGTCTTGCCATTTTCATCTTCAAAGATCCGCATTCCGATCAGCTTTTTTACCATCTTGTCCGCGGTCTCTTTCGTGTCTTCCTTTCCGACGCCGATCAGGACCATAAATCCTTTTCCGATACTTCCGATGGTTTCACCATCAACGGTTACCGAGCTCTCCAGAACTCTTTGAATTACAAATTTCATCTTTTTCACTCCTTTTTTTCTCCTATCTATCTTACCGTTTTTTTGTCTGTTCTGCAAGAAATACCTTGTATTTCCGCAATAAATAAGATATATTGATACAGTATGATGAAATTTGGAAATGAGGATGAGACATGAAATTACAGCAGCTGCTCAGCTTTACACGGAAAGCTGTGGACGAATACCAGATGATCGAAGCAGGAGACAAGATTGCCGTCGGAATTTCCGGAGGCAAGGACAGTCTGACACTTCTCTACGCGCTCGCCGGTCTGCGGCGTTTTTATCCGAAGCCGTTTGACCTGATTGCCATCACGGTGGACCTTGGCTATGAGAAGTTTCATACAGAGAAGATTGAGGCACTCTGCCAAGAGCTGGATGTGCCATACCATGTAGTAAAAACGGATATTGCAAGGATTCTGTTTGAGGAACGCAAGGAAAGCAATCCATGTTCGCTCTGCGCCAAGATGCGCAAAGGCGCGCTCAATGAAGCAGTGAAGAAACTGGGCTGCAACAAGGTTGCCTACGCCCATCATAAGGATGATATTGTCGAGACGATGATTCTTTCTCTGATTTTTGAGGGACGGTTCCACTCTTTCTCTCCGAAATCCTATCTGGACCGTATGGATCTGACTGTTATCCGTCCAATGATGTATGTCAATGAAGCGGATGTCATCGGATTTCAGAGAAAATATGAGCTTCCTGTCGAAAAGAGCCGCTGTCCGGTGGACGGGCTGACAAAACGGCAGTATGCCAAAGATCTGATTCACCAGCTGGAGCTTGACCATCCGGGTGCAAAGCAGCGCATGTTTACCGCAATTATAAATGGAAATATTGAAGGCTGGCCGGTACGGCTGACAAGAGAGGAAGTAAAAAGCAGTTCTTAAAGAACTGCTTTTTTCGTTGCTTCTTTGATTTTTACGATCTCTATGATCGCATCAACACATCCGTCGATGCCAAGCTTTCCGCTGTCAAGGCAGACATCATAGCTCTGAACCGCCGACCATTTCTTGTTAGTGTAATAGTTATAGTAGCTGCCGCGCTTTTTGTCCGTCTTGATAATCATTTCCTTCGCTTTCGCCTCTGTCATGTCATACATCCGGCTGATTCGTTTGGCCCGCTTTGCTGTGTCCGCATGGATAAAGACAGACAGGACATTCCGGTAATCCTCCAGCGCATAGTCCGCGCATCTTCCGATCAAAATGCAAGGTCCTTCTTCGGCAAGCTTTTTAATCGCGTCAAACTGTGCGAGGAAGATCTTATGGTTGATCGGCATGTCAGAGTAGCTCCCTGATTTATATCCGAGTGAATAGGTATCCATTACCAGAGAATAGAGAAAACTGCTTGTCGGCTTCTCATCGTGTGCCTTTAAAAGTTCCTCTGCAATTCCACTGTCTTTGGATGCACGATCCAGCATTTCTTTATCATAAAATGGGATCTCCAGCTTCTCGGAAAGACGCTCGCCGATCTCGTGTCCACCGCTGCCAAACTCTCTCCCGATTGTAATAATTGTATTTGTTTTTGACATATACATCACGCTCCTTTAACCAGTCAGCTGTCAAGCTATCGATAGGACTATTATATATCAAATTGAGCAAAATGTATATAACTTTACCAAAAATTTAACTTTTTCTTCTTAGTTTTTGCAATAAATCAACAAAATATTGCGGAAGAGGGGCATCGAATTCCATGTATTCTCCCGTTGCCGGATGATAAATTCCCAGAATCTTCGCATGCAGCACCTGCCCTTTCAGCCCTGGAAAAGGAGGTCTGGAGGACGGTCCATACACTTCATCCCCGAGAAGCGGATGATGAAGCGATGCCATATGGACACGAATCTGGTGGGTACGCCCCGTCTCAAGACGGCAGCGGATGTAGGTGAAATTTCCAAAACGCTCCAGCACCTCATAATGGGTCACAGCCTGTTTTCCATTTTTATGGTTGATGCTCATCTTTTTCCGGTCTGTCGGGTGACGCCCGATCGGTGCGTCCACGGTTCCGGTGTCTTCTTTGATATTCCCGTATACAATCGCATGGTATTCCCTGCGGATCGTATGCTCTTTCAGCTGCTCCGCAAGAATCCGGTGGGCCTCATCATTTTTGCATACCAGAAGGGAGCCTGTCGTATCCATATCGATCCGGTGTACAATTCCCGGACGCATCACGCCATTGATCCCCGAAAGGCTGTCTTTGCAATGATACATCAGTGCATTGACAAGCGTCCCGCTGTAATGCCCCGCCGCCGGGTGGACAACCATCCCTTTCGGTTTGTTGACGACCAGAATATCCTGATCCTCATAAAGAATATCAAGCGGGATGTCTTCCGGAAGGATATCCGGCTCCTTCGCTTCCGGGATCTCCACCGAGATTTCATCGCCTGCCCCCAGTTTATAGTTTGCCTTTACAGGCTTTCCGTTTACACTCACATGGCCCTCTTTGATCAGCTTCTGAATATAAGAGCGTGATACTTCCTCCAATCTGCACGAAAGGAATTTGTCGATCCGTTCTCCGACAAATTCCTCCGCCTGCAACACTTTATTTTCCATCTGTGCCTGTTCCTTTCTTTCTTCCAAGAAACTCCAGTTCCTCCTCCTTGTACCGGAAAAAGATCAGGATAAGCAGTACCGCAAATGATACCGTCACATAAATATCTGCCACGTTAAATACCGGAAAGTCAATCAGACGGAAATAGAAGAAATCTACCACATATCCAAGACGAATCCGGTCAATCAAATTCCCGGCCGCGCCTGCCACAATGAAAATTCCGCAAAGTCTCAGCGGCAGATACCGGCCGGTCTTCGGAATCCGCACGTAACAGTAAAGAATAAAAGCAAAAATCAGAATGGCAACGCACACGAAAAAGATCTGCCGATTCTGCAGAAGACCAAACGCGGCACCTCTGTTTTCCAGATAGTTCAGTTCAAACACGTTGTCAATCAGGACAAAGGCAGGACCGTCCTTCAGATGCGTGGCTGCCAGATATTTGGTATACTGGTCAATCAGTACCGCCACGATGACAAGAATCACTGCCATGACATAATTTTTCAGTCCATTTTTCTTATTCATATCTCTCTCCTGTGATCATCAATCAAGTATATTTTCGGACTTCAACATAGGATCTTCCCTTCCGCGTCTCGGAAAGCACGCCCTCGTAACGGAATTTCCCCATTCCCCGCACCGAGATAATGTCTCCTTCCTTCAGGCGGTACCCGTTGCTCACAATCAGCCTGCCGTTTACAAACACCTTTTTCCCTTCAATCAGTCCGGAAAGTCTGCTTCTCGAGGAAGAAAATGCAAGTGCCAGAAGACTGTCCAGTCTTACAGACGCAACTGTCCCCCGTATTTCTTCAAAGGACGGCTCGTACTGAAACTCCTGCTGTGCCTCAATCTGTGCCATTACAGATGTGTGACGGATTCTGGTCAGATTTTCCGCAAGAAAGTCCGCCATGTTTTCCGATACAAATACAACCGCCTCCCGGTCTTCCACGAGAATGTCACCGATCTTGCATCTTTCAATTCCAAGATTCAGAATTGCTCCAAGATAGTCCCGGTGAGACAGTTCCTCCGAAAACTTCGGATTCAACGGGCGGATACGAAGGATGGAAAACGGATAAAAAAACTCATAACAAAGAGCATCAGGTAGAAAAGCAACCATCTGACGCTCCGCTGCCGCATAGCCGCCAAAAGTCTCGTATCCGGAGTACAGCTCCTCCTTTGACAGCGTATGCAGAATATTCAGTTCATTCAGATTCAGAAAGTCACTGAACATCACAATCCCGCGCTGGTAGGCAGTGCGGGATAGGTCAATCAGTCTTTTCTGAAATATTAATTCTTCTCTTTCCATTCTCTGAAACCGGTTTCTTAGTATCTTTTGCTGATAGAAGACACATCAAAAGATGTGTTCAGAAGATCCTGAAGATCTCCGGAAATACCTACGTTTGTAGGAGTCAGCAGGAAGATGAAACTGGAAATCTTCTGAAGGTTTCCGTCAATGGCAAATGTCGCGCCTGATGTAAAATCAATGATACGCTGCGCAATCTCAAGATCAAGGCCTTCCAGATTCAGAATTACAGTACGTCCGCTCAAAAGTGTCTCTGTAATCTCTCTTGCGTCATCCACAGAGCTCGGCTTGATCACACATACTTCCATGCCTGTAGCCTGCGGTCTGCGGCCTGAACGTCTCATAGGTGTCACTTTGCTGTTCTGAGAAGATGTCTGTCTGGATTCGTAGTCTTCCTCTTCTTCTGCAGAGAAATTTTCTGTCTCTTCATTCGTCTTATCTCTTCCAAACAGTTTTCTTTTCGGTTTCTCTTCGTAGTCCTCTAAGTCATCTTCATCAAAGAAATCATCGTTCTCATAATCGTCGTCATCATCACTCAATTTCATGATATTCAAAAACTTGTCTAATACACCCATTTTTTACACTCCTATCATCTTGTGTTCTTATCTAAAGCATAATTTCTTTTACCAAAGATTCCTGTACCGACACGGACCATTGTGGCACCTTCTTCAATCGCTACTTCATAATCATTGGTCATACCCATAGAAAGTACGCCCATATGGATATTATCAATGTTTTTGTCTGCAATGTCAACAGATAATTTCCGAAGTGCAGAAAAAAATTGTCGATTTTTCTCCGGGTCATCTGTATTCGGCGCAATCGTCATCAGGCCCTCTACAGTGACATTTTTGAACTCTGGAACTTTATCGATAAACCCCATGACATCTTCCGGCATGAGACCGAATTTTGTGTCCTCTTTTGCCATATTGACCTCCAGAAGGACCTTCGCTGTGACCTGCTTTTTCGCCGCTTCCCGGTCAATGGTCTCCAGCAGTCTGAGGGAATCCACCGAATGAATCAACTCGGCTTTGTCAACGATATATTTGACTTTATTTCTCTGCAGATGTCCGATCATGTGCCACCGGATATCGGACGGAAGTTCTTCGTATTTTTCCGTCAGTTCCTGTACTTTGTTTTCCCCGAACACACGGATTCCCGCATCGTATGCCTCCCGGATCATGGCAGCCGGTTTCGTTTTGCTGACCGCGATCAGTGTAACATCCTCCCTTTTCCGTCCGCTTCTTTTGCAGGCATTTTGTATTTTTTCCTCTACAATCCTGAGATTTTCTGTAACAACTCCAGGCTCATAACATGTTTCCATCTCTTCTACTTCCTTTCTGCTTTTGCTATACAAGAATCTCATCATCCTGTACCGATTCCGCGTTCAGGACAATTCTGTCATAGTTGGACAGCTGATTGCTGCTTCCGTTTCCGGTAATATAGTAGTCCTCATTTTCAGCCGCGATATCAATGGAGGTAAAGACAGCATAACCGCTTCCGGCTTCATAGACCCCTGCCTGGCTGACTGTCTCAGACAGCGTTCTTGTATTATTGGAATCCTGCATCTGGATCACTGTGCCCTTTGGCAGATTTTCCGCTTCGATGCATGCCATATTTTTTTCCGTATCTGTATAGTAGACATCCGCCGCCCGGAAACTTGTTTCCCCGTCATTATAGACAAGCACGCCCTGCTCATCTGTCTCGCCGTTGCTCACAATATATTCTGTCGGAACCTCATAGCAGTCTTTCTCCACAACCGCGGATTTTGGAATTTTGAGTCCCTGTGCGTTTTCAATGAGAATCTCGATGTCCAGATAACGGTCGGATGCGTAGCGGATCATGGCGCTGTCCAGTGTCAGGTATGCGTAATAGGTGTCCTTGTCTTTCTTTTCCATCTGAAGGCCCGCAATCATTTCTTCATCGTCTTTTAAAAAACGTATGTTGACACTGCTGCGGTCCAGCAGAGACTCTGCCGTATCCGCATCCATTCTTACAACCAGATACCATTCTTCTCCTGTCACAATCTTGTACATGCTGTCCCCTTCACTGACTTTCCGGTTCTCATGCACCTCCGTCCTGGTATAGCTGCTTTTATCAAAATTCTTGTCTGTGACCTGGTCGGTTGTCATGCTCTCATAACCGTCTACCTCATAGACAAGAATTCCATCCGTCTCACTTGTACAGTTCTGATAGCTTCCTTCTTCCTGCTCTTCAAGAGCCGCCGTCATTCTGGAAGTTCTGGTCTGGTCTGTTTTCCGGTCAAGCAGATTCTGTATCGTACTTTTCAAGGAGTACGTCTCGGAAAAAGATGCCTCCCTGTAGTTGTTCGCAAATGTGCGGACCGAAGACAGAAGCTGTCTCTGCTCATCCTCTGTAAGCTGTGTTTCTCCTGTCTCTTCCTCCCTGTTGCTTAAATCCAGTTTCTTATCGGAAACAGCACAGACACTCTGACCTGCTGAAATCTTGGATTCCTCGGGCTGATAGAAATTCAGATAGCCGCTTTTCGGCGCCTCCACAGTCTGCTCTGTCCGGACTGCAAATCCGGTATAGGATACATTCTTAATAATCGATCCCTGCCCTACTTCATAGTATGTCGTCGGCCGGTTGGTAACCGAAACCACCAACTCTACAATCACATAGATCAGGATAACGGCAAACAGAATGACTCCGATATTGATATTCCATTTTCTGCGGTATGACCTGATATCCGTAGTTTTCTTTCTGACTGCCAAATCATCTTCCTCCTAATTCCATTTCTTAAGCCTTGGTCCATTCCGGTAACAATAGAGATCCCCCTGCCGTACATTCCGCTTCTTCATCTCATCCAGCAGCATGTCTTTCAGCTTCCACCAGCTTGTATTCCAGTTGCAGAACACGGCATCCTTCTCCGGAATTCTGCTGAAAAACCGTTCGATCACCATATCCGGATCCAGCAGCCGGATAAACAGAATCAGGCGCTCCAGATACTCTTCCAGGGTGCAGATCTGAAACTCCCCGTTTTCATACTGCCCTGCAAGCTCTGTCCCTTTTGCCAGATAGAGAGAATGAATCTTGACGATATCATTACCAAGCACCGACAGAATTTTCGCTGTTTCCGCCGCATCTTCCCCGGTATCCCACGGAAGATTTAAAATCACATGGGTACAGATATCAAACGGATACTGTCTGATCCGCTGTACCGCATCGATATATTCCGCAAGGCCGTGTCCCCGTCTGACTTTTGCAAGGGAATGGTAGTTGACTGTCTGAAGTCCCAGTTCGATCGTGACCGCAATTCCCGTCTCCTGCATCCACTCATGCAAAAAAGCCAGGTAACGGCTGCTGATACAGTCCGGCCTGGTGGAAATCGATACTTCAACGATATCTTTCACCTTTTCCGCTTCCCTGATATAGGAGCAGAACGTTTCAAACGGAAAGTATGTATTTGTATAATTCTGAAAATATGCAATAAACTTCTCTGCGTGATATCGTCTTTGAATATATTCTTTTGTCTTTTCGAGCTGCACCGCAACCGGTACAGCCCCTTCCATGGCCTCAAACCCGGTGCCTTTTTCCGAACAGAACGTGCAGCCGCTGCCGCCCTCTCTGTTCGGGCATGTCCCGGGAAGATTGACCGGAAGTTTATATACTTTTGCGTGATACTTGTCTTTCAGATACTGACTATATGATCTGTATAACTGCTCTTCCATCGTCACTGTCCTTTTCTTCTCCTGTATATTCTTCTGTTTTCCGGTAATAATAAGGAAAGAATTCATAAAGGAGGATTATCATATATGAAATGGTTTGATAACATTGCACTGACACTGGTAATCGTAGGCGCCCTGAACTGGCTGCTGATCGGCGTATTCCGCTTTGATCTGGTCGCCTGGCTCTTCGGAAACCTGTCCATGCTGTCCCGTATCATCTATGCGCTGGTAGGTCTCTGCGGCCTATATCTGATCAGCCTGTTTGGACGGATACGTGGCTTTTCCGAAGATTAATTCTGCGTGCCTTCCAGAAGCGCATTCATATTCTGATAAAGGATATCTCTCGATCCGGCACCCATCACGATGGAGATGTATGGATGATCTGCCGAATTCCGGTCCAGAAGGATCAGGCAGTATCCTGCTTCTCCGGTCGTGCCGGTCTTGCCGCCCACTACAGTAACTCCGTCCGGAGCATTTACAATGCCTCTCGCATAATAGTTGGTCGGCTTCCACTCTTCTGTGCGGACACTTCCGTCCGCTTCTTTGATGGAAGCAGTATAGCTTTTCGCCTCGATGACTTTCATGAATTCCTCATTTTGAATACAGGTATTGAAAATCAGATACAGATCGTATGCTGTTGTATAATGATTATCATCATGCAGTCCGTGCGGATTGGTGAAATGCGTGTTAACCGCCATCAGCTCCTTCGCGCGGGCGTTCATTTCTTCCACAAAAGCTTCTTCCGACCCGGAAATATGTTCTGCGATCGCTGTCGCAGCATCGTTTCCTGAAGAAAGCAGCAGGCCGTAAAGCAGATCTTCCAGCGTCAACTGGTCTCCTTCCTGAAGTCCGCACAAAGACGCATCTGCAGGAAAACTGGATGCTGCCGCATTCTCTCCGACTGTCACGACATCAGAAAGATTCCCTTTTTCCAGCGCAAGAAGTGCTGTGAGAATCTTCGTCGTGCTGGCCGGATACAGCCGGTCATGGATCTGATTGGAATAGAGCACATTTGCTCCGTTTAAGTCAAACAGTCCGGCAGCATGTACGTCTGTTGTGCCGCTGTACTGAATTTCATCCGTATTTTCGGAAGCCACACACAGACTGGTTGCCGCAAGCCCGTCTGCGGAAAATACCGAACCGCTGTAGTTCGCTTTTTCGTAGGATATCATCTCCGCATTCTTCTGCGCATGCTGCATGGAGACCGCATACACTCCGCCGCCTGCCGCCGCAATCAGAACCAGACAGATCCCTGCTGCGATCTGTCTCCTATGGTTCTTTTTCTGATTCTTCTTATTCCCGTGTCTGCGGCTGCGTTTCTGTCTGTTTTTCTCAATCCGTTCTCTTCTTTTTTGTGCTTCCTCTTCCCTGTAACTACTCATACATGAACCCCTTCATAGCATTTATACTGCTGTGTTATACTACTTATACATTTCTCTCCAGTCGAGATCTCCTCTGTCGATGGCCAGAATAATCAGTTCCGCCGTTGCAAGATTGGTCGCGACCGGAATGTTGTATGTGTCGCACAGACGGATCACATCATTGACATCCGGCTCATGCGGCTTCGGATTCGACGGATCCCGCAGGAAAATCAGGGCGTCGATCCCGTTCTGCGCGATCTGGGATCCCAGCTGCTGCTTCCCGCCAAGAGGTCCTGCCAGATATTTGTGTACATTCAGATTTGTAACTTCCTCGATCAGACGTCCTGTCGTTCCGGTTGCATACAGTTCATTTCTGCTTAGAATCCCTCTATAAGCAATACAGAAATTCTGCATCAGTGTCTTTTTTGAGTCGTGTGCAATGAGCCCAATATTCATGTTTCTCACTCCTTACTTATATTTTTTCTGCTGTAATCCAACATTTAATACCAGACCTATACCGATAAACATGCTGACAAGGGATGACATTCCGTAGCTGACAAACGGCAGCGGAATACCGGTATTCGGGAAGAGCCCTGTCGCCACACTGATATTAATGAAGCTCTGTATCCCGATCTGCGCGGCTACCCCGCAGCATATGATCCGGCCTCCTGTATCCGGTGCACGCATCCCTATTCTCATACATTGTATTACAATTAATAATAGCAGACCAATCACGATACAGCAACCCACAAAACCTAATTCTTCTCCTACAATTGCAAAGATAAAGTCGGTCTGCGGCTCCAGAATAAAGTTACCGTTCTTTACGGATGTTGTCGTATTATTGTTCAGGCCCTTTCCGGTCAGCCGGCCGGAACCGATGGCCATAATAGAGTTGTTCTGCTGATACGCCTCATCACTGCTGTATTTTTCGGGCTGCAGCCACGCAAGAATACGTGTCTCCTGATACCCCTGCAGAATATCGATATCCGAGTGGACAATGAGGCTCAAAAGGATCACTGCCGCCGGAACTGTAATCAGAAGAAATATTCCGATAAATTTGTAGCCCAGGCCTCCCACATACATCATAACGCAGAATACCAGAACAATCGAAATCGTCGTTGAAAGGTCCGGCTGCTTGTAGATCAGAAAGCATGGTACCGCCATCAGAAGTACTGCCTTTATGATCGTAACCGGCTTTGTAATCTCATCTTCATGATTCATAATATATTTCGCAAAGAACAGAACAAGCAGGATCTTTGCAAGTTCGGACGGCTGAAACGTCGTAAATCCGAAATCAATCCATCTTGTCGCACCGTTTACGTCTCTTCCGAAGAAACGTACAGCCAGAAGCATCGCGATCGTCAGACCGTAAAGGATCCACTGCAGATTCAAAATCCATACATAATCAATCATGGATACAACGGCCAGTGCGATCAATCCGATGACCAGTCCGATGATCTGTCTTCCCTGAACAGACTGCTTAGCACTTCCGATTACCATGATGCCCAGACATGTCAGGGCAAGCACGGAAATCAGCAGCGAAAATTTAAAATCTTTTAAACGGTATGGTTTCGTAAATTTCAGTATCTTCAAAGCTTTTCTCCTGTCAGTGTAATGGTAATCCGGGAACGGGTGACTGAAACATCAAAGGTTTCCGGAGTTGTATCAATGTATTTTGATACCGTCAGAAACAGTTCTTTCTGGAACAGTTCACATACATTTGGGTTACAATCCATTCTGTCGGATACGAGAACCGTTCTGAGGCGGTCTTTTGCGATCCCGACAGACGCTTTTTTTTCCATTCCTTCAAATAATCCCATTTTCTGCCTCCTGCTTAATTCTTTTTGAACAGATGTGTGAGCCGGGAGAACAGTCCTCCCTTCTCATCCATATCCATGAGAGGAACTTCCTCCCCCGTAAGTCTTCGGCAGATATTCATATAGGCCTTCCCGGACGGGGAATCATCACCCGCAACAGGTTCACCCTGATTTGTCGCGATCACGACCTGTTCATCATCCGGGATGGCTCCAAGAAGATGGATCGGAAGAATCTCTGTCACATCTTCCACAGACATCATGTCTCCGCGCTTTACCATGTCAATCCGGATCCGGTTGATAATCAGTTCAAGATTCCGGATCTGTTTTGCTTCCAGAAGACCGATAATCCGGTCGGCATCGCGGATCGCGGATACTTCCGGCGTCGTTACGACAACAGCACGGTCGGCTCCTGCCACGGCATTTTCAAATCCCTGCTCAATCCCGGCTGGACAGTCCAGAAGTACATAATCATACTCTTCTCTCAGATCCGCGGTCAGCTTTTTCATCTGCTCCGGAGAGATGGCGGATTTATCCTTTGTCTGGGCAGACGGGAGCAGATAAAGCCCCTCATATCTTTTGTCGTGAATGGCAGCCTGCTTCAGTCTGCATTTCCCTTCGATCACGTCAACCAGATTGTAGACAATCCGGTTTTCCAGCCCCATTACAACATCCAGATTCCTAAGTCCCAGATCCGTGTCGATGACCAGCACTTTTTTCCCAAGCTTTGCAAGGCCGGCCCCTATATTCGCGGTCGTCGTCGTCTTCCCGACACCGCCTTTTCCTGATGTAATAACAATAACTTCACCCATGTTCCTTCCTCCTAAGACCAAACTTGATGGAAAGACAACAGACAGGAGAAATCCGCCCCTGCCATGCCGCCTTCTTTCTTTCGTAATTTCCGCTACATCATCAGTCTCCTGAAACAACCGTTCCAAGGGATGCTGCGTGTCCCGTCACGATTTCATCTTCTTCATCCAGCCCGTAATAGTAGCGGATAATATCACGCCCTATTTCAGAAGGATACGTAGAATTATAACCATTTGCGATACGGATCGCAAACGCAACGTTGGTGTCCTGTCCTGATGTAAATCCAACGAACAGGCCGTGGTTCGGATGCGTCGTACTCTGCTGTGCGGTACCTGTCTTTCCGTACAGTTCAAAGTCTCCGAGACTCTTGAATGTGGAAGTATTGGTAACCATTCTGCGCATTCCGTTATGGACTGCCGTCCATGTGGAATCTGCAACTCCTTCCACTTCATTTCTGACACTTGGCTCATAATCTTTCACAAGATTTCCGTTGACATCCGTTGTTTTATCAAATAATGACAGATTATAGACGGTCCCCTCATTGGCAACTGCGCTGATATAACGTGCAAGTCCTGATGTTGTATAGTTGTTGGTTCCCTGTCCAATAGAAGAACGTACTACGTCACTGTCGGAAATCTGCGGCTGCGACTCCGTGATTTCCAGCCCGGTTGTGTCTCCAAGGCCGAATTCCTCCGCATATTTCTGCAGACGCTCAATTCCGTATGCATCATTGTATTCTCCGCCTGTTGTTCCAAGACGGTAGCCTACTTCGTAGAAGAAATCGTTACAGGAGTGCTGAATTGCACTTACTACGTTGAGACTTCCATGAGCCCCCGGAGAAATCCAGCATCGTGCGATCGGAGAAATCTTATCGAAAATTCCGGTACAGTTAATTGTTGTTCCTGTGCTGATTACTTCCTCGGTCAGACCTGCAATGGAAACAAGCGGTTTATATGTGGAACCAGGCGCCGTCCGTTCCTGTGTTGCTTTGTTGTAAAGCGGACTCGACGTCATGGAGTTCAGCTGTGCATAATAGTCGGAATCCATCGTATTTGCCAGACGATTGTTGTCATAACCCGGATAGGAAACCATGGCAAGCACCTGTCCGTTGCTCGGATCCGTAATCACGATGGATCCGGTACACGGCTCCAGTCCCAGTTCGCCGGGCGTAATCTCCAGACTTTCAATCTTGCTCCGGATAAAGTTATAAGCAGCTGTTGAACCGGAACTTCTCAGCCGGTTGTACTGGGTTTCATCATATTTCAAAATATTCTGCTCATACAGGATACAGCAGACCTGGTTTCCTGAAATATCCCCGGATTTGATCATATATTCATAGATGATTTTTTCAAAATCACCGTCATCTCCAAGCACTTCTCCCACATACTGCACAATTGCCTGATAAATCTCGGAAGCGCTTGAATAGCTTGCATCCCCTTCCAGATAATCGGTCAGTTTTGAGGTGTCGATCCAGTTCTGTGAAATCGCATAATTCAGATATTCATTAACTCCGATCGTCTCCTCTTTTTTCCATGCAAGATAGGTCTCATCGCTTGTATCGATTCTGTCCTCAACAAGGATTCCGGAATCATCTGTCAGAAGTGTGTCCACCACATAGTCCATGTAGGCTTTCATCCGGTCAGACAGATCCTGGTAGGCCGTCCCGTTTGCATTCTGCATTTCGGAAAGCACGGAACTGATCGCGTCTTCCTCTCTCCTGGAATAGGTCTCCAGAACCTCTTTTTCTGCAGTGCCTGCATCACTTTGGGTAAACCGGCTTGTATCAATGATCTCGTTCTTGAAAAATGCATTATAAACATCTCCCACCGGAATGACGATGGAGTCTGCATCGGTTACATTGCTTGTATCATAGTCAAGACGGTTGACCATCTTGGAAAGCAGAATCGCCGCAAGCTTCTCTTCGAGAATATTGTAGGCGGCAATCTGAAGATCCGCGTCAATTGACAGGTATACATCATTTCCTGCCTTTGCCTCTGTCACCTTCTCGGAATCGATGACCTTTCCGACATTGTTGACGTAGATTTTCGTCTCTCCTTTTTCTCCCTGAAGGGTGCTGTCCATTGCTTTTTCAATCCCGGCCTTTCCGACAATATCTGTCAGAGAGTAGGATTCCTGCTCTTCCTCGGAAAGTGCATTGTACTCATCCTGGGAAATCTGTCCGGTATAGCCGATAATCGATGCAAAATATTTACTGTTGTTATACTGGCGGATGGAGCTCTCTTCGATGCTGACTCCTGTCAGCTCCTCCTGATTTTCCATTATTTCCGCCACTGTTGTATCACTGACATTTGTTGCAATTGTCGTTGCAATATATTTCCGGTACTTGTTCAGGCTGATCGCATACCGGATATTGACAAGCTTCAGAATATCCGATTTCTCGTAATCGTCCTCATTGATTCCGTATCCGTACGTCTCATCAGTGCACAGATAGTGGATAATATCTGCCGCTGTATAGTTTTTCTGTTTCTCGGACAGCTTGTCTATCGTAGCATACCCAAAAATGTCGGCAATAAACCGAAGACGCGCCGTGCCTTCCGTAGAAAACTCATACTCACCGCTGTCATTGAGGACAATACCGAAGCTGTTGATGATGGAGTCCCCGTTTTTCTCGATAATATCGATTACTCTGCGGACTGTCGCGTTCAGCTCCTTGTTTTTCTGCTTTGTCGTATCGTAATCCCCGTTATCTTCGATCGTTACCGAATAGGCAAGAACATTGTCCGCCAGAACTGTTCCGTTCCGGTCGAGAATCCGTCCTCTTGTGCCCTGTACTTCTCTTGTTTTCTGAATCTGGAGTTTGTAGTCGTTCAGATAGCTCTCGCCTCTTACAATCTGAAGATAGAACACTCTCTGCACCAGAATCGCGAACATCACGCAGAATACAATACTCGCGATAAACATTCTGGACTTTACAAGCTTGATGACTGTTTCCTTTATGCGTTCCAAAATATTAAACAAACCTGCTTGCACTCCTTTTTTCTTCTTCTACAAGTTTACGGTTAATTCTTAAAATAAGCTGATATACAATCAAGGTGATAATGACTGTATAGAGCATCTCCGGAATGATGACATGCCCGAGATAGTAAAGAAAATGGAAATCACTCTGGAGCATGAACTGGAAAAAGTAGACCAGTATTCCATATACCAGCTCACTTCCCCCGATCAGAAGAAGCGGCAGTTTGATATTTTCATCATAGTAGAGCTTCTGGAAAAATCCATTGGCATATCCGATCACTGTGTATAATAAAATATAAAATCCAATATACTGTCCGAAGCTGATATCAAGCAGAAATCCGCTCAGCACTCCAACGAACATCCCCTCTTTCTTCCCCTGCATGAATCCAAAGGCTGCCGTCAGAATGATCAGAAGATTCGGCTTGATCGAAGCAAGCTCAAGATAGCTGAATATCGTTGTCTCCAGGAGGAAAAACACGATCACAAGAGCTGCCTCAATGACTTTGCGTTTTACAGCCAGCATGAGTTGTCTCCTTTCTATTCACCCGATGAATCGCTTTCCGTCTGATTTCCATTGTCGATCAGATCCTGTTTTGTCGTCGTAATGACAAGAACTTCCTGCAGCTTTTTGAAATCTACCGCAGGGATGATATATCCGGAACGGGTCAGATTGTTTGAATCCACGTTGACCTCGCTGACATATCCGATCAAAAGCCCCTGCAGATATTTACTGCTGATATTGGACGTTACAATCTGTTCTCCAACTGCAACTTCATTTTCATTATTTGCCAGCTGCTCAAACTGTACAACACCGTTGTTGATCAGCTTCAAATCTCCGCTGACAATACACTGGTCAAAGGTTGTCATGACCATGGCCGATATATTGACCTCATCGATAATCGAACGCACAGTAGAAGAATGCGCATTGACCTCTGTCACAATTCCGACAAGTCCGTTTCCGCTCAGGACATTCATATCTTCACGGATTCCGTCCTCGCTTCCTTTGTCGATCGTAAAGGAAGTAAACCAGTTGCTTCCGTCATTCGCGATCACTCTCGCTCCTACTTTCGGATAGTCGGATGTATTCTGATCCATCTTGTATAAATCATAAAACCGCTCCAGCTCCACTGCTTTTTGCTGCAGCTGGTTATTTTCCGCTTTCAGATTTTCATTCTGTTCTTTCAGTGTTTCATTTTCTTTCTGTACACTTTTCAGTGTGGCAAAATTATCCGCCACATCGTTGACCCATGTCCCGATCACATTGATCCCTTTCTGCATCGGAACCACCGTATAATCTGCGATCGCCCGGAGCGGGCCGCTTTTGACATCTGCAAAAAAGGTCGCCGCCATGCACACAACGCAGGCAGCCACGATGATCAACAGCCAGTATTTACTTTCCAAACCTTTTTGATTTCTTGTCTTCATCTTATCTCATCCACCTATAATTTTCGTCTTTCATGGAATATGCCAGATCCTTCAGATCGTCCGACAATAGAATATCACGCACTCCCCGGATTGCGCTTAAATGGGGCTCTTTAACCGTATAAAACGGAATCCCCGTTTTTTCCTCCATATATCTGTCCAGACCTTTTGTACAGGCAATGCCTCCCGTCAGACAGATTCCCCGCTTTCTGATCGCCGCAAGCACATCCGGCGGAGCCTGTTCCAGCATCAGCGACACTGCTTCCCCGCAAGGCTTAAGGAACTCTTTCACAGCGGTTCTGACAATATAGTCCGGGATCTCCTTGATTCCGGGTCTTGACCGAACCAGGTCTCTCCCTGCAGCCATTACCGCGTGTCCCTGTTCTTCTCCAAACACGCTGCTCTGAATCCGCACAGCCTCTGCTGTCAGCCTGCCAATCACAAAATCCAGATGCCTCCTGACGAGAGTAATGATGGCTCTGTCTATGGAAGCCCCTCCGGTCTTTAACAGACGGTTCAGGACAATCCCGCCTCTGGACAGAACAGAAATATCCGTTGTCTCGCCTCCGATATTGACGATGGCCGCTCCGGTCTCCTGTTTGATATCAATCCCGGCTCCAATCGCATCTGCGACGCCCCGCTCCACGATGCGGACCTCTTTTGCCCTGGCCGAAGAATAGATCAGCAGATCAAAAAACGCTTTCTTTTCCATCTCTGTCACATCTGTCGGAACCGCAATCACATATTCTGTCCCTCTGGAGAAGAATCCCTCCTCTGTCTTCAATTCACTTTCCAACAGGTACTGCATCTCTCCGATTCTGGAAATCACACCTTCCTTCATCGGAAACTCAATTGTAATTTCCCCCGGCGCCTTTTCATACATTTCATAGGCACGGTCGCCTGTTGCAAAAATCTCTGTCTCATTCCGGACGGCTACCGCATTTTTTACGGTCCGGATCCGGTTTTCCTTTTTATCATAAATCTTTAACTGATACGTACCAAGATCCAGGCCATAAATACTCCTAGCCATCTTCGTCCCAGTCCCTTCTATTATTTATATCCACCCTTTTTCAGCAAGGCTCACATACGACCGGTCACCGATAATGATGTGGTCGATCAGCGTGATTCCGATCAGTTCTCCCGCTTTCGCGATCTTTTTCGTCACAAGTATATCTTCCCTGCTCGGCTCCGGATCACCGCTCGGATGATTATGCAAAAGTATAATCATCACCGCATCTTTCTGTAATGCTTCTATAAACAACTCTCTGGGAGAAATCACAGACATATTGACTGTCCCCTTGGAAATTCTTGTCTCACCCAGAAGCTTTGACTTTGTATTTAACATCAGCAGTTTCAGTTCTTCCTGTTTGAGGTGACGCATATCTTCCATATAATAGGAAGCAATCGTCTCCGGCCTGTCAAAACAGAGCGGCTCTTTTGCTTTCTCTTTCGCAATTCTTCTTGCAATCTCACAGAGGCAGAGAATCTGTACCGCCTTGACCTCCCCGATTCCCGGAATTTTCATCAATGCCTCTTTCGAGTAGGAAGGAAGCCTCGTAAGCCCGCCCTCTTTTCCGTCCGGGTAAAGCACTGCTTTTGCTGTCTCCAGCACATTGCCTCCTTTCGTACCGCTTCTTAAAAGTACGGCCAGAAGTTCAATATCGGTCAGGCTTTTTGCACCAAAACGTCCACATTTTTCATATGGACGTTCCTCTTTCAGTAACTCTTTCATTTTTTGATTCATACTCTTTTGTAAACTCTGATGATCGATTCAGTAGATTATAAGAAGCGATAAATAATGATAGAAAGAATCATGCCAACAATGCTGGCGATAGAAATATTCACACTCAGTCCCAAAGTGAGAACCAGAATCCCAAGATCCAGTACAACCGGCTGCTGCAGGCCAAATGTCTGACCGTACGAAAGCCATCCAAGTCCGGGAATATCCTGTGCGAGCATCCCTATAAATCCGCCCAACACAATGCCTGCCAGAAGCATCAGGAAAAGTCCCCATCCATTTTTGCTTCCTGCTCCTTTCATCTGTAACCCTCCAAACTCTAGTGTTTTACAAACCGCTTTTATTCTAACACACTTCAAAAAAAGTGTATAGACTTTTTGTGCATTAAATTTTCCTTAAGAATCGACAACGTATTTTTTATGGGTAATCCTTTTTCCCTTCCATAAAATAAACCTCCAAACTGATAAGTCTATCTTACATCAGTTTGAAGGTTTACACAAACTTTGGGATACTCCCGGTCTAAAGTACTGAATTTAATCCTTACATTCTCCTTTCCATGTTTAAAAACTTCTCCCGCAAATAACAGTCATAAAAACGAAATCTTATATAATGCAAAAAGAAAAAATCAGTTCATAACAGTACCTTTCCCTCCATTACATGTTATAATAATCCTTAGCTATAATCTGAACAAAGGAGTTATTGACATGAACACAGAAACCCGAAACGAAAAAATCAATGCAATCCGGGAAAACATCGGAAAAGTCCTGGTTGGAAAGGAAAAGCTGACAGACCTGATTCTTACTGCCATTATCGCAGAAGGTCATATCCTTCTGGAAGACGTCCCTGGTTCCGGAAAAACGGTCATGGCGAAGTCTCTGGCCCGTTCTATCGACGCGGAATTCAGCAGAATTCAGTTCACACCGGATCTTCTTCCATCTGATGTAACCGGACTGAATTACTATAACCAGAAGGAGGGCGAATTTACATTCCGGAAAGGTCCTGTATTCTGCAACATTCTTCTGGCGGACGAAATCAACCGTGCTACGCCAAGAACTCAGTCCGCACTTCTGGAATGTATGGAAGAGCGCCAGGTGACCGTGGACGGTGTCACTTATCCTCTTGACCGCCCGTTTTTTGTTATTGCGACCCAGAATCCGGTCGAGACTTCCGGTACTTTTCCTCTTCCGGAAGCACAGCTGGACCGTTTCCTGATGCAGCTCTCCATGGGACTTCCAAGTGTTCAGGAGGAATGTGCCATTATGGAGCGTTTCCTGACGTCCAGTCCTCTGACAGAACTTGGCTCCGTCTGTACGGCCGAAGAACTCATCGAGCTTCAGAAAGACTATCTGGATATCCGTATCCATCCGATGCTGATTGATTATATCGCCCGTATTGTGCATGCCACCCGTACTTCCGGTGACTGTCTGGCAGGGGTAAGCCCGCGTGGTACTCTGGCTCTTCTCCGCGCCGTGCGTGCCTATGCCATGGTGCAGGGCCGTTCCTACATCGTTCCGGAAGATATCAAGACACTGACTGTTCCGGTTCTCGCACACCGCCTTGTCTTCCCGTCAGGCCATATTCTGGACCGGACAGCAGAACGGTTCCTGGAGGGCATTCTGGATCAGACCGAATTACCAACGGAAGAGTGGGGGAAATAATATGATCATCCTGCCAACTCTGTTTGCAGTCCTTTTACTTTATATTCTGCAGGCAGTCTATTACAAAAAATACTGGATGAGAGGTCTGGAATGCCAGATCCGGTTTCAGGATCATGCGGTCAATGAAGGAGACGCTTCCCGTCTTCTGGAGACAATCACAAACCGCAAGCTGCTCCCTCTCACCACACTTCAGGTAAAATTTTCGGTCAGCCGGAAACTGAAATTTTCGGAAGCGGAAAATACTGCAACGACGGACAATAATTATCGGAACGACATTTTCTCCGTCATGTCCTATGAGAAAATTTCACGGAGTCTGCCGTTTACTGCGACAAAACGGGGATGCTATCAGGTCTGGAATCTGGATCTGATCTCCTTTGATTTGTTCCTCATGAACAAATCCGTGATTTCAAGAGCGGTGGATACTTCCCTGTATGTATACCCGAAACCGGTTCCATTCGCGGAATTAAAAGCGCCTTTCCGCAAAATGATGGGAACAATTCTCACCCGGAATTCCGCGTTTGAAGATCCTTTTGAATTCCGCGGCATCCGGCCGTACCAGCAGTATGATCCCATGAAAGCGGTAAACTGGAAGGCATCTGCCAAGACCGGAGAACTGATGGTGAATGTACACGATTACACGGCCAGCCGTCAGGTTACCATTTTTCTGAATCTTGCCGATGATTCCAGCTGGCACTCGGAGCGCCTGTTCGAAAACGCCATTCGTCTGGCCGCCTCTTATGCGGAACTTCTTCTGGCAGAAGGGATTCCGGTACAGCTGATCACCAACGGGATCGATGCAATGACGAAGCAGACGCTGGTTCTTCCCGCCGGAGCCGGAACACACCATATCCGTACACTCAAGGAAGGGCTTGCAAGACTCAGCGACCGTTCGCAGGATCTGCCGGAGCTGGAGCCTTTGATTGCCGAAAAACTGTCTGTTACACACGGGGCGGATTTTTATCTTCTGATTTCCTATTCTCAGAACAGCCGCCTTCTCCGGACTTTTGACCAGCTTTGCCTTCAGTCCGAAGGTTCCCAGTGGATTGCTCCGCTTCACAATGATATGGAATTTCTCCAGGACCGCTGCCCTCATGCGGTCTCCATGAAATGGGAGGTGTCACGCATTGAATAAGTTATATCAGTTTTACTGCCGTCACTCTCTTGCGGTCTTTCATGTGATTCTCCTGGCCGCAGCAGGGGTTTTATGTCTGGTCAACTACTATACAAAAGATCCCTTTTTTGCCGACTGTGCATATGCCGTATTTGTCGTGGATATCTTCTCCGTGCTGATTCACACAAACCAGCAGGGAATATATGATTATATGAGAATGAACAAAGATGTTTCTCATGTACCGAAGCGACAGATCTATCTGATTAACACTCTGCTGTTAACCGGATTTCTGATATTGACAGGCGGATGCATGTTCCTTTTTGTTCATCTTCCTTACCGTAATGTCATTGATGCGGTTAAAACAGTTTTTGTGGCTGTCATCCGATGGATTCTTCAGCTGCTGCTTCGTAAAGGGTCTGCACCGGAAGAAGAGATCATAACTCAGGAAACAGAGCCGTTTCTCCAGAATCTGCCCCGTTCCCAAAATGTTTCCTGGTTCGCCCAGATACTCGAGTATCTGTTTTTGATTATCGCTGTCGTTTCCATCGCGGCAATTCTGGTTCTGCTGCTTGTTGCGATTTACCGGAAGCTGACATCCAGGCGCGAAGGGACAGAACTGGACAAAAGGGAATTTGTCTCTCCGAAAATGGAGCGAAATAAAGTGAAACGGACTTCCTCCGGAGACAAACTCCGTTTTTTTGACCGCAGTACGGAAGGGCGGATACGGAAACTGTATTATCGGTCCATACGCCGCCGGCTTCGTTCCGGAAAGACGCCGTCAAGATCCATGACCCCGTCTCAGATCGAAGCGCTTGCCAGCCTCTCTCAGAATCCTGGCGCAGACCAGCTGCACGAGGCCTACGAAAAAGCCAGATATGATACGGAAGGCTGTGCAAAAGAGGATCTTGAAAAAGCAAAAGAAGGCGTGTCACGTCTTACGTAACAGGCATATTGGATTATACTGTAAAAACGGACTCTTCGGGGTCCGTTTTTTGTAAAGGAACCTTGACATTTTCTCGCAAGGCAGGTATAATCAAATTGTAAAGGTACCTTGTCAAAAGGAGGGATTCACTGCTTGAAAAATCGAGTCGAAGAGTTAAGGAAAAAATTAGGTATGAATCAAGAAGATTTTGCAAAAGCGATAAAAGTTTCTCGACAAACGGTTAGTTCGATAGAAACAGGCAAATATAATCCATCTTTGGAATTAGCCTTTGTCATATCTGATTTTTTTGGCGAAAGTATTGAGAACATATTCATCCATGAAAGGAGTGGAGAGAATGAAAAAGAGTAATTTGATAACCGGCTTTATATATCTCATTGCCGGTGTGATTCTTCTTTTAATTGCAATATTCACAAATACAAAATTGGATAGTTTGCTTTGTGGCTTTGCCGGTGTAGGAATCGGTCCCGGTCTTATGATAATTTTTAAATATTTCTACTGGAATAAACCGGAAAACAAAAAGAGATATCAAGAAAAATCAGAGAAAGAAGCGATTGAACTGCATGACGAATTAAATATAAAGCTGAGAGATAAATCAGGGCATTATGCGTATGTATATGGCATTATCGTTATCTGTTTTTCAATCGTTGTATTTTCCATATTAGGTCAGCTGGAAATCATTACTCATTCAGGCATAATATTGTTATATTTAGGTGCATATCTCATATTTCAACTTGTTATAGGTAGAATTATTTACAATCATCTGCTCAAACGCTATCGGTAACAAAAACCAGGGCAGTCAATCGTGTACAGAAACACAATTGACTGCCCTGACTATTTTTATATCAGGAAAATCACTCGCAAAATGCTTGATACTTCTTCGCCACTGCTTCCGCTGTCTTCATGCCGTCCATGGCAGCCGAAGTAATTCCGCCTGCGTATCCGGCGCCTTCTCCGCATGGATACAGCCCCTGAACATTCACGCTCTGCATCGTTTCATCTCTTGTAATTCTAACCGGGGAGGACGTCCTTGCCTCGACGCCGGAAAGAACCGTGTCGTCTCGGGAAAATCCATGAATTTTCTGTTCAAATGCTTCGATCCCTTCCTGAATGGAAGAAGCGATCTCTTCCGGGAAAATTCCACGTACATTGCCAAAGCAGTACGCCCCCTTCATCTGCGGAAGCACCTCTCCAAAGGAATGGGAAATTCGGCCATTTTTAAAATCTCCGAAGCATTGTACCGGGATCTTTCCGTTTCCTGCTTCATATGCCCGCTCTTCCAGATGTCGTTGAAATTCCACTCCGGCAAGCGGTCCCTGATTTCCATCTGCAGCGTAGTCTTCCGGTGTCACAGTCACGATCACGGCGCTGTTGGCATTTTCTCCTTCTCTTCCATGATAACTCATCCCGTTGACACAGAGACGGCCTTCTTCAGAGGATGCATTGACTACATAGCCTCCCGGACACATACAGAATGTATAGACTCCTCGTCCATTTTCCGCTTTTGCCGTCAACTTGTATGCAGCCGCCGGAAGATCCGGATGTTGTTCCGTACCATACTGGGACAGATTGATCCGTTTCTGAAGGTGTTCGACACGGACGCCCACCGCAAAGGATTTTGCTTCCAGAAATACTCCTGTCTCTTTCAGCATCGCAAAGGTATCTCTTGCGCTGTGTCCCAAAGCCAATACAACCACTTCCGCAGGAATCAGGGATTCTTTCCCCTGCTCTTCGATCCGGATTTCCTTCACTCTGCCGTCCCCGGTGCTGATTCCGGTCAGCTTTGTGTAAAACCGGCATTCTCCGCCGGAATCCTCTATGGATTCCCGCATCCGGCGTACCACATCAATCAGGATGTCCGTTCCGATATGTGGTTTATTCTCATACAGGATCTCCTCCGGTGCACCATGCGCCACAAAGATCTTCAGCACTTCCCGGTTTCTTCCTGCCGGATCTTTCACCAGAGTGTTCAGTTTCCCGTCGGAAAAAGTCCCTGCACCGCCCTCGCCAAACTGAACATTTGTCCTTGTATCCAGCACTCCGGTCTCCCAGAACGCCTCCACTGCTTTTTTTCGTTCTTCCACCGGCGCCCCGCGCTCAATCAGAATCGGACGGTATCCGTGTTTTGCAAGCAGATACGCACAGAACAGTCCGGCAGGACCACTTCCTACTACTACCGGCCGGTGTTTCATCTCAGACGCTTCCCTGCACGCCGGAAACTCATACGATGTTTCTTTTTCTTCGGATACATCCTTAAGTTTTCTGCGGGACAGAATCGCTTTTTCCTTCTTCACTTTTGTCAGCTTCACATCAACCGTGTATACATAATAAATTTCCGGTTTTTTTCTGGCATCAATCGAACGCTTCCGGATTTCAATGGACTGGATCTCTTCTCTGGACACGCCAAGAGCACGTTCGACCTTTCTTTCCAGCTCCTCTTTTGTATGTCCGGTTTTAATTTTCAGTTGTCCAATCCTTAACATTGCCTCTCCTTTCCGGCAGCACTGATGCCGGCCACATGACCGCTGGACCAGGCCCACTGCAGATTATAGCCGCCGCACATGCCGTCCACATCTACGATCTCCCCGGCAAAATACAGTCCCGGGATCAGACGTGATTCCATCGTATCCGGGCAGATTTCTTCGGTGGAAATTCCGCCCGCACTTACCTGTGCCTGTTCAAAGCCGTTCGTACCGGTAATTTCCGTCTGAAATCCTTTGATGATCTTTGCAAGACGGTAACGGTTCTGATCTCCCAGCCTGTCCACTTTCAGTTCTGGAGGGATTTCTGCCCTCTTCAGGAACACCGCCGCAAGTTTCTCATGAAAGATTCCGGTAAAAAACTGATTCATCGTCTTTTCCGGCCGCATCTGAATTCTGCTCATGAAAAAGCTTTCCAGCTGAGTCTCTGTAAATTCCGGCATGAAATCAAGCTCCGCTGCAACACTGGTCTTCTTATGTTCCAGAGCCCGCGCCGCGAAACGGCTTACCTGAAAGACCGGGATTCCGGAAATCCCGTATTCTGTAAACTGGATTTCTCCGATATCCAATGCCTCCACAACTCCATCACAGAGAAGTTCGATCTTTGCTCCCGCACGGACTCCTGCAAGAGACGGATAAAAATTTTCCCGGCATTTCAGCTGAACCAGTGCCGGCACACACGGAATGACCCGGTGTCCGAAGCTCTCTGCCAGCCTCATTCCGGTACCGTCCGCCTTTTGTACTCTTCCCGCAAGTCCGCCTGCTGTCAAAATCAGCTTTTCTGTCAGATAGACCTTTTCCTCTTCTCCGGTTTTTACAAGAACCATACGCTTTTTACTTTTTTTCTCCTGCTTCAAAATGCTTTTTACTGCCTTTACCCGGAAACTGTTTCCTTCTTTTTGAATCTCCTCCACGCAGACCGATGTCTCAATCCGGACATGCAGACGTCGAAGCTCCATGAGAAGGACATCCCGCACAGCGGATGCCTGTTCCGAGTGCGGATAAAGATACCCGTCTTTGTTTTTGGAGTAAAGTCCCAGTTCCATAAACAAACGGATCGTATCCGGCACCGGAAAACGGGAAATCACATCCTGGGCAAATTCCGGATGTTCTCCACGATAGGCTCCCGGTATCTGGTTAATATTTGTAAAATTGCATTTTCCGTTTCCAGTGGACAGAATCTTTTTTCCGAGCTGCTCATTCTGTTCCAGAATGGTCACTTCTGCACCCTGCCCCGCCGCCGCAATGGCGGCCATCATGCCGGAGGCGCCCCCTCCGATCACCAATACTTTCTCCATGCCTGCTCCTTTACTGAATCGTTACCACACCAGCTTCCACTAATTTCTGAAGGCTCATCAGAATTCCGAATTTGGCGTGTTCCCAGGTCAGTCCCCCCTGGAAATACACCGCATACGGCGGTTTGATCGGCGCATCTGCTGAGAGTTCGATGGAAGATCCCTGAACAAATGCTCCTGCTGCCATAATGACATCGCTGTCATAGCCCGGCATTGCCCATGGTTCCGGCGTCACATAGCTGTCCACCGGAGCAGCCGCCTGAATTCCCTGGCAGAAACGGATCACACCTTCCGCAGTTCCGAATTCTACCGCCTGAATGATGTCGTGCCGTTCTTCATCTTTGGACGGGATGACGTGGAAACCAAGTTCCTCATAGATTCCAGCCGCAAAGATTGCTCCTTTCACTGCTCCTTTGACCACAGTCGGCGCCAGAAACAGCCCTTGATAAAAGTCCTTCATAACTCCAAGGGACGCACCTACTTCTTTTCCAAGTCCCGGCGAAGTCAGACGGTATGCACAGTTCTCGATCAGATCTTTTCTTCCTGCGATATAGCCTCCGATCGGCGCAAGTCCGCCTCCCGGATTTTTGATCAGAGAGCCGACTACCATGTCTGCCCCCACATCGCTTGGCTCCTGCAGCTCCACAAACTCGCCGTAACAGTTGTCCACCATACAGATCACATCCGGGAACCGCTCTTTGATGAAACGGATCGCCTCTCCGATCTGGTCAACCGAGAAGCTCGGTCTCGTCTGATATCCCTTGGAACGCTGGATCGTGACAAGCTTGGTATCCGGACGCACCGTTTTTGCAATCTTTTCAAAATCAAAGCTTCCATCCGGAAGAAGATCTACCTGGCGGTAGCTGATGCCGTATTCTTTCAAAGATCCTTTGGACTCCCGGATTCCGATGACTTCTTCCAGCGTATCATACGGCTTCCCTGCCACGGAAATCATCTCATCTCCCGGTCTAAGATTGGCAGCCAGCGCAAGGGCAAGGGCATGGGTGCCGCAGGTAATCTGCGGGCGTACGAGAGCATCTTCCGTGTGAAAAATGTTCGCATACACCTGCTCCAGCGTATCTCTTCCAAAGTCATTGTAGCCATAGCCGGATACATACTGAAAGCACTCGGAATTCACTCTGGCTTTCTGCATCGCATGGACAACTTTCAACTGATTGTATTCTGCGATCCGGTCAATGGCTGCAAAACGCTCCTTTAAGGAGTCCTCAATCTTTGCCCCAAACTCATAGACCTTCCGCGAGATGCCTGCCTCCTCGTACTTTGCCTTTATGAACTCATCCATCTTATGACCTGTCATCTGATCCATTTTGTATTATTCCTCTTTTCCTTAGATTTTCCAGTAAAAATTCCAGTATTTTCGTTTCATCGTAATCAAATTCCTGCTTCGGGACCCAGATCACATCTCTTTCCCGCTTAAACCAGGTAATCTGACGCTTCGCAAAGTGTCTCGTATCCCGCTTCAAAATCCGGACAGCCTCCTCAAAAGGGATCTCTCCTTCCAGATAAGCAAGAATCTCTTTATATCCAAGCCCTTTCATGGACACCATGTCCCTTGTACAGCCCATATCCTTCAGTTTCCGGACTTCGTCGACCAGGCCCTCCTCCAGCATCTGGTCCACTCTCCGGTCAATCCGCCCGTAAAGCCTCTCCCGCTCATCGTTCAGGACGAAATACGCAAACTGATACGGTGACTCCTTCTGCCGCTCCGTCTCATTGTGTTCGGAGATTTTCTGTCCGGTCAGATGATAGAACTCCAGCGCACGAATTACCCGTTTCCGGTTATTCGGATGGATCTCTTCAGCCGCCCGTTCGTCCACTTCCCGCAGCTTTGCATGGAGCGCTTCCTCGCCGTACCGGTCTGCAAAATCTGCCAGCTCTTTCCGGTAACCGGTGTCCTCGCTGCTTTCCGTAAAATCAATATCATACAGAAGTGCCTGGATATAAAATCCGGTTCCCCCTGTCACAATCGGAATCATGCCCTTCTCATAGATTTCCTCCATCGCCTGTCTGGCAAGCTCCTGAAATTTCACAACATGAAATTCTTCTGTCGGTTCCAGCACATCAATGAGATAATGCGGCACACCGTCCATTTCTTCCGCGCGGATCTTGGCCGAACCGATGTCCATATACCGGTATACCTGCATGGAATCCGCCGAGATGACCGCTCCGACGATTTTCTTTGCAAGCCCGATGGAAAGGGCTGTCTTCCCTACCGCCGTCGGACCTGTCAGTATAACCAGTGGTCGTTTCATTTTTATTCACCCTATCTATATGATTCGTTTAAATTTCTTTTCCAGTTCCCTCTTTGTCATGGCAATAATCGTCGGACGCCCGTGCGGGCAGTGATATGGATTGTCAAGCTTCAGGAGCTCCTTTAGAAGTTCCTCCACTTCCGCTCTTGACAGTCTGGAATTTCCTTTTACTGCCGCCTTACAGGACATGGATGCAATCTTTTCATCCAGAATCTCCGGCGTCATGTTCGTACTGACCTCATCGGAAAGACTGTCGATCATCTCCATAAGCAGTTCCTTTTTTGCCACACTGAACAGATTGTCCGGCACTGCGCGCACTGCAAAGGAATCTCCCCCAAAAGGCTCGATCTCAAACCCAATTCTGGTAAACCGGTCCATGTACCTGCGAAAGAGCTCCGCCTCCTGCATGGACAGATCCAGAATAATCGGAGGACTGATGTACTGAGACGTATATTCCCTCGTCTTCATTCCCTTTAATGTCCGCTCGTACAGCACCCGCTCATGAGCCGCATGCTGGTCGATAATGTACATGCTGTCATGAAGCTGGACAATCCAGTAAGTATCAAAGACCTGTCCGATGATCTGATAGTCCGGTACAGATGCCTCATCCAGCAGCTTTTCATCAAAAAGCGTAAGCTGCTCCGCCGTCTGTTCCGGCTTCTGGTTCTTGATTTCGTCTTTTTTCCCTTCTGTTCTGGCTCGGTAAGATACCGCCTCCCGGATGCGTCCGCTGTCTACGGCCGGTTTGTGAATATCGCTCCGGTCTTTTACCTCTGCCGATGCATACTGATTATGATAGGAGGTCACCCGCTCCTTCATCCGTTCCATAAAGTAGTTTAAATCCCTCTTTTCCGGCTCCGGAACCGGTTTCTTTGCTTCCGGTTTTTCCTCCGGTCTGACAGGCGGTTCTGCGGCTGCCGGTATTTCTTTCTTTTGTTCCGGCACAGGAGCCTTCGGCGCTTCCGGCGCCTCGACTCTTGGAATCAGATCTCTTCCGTGCAGCGCCTTTGATACTGCCTCATACAGGAAGCGGTACACTTCCTGCTGATGCCCGAACCGCAGCTCCATCTTGGTCGGGTGAACATTGACGTCTATCTCCTCTCCCAGAATTTCAAGATGCAGTACCACAAACGGATATTTATGCTGCATCGTAAAATCTTTATACGCATCTTCCACTGCTTTTGAAAGAATCCCGCTCTTGATATATCGTCCGTTCACAAAAAATGTCTCAAAATTCCGGTTCCCCCGTGTCACGGTCGGATTTCCGATAAATCCGGAAAGCCGGATCTCTTCATTTTCCACAGAAATCTCGATCAGACTGGCCGTGATTTCCCGTCCATAAATATGGTATATCACATCCTTTAAGCGGCCATTCCCCGACGTATGCATCCGCTCCTGCCCGTTGTTGACAAACTGAAAGGAAATATCCGGCCGGGACAGGGCAAGCCGGGTCATCAGATCGCTGACATGACTGGCTTCCGTCATCGGGGTTTTCAGGAACTTTCTTCTGGCAGGCACGTTGTAAAACAGCTGGCGCACAAGAAAGGTTGTTCCGTCCTTCGCTCCGGTCTCCTCCATGGAAATCTCTTTTCCACCGGAAATCTGATACGAGGTTCCAAGAACATGATCCCGCCCCTTTGTAATCATCTCGATCCGGGAAACTGCCGCAATACTGGATAGTGCCTCGCCGCGGAATCCCAGAGAGGAAATATGCATCAGATCATCTACCTGGCGGATCTTACTTGTAGAATGGCGCAAAAAGGCATTCCGCACATCGTCCGGCTCCATCCCGGTCCCGTTGTCCGCAATCCGGATCAGCGAAATTCCGCCGTCCTCGATTTCCACCTCCACAGCGGTTGCCCTGGCATCGATCGCATTCTCCACCAGCTCCTTGACTACGGAGGCCGGGCGTTCTACCACCTCTCCGGCGGCGATCTTATCGATTGTAACCTGATCTAAAACCTGAATCTTTCCCATCGTTCCTCCTTACCACCGATTGTTCAGCTTGTTCTGAAGCTGATACAGAGTATTCATCGCATCCATCGGTGTCATACGGCTGATATCCATTCCCTTGATCTCTTCAATCACATCATTGTCCGATACCGTGTCAAACAGAGACATCTGCGCCATGTCCACGACATCCATTTTCTTCGGCTTTTCTTTTGCCTTCGTCTCCTGTCCCTGCACGCTCATTTCGCGTACCCGCGTCGTAATATCCGCATCGGAAAGCTCCTCGGAAATCTCCTTTGCACGGGTGATGACAGTCTCCGGCACGCCTGCAAGCTTTGCCACCTGAATTCCATAGCTTCTGTCCGCCCCGCCTTTTACAATTTTACGCAGAAATACGATGTCATCGCCTTTTTCCTTGACTGCAATACAGTAATTGTTGACGCTGTCGATCTTTCCTTCCAGCTCGGTAAGCTCATGATAATGAGTCGCAAAGAGCGTCTTTGCCCCCAGCAGTCTGGCATTGCTGATATGCTCCACCACCGCCCAGGCAATCGAGAGACCGTCAAAGGTACTCGTTCCCCTTCCGATCTCGTCAAGAATCAGAAGACTTTTGCTCGTGGCATTACGAAGAATATTCGCAACCTCAGTCATCTCCACCATAAAGGTACTCTGGCCGGATGCCAGGTCATCGGATGCCCCGACCCTCGTAAAGATCCGGTCCACCAGCCCGATATTGGCCTGGGAAGCCGGAACAAAGGAGCCGATCTGCGCCATCAGTACAATCAGTGCGGTCTGTCTCATATACGTGGACTTCCCGGCCATATTCGGCCCTGTAATGATGGCCACCCGGTTCTTCTTGTCATCCAGGTATGTATCATTTGCGATAAACATATGATTCGGGATCATCTTCTCCACGACCGGATGTCTTCCATCCTTGATATCAATGGTTCCCTTTTCATTGATTTTCGGACGCACGTAATGATTCCGCTCTGCTACAAGTGCCAGGGAGGCAAAAGCATCCACCGCTGCGACCGCCCTCGCCGTCGTCTGAATCCGGACAATCTCATCCGCAATCCGGTTTCGTACGTCACAGTAAAGCTCATATTCCAGCGCATACAGCTTATCCTCAGCTCCAAGGATCAGATCCTCCAGCTCCTTGAGCTCCGGAATAATGTAACGCTCCGCATTGGTCAGTGTCTGCTTTCTTGTATAGTAATCCGGCACCATATTTTTGAAAGAATTTGTTACTTCCAGATAGTATCCGAACACCTTGTTATACTTGATTCTTAAATTTTTGATACCGGTCTTTTCCCGTTCTTTCTGCTCCAGCTCGGCAAGCCAGGTCTTTCCGTCCGTCTTTGCTTTTCTAAGGCGGTCTACCTCTTCATGGTAACCGTCCCGTATGATTCCGCCTTCCTTCATTGCCATCGGCGGATCGTCAATGATTGCATTTTCCACCAGGCTGCACAGATCCTCCAGCGGATCAATATCGTCATACAGTTTCTGAAGCAGCGGGCTCTTCATGTCTCCCAGAATTGTCCGAATATGCGGCAGCATGGAAAGAGATGCCTTGAAGGCTGTCAGATCTCTCGGGTTGGCCGACTGATAGGAAATCCTTCCTACCAGACGTTCCAGATCGTAGACCGAGGACAGATATTCCCGGATCTCTTCTCTGGAAATTGCCTCCTTTAAAAGCTCCTCCACCGCATCCAGACGTTTCGTAATCTCCTCTTTATCAATCAGCGGCTGCTCCACATATTTCCTCAGAAGTCTGGCTCCCATGGCTGTTTTTGTCTTATCCAGCACCCAGAGAAGGGATCCACGCTTCTGCTTTTCCCGCAGAGTCTCGCAGAGCTCCAGATTTCTCCTTGTGAAGCTGTCCAGCACCATATATTTTCCTGTGGAATACGTAGTCAGCTTCGTCAGGTGGGCAAGGGATGTCTTCTGTGTTTCGATCAGATACTGAAGAAGCGCTCCGGAAGCGGTCACGCCGCAGTCATAATCGGCGATCCCAAGGCTCTCCAGGGATGCCACCTGAAAATGTTCTTTCAATGCTTTTTTACAAAGTTCCTCGTCAAAATACCAGGCATCCAGAGAGGAAATGGCAACATGCATCCGGTTTTTCAGATCTTCCAGCTGAATCCCGCTTACATAAAGCGCCTCGTTGCAGATAATCTCGGATGGTGAAAATTTATAAATCTCATCAAACAGCTTGCTCTCGCTGTCTGTTTCTGTCACAAAATAATCTCCGGTGGAAACGTCCGCAATAGAGATTCCGTATCTTCCCGCGTCATAGACAATGGACATGATATAATTATTCTTCGTCTCATCCCTTGTCATGGAATCGATGTTGGTTCCCGGAGTGACGATCCGGATGACCTCTCTTTTCACGATCCCTTTCGCCTGCTTCGGATCCTCCACCTGCTCACAGATGGCAACCTTATATCCCTTCTCCACCAGCCGGGACAGGTAACTGTCTACTGCATGATACGGCACCCCGCACATCGGCGCGCGCTCTTCCAGGCCGCAGTTCTTCCCGGTCAGAGTAATTTCCAGCTCTTTGGACGCCGTCAGTGCGTCGTCAAAAAACATTTCATAAAAATCCCCAAGACGATAAAATAAAATGCAGTCCTTATATTCTTTTTTCGTTTCCATATATTGCTGCATCATTGGTGTTAATTCTGCCACTTTTGTTCTCCTTTTCTTTTGCTGCTTGTTCTATTTTATCTTTTTTACTTCCTGTTTTCGTGTTCAGGGAACTTTGCCCTGATATTACATTATATCACCATTTTCCGGGCAGCAAAAGTAAAATTTCGTTTTTGCAGCGGTAAAGAATAAATTTTAGAAATCCCTGCTTTTCAGCCAGAGTATGTTATTGTGGCTATTTTGCACAACAAGCGTCTCCTTTGGAGCCGTTATCCACATCTCAAGGCCA
>NZ_JACJKH010000121.1 GCF_016900655.1 Drancourtella massiliensis
AAGTGACTTCCAAGAGTAATAGAATGGTTTTGGGAAAGCCAGCCAGAGAGGGTGAAAGCCCCGTACATGAAATTCGAGGAAGCGCGGCAGGATCCAGAGTACTACGAGACACGTGGAACCTTGTAGGAAGGAGCGGGGACCACCCCGTAAGGCTAAATACTCCTTAGTGACCGATAGCGCATAGTACTGTGAAGGAAAGGTGAAAAGGACCCCGTGAGGGGAGTGAAAGAGAACCTGAAACCCTGTGTTTACAAGCTGTGGAAGAACGAGAAATGTTCAACCGCGTACTTTTTGTAGAACGGTCCGGCGAGTTACGCTGGCAGGCGAGGTTAAGGACT
>NZ_JACJKH010000122.1 GCF_016900655.1 Drancourtella massiliensis
TGCATATACATACTTCTTCCGACAAAAACGTTGCTGAGTTTGTAACGAAGGAGAGAAACAGGTGAAACGCCTTTTTCTTTCATCCCATTACATCTGGCAAGAAGCTTGCTGACAAGATGCCTGGAAAAAAATCTTTGAACGCAATCAATTAACTCGTTCTCATCGCAATGGTTTTGTGGTATACTGGACATGGCATAAATCTCCTTTGTAAAAATGGTTTTGATATTGTCAAGATTAGTTGACACATTTTTCTCAAGGATATCACTGACTATGCAGCCACCTCCAAAGCCTCATAGTACTGCCTGCGTTTTACCATGGGAGGAAGGCCGCCA
>NZ_JACJKH010000123.1 GCF_016900655.1 Drancourtella massiliensis
AACTAAAACTTCCCACACCAATACGGTGTGTTGAACCTTGAAAATTCAATATTTCAGCCAATAAAAAAGGCATAAACCTGTTCCGTTTGGTATAATGGAATTGACTAGAAACCATTTTTACAAAGGAGATTTATGCCATGTCCAGTATACCACAAAACCATTGCGATGAGAACGAGTTAATTGATTGCGTTCAAAGATTTTTTTCCAGGCATCATGTCAGCAAGCTTCTTGCCAGATGTAATGGGATGAAAGAAAAAGGCGTTTCACCTGTTTCTCTCCTTCGTTACAAACTCAGCAACGTTTTTGTCGGAAGAAGTATGTATATGCA
>NZ_JACJKH010000124.1 GCF_016900655.1 Drancourtella massiliensis
CAGTACATCCAGTACGTCCCGGATTTTTCTAACCGGGATAATGGTCAGACGTTCTTTTACTTCCTCTGCAACATCTTCCAGATCTTCCACATTGTACTGCGTAATGAATACCTTCTCGATTCCGGATCTCTGAGACGCCATCAGTTTTACCGGCAGACAGCCGATCGGGAGACCATATCCCCGCAGGGAACCGTCACCTGTCATGGCTTATTCCGTAGGGACTGCATTTCCTGTCACAAGAGAGGAGAGGGCGGTAACCAGTGTGATGCCGGAGGACGGTCCGTCTTTCGTGATCGCTACTGCCGGAATATGAATATGTAAAT
>NZ_JACJKH010000125.1 GCF_016900655.1 Drancourtella massiliensis
GATAACTGGGGTGAAGTCGTAACAAGGTAGCCGTATCGGAAGGTGCGGCTGGATCACCTCCTTTCTAAGGGAAGAAGTAAGGGACGTTGTCTATTGTTGAGTGATCGAAGAGAGGGAAGAGGAAGTTCTTCGGGCTAAGGCTCGTGAAGGACCTCGCCAAGGCCGAAGAACGAAGCTTCGTGCTAAGGCTCGAAAGTACCTCGCCAAGCACTCAAGCTTCGCTGGTGGTGATGCGCCTGGGGGAAACACCCGTACCCATCCCGAACACGATGGTTAAGCCCCAGACGGCCGATGGTACTGCACTGGAGACGGTGTGGGAG
>NZ_JACJKH010000126.1 GCF_016900655.1 Drancourtella massiliensis
TGGGCTCGGAGATGTGTATAAGAGACAGGTACTGTGAAGGAAAGGTGAAAAGGACCCCGTGAGGGGAGTGAAAGAGAACCTGAAACCCTGTGTTTACAAGCTGTGGAAGAACGAAAAATGTTCAACCGCGTACTTTTTGTAGAACGGTCCGGCGAGTTACGCTGGCAGGCGAGGTTAAGGACTAAAGGTCCGGAGCCGAAGGGAAACCAAGTCTTAAGAGGGCGGTCATAGTCTGTCAGAGTAGACCCGAAACCGGGTGATCTATCCATGTCCAGGTTGAAGTTGCCGTAAAAGGCAAT
>NZ_JACJKH010000127.1 GCF_016900655.1 Drancourtella massiliensis
AATTTGGCTTGCGACACCAATTTCATTTTAGCATAGGAGGATTTTTATTAATATCCTTACCGTCTCCAACTACTCTATTCTCCCCAGCATAGCTGGGGGATTAGACTCTTCATTTAGTCAAGTGTTTTTCCCCTTAAAATCAAGGGATTTCTAAGTTTTTATCTCAGATGAATGAGCCTCGATCATGAGCGTTTTTCTGTATCTGGTACGAAAATAGATGGTTATGGGTATACGAAATAAAACGTCTCTGTTTTTCCGTTTTACATGGCCTTG
>NZ_JACJKH010000128.1 GCF_016900655.1 Drancourtella massiliensis
CTGCATCATATCCGGACGGAAAGCAAAGAGCAGGACGGCTATACCCAGACGGTGGAGGTCTATGGCTGTGCGGACTGTAGCGGCTGTGAGCATAAATCCAAATGTCTTTACAGATACAATGCGGAAAAGAATCCCGATCGGAATAAAGTGATGAAGATTAATGAACGATGGGAAGAACTAAAGGAAGAATCCAATGCGAATATCCAGAGTGAAGAAGGGATCCTGAAACGGCAGATCCGGTCGATCCAGACAGAAGGACACTTTGGAGATAT
>NZ_JACJKH010000014.1 GCF_016900655.1 Drancourtella massiliensis
GAAAGAGGCAGTTCCATAGAGAATTCAGACTTTGAAAAAGTCCGAATTCTCTGGGACTGCCTCTTCTTTTCATGGCAGGGGTTAAAAATCGGTATTAACCGATAATCCCTTTTTTTGATTCGGTATTTGTAAAAAAAGAAGAAGGACTGTATAATGAGAATATAATTTACGAATGGGGGAAGTTATGAAACCACAAAGCATAACAGAGAGGCCAGGCACTGGGAAGATGGAACTGATTCGTAAATGGATGGGAAAATAACAGATTGAAAGAGTAGAAAGAGGGAGCAACAATGAGATTATGCATTGCATTACCTCCATGCAAAGTCTTGTAAGATCACATTGCATGGAGCGGAGTCAGGGTTTACTATGCCGGAGACTTTGACCCGGAGGGGCTTTTAATTGCACAAAAACTGAAACAGTATTACCGGGGAGATTTTATTTTCTGGCATATGACACGTCAGGATTATGAGAAGGCGATGTCGAAAGAAACGATCTCCGAAAGGAGAATAAAAATGTTGGAGAAAATTACGGAACCACGGCTGCTTCCGGCAGTGGAACGAATGAGAGAAGAAAAAAAGGCAGGCTATCAGGAAAAACTGATTGGTTTGTACACAGATTAAAGGCAATAAGGCGCCGGTGCAGAGTTTTGCTCTGTTCCGGCGTCTTATTGTCATGCGGAGTAAATGCCCTGTACGGTGATCTGCCGGAAAAACCGGGAGAGCCCAAGGGTTACGGTTTCTTCCACGCGCTGCGGGATCCTGCGGATCAGAATCTCCCCGAATTCGTGAGGGAAACTTAAGAAATGCTCACGTTTTAGGACGGCTGTTTCTTCCGAATCGACAAACCTTGCCGATATATCCAGACGGGAGCCGCCTCATGTGTGGCACATCATTGGGGTAATCAGGATATTTTTATGATTGGATTTTTTCATATGCTCAATTAACCGTTCGTCAAGATGAAATTTCATGGTGGAATCCTCCTTTGCTTTTTCTGGCATTATTATCTCAGATTTAAATGGAGAGTTCCGTGATGAAGTCACAGAAAGGGCAGAAAGGCCCTCCGGACTTTGCAATGCTGATCCGGAAGGCCTCACATGAAATTAAGAAGATTCTCGCAATTCTTTGATCAGTAGTTTGCGCAGTTCCCGGCGTTTGATTTTCGGGCCGATGAAAATACTCTTTGGCTGTTCGGTTTCGTCAAATCCGGTGATGGTGTAACGGTCGTCCACCACATCAAAGCGGAAGAGACAGCCGCCGGCATCAATGAATCTCTTGGCCCGGCAGATCGTCCCGTAAGTACCGTGGATCAGCTGTTCCAGAAACCAGATCAGATGATTGGGACCGGGGAGTGAAATATCTGTAAGGCCGAGGGAGAGCAGGTTTGGAGTGTCCATCTGTTCGGGTGTGATAGAGTTCCCGCTCAGGTCCGTATGTAACAAGGTCTCCCACCAGGACAGCTCCATATGGCTGTAATGCTCTGCCTGGATTCGGGCGTCAGGATTGACATCCCTGATTTTGGAAACCAGGTCATCCATCTCTTCCGGTGTATCAAAGTTGCGTTTGGAAATGACGATGGTCCCGGCTGCCTTTAACTGATCTTCAAAGATATCCCGGTAGTCCCGCATATAGTGGTCAAAGCAGTTGGCATCCACAATGGTAACGGGACTTAAAAGGGAAATCCGTTCATACTCGATCTGCTGGATATTATGAATGACATTGGACAGTACGCCCACACCGGTCGGCTCTACAATGAGATATTCCGGATCGAGGGTGTTGGCGATGGTCAGGATGGAGGAGGCAAAGTCCGATTTCATGGAACAGCAGATACAGCCTTCTGTCAGTTCCCAGATGTTGATATCCTTCTCCTTATCTAAAAGTGTCTTGTCGATACCCACCTCTCCGTATTCATTTTCCATGACGACAAAATCTCGCTTTGTCTTCTGGGCCATTTCTTTAATAAACGTAGTTTTTCCGGCGCCGAGAAAGCCGGAAACGACAAGTATCTTCATAATATCCTCCGATTTTCTGGTTAGTCTTCGATTTTAACGACTGGTTTGATCAGATCCTTTGGCTTGTCTCTCATAAGGAAGAGTGCCTCTTCCAGATGTTCCCATCCGTCAAATACATGGGATACGAGCGGGTGTACATCCAGTTTGCCTGCGGAAACAAGTGCACCGAGTTTTTCCATGCGGAGACGTCCGCCTGGCATGAGACCGCCGTTGATCTGTTTGTGTCCCATGCCGACACCCCATTCAGCGCGCGGGATATTGACATAGGTGCCGCTTCCAAGATAGTTGACATTACCGATCTTTCCGCCTGGTTTTAATGCTTTGACAGCGGATTCAAACGTTTCACAGCCGCCTCCTGCGACAATGACCTTGTCCACGCCTTTTCCGCCTGTCATGGCGAGAACCTGGTCTTCGATGCTTCCGTCTTTGTAACTGATAAAATCAACAGCGCCGTATCCTCTGGCCGCCTCTACGCAGACAGGTCTTGTGCCGACTGCAATAATGCGGGATGCACCGCGCATATTGGCGCCGGCAACGGACATCAGTCCTACCGGGCCGATTCCGATAACGAGAACCGTGTCACCGAACTGAACGTCGGCAAGTTCGACACCGTGGAATCCGGTCGGAACCATGTCGGAGAGCATACATGCGTCTACCGGATCGATATTGGACGGCAGAAGCGCAAGGTTTCCATCTGCGTCATTGACATGGAAGAATTCAGAGAAGACGCCGTCTTTGAAGTTGGAGAATTTCCATCCTGCCAGCATTCCGCCGGAGTGCATGGAATATCCTGCCTGTGCTTCGAGAGAGTTCCAGTCCGGAGTGATGGCCGGAACCAGAACACGGTCACCTGGTTTGAAATCTTTGACAAGAGAGCCGACTTCTACAACTTCAGCACAGCATTCGTGGCCAAGAATCATGTTGTGGCGTTCTCCGATGGCACCTTCCCACAGCGTATGAACATCAGATGTGCAGATTGCGACAGCAAGTGGTTTACAGATCGCATCAAGCGGCCCGCATTCAGGGCGGTCTTTCTCAATCCAGCCGGATTCACCGATTTTCAGCATTGCATAGCCTTTCATTTTACACTACCTCCTTTTAGTTGAAAATTGATAAGTTAGATCTATCATATCGTGGATGGGACGGAAAAAGTGAAAAAATTTCTTTTCAAATTGTAAAAGTTCTATTAATAACGTGAAAAATATGACAAGTTCTGACGAAAAAGGGAAATAAGAAGAAAGTGTTCTTCGATATCGTTTTCTAAGACAAGAGAAAATAAACTTTCATAAATAAAGTGAAAGAAAATTTACTTACATTTAACTAAAGAATGAAAGAAAACTTTACTTCGGATTGTTATGATTTCTAATGTAAAAAGCGTGAAAGTTTTCAGGAGGAAAAGAGAATGGTTACGAAACAACAGACAGCGACACAGTCGCAGAAACTTATGATTTTTGTTCTTACGATGTCACTTTACGGTCTGGCTACGTTATTTACAGAATTGATTCCGAAATTTCAGGTGGGAATTGTGGAATTTTCCGTAGAATATTTTCTGTTTATTCCGCTGGTTCTTGCGATTCTGTTTGATCCGATGTCAGCTGCACTCGGAGCGGCTACCGGAGAACTGGTATTCAGTGAGATCATGCTGGGACAGTTTGGCGGGCTTGGAGAGCTGGAAAAGTTTATTACAGTCACAATCGGTGTCTATATTGCGGGAAGACTTGTGAGAAATCCGAAAAACCGGACAATGGTAGGAATTGCATCGATGACGGGTGTGATTTTACAGCAGCTTTTGGGAACGATTGTGGATATATTAAAGGTTCAGTTTGCGGTAACGGATTTTGAGGCGGTACCGGGACTCCCGGAAAGTGTATTTGCGACAGAAGGTTTTGCATGCTTAAATGATATCCTGTTTTCAGGAATCCTGTTCTGCCTGCTTCCGACGATATTCCTTGTGCCAAGACTTTATGGGAAAATCGAGCCGCTTCTTGGCATGCAGCCGAGGACAGAGGAAACAGCTCTGGGAGCAATCAATGCAAAAGTAGTGATCGGCGCGCTGGTGGCATTTGCGGCGGCGATCGGAGCGGAAATGCTGGCAGAGAGCGGCACTTCGATCATTGACTGGGAAGCAAGCTGGGCAGAGAGCGGTACCGCAGTGGCGGCAGGCATGGTTGTGGCAGCGGCACTTGCGGTTGTGATGCTTCTTGTGATGAAGAAAAAGGCGGAAGCGACAGATAACAAACTGGAAAATGCATAAGTATAAAAGGAAGCAGAAAAGACAGATATGAACAGTATTGAAATCAAACACTTGACATTTGCTTATCCGGGAGCGGAGAAAAATACATTAAATGATGTAAACCTGGAAATTGAAAAGGGAGATTTTGCAGCGATTGTCGGTAACAATGGCTGCGGGAAATCGACATTATGCAAGACAATGAACGGGCTGATTCCACACTTTATCACCGGAACGTATTCCGGAAGTGTGGAGGCAGACGGGGTAAAGGTTCAGGATTCAGACATCGGAACTCTGGCAAGAAAAGTGGGATATGTCTATCAGGATTTCGAAAATCAGATCGTCCGGCCGACTGTGCTGGACGATGCTTCCTATGCCTGCATGAATTATGCCATGCCGGATTATAAAGAGCGGGGAATGAAAGCACTGGCGCAGTGCGGGCTGGAAGGTAGAGAAAATGAGTATATCTGGCAGCTTTCCGGAGGGCAGACCCATCTGCTTGCACTGGCGGGCGTAGTATCTCTGGAACCGGAAGTACTGATTCTGGACGAACCGATTGCACAGCTGGATCCTCATCATGCGGATCTGATTTATCAGATCTTAAAAAATCTGAATGAGAAGTATGGAAAAACAATTATTGTGATTGAACATCATACCGAGTATATTGCGGAGTACTGTAAACATGTGATTCTGATGAAAGATGGGCATATGGAATGGAAGAAGCCGACAAAAGAAGCGTTATGCCGGGTAGAAGAACTCCAGTCCTGCAACATTTTTCCGCCTCAGGTGACACTGGCAGCCTACGAGATGGTCAAAAAACAGGTCATTCCAAAGCCGGACATGCTGCCGTCCAGCATGGAAGATGGAATCCGGCTTCTGGGAGGTCTTGTATGCCAAAGAAGAGGTGATCGTGAAGGTGCTGTTATATCCGAAACTGAGACGATGGTGCAGTTTCGGGACGTTTCTGTCTCCTACCGGGCAGTGAAAGGCAAGGCAGCTCAAGTGTTTGGCGGACTGAATCTGGAAATTCACAGAGGGGAGAAGATCGCCCTGATTGGTTCCAACGGTGCCGGAAAGTCTACAATGATGAAAATGATGACCGGTCTTATAAAGCCGGCAAAAGGTGAGGTCCTCTTAAAGGGGAAATCCATCAAGGATACGAAGCCGGAACAGCTTTCCAGGTATGTATCTTTGGTGTACCAGAATCCGGAAGATATGTTTATCAAAGACTCCATTGAGTCAGATGTGGCGTTCGCCATGAAAGTCCGGAATGAATCGGACTGGGAAGAGAGGACGAAAGCACTTCTCGAGCGGTTCCGGCTCACGGAATTCAAGGACCGGGACGGACGGCTTTTATCCGGCGGACAGATGAGAAGGGCATCACTTGCCATCGGAATTGCCCTCAATCCTGAGATTCTGCTTCTGGATGAGCCGACGGCCAATCTGGATATTGCGACGAGAAAAGAGATTATGCGCACACTGAATGATATAAAAGAAATCACAGAGACAGTGATGATAGCGACGCACGATATGCAGCTTGTATGCGAGTGGGCGGAACGGATCATTGTTCTGTGTCAGGGAGAAGTCATTGCGGACGGAACGAGAGATGAGATTTTCGGGGATATGGAAGTCGTAAAAAAATCCGGAATCCGACCACCGGAGATTTTTACCCTTGGACAGGAGATTCAGTCGGACGCATTCTGTTACACAGTGGATGAATTTGTACAGGGATTTGGAGGAAACTAAGATGAGTGGAATGATGAAAAAGATGTCCGAGAACATTCTGGATAAGTTTTCCATGGATTTTCTGCGGAATCAGGTTCTGAAAAATGCGTATGGAAATGATGATACATTGATTGCAAAGACGGATCCGAGAGTGCTGCTCGTCTGGTATCTGTTTTTTGCTGTTGTACCATGGTTTATGAATGATCTGGTATTTCTGCTTGGATGCTTTCTCCTGGTGGCAGTGACCACGATCATGGCACGCGTGGCAGGACTGGTGCTGGTTTTATTCGGTCTCGGAGTGTTTTCGCAGACAGGATATCTGTTTGTTGTCTCGCTTCTTTTTGGAGGCAATACGGAGACAATTGTGCCGCTGCTTGTACTGACATTAAAGGTGGCAACAGTCTCACTGGCCTCGATTACCGTATTTTCCGGTCTGGATCCGGACCGTCTGTCGAATGGGCTGATGTGGTATGGATGCCCGGAAAAGCTGTCCTTTTCCATTTCTTATGCATACCGGATGCTGCCGATGCTGATGGAGGAGTTTCAGAATGTGCTACTTTCTTACCGGTTGAGGGGAAACGCACCGGACAGCAAAGGCGTGATGGGAAAGATCCGTTATCTGATTTACCAGGTGAAGGTCATTATCCATTCCTTTTATCCGCTTATGCTTAATACGGCAAAACGGTCCAGAACTACAGTGGAAGCCCTGGAGATCAAAGGGTACCGCTATGCGGCGGTGAACAAAGAAATAAAGAAGATGAAATTATCTTCCTTAAAGGTGACGTACAATGACATGCTGTTCGCAGCGGTTTCGTTTTTGTGGATCGCGGTCGTTGTACTGGTTATGGTAATGATATAGGAGGCGCACATGTATCTTGATTTTCACACCCACGGAAAACTGGCAAAAAAACTGCCGTTTTCTACGGTATACACTGACTGGCTGTTTGGAGAGGCAAAGGACGCAGGACTGAATGCACTTTGCCTGACTGAACATTTTAACACCTTACAGTTTGATGAACTTTACGGCTATCTGATGAAAACATGCCGGAGGGACGGGGATACGCTCGTTACGGAAGGCGGGCTCCGGATTTTTGCCGGAATGGAGACAGATATTGCAGAAGGTGGTCATATTTTATCAATCGGGACGCCGGAGAATATTCTGGAACTGAACCGGAGACTGGAACCGAATAAGGAGAAAGGATCCTTTCTCACATTCGAAAAACTGATGAATTTGTTTGAGAAATATCCTATAATAGTAGGAGCAGGGCATCCGTTCCGGGAGGGAGGACATATTCCGGAACTTCCGATGGAACAGCTTGGCCGTTTCCATTTTCTGGATCTTAACGGGAAGGATGTTGCGCAGGACCGGAAAGGTACCGAGGAAAAGACATACCGGCTCGGGAACAAGCTAGGGATCCCGGTGGTAAGCGGAAGCGACACCCATCAGGCAGTTCAGTACGGATGCATTCGGACAAAATTTGAAAAAGAAATCATTACAGTAAGCGATCTTTATGCAGAGATGAAAAAAGGAGCGTATGAGATTCTCATATCTGACAATGCTTCTTTCAAGGTCCGGACAGCAGGAATTTTGAAGAAAGCACTGAAAGAAATCGATGCCCTTGGCGGAAATTATGTGAACGTGCTGGTGGAAAAGCAGGCGTAATGTTTTCGGACAGAGCACATCGAGCGGTTAGGAGAGACAGGGAAATGGAAATGATATTTGAAAAAGCTGTTGAGATTGTAAAGAAAAACGGGGCGGAGCTCACCGGAAGAGACGGGGCAGACACCATCCGGGAAAAAGGACGGACCGACTATGTAACAGAAGTGGACATCCGGGTACAACGGCAGATTTTTGCGGAGTTAAAAGAACTGGATCCAACAGCTCAGCTTCTTGGAGAAGAGAAAGAGAATGAGGGAATCGACCGGAAGGGGAGCATCTGGATTCTGGATCCGGTGGACGGGACAACGAACCTGATCCATGATTTTCAGCACAGCACCATTTCTCTTGCTTATGCCAAAGGAGGAAAAATTCTGTTTGGAGTCGTCTATGATCCATTTCATGAAGAATGCTTTACTGCGGAACTCGGGAAAGGCGCATTTTTGAATGGAAAGCCGATTCAGGTAAGCAAAAAAGAACAGCTTGGCGACTGCCTGACTGCCATAGGCACCTCACCAGGATGCCGGGAACACGCGGACGAAAATTTTGCCAGAATGAGGCGCATCTATGATCAGTGCCAGGATATACGAAGAATCGGGAGCGCGGCACTGGAACTTTCCTATGTGGCATGCGGGCGTCTGGATGGATTTTATGAAGAGAACCTGAAAATCTGGGACTACGCGGCCGGAAGCCTTCTGGTCACAGAAGCAGGTGGAACGACAGTCATAGAGGGACCGGATACCATGGCATGCACACCAAAAATCCGGGAAGAATTTCAGAAACTACTTAAGATTACGGAGGAAGAAAGATGGAATGGCTGATGCCGGATGAGGACAGCAAGTATACAAAATCAGATTTAAAAATTATGGACTTTATCGAGAACTATACGGATGAATTCCTTTTTATGAGTATCGGACAGCTTGCAAAACGGCTGGACATGTCCGAAGCGACCATCTCCAGATTTGCAAGACATATCGGCTATACCGATTTTAAAGAAATGAAAAACCATGTGGCTGCCCGCAAAGTAGGAAAAGGACCGGCCAGAAAAATCGCAGGCACCCTGATGAAAATTCAGGGATTTGACATCCGCAAATGGTTTACCTACCAGCAGGAATGCCTTGAACGGACTCAGAATCAGATTGATATCGGTGAAATGGATAAAGCACTCACTGCAATCCAGAAAGCCAGACGAATCTATATCCACGCCAAAAACGCATCTGCATCTGCCGGACAACTGCTGTTTTTCCGGCTTCGCAGACTTGGATTTGATGTGACCATGGTGCCATCCGGCGGTTCCGAAGTGATCGAAGGAATCGCACACGCAGGCGAAGGCGACCTCGTTATCATCTTCAGTTACTCCAAAGTATCCACAGAAGGAAGGATCATCCTGGACTACGCACAGACCGCAGGCTACCAGACACTTGCCTTCACAAGCAGACTCTACGCACCAAGCGACCAGCGGGCAGACATCAACATTTACGTATACCGGGGAGAAAAAGAAGAATACCACTCCATGACCACCGCCGTTGCCATGATCGACGCCATGGTACTAGCCCTCTCCGAACGCATGGCATCCCAGTCCGCCGAACGCCTCGGCAAAGTACAAAATCTCAAGAAACTCTATCGGAAAGATAGGGATTAACACCATTGGGGACGTGTTCCGATGCATCGGAACACGTCCCCGTTTCACACTGATCTGGAAAATCTGCCTACAGAACCGGAAATAAGAAAGAAAATCATAGACAGAATGTAGATTGTATGGTTTTTTCTCCTGTGATAAGATAAAGGAGACGAGCATGCAGGGACAAGGAGAAAAGAGATGATAAAAGTAATAGCAGCGGATATGGACGGAACGCTTTTAAATTCCGGACATACGATTTCAGAGCAGACTTATCAGACAATACAGGATGTTCAACAGGGTGGAATCCGTTTTATGATCGCAACAGGACGGGATTATCCATCGGCATCCGATACATTAAAAAATTTTCCGCTGGACTGTGACTGGGTGACGGGAAGTGGCGCGGAGATCCGAAACCGGGATGGAGAGCTTCTTCAGACGATACCTATGGATACGAAGTGCTTTGAACAGATCGTTTCCTGTGTGGAGAAGTTTCCGGCGTATATCCGTTTCTGCACGACGGGAAAGGATATTGTCCTGACAGAGGAAGAAGATCTGGAGCAGAGGCTTTTGGAAGAATCCAGGTTGTTTTTCCCGGGAAATACGGATGAAGAAATCCTTGAATCGGATCAGTTTCAGCAGCTGCTGAGGCGTATGTGCCGAATCGGGAGCCTGGAGGAGCTCTGGGAGATGAAGATTCCGATTTATAAAGTGTTTATCAACGCAAAGACCGGGGAAATCATTCAGGAGATCTGGAAAGAGATGGAAAAGATTCCGGGAATCGCGGTTGCATCTTCCTTTTTTAACAATCTGGAGCTGACGGATAAGAAGGCACAAAAAGGGCATGCGATCTCAAGATATATGGAAAAGCTGGGGTACCGGAAAGAAGAAGTGATGGTACTTGGAGACAGTCTGAATGATCTGTCCATGTTTCAGGCCGGATTCGGCGCGGCAGTAGCGATGGGAAATGCCCATGAAAAGATACTGGAAGCGGCAGGTTACATTACAAAAACCAATGATGAGGACGGTGCGGCCTTTGCAATGCGCCTTGCATTGGAAAACCGGCTGGATGAGATAAAAAAGTAAATAGAAAAGAACAGAAACTGACGGGAAGACCTGTCAGTTTTTTGTTTTCTTCCATACTCTGGCTGTGGTATCATAGATAGCATAGGGAGGGAAATTTGATGATGCATGAGAAGGATTACACAAAAGAAAACGCAAAAACAATCGACCAGTGGGTAGAGGAAGGCTGGATCTGGGGCATACCGATTTCCCACAAGGTATATGAAAAGGCCGTAAACGGAGAATGGGAGATGGTGCTGACACCGACAAAGCCGGTTCCAAAATCCTGGTTTCCGGAGTTGAAAGGTAAGAAGATTCTGGGGCTTGCTTCCGGAGGAGGGCAGCAGATGCCGATTTTTGCGGCGCTTGGCGGGATCTGTACCGTGCTGGACTATTCGGACCGGCAGCTTGCAAGTGAAGAGATGGTGGTAAAAAGGGAAGGGTACGACATTGAGATTGTCAAAGCGGATATGACTAAGACCTTTCCGTTTGCGGATGAGACCTTTGACCTGATTTTCCATCCGGTTTCCAACTGCTATGTGGAAGAAGTCCTGCCGGTATGGAAAGAATGTTACCGTGTGTTGAAAAAGGGCGGGATTCTTCTTGCCGGCGTGGATAACGGAATCAATTATATCTTTGATGAGACCGAGACACGTCTGGTTCATGGACTTCCGTACAATCCGTTGAAAGACAGGAACCTGTATGAGGAAGCGATGAAAAGCGGTGACGGGATTCAGTTTTCTCATACGGTGGAGGAGCAGATCGGCGGGCTTCTAAAGGCTGGATTTTGTCTTACCCATCTTTATGAAGACACGAATGGAGAAGGGAATCTTCATGAGCATGGAATCCCGACATTTTTGGCAGTGCGTGCAGAGAAAGAGACGTAAAAGCAATAGACAGGAGTGAAAGGCATGGCAGAAATTTTATTGCTGGAAGATGAGGAAAGTGTCAATCGTGGGATTGAGTTCACATTAAAAAAAGAAGGGTATGAGGTGGATAGTGCCAGAACGATCAAAGAGGCCTGGGAGATGTTCTTGAAAGACGAGCCGGGTCTGATGATCTGTGATGTGAATCTGCCGGATGGCAACAGTCTGGATCTGATCCGGCGGATCAGAAAAGACAGCATGACGCATGTGATCTGCCTGACCGCGATGGATACGGAGATGGATCAGGTGATGGGATACGAGGCAGGGGCGGATGATTACGTCACAAAACCGCTCAGCCTGTCGGTGCTTGTCCTGAAAGTGAACGCCTTTTTTAAACGGCATCAGAAAGCGCCGGCAGATGAAATCGAATCCGGGGAACTCGTCTTTTCCATGTCCAGGATGTGCGCAAAAAAGGGGGACGGGGAAGTCTCGTTTACAAAAAATGAGTGGAAGATGCTGAAACTTTTTCTGGAACATCCAAGACAGATCCTGTCAAAGGGACAGATTCTGGATCAGCTCTTTGATGTGGATGGTGAATTCGTAGATGAAAATACAGTGGCAGTCAATATCAGAAGGCTTCGTGAAAAGATTGAGCCGGATATTTCACATCCTCAGTATATCCGGAATGTCCGGGGGCTGGGATACATCTGGGACCAGGACTGCCAGAAAAGGCAGGGGAACAGGTCATGAAAAAAGAGACAAGGCGGTGTATTACAGAACTGGTTCTCGGATTTCTTGTGACGGCCGCCGTGACAGCAATGATTTTGTTCTGGCAGTATGAGACATATCAGGAAAATCTGGCTTCCAGGGCAAGACTGCTTTTGGCGGAAAATCCAGCGGAAGAGGTGTTTCAGATTCTGAAAGAGGACGGGGATCTGAATACAGAAGAAGTGCAGGATATTCTCGGAGACTACGGATATGAGCATGTCAGGGACAGTCTGGAAGGGCAACGTTTTCTGAGAAACTGCGGATGGACGGCAGGCGGTGCAGTGGCTCTTTATCTTGGCTATGCGGCTGTTGTTTTCTATGAAAAACACAGACATAAAAAGGAAATGGAAGAACAGAGCAAAAAGGCGGCAGACGGGATTGCGAGAATCCGGGAGGGTGATTACCGGCAGGATCTTATGGACTGGTATGAAGAGGAAGAAAGTGAAGACCGGATTCTGGATGAGCTGGATTCTCTCGGAAACTACGTGGAAATGATGGAAGCACAGGCACAGCAGGAGAAGCAGGAGACGAAGACGCTGGTCACCGATATTTCCCATCAGCTGAAGACACCGGTGGCGGCGCTCAATTCCTGCTTTGAAGTGCTGAAAAATGAGGACCTGACAAAGGACGAACGCCGGGAGTTTGAGGGCAGACTGGAAGAACAGATGCAAAGCCTGGGACAGCTGGTGGAAGCGCTTGTAAATATTTCCCGGATGGAGACCGGAATGATTGAGTTGAAGCTTACAGAGGGCAGAATCTTTGATGTGATTCTGGAAGCGGTCAACCGTGTATGGGTAAAGGCTCAGAAAAAGGAGATTGAAATCGAGATGGAGGCGGAAGACAAGCTGGAAGATCTTATTCTTCCGCTCGACTCCAAATGGCTGTGTGAGGCGCTGATTAATCTGCTGGATAACGCGGTAAAATACAGTCCGCCGGGGACAACCGTGACGATCCACGCAGCCAGAATGGCATCCTTTTTAAGAATAGAGATCCAGGATCAGGGAATCGGAATTGCCAGAGAAAACTATCACAAAGTCTTTCAGAGATTTTACCGGGGGGATGAAAAGGAAGTTCAAAAGGAGGAAGGTTCCGGTGTGGGGCTTTACCTTGCCCGGAAGATCATTGAAGGCCATCACGGCACCATTTCTCTGGATGGAAAGAAGATGAAAAAAGAGAAAGGATCCGTGTTTGTAGTGCAGATTCCATATCGGTAGAAGAGAAGTCTTACAAAACTGTAAGGCTTTTTTTCTGTTTCTGCAAGGGAAATGAAAGACAGGCGCGGTAAGATAGATGACAGAACAGGAAAATGACAGCAGAAAGGAATCAGATGATATGGATAAAATTTTAAGAACAGAAAATTTATGTAAATATTATGGAAGCGGCGAAAACGAAGTAAGAGCGGTGCAGAATGCCAACATTGACATCCAGAAAGGAGAATTTGTCGCGATTGTCGGAAAATCCGGTTCCGGAAAAAGCACGCTGCTTCATATGCTGGGCGGGCTTGACACCCCGACAAGCGGGAAAGTACTTATCCGTGGGAAAGACATTTTCTCGTACAAAGAAGACGCTCTTGCAGTCTTTCGGAGAAGAAAAATAGGTTTTATTTTCCAGTCGTTTAACCTGGTTTCCTCCATTAATGTGTGGGAAAATATTGTGCTCCCGATCGGACTGGACGGACGCAAAGCGGATGAAGCATTTGTCATGGATATTGTAAAGACGCTGGGACTGGAAAAGAAGCTTCACAATCTTCCAAATACACTTTCCGGAGGTCAGCAGCAAAGAGTTGCCATCGCAAGGGCGCTTGCTTCCCGCCCGGATATCCTTTTTGCCGATGAGCCGACGGGAAATCTGGATTCCCGGACAAGTGACGAGGTCATAGCACTTCTGAAAATGTCCGTGGAAAAATACGGACAGACACTGGTTATGATTACACACGACGAAGACATTGCCCAGATCGCGGACCGGATTCTCGTGATTGAGGACGGAAAGGTGGAAGAGTTAAGATGAAAATGATCACAAAACTTGCACTGAGTAACAATAAAAAGAATAAGACAAGAAGCATTCTTATTATGCTTTCCATCTTCCTTACCACGGTACTGCTTTCAGCAATCGCCACGTTCGGGTACGGCCAGATCAAATTTCAGAGTGCAAACGCAGAAGAATTTTATGGTTCCTATTACGGCTCCTACGCCGGAGTAACCGAAGATCAGATCGGCGAGATGGAAAAGCGGAGCGAATTTGACCGGATCGGAAGAGCGGCAACTATTGGAACTATTGAAAACGCGAGAAGCATTTCCATGGTCTGGATGGATAATGAGACCAGGGATCTGGCTAATCTTGACAGGCAGCTTCAGGAAGGGGCCTTCCCGGAACAGGAAAATGAAATTGCGGGGCAGAAGGCCATGTTTGAGCGGATCGGCTATCCGGATGTGAAAGTGGGAGACAAGGTGAACATCCGGTTCCGGAGAAATACTCACGAGACCTATCAGGAAAAAGAGTTTCTTGTAAGCGGCATCATGAGCCAGACGGTGAAAGAGCAGGAAAATCAGTCTTATACGGCCTACGTCTCCAAAGCCTGCTATGAATCCCTCTATGCACCGGAAGAACGGGCATATACGATTTATTTCAGCCTGTCCGATTCCGTGGATGTAAATTCCTCCACTCTGGAGATGACCATCAAAGACCTGGCGGAGGAATGTGGGATCAATCCGGAATATGCCTTTGACAATATGTATTATTCTATGTGGGTTCTGGATCCGGGTATGGAAATGATTGTCGGCTGCATCGTTGTGGCACTGATTGTAGTATTCTTTGCAGTCATGGTCATTTACAACATTTTTCAGGTAGGACTGATTCAGAAGATTCAGGAATACGGAAAAATCAAGGCGCTTGGCGCAACGAAAAAACAGATGAAAAAACTGGTATTCCGGGAAGGAATGCTGCTTACCATAATCAGTATTCCGGCAGGACTGATTGTCGGAACCACCGTTTCCATTGGCTTTATGAACAGCTGGCTCTCTCAGAGCACAACCTTAGGAAACCAGGATGTGGTACAGGTTAATATGGTATCGATTCCATTACTTCTCCTCTGTGCGGCAGCATCAGCCATTGCGGTATGGGCGGCATTGAAACGTCCGATGAAAGTGATTTCCAGGATTTCGCCGGTGGAGGCAATCCGTTTCCAGGGCAGTCAGAAGAAAAACAAAGGACTTCGCAGGGGCAGAAAACAGATGGGCGTGCGCCAGTTGACCCAGGCTAATATGTCCATGAACCGGAAGCGGACCATCACCACAATTATTTCCATGGGACTTTCCTGTGTCCTCTTTGTAGTGGCAGCCAACTTTACCGGAAATGTCAGCACCAGATATGACGCAAGAAAACAGGTACCGTACGGACAGTTCCAGATCGACCTTACCTACAGCAAGGCTGATACGGCCTATCCGGAAAACAATCTGGACGCCATCTTAAAAGCCAACCCTCTGGATGAGGAACTGGTGGAACAGATCAGGAAAATCGATGCCGTTACAGATATCAAGATCCGCTACATGATGTACGCTTATGATCAGAACGGCAATCTTCAGTCCATCGGCGTTCTGAACAAAGAACAGTTCGATGACGAAGAATACCAGGGGTCATTAAAAGGAGAAGTTGACTACGAAACCGCAGCGAAAAACGGAGACATCCTTTACGGCTGGTCTTATTTCATCGAAGAGAGCGGTTATGATCTCGGCGATACCGTCACCATGACTATGGGAGACGCAGGCGGCGAAGCCAGGTTCCAGGGAACAATGACAGGAGCCTTCGGTAGCAGCAATTACGACTGGATTATCACAGATGAAGCCTATGATCAGCTGGGACTTTCCGGAAAAAGCATCGGTACCATCTGGGTAGACTGCCGCCCGCAGGACTGCACAGACGTACAAAACCAGCTGGAAGACCTGCTCACGGATAAACAGCATTACGAATTCAGCACCTATCAGGGCGCACTGGAGACATCCGAAAGTAGCCTCGGCATGTTCGAGACACTTGCCTACGGCTTCCTCCTCCTCGTCGGACTGATCGCATTCATGAATATGGCAAATACCATAATCATCAGCATCATCACACGAAAACGAGAACTCGGCGTCATGCAGGCACTCGGCATGACAAACAGCCAGATGAACAGCATGCTCAGAAACGAAGGAGTCCTCTTCACCGCCGGAAGTATCCTCGTATCCCTCCTCGTCGGCATGCCGGCAGGATACGCACTTTTCTGCTACGGAAGAGAACATGGATACTTCGGTCTGGATGTGTACCACATCCCGGTCATCGAGATCGCTGCCATGATTATCATCCTCACGGCACTACAGATCTCACTCTCCTTCATCCTGAGCCGAAACATCAAAAAAGAATCCATCGTCGAACGGATTCGCTATCAAGAATAACCTACTGAGATGGTAGGAAATAACACCATTGGGGACGGGTTCCTGTGCATCGGTACACGTCCCCAAGTTTTTATGTTGACGGAAGTGGTGTGTGGAAGATATAGTATGTTTATAGGAGCAACCTGTAATATAGGATATGTATCAAGGAAGGTGAGGAGTGATGGACAGTGGAGAGAAATGAGATTCCGGGGCAGGGGGCCTGCAGGATTGAGAGTGGATTCTGGAACCGGTATATCGGGGTGATACGGAATGGTGTAATTCCGTATCAGTGGGATATTTTGAATGATCGGAGAGAGGATGCCGAGCCCAGTCATGCGATCGACAATTTCCGGATTGCGGCAGGTGAGATGGAGGGGGCGTTTTACGGGCAGGTGTTTCAGGACAGTGATGTGTATAAGTGGCTGGAGGCTGTCGGAAATATTTTAATGCTGGAGCGTGATCCTCATCTGGAGGAGCAGGCGGATTCTCTGATTGATCTGATTGTAAAAGCGCAGGAGCCGGACGGGTATCTGGATACCTATTTTACGATTCGGGAGCCGGACAAAAAGTGGAGTGATCTGCTGGAGTGCCATGAGCTTTATTGTGCGGGGCATATGATCGAGGGAGCGATTGCTTATTATCAGGCAACGGGAAAAGAAAAGATCTACCGGGCGGCCTGTCGTCTTGCGGACTATCTGACGCAAATCTTTGGACAGGAAGAGGGAAAGATGCACGGTTACCCGGGGCATCAGGAGATTGAACTTGCATTGCTGAAGCTGTACGAGGTTTCGGGAGAAGAGCAGTATCTGCGGCTTGCTTCATATTTTCTGGAGACCAGAGGGACGAACCGCTTTTTTGAGGAGGAGTTTGAAAAGCGCGGAAGGACCACTTTCTGGAACGGGGCAAAAATTCCGGAACCCAATGAGAGGTACAATCACTATCCTTATAGCTATTACAATCAGTTTCATGCACCGGTCCGGCAGCAGGAGACGGCGGTTGGCCATGCGGTGCGAGCCATGTATATGTACACGGCGATGGCTGATCTTGCGGCAAAGACGAAGGACCAGGAACTTTACCGGGTCTGCAGAAGGCTGTGGGATGATGTGACTACAAAGCAGATGTATCTGACCGGCGGAATCGGTGCGACTTCGTCCGGAGAAGCGTTTACGCAAGACTACGATCTGCCGAATGATACGAATTATTCCGAGACCTGCGCGTCCATCGGACTGATTTTTTTTGCTCATAGAATGCTGCAGTGCGAAACGGATTCGGTATACGGGGATGTAATGGAGCAGGCTCTGTATAATACTGTGCTTGGCGGAATGAACTATGAAGGGAACCGGTTTTTCTATGTGAATCCGCTGGAAGCGGTTCCGGAGGTAAGCAAGGCAAATCCGGAGCGGCATCATGTCGGGACTCTCCGCAGGAAATGGTTCGCATGTGCCTGTTGTCCGCCGAATCTCGCAAGGCTGATCGGAAGTCTTTGGAAATATATTTATACGGTCGGGGAAAGCCGGGTCAATGTCCAGCTGTATATTGCAGGGACTGCGCATCTGAATACAGGGGGACAGACGCTTTCGGTCATCCAGAAAACAGAGTATCCGAACGATGGCAAGATCAGCTTTACGATTCAGGGTGATGGAGAAAGAGATATTGAATTTGCGCTTCGGATTCCCGGCTGGGCAGAAAACTGGCGCTTTACGATCAATGGAGAAGCGGTGGTGCCGGATCAGGTTGAAAAGGGATATGCTGTGTTTTGCAGGAGTTGGAAACAGGAGACCACGATTCAGGCAGATTTTGAGATGAAAGCACAGTTTGTCGGGGCAAATCCGAAGATCCATTATGATCTTGGCAGGGCGGCCATGACAAGAGGACCACTGGTGTACTGCCTGGAGGAAGCGGACAACGGGCCGCGTCTGGATGAACTGGTGCTGAATACGGAAGCGGGAATCCGGGAGACGGCCCGTCCGGAGTGGAATGGATATGTGGAGCTGGATGCAGATGCTGTCCGGATCAAACTGCCGGAGGGGCAGGACCTTTACATGCCGTATCGTCCGGTGAAGGAAAAAGTCAAAGTCCGGGCTGTCCCGTATTATTTGTGGAACAACCGGGGTGAAGGAGAAATGCAGGTCTGGATGAAAGCAGATTGACAGATAAAGAAAGAGGAGGAATGGGTATGAATCCGTATATTGGACATGATTCGCAGATCTGGAGTGTGGAAGAACACCGCCTTGTAGGCGGAAAAGGAGATGGAATGCGTCTGCTGGAAATCAGCAGCGGGACAGGGGTGCATCTGACGGTGTCGCTGGACCGTGCGGCGGATATTTCCAGACTTCGGTTCCGCGGAATCAATATGGGGTACTTTTCCCCGTGCGGGTATGTGGGACCGGCATATTATGACAGGAGAGAGAATCATTTTCTCAAATCCTTTACAGCAGGATTTTTGACCACATGCGGTCTGGAATCGGCAGGCGTGCCGTGTGAAGACGGCGGGGAACAGGTGCCGATGCACGGTTCGATCGCCAATGTCCCTGCGGAATATTACCGGTGGGAGGAGGAAGACGGCGAGATCGTTGTTCATGCGCAGATGCGGGACGAGGTGATTTTTGGCAGGAAACTGAAGCTGATAAGAGAGATCCGGGTCAGCCTTACGGAAGCTTCGTTTACGATCTGTGACAGGATTGTCAATGAAGGAGACCGGACGGAGCCGATTGAGCTTTTGTACCATATGAATATGGGCTATCCACTCCTGGATGAAGACAGTATTGTGGAAGTATCCTCGGAACAGGTGCGCCCGCGCAATGCCCATGCGGCAGAAGACCTGGAAAACTGGATGCATATGGAGAAACCGCAGGCAGGCTATGAGGAACGCTGTTATTACCATGAATGTAAAAAAGAGGGTCGTGCGTCCATCTGCCAGCCGAAACTTGGAATCGGCCTGGAAATCCGGTTTGATCCGAAGAAACTGGACTGCTTTACCGAGTGGAAAATGATGGGCGTCCGGGATTATGTGCTTGGCCTGGAATGTGGCAACTGTTATCCGGACGGCAGAGATGTCATGAGGAGGGACGGCCGCCTGAAATTTGTGGAACCGGGAGAGACCCTTATCTATCATGTGAAAGTGCGTTTGTTCGAGAAATAGAGAAACCGGGCAGAAAGGATTGTATCCTCCAGACAGAAGTTTTATAATAGACATTACGTGAAAAGGGGGATATACAAATGAGAGGAAAAGAGAAGGTGGACAGATCCGGATATTTATTCAGCAGCCGGGATCTGACGGCTTTGCTGATTCCGCTGGTAATTGAGCAGCTTTTATCCGTACTGGTCGGGATGGCGGACAGCATTATGGTAGCGAATGTAGGAGAAGCGGCGGTTTCCGGGGTGTCGCTGGTGGATAATATCATGGTGCTTCTGATCAACGTGTTTTCTGCTCTTGCAACCGGAGGTGCCGTGGTTGCAGGGCAGTATCTTGGACGAAAAGATAAAGAAAAAGCCAGACAGGCTGCTACACAGCTTATCTGGTTTATTACGATCTGTGCAGTTGTGATTACCGTACTGATTTATCTGTGCAAAAGCTGGATTCTTCATGGAGTGTTTGGAAAGATCGAAGAGGATGTCATGCGGCATGCAGACATTTATCTGATGATTGTGGCGGCATCTGTTCCGTTCATTGCATTATATAACGGCGGTGCGGCTATTTTCCGTACAATGGGGAATTCGGAAGTTTCCATGCGGGTGTCTGTTATTATGAATATTATCAATGTGACAGGTAACGCATGTTTGATTTATGGACTGCACAGGGGAACTGAAGGGGTGGCTGTTCCAACGCTCATATCCAGAATGGTGGCGGCGATACTGATCATTTCTCTGCTGCTTCGTCCGGGTCAGACAATATCCATGGAGAGAAATCTACATTACCGTCCGGACTGGCAGATGATCAGGAACATTTTGAAGGTCGGAATTCCGAATGGACTGGAAAACAGTATGTTTCAGCTTGGAAAGATCATTGTATTGAGCCTTGTTTCTACATTTGGTACATATGCAATTGCGGCCAATGCGGTTTCCAATACTATTGCTTCTTTTCAGGTTCTTCCGGGAATGGCCATCGCACTGGGAGTGACGACGGTTATTGCCAGATGTGTGGGTGCCGGAGATTATGAGCAGGTTAAATACTACACAAAGAAACTTATGATCATTACATATTTGAGCATGATTGTAACCAATACGATTATTCTGTTTGTACTGCCGTGGATTTTAAAAGCGTATCATTTGTCGAAGCTTACGGCATCCACAACGACACAGATTGTCGGATTCTATGCAATATGCAGTGTACTGATCTGGCCGCTGGCATTTACAACACCGGCTGTATTCCGGGCAGCAGGAGATGCAAGGATGTGTATGGTTATTTCTGTGGTTTCCATGTGGATTTTCCGGATTATTTTCAGCTATATTCTGGGACAGTATTTTGGAATGGGTGTATTTGGCGTCTGGGTTGCCATGATTATCGACTGGGTTGCCCGCTCTGTCTGTTTTCTGCTCCGCTTTAAAAGCGGAAAATGGAAGCATGAAGCAATTGTCTCCTGAAAAAGAAGAAAATCAGGAACCGGGAGCTGCCTGCTGCTTCCGGTATTCTCTTGGCGACATGTGAAAGCGCTCCTTAAAGGCACGGTTGAATGTGCGCAGACTGGTGAAACCGGCATTCATGGCAAGTTCAGTAACCGGAAGCGAGGTGTTCTTCAACAGCCCAAGTGCACAGTTCAGACGAAGGTCATTTAAATACTGGTTAAAGTTTGTATGAAAAACGGAGGAAAAGACACGGGAAAGCGCAAACTGGCTGTAACCAAGATCTTTGGCCATCCGGGACAAAGAGAGCTCTTCTGTAAAATGTCCTGCCATGTAGGAGACGGCATCAAATACAATGTCCTGCCCTGTCAAATCCTTTTTGGGCTGTAGAGAGAAAAGCGAAAGTGTCCGGGAAAGGATGATCTGGGTGTAGGACTGACAAAGCACTGAAGTCCAGGCAGGGGTTCCAAGATTCAGAAGAGACTGCAGGGCATACGTAATGTCCGGATGGACGTCTGCCGCAGACAGGACAGGATATTCAGGAACAAAGTTTTGAAGATGATCTGAGAATGGACCCGAAAGCGAAGGGGCGGCAAGCAGATAAACTGCCTGACAGAACGCGCTGTCAAAGACCTGATAGTGGTGGATCTGCTCAGGAAATACAATTCCGAAATCGCCGGTATTCATATGGAAAAGCTCTGTACCGATGCCAAGTTCCAGCGTACCACTGGTAACAAAAATGCATTCCAGTGACCGGTGAAGGTGGGGAGGAACATGGACAGAAGTCTTTTTCTCAATTTCCATACTGGATTCTTTCAGTTCATAAAAAAAGTGCATATACATATCCCTCCTGCAAAATCTGGCCGGTTTCTCCATATATTTGACAAGAATTATAGCGAAAATTAAGCTACAATGCAATCAAAATTAAAAGGAGGTGCCGGAAATGCTTAGAAAATGGAGTGCATTTTTAAGAGAGTCTTTCGAGACATGCATGGAGCAGATCTACACAAGAGATCTTTTCTAACAGATGGCGGGAAGGACAATGAAAGACAAAAGAAAAAGGCGGTTGCCGTGATCCGGTCAGGAATCAGACCGGTTACGGCAGCCGCCTTTCATCATGTTTCAGTTTTTCTTACAGGGAGCTGTTATGCTCTCTCTTCGCTCCATTTCAGGAAGTTTCCTGTATTTGCATCAATTTCGAATTCATACTCGGTCTGCTGGTAGATGATATCTCCTTCGTAGATATATTTTCCATCATCATGTTCCAGCTCCATGCGCAGATCCTGCTCGGTTGCGCCCGGAACCCGTTCCAAAGCTGCGGCTTTTGCGTCCGCTTCACTGATCTGAACATTCGGAGTCTGGGTAGTTCCGGTATTGCTCTGGGTATTGTTCTGAGTATTATTCTGGGTGTTATCCTGGGTGCTGTTCTGGGTGTCATCCTGTGACTGAGCCGTGTCTGTATTGCCGGCAGTGTCTGTGCCGCTTTGAATCTGACTGCGTCCGTTTCCTGTAGTTTCCGTATCGTAACTCAGGATGTCGCCGTTTTCTGCGTTGATTTCATAATCATATTCGGTATCACCGGAACTGAACTTGATTTCATAAGTGGTTCTTCCGTCGTCCCGTTCCTTAGAAGACTGGAATCTGGAAATATCAGATTCAGCTACGCCTGCATTTTCCAGAGCGATCTCTTTTGCCTTTGCTTCTCCGATATCATTTCCTCCTCCGCATCCGGCCGCCAGACCGAGAAGTGTAAGGGTAACTGCTGCTGTAACAATCATTCTTTTTTTCATAATAAATCTCCTTTCTATAATGTCCCTCTGGTTTTTCGGGGTGTTTCTTTTGTTGTTAATGAAAGTATAGTACCCAAAGATTAAAGGAACATTAAAGAAAATGAGAAATTTAATTTTTTTCTTCCGGAAGCAGGAAGGTAAGGGCAGTACCTTTGCCAAGGGTACTTTCGGCGGTGATCGTACCGCCATGTGCCTCGACAATCCATTTCACCATGGAAAGTCCAAGTCCGGAATGACCGGATGCGCTCCGGGAGGTGTCTGCCCGGTAAAACCGTTCCCAGATGTGGGGCAGATCTTCTTTGGAAATGCCGATGCCGTCATCTTCTACGGAGCCGGCGATAAATCCGTTCTGCCGGAAACAGGAGACGAAAATGTGTCCGCCTTCTCTTCCATAATAAATAGCATTGGAAATCAGATTGACAAGCATCCGGATATAAAAGGTTTCGTCTGCGGAAGCATACAGTTCCGGCTCAATCTGTGTGCTGATTGTAATCTGTTTTTCTTCAGCCAGAATTGACTGTTCTTCGCAGACCATCTCGGTGAGTTCGCTGAGATTGAGTGATTCCATCTGAAGCTGCTGTCTTCCCTGATCTGCCCTTGAGAGCAGCAGAAGCTGGGAAATAATCTGAGCCATATTCCGCGCCTTTTTTTCGATCAGTTCAATCTGCTGACGGTGTTCACCGTTCAGGGTTTCGTCGGCAAGTGCCGCGTCACACTGGGCCAGAATCACGGTAATCGGAGTACGAAGCTCATGGGAAACATCAGAAGTAAACTGCTGTTCCCTCCGGAAGGCATGTTCAATCCGGTCAAGCAGCTGGTCAAATGTATCGGCAAGCTGATAAATTTCATCGGTTCCATTTCCAAGCTCGACGCGTCGGGAAAGATCCTGGTTTGTCTGAATTTCCTGTACCGTATCCGTGATCCTGCGGACAGGGCGGAGCGTCCTTCGCGTAAAGAGATATCCGATCACTGCAGTCAACACAACCAGAAGCGGAAGCACAATCATGGCGAAACGGAGCGTGATCCGGAAACTGGATTCCGCCTCTGTGACAGAGGAAATTCCGCGGATATAGACGAGTCCATAGCCGGAAATCCGGTGGGCAAGGTCAAACACGTACCACTGACGGCCGGAATCGGAAAGTGTCTGGAGCTGTCCGTCGGAAAAATCCGGCTTCAGATCAAATCCGTAGGGAATCCGTCCATACAGAAGCTCTCCGGTCTCCGTATAAAGGGACAAATACACACCGCCGTCCAGATCATAGAAATCCGAATCCAGATCAAAAGAACCGTCTTCCCATTCGACATCCTCCATGCTTTCCTGCACCTGCTTTTTCAGTGTATTCTGCGTAGAAGCAAGAATCTCCTGATTGCTCAGGGAGAACAAAATCGCAAGAGCCGCGCAGGTCAGAAGTGTCATGAAAAAGGAATACAGTAATGTTACTTTTAATTTTAAAGATAATCGTTTCATGATACCACCTTCAGGACGTATCCGGCGCCCCGTACTGTATGAATCAGTTTCGGCTCGTACCCGTCATCGATTTTGCGGCGGAGATAGCGGATATAGACATCGATAACATTGGAACCGCCGGTATAGTCATAATTCCAGATATGCTGTTCCAGCTTGTCGCGGGACAGCACGATTCCTTCATTCTGCATCATGTAGCGGAGCAGGGAGAACTCTTTCCCGGAGAGACGGATTTCCGTATCCCCGCGGAATACCTGATGGGTATCCAGAAGGATCTTCAGATCTGCAGTCTGAAGACAGCTGGATGGAGTCTCGGCAGGTTTGCGTAGCAGTACCCGGATTCGTGCAAGCAGCTCCTCAAAGGCAAATGGTTTGACAAGATAATCGTTCGCTCCGGCGTCAAGACCTGCCACGCGGTCTTCGATGCTGTCTTTTGCAGTCAGAAGAAGAACCGGAACGGTACAGCCTCGCTGACGGATTTTCTTTAAGACACTTAAGCCGTCGAGTACCGGCATCATAATATCCAGGACCAGGGCATCATATTCGGCGCCGGCCATATATTCCAGCACTTCCCGGCCGTTTTTACAGGAATCCACGCTGTAGTGTTCGGCCTTCAGACGTGAAGTAAGAATCTGATTCAGATCCTTTTCGTCTTCTGCAATTAATATACGCACATGCATCACCCTCCTTTGATACTTTCCAGTATAAATCAGATCCGAAAAGAAAGAAACAAAAACTTGACACCGGATGATAATCGAAGTATGATGGTATAGGAAATCGGTAGGTGAGGTTACCACAGGGATCTGGGACACCTAAGATTGCTGCCGCTAAATTGTGGAGACACAATGCGCTGGTCAACAGGTTATGTCGGCGATAAGGCATAACCTAACGCAGTTTTTATGCCCTGTGATACTAAAGCTTGTACGTAAGAAAGGACAGGATCAGGTATCTCCGGTTTTTGCCGGAGATTTTTTTGTTTCACAGGAAATTTCTTCCCTGTAAAACAAAATGTTCCACGGAATGAACAGTAACGTCCGATAAAAGAAAGGCAGGTGAGGTGCAATGGATGCTGGAGGCAGTTATGACTCGTATTGTTACATGGAAAAATTCATAAAAGAAAGTAGGGATTGCTATGAACAGACAGATTTTAACAGACCTCTTGAAGAAAAAAGAGTTCAAGGCAGTCAGAAGTATTCTGGAGGTCATGAATACCGTAGACATTGCAGCTCTTCTTGCCGAGCTGGAAGATAAGGAAATGATTCTGGCGTTCCGCCTGATTGAAAAAGCAAAAGCGGCGGAAGTATTTGCGGAGATGAGCAGCTCCATGCAGACTTATCTGGTGGAAATGTTTACGGAAAAAGAGCTGAAAGACTTGATTGACGAGCTTTACATGGACGACACGGTCGATCTGCTGGAGGAGCTGCCGGCCAATCTGGTGACGCGGATCCTGGAGCAGGTCGATAAAGAAAGACGTGCGCAGATCAATACGATTCTGAATTATCCGGAGGACAGTGCGGGCAGCATCATGACGACGGAGTATGTGGATCTGCGCCGGACGACGACGGTCAAAGAGGCCATGGACCATATCAAAAAGACCGGGATTCACAAGGAAACGATTTATACCTGTTATGTGCTGGAAAACAGAAGGCTTGTCGGGATTGTTTCAGCCAAGGATCTGATGACAATGGACGATGACATGACGATGGAAGAACTGATGGAGACAGAGATTATTTCCGTCACAACCCACACCGACCAGGAGGAAGCAGTGCATCTGCTTTCCAAATACGACCTTCTGGCACTTCCGGTTCTGGACCAGCAGGGGTATATGGTTGGAATCGTGACGGTTGATGACGCAATGGATGTCCTCGTCGATGAGACGACAGAAGATATGGAAATCATGAATGCATTAAGCCCGAGTGAACAGCCATATTTTGAAACAGGCGTGATCAAACACGCAAGAAACCGGATCGGATGGCTTCTGGTGCTGATGCTTTCCGCGACGCTGACACAGACGATCATCGCGCACTATCAGGAAGCATTTACTGCCGTTCCGCTTCTCGTTTCCTTCATCCCGATGCTGACGGACACCGGCGGAAACTGCGGCTCCCAGAGCTCGACGCTGATTATCCGCGGTATTGCCCTTGACGAGATTCATTTTAAAGATATTTTCAAGGTGATTTTCAAAGAGTTCCGGGTGGCCATTCTTGTGGGAGCGGCTCTTGCGGTAGTCAACGGAATTTATATGGTGATCCGTTACCATGATCCGATGCTGGCACTTCTTGTATCGATCTCACTTGTTGCGACAATTCTGATCGCGAAGCTGATCGGATGTGTGCTTCCGCTTGTCGCAAAGAAGCTGCGCCTGGATCCGGCCATCATGGCGGCGCCGCTGATCACAACGATCGTGGACGTCTGCTCTATCATGGTATACTTTCAGGTGGCAACACACCTGTTACATCTTGTTTAGAAAAAAGCATAAAGAATAAAAAAACAGGAAGAGTTCCGGCCTGGAAACTCTTCCTGTTTTTTACTCTTTATTCAGTTTCTTTTTCCGGTATTTCACACACTCGGTCAAAAGATATTCGATCTGCCCGTTCATGGAACGGAAATCATCTTCTGCCCATTGGGCGATTTCGTTATAAAGGCTCTGGGAGAGCCTTAAAGGGACCTGTTTTTTGGCTTTTCCCTTTTCAGTCGTATTTTTCTCCAAAATGTGTCCCACCTTTTCCTGATTTTAATAGATGGTACCGCTGTTTACGATCGGCTGCGCGTCCTTGTTGCCGCACAGTACGACAAGAAGATTGCTGACCATGGCGGCTTTGCGTTCTTCGTCAAGCTCTACAATATCATTTTCATTCAGCTTATCCAGAGCCATCTGCACCATGCCGACTGCACCTTCCACGATCTTCTGGCGTGCGTCAATGATGGCTGCGGCCTGCTGCCTCTGAAGCATGGCGGACGCGATCTCCGGTGCGTAAGCCAGATGGGTGATACGCACGTCAATGATCTGGATACCGGCATCTTTTACCTTTTCCTGAAGCTCCAGCTGCATGATATCCGCAATCTCCTGGCTGCTGCCGCGCAGAGACTTTTCGTCACCCTTTTCGCTTGTGTCGTAAGGATACATGCGGGCCGTATTCCGGATGATGGCATCGCACTGGATGGAGAGGTAGTTTTTATAATTCTCCACGTTGATGACAGCCTGCGTCGGATTTACAACCTTCCAGATGACAATGGCGCCGATCTCCACCGGATTTCCCAGTTCGTCATTGACTTTCTGCTTTGCATTGTCGAGAGTCATTGTCTTAAGAGAAATCTTTTTCGCGGCAGGCGTTACGGAAGTACGTCCGCCGGCTGAAACGGTAAAACCGGCTTTGTTTCCTGTCGGGTTGATTGCCGAGCAGAAAGGGTTTACCCAGTAGTAGCCGGACTTTTTGATCGTGCCGTAGTATTTACCAAAGAGTGCAAATACAAGGGCTTCGTTCGGATTGAGAATCTTCAGTCCGCAGTACAAAATGATGGCAACAACGAAAAGGATGATGCCAAGCGTCACGAGAACACCGCAAAGTCCGCCGGATACCCGGTCCATGCTGTAAAAAACGGGTCCTGCGATAAAAAGAGCGGTACCTGCTATCAGTACTACGGTACTGACAAACAACATGAGAAAACCGTTCAATGCGTGAATAATCCGTTCCTCCTGGATCAGGGATTCTTTTGCCTCCATAACTCTTCCTCCTTCATTCAAACATGAGTTAAAGTGATATTATTTTGATATCATAATAGATCTTAAAACAGGTCTTGTCAAGGGAAATCCGAATTGAAAATGAGAAAAAACAGAAGTATAATAAAGATAGAAATCTTTGATCAGAAAATCCGCTGGTGTAAAGGAAAAGAGGTGTTCGTATGAGAGCAGTAAGAAGGGAAAAAGTGGAGGCTATGAGTCCGGTCTGCATTTATACGGCAGGCGACAGAATCGAGGCCGAGATGCTTTTGGAGGCACTTCAGAGAAACGGCATTCAGGGATTCCGCGAGGCCAGAGGGGCCGGAGGAGTTATGGATGTGTATACGGGGAATTCGATCTTCGGAGAGAAGATCTATGTAGATGGACGGGATACGGAGCAGGCAGGAGTAATTATCGAATCGATTCTTGCGGAATCTGAGATAGATGTGGAGCCGGAAGATGAAATTTCAGATCAGGAGGTCAAAAATCCTAGATGGCTTCAGGTCAGTGTAGGGATTCTTCTGATTCTTTTGACTGCGGGAATTCTTGTAAGCATCATTCTGTAGACATCAAAGGGAAGGCGGTATCGTTTCCGGCCGGATTTTGTCGAGCGTTCGGAAGGGATACCGCTTTTTTAATGCGGCGCTTTGTGATAAACTGTACAGTAGAAATAGATAACTGACGACAAATACGCCTGAGAACAGGAGGAAAAACATGAGATTTAATACACAAAAATACAGACAGCTGGAATTGTTTATTAAGACAGAACCTGGGAAGACAGGCAGACTTCATATGATTTCCGGAAGCGCGCGCAAGATGTTCCGGATTGACCAGTACAGAAAGTGGATGCGGATCGCTGTCAACCAGGGAACAACCTATGAGATGACGCCCGAGGACTGCGAGATTTCCTACGCGTATTTAAGCGGATGTGAAAATATCATGGAGCGGGGAATCTGCCTGATCCAGGACGGCAGATTTTACGGTAAAAGCCAGTGGGCAGGATGGTACGATACGCCGGTGCGAAATCAGTTTCATCTCTCACCACTGAAGGGATGGATGAATGATCCGAACGGCTTTTGCTTTTATCACGGATACTATCATCTGTTTTACCAGTTTCATCCATTCTCGGAAGAGTGGGACAATATGTACTGGGGACATGCAGTCAGCCAGGATCTGATTCACTGGGTACACCTCCCGGTGTGCATGGAGCCGCAGCAGGAGATTCTGAATCATCCGGAACTTGTGGGAGGAGCGTTTTCGGGGACTGCGCTGATTGATGATGAGCAGAAAATGAGGCTGTTCTTTACAAGACATATCGGAAAGCGGAAAGAACCGCAGAATATGAGGGAATACCAGGTCATGACGGAAAGCTGGGACGGAATTTCGTGGGAACGGGAGAGCCGGATTATCGATGGACCGGAAGATGAGGAAATCCAGGATTTCCGGGATCCGAAAGTATTTTTTGAAGATGGCGAATACAAGATGATCATCGGCACACGGACAAAGGAACACCCGGCGGTTGCGCTTTATAAGTCCTACAATCTTGTGCAGTGGACGTACTGTCAGGAGATCTTCGAGGAAAAGCAGGAGGAAGGATGTTTTCCTCTGGAATGCCCGGATCTTTACAAACTGGACAATCAGTGGGTGCTGACAGCCGGATACTGCGGCAATGTGGACGAGCACGGAAGGAAAAACGGGACCTATTACCATATCGGAGAATGGTATCAGGATCAGTTCCATGCGGAGACGAAGGGACTATATGATTTCGGCGCGGATTTTTATGCCGTGCAGACACTTGAAACCGAGATCGGGAGAGTTGCCATCGGCTGGATCAGCGATGTTGCAAAGGAACATGTCAAATCAGTAAATGGAGCCTGCGGAAGCATGAGTATTCCGAGGGTGCTCCATGTCAAGGATGGAAGGCTGTACCAGAATCCGGTTCAGGGAATTTATCAGCTGATCCGTTACCCGGTCTATGAAGGATGTGACGAGAATGTGGAACTTTCCGGAATCGAAGGGAACACCTACTATGTCAGACTGGAACTGGAACATTCGGCGGATTTCCGCATGACGCTTTATAAATGGAAGGACCGCAAGCTCTATCTGGAGCAGAAAGACGGACAGTGCCGTTTCCGGACTGTCGGGGAAGGAGCGAAAAATATTCTCTATCCTGCGGACATTGATCAGGTGACAGTGGTGGAAGTTTTTGTGGACCGGAATGTCTGCGAGGTATTTTTAAATGAAGGGCAGGCGGCAGGAGCGAAGAAGTTTTATCAGCAGTCCGAGATGGGGAACTTTGAGTTCCACGTACAGGAAAAGGGTGCGGTGAAATCCCTGCTTGTAGAAAAGATGGAAGGAATATGGTAAGAGAAGATGAGAATAAAAGCAGTACTCTTTGATATGGACGGTGTTCTGATTGATACGGAAAAATACCTGACCCGGTTCTGGAGACAGGCGGCAGAAGAAGCCGGGCTTTTGCTGACAGAAGAGGATTCTTATCAGTTCCGCAGTTTTGCCAGCAGGTACGCTGCCCCATGGTTCGCAAAGACGTATGGTGAGCAGTACGATTATTGGGCTATCCGGGAGCGGAGAAAAGAGCTGATGAGCGAGCATCTGAGAGCAAATGGAATCGAGAAGAAGGGCGGTGTGGACGAAGTGCTCTGCGGGCTTCGGGAAGCCGGATATCAGACTGCCGTTGTGACGGCAACGGACGAAGAGCGGACGAGAAGCTATTTAAGTGAAATTGGAATTCTGGATCTGTTTGACGACATCGTCTGTGCTACTATGGTAGAGCGCGGCAAGCCGTTTCCGGATGTGTATGAATATGCATGCAGGAAGATCGGAAGAAAACCGGAAGAATGTGCGGCGGTGGAGGATTCGCCAAACGGCGTTCGTGCGGCATCCGGCGCCGGCTGCTGTGTCATTATGGTGCCGGATCTGACACAGCCGGATGAGGAGCTTTTTTCGCTCATTGACCGGAAGGCAGACACACTTTGTGACATTCCGCAGATTATCCTGGAATGGAACAAAGAGGAAGAGTAAAGTCAGAAACTGGAGGAATACAGATGGGAACATTTCGGATTATCAAAGGAGATATTACAAAATGCAGAGCGGATGCCATCGTCAATGCGGCGAATCCATCGCTGCTTGGAGGAGGCGGAGTGGACGGCGCCATCCACCGGGCAGCGGGACCGGACCTTCTGGAAGAGTGCCGTACTCTCAATGGATGCAGGCCCGGTGAAGCGAAGATCACAAAAGGCTACCGCCTTCCGGCGGACTATGTCATTCACACACCGGGGCCGGTATACCGTGGCGGAAACTGTGGAGAGGAACAGATTCTGGCCTCCTGTTACCGGAACAGTTTAAAGCTTGCAGCCTGCTATGAACGGAATACTGTAGCCTTCCCGTCCATCAGTACCGGAATCTACGGATACCCGGTTTCCCTTGCGGCAAAGACGGCTGTCAGGGAGATTCTTACATTTCTTCATACCCAGAGCACGGTCCGGGAAGTGGTGATGGTATGCTTTGATGAAGAAACAAAGAAGGCCTACGAAGAGGCATATCAGGAAATCGGACAGGCCGAATTTGTGATCCGGAAAGCCAAAGAAACGGATCTTGCGGATATTCAGAAACTGATGGAAACAACCGTTGCTCATATGGAGAATCCGGACTGGTTTTACGAAGACGGGAAAGAATTTCTGGAAGTGTGTGTAAAGGAAGAAGAGAACGCCGGATTTGCAGTCATTGCAAGGACTAAGCAGGAGGGAATTCCTGCAGGATGTTTTCTTGTGGAGATCCCGGGGGATGTCCCGTACAACCTTGGCAATGATCTGGGATTTTCAAAAGAACAGCTGCTTTTGTCGGCGCATATGGATACGGCAGCTGTGGATCCTCTTTACCGCGGGCATCATCTGCAGGACAGGATGATGGAAGTCTGCGAAGAGGAAATGAAGAAACGGGGCATGCGTTATCTGCTGGCGACCGTTCATCCGGACAACCCGTACAGCCTTTCCAATGTGCAGAAGCGGGGTTACGGAATCCGGGCGACGAAAGAAAAATACGGCAGATCGCTTCGCCATATTCTTTGTAAGGAAATATAAGCCATGGGACAGACAGCTCCCATGGCTTTATTTTCATGAGAGGAAATCCTCTTTCACACTCCTTTTTGCGATAGAGATAAATTTTTTCAAGGGTGGGTTATCCACTCCTTTTTTATAGAAAATTCCGTAGGATAAAGGATCCGTGCCGGCGAGAGGAATGTAGCACAGCTGTTCATCCGGGAATCGGGACTGCGGAAGGATGCAGTATCCATATCCGGTACGGACCAGTGTCAGAGCTGCCTGATAATTATCACAGAAGTAAACCGATTCGGGCGGCAGATAACCGGTGATGCGGTTCTGATATTCCAAGGCGCCGGCAGGAAGCGCATAGGAGTTGCAGAAAACAAGGCGTTCTGAAAGAAGATCCTGTTCGTAAACTTCCTTTTTTCCGGCATAGGCATGACCGCGCGGAAATACGCAGCAAAGCGGGATATGGAGCAGTTCATCGTAAACGACGTTTCCTTTTAAAGGGATGTCGCTTTGGAATCCGATCAGAAGATCAAGCTCTCCCTGATAAAACAGATTCAGAAGCGAGCGGTGTGAGATGATTCTCAGAAACGGATGAAACGCAGGCATCTCCTTTAAGCAGGAATCGAGAATGCCGTTTAGAAAATCAAGGTGGGCCTCGCTTCCACACCCGATGGAGACCACCTGCATGGCAGCAGCGGTGTGGTGCTGAATTTTGGCGGTAGCGTATTTCAGTCGTTCTATGATCTGCTTTGCATCGTCAAGAAAGCTGATTCCGGCAGGGGTGAGGCGGACAGTCCTTGTGGTCCGGTGCAGCAGTTTGGTATCCAGTTCCTCTTCCAGAGCATGAATCTGGCGGGAGACTGCGGACTGGGTAATATTGAGAGATTCAGCGGCTCTTGCAAAGTTCAGGTTTTCCGCCACCTGGACAAATGTTTTCAGCTGTTGTGTATTCATGGTTCCGTTCCTTTCTATTATTGCGTTTGTAGCATTAATGATACCATTTTTTCATTTTTCATTCAAGGAAATTTGTGATTTAATAAATAGGAGACAGTTCGGAAGCTGACAAAAAGCATCCGGTACTGGAAAAATTAAAAATAAGGTAAAAGAGTAAATGGACAGGAGGTTTTTACAGTGAGAAAAGTATTACAACAGCTGGGAAAGTATAAACGGGATACCTTTCTGTGTATTGGACTGACCGCTCTCGAAGTAATTATGGAAATACTCATGCCCTTTGTTACGGCCATTATTATTGACAGAGGACTGGAGCAGTCGAATCTTTCCGTCGTATATCGTTATGGTGCCCTGATGATTGTCATGGCATTTCTGAGCCTGATCTTTGGAGCGATGGCAGGAAAAAATGCTGCAAGCGCCGCATCCGGTCTGTCCGCAAATCTGCGGGAGGCAATCTATGCCAATATTCAGACCTTTTCCTTTTCCAATATTGACAAATTCAGTGTGCCTGGACTTGTTACACGTATGACAACGGATATTACCAACGTGCAGAATGCCTACATGATGGTGATCCGCGTGGCAGTCCGGGCACCGTTAAACCTGATTTTCAGTTTTACCATGTGTATGATTATTAACCGGAGACTCAGCGGCATGTTCCTGATTGCGGTTGTGTTCCTTGTGGTTGTAATTGGATCGATCATGGTCATCACTCTGAAAATTTTCCGTCAGGTTTTCCGCCGGTATGATGATTTGAACGCGAGTGTACAGGAGAATGTCACTGCAATCCGTGTGGTAAAAGCATTTGTACGTGAAGACTATGAAAATAAAAAATTTGCAAAAGCATCCAGGATTCTCTACGATCTATCCGTTAAGGCAGAAGGACTTCTGGCATTCAATAACCCGGCCATGATGGTTGCGGTTTACTTCTGCATTATTTCCGTCTCCTGGTTCGGCGCGCAGTTTATTGTGGAAGGATCACTGACAACAGGAGATCTGACCAGCCTGTTCAGTTATATCATGTCGCTTCTGATGAGCCTGATGATGCTGTCCATGGTAGTGGTTATGATCAGTATGTCCATGGCAAGTATCCGCCGTATCAGTGAAGTGCTCGATGAAAAGCCGGACCTGACAGATCCGGAGAATCCGGTGATGAAAGTTGAGGACGGCCGGATTGATTTTAACCATGTGAACTTTTCCTATAAACATGGAAGCGGTAAAAATGCTCTTTCTGATATTGATCTTCACATTAAAAGCGGTGAGACAGTTGGTGTAATCGGAGGAACCGGTTCCGGGAAAAGCAGCCTTGTCAATCTGATCTGCCGGCTCTATGACGTGGATGAAGGCTCTGTCTGTGTAGGCGGCGTGGATGTCCGAAAATATGATACCGAAGTGCTTCGGAATCAGGTTTCCGTTGTGCTTCAGAAAAATACCCTGTTCTCGGGAACGATTCTGGATAACCTAAGATGGGGAAATCCGGATGCCACAGAGGAAGAGTGTATTGAGGCATGCAAAGCAGCGTGCGCGGATGAATTTATTGACCGGATGCCGGGAGGATATGAAACCCGGATCGAGCGGGGAGGAGCCAACGTTTCCGGAGGACAGAAGCAGCGTCTGTGTATTGCGCGTGCACTTTTGAAAAAACCGAAAGTACTGATCCTTGATGATTCTACCAGCGCGGTAGATACGGCGACCGATGCAAACATCCGGGCAGCCTTTGCAAAGAAGATTCCGGGAACAACAAAGATTATTATTGCACAGCGTGTTTCCAGTGTGGAGTCCGCAGACAGGATTCTTGTTCTGGATGAAGGAAAGATCGATGCGTTCGATACACATGAAAACCTGCTGAAACACAATGCAATTTATCAGGAAATTTACAACTCGCAGCTGGAAGGCAGCGGCGACTTTGACCAGCCGGCATAATCAGAAAGGAGGAAACAGTGTTATGAGCGAAAAGATCAATGAAAAACCATCAGGATCCAGAGTAAATACAGCCGTCAGGCTGATCAACAGGGTCATTCGATATATGCTTCATTATTACAAAATTCCGTTTTTGATTGTAGTTATCTGCATTTTGATTACTGCCATCGCAACTGTTGTAGGGGCGACATTCCCCCAGACGTTGATTGATGATCACATTACACCAATGCTCGAAAGCGGCTCCAGGGATTTCAGCAGTCTGGCTTCAGACCTGATTCGTCTGGTATGCATAATGGCAACGGGAGTTATCACGGCATTTACCTATAACAGGATCATGGTCAATGTCAGCCAGGGAACGATGCGGCATTTAAGAGATGATCTGTTCCGCAGGATGGAGTCTCTGCCGATCAAATATTTCGACACCCATGCACATGGCGATATCATGTCGGTCTATACCAATGACGTGGATACATTGAGACAGCTTTTAAGCCAGAGTATTCCGCAGATTATCAACTCCGTGATATCCATGATTGCAACATTGATTACAATGATTATTTTAAATCCGGCGCTTACCGTTATTTCCATCTTGACAGCATGTATCATGCTGCTTGTAACAGCCAACTTTTCCAAACTGTCCGGAAAATATTATGTCCGCCAGCAGATCGATCTTGGTGCAGTGGATGGATTCATCGAAGAAATGCTGGACGGGCAGAAGGTTGTGAAGGTGTTCTGCCATGAACAGGAAGCGATGGCGGATTTTCACAAAGTCAATGAACGGCTTCGTGACAGTACAAACAAGGCGAACCGTTATGCCAACCTGCTCATGCCGATTAACGCCAATATCGGGTGGATCAGCTATGCGCTGGTGGCTATTGTAGGAGCAATCCTCGGGATCAACGGGCTGGCAGGAGTTACCATCGGTACTGTTGTTACCTTTGTGGGACTGAACCGAAGCTTTACCAACCCGATTACCCAGGTAAGCCAGCAGATCAACTTCGTGGTCAATGCGGCAGCCGGAGCACAGCGTGTCTTTGAACTGATGGATCAGGAGCCGGAGAAGGACGAAGGATATGTGGAACTGGTCAATGCCGAAGAGGATGAGAACGGCAATCTGATTGAATCCCCGGTGCGGACCAATATCTGGGCGTGGAAACATCCGCATAAGGCGGAGGGCACCATTACATACCGCAGACTGGAAGGCGGCGTTGTATTGGATGATGTCGATTTCGGATATAACGAAGACAAGATTGTCCTGCACAATATCAGTCTCTATGCAAAACCGGGACAGAAGATTGCGTTTGTCGGCGCGACGGGTGCAGGAAAAACGACGATTACAAACCTGATCAACCGGTTCTACGATATTGCGGACGGGAAAATCCGGTATGATGACATCAATATTAACAAAATCAAAAAGCAGGATCTGAGAAGATCTCTTGGTATGGTCCTTCAGGATACCCATTTGTTTACCGGTACGGTAATGGAAAATATCCGGTACGGAAAACTTGACGCCACGGACGAAGAATGTATCAAGGCGGCAGAACTTGCGAATGCGGACGGATTTATCCGGCGGCTGCCTGACGGCTATAATACCATGCTGACGGGAGACGGATCCAACTTAAGCCAGGGACAGCGGCAGCTTCTCGCTATTGCCCGGGCGGCAGTTGCGGATCCGCCGGCACTGATTCTTGATGAGGCGACTTCATCTATCGATACCCGTACCGAGAAACTCGTACAGGCCGGAATGGATGCCCTCATGAAAGGACGGACCACCTTTGTCATTGCCCACCGCCTGTCTACAGTCAAGAATTCAGACTGCATTATGGTTATGGAACAGGGGCGTATCATTGAACGAGGCACCCACGATGACCTTATCGAGGCAAAAGGAAAATATTATCAACTCTATACAGGAAACTTTGCTTCCTAGAGACACATCTCTTTTCAGACAAAGCTCCGCCCGGCGGGATTCCTTCTCCCGCAGGCGGAGCTTTTGTGTGTGAGAAATGATTGCCTGGGATGAAAGATTGGATTACAATAAAAGGAGAAGAAAAAAGAAAGCGGTGAAGACAACATGAGCAACAGATTTGAAAATGTAAAAAAGAATTTTGGATTCGGATGCATGCGCCTTCCAATGAACGGCGAAGAAGTAGATCAGCAGGAATTTACCAGGATGGTAGACACCTTCCTGGAGGCCGGATTCAATTATTTTGACACGGCCAGAGGCTACTTAAAAGGAAAAAGCGAGACAGCCATCCGGGAATGCCTTGTAAAACGGTACCCAAGAGAAAGCTTTATTTTGACAGACAAACTGACAGAACCATACTTCGAGACAGAAGAAGATATCCGCCCATTCTTTGAAAGCCAGCTGGAAGCGTGCGGCGTGTCCTACTTCGATTTCTACCTGATGCACGCACAGAACGCAGAAAATTATAAAAAATTCCAGAAATGCCACGCCTATGAAACAGCTCAGAGATTAAAAGAAGAAGGAAAAGTCCGCCACGTCGGAATCTCCTTCCACGACAGCGCCGAAGTACTGGATCGCATTCTCACAGATCACCCGGAGCTGGAAGTCGTACAGCTCCAGTTCAACTATGCAGACTATCTTGATGAAGAAGTACAGAGCAAAGCCTGCTATGACGTCTGCCGGAAACACGGAAAGCCGGTCATCGTCATGGAACCGGTCAAAGGAGGAAAACTCATCCGCCTGCCGAAAAAAGCACAGGACACACTCGACGCACTCCACGGCGGAACAAACGCAAGCTACGCCATCCGCTTCGCTGCAAGCTTTGACAATGTCATGATGGTACTCTCCGGCATGAGCGACATGGAACAGATGAACGATAACTTAAGCTTCATGACCCGGTTTCAGCCACTCACACCCGAAGAACAGGACGCAGTCAAAACGGCAGCAGAGATCTTCAACGCACAGAAAATGATCTCCTGCACCACATGCCGGTACTGCACCGACGGATGCCCAAAACAGATCCCGATCCCGGAAATCTTCAACTGCGTCAACGACAAAATTCAGTACGAAAACGAAAAAAGCAAAGAAGACTACCAGACCATCACAAAAGAAAAAGGAAAAGCATCCGCCTGCATCCAGTGCGGCAAATGCGAAAAAGCCTGCCCACAACACCTCCAGATCCGCCAACTCCTCAAAGACGCAGCCCAGATGTTTGAATAATTTTGGGGACGTGTTCCGATTCACCGGAACACGTCCCCAAAATACAAAAAATGCCTTCCAGCCCAGTAAAATCAAGGGCTAGAGGGCTTTTTCTTAAAATTTTCATTGGGGACAGGTTCTGAAACGCCGGAACACGTCCCCAAAACGCAAAAAACACCCGCCAGCCCAGTAAAATCAAGGGCTGGCGGGCATTTTCATGAAAAATTCATTGGGGACAGGTTCCGAAGCATCGGAACACGTCCCCGATGACGTAGAGGATACCGTCGTCGTCGTTTGAGAGTGTGATGAAGTCGGCGGCTTCTTTGACGGCGGGCTGTGCGTTTGCCATGGCAACGCCGAGTCCTGCGGACTGGATCATGGTGATGTCGTTGTAGCCGTCTCCGCAGCAAATCATCTGGTCGGTGGTCAGTCCGATGCTTGCGAGGAGTTTCGCAAGGGAGTGTGCCTTATCGATGTTCTGCGGCATGATTTCGAGGAAGAACGGGTCGGAGCAGTAGATGTTGAGCAGTCCGTGAAAGTGCGGGATGAGCTTGTCTTTTACACGGGCGATTTCATCTGGTTCTCCTGTGATGAGGAATTTGTTGTTGTCTGCCTCGATATGTTCGGTAAATGGTTCGATATGGCGGACCGGGAGCCCGTTGATCCGGGATTCCAGTTCGGTGTACTGGTTCGTGTGGAGCCCGGACAGTATGGCCTTCTCGGAATATCCTACAATGTCGACATCAAAGTGTCTGACGATTTCAAACAGAGGTGCAGCAATGTTTTTTGGAAGGTGTCTGTTGTAGATGATCTCCCGGCTCCGGCAGTCGGTGATGCGTCCGCCGTTGAAGGAGAGAATGTAGCTTCCAAAGCGTTCCAGCTGCAGTTCTTTTGCAAGGGGAAGGACGCCGGTTGTTGGGCGTCCGCTTGCAAGGACTACTTTGATTCCGTTTTCCTGTATCCGGATCAATGCCTTTTTGGTCTGAGGTGTGATCTCCTTTTTGGAATTGGTCAATGTGCCGTCAAGATCCAGGGCGAGGATCTGGTAATCCATCATAATGTTTCTCCTTTTTCCGTGCTGTTGCCTGTGTGGCAGTATCCATTACAGCCGAATTCTTTTAATGTTTCCACAATCTGAGAGAATTTCATGGAATTGGAAGCTTTTACAAGGACGGTATCCCCCTTTTGAAATAAAGAAGAGACGTCGTTTAAAAAGCGTTCTTTGTCCGGATAGTAGAGTACGGTATTGCCGGAGGCAATATTTTTGGCACCTTGATACATGTGTTCGGCCAGAGGTCCGATGCAGATGATCTGGTCGATGCCTTTGCGGGCAGCGTATTCTCCGGTTTCAAAATGAAGGCGGTCTTCGTCTTTGCCTAATTCTTTCATGTCCCCCATAACCGCGGTGCGGCGTCCCAAAGCCATGGCGAGGACATCGAGGGATGCCCGCATGGATGCCGGATTGGCATTGTAGCAGTCATCCAGAATGGTCAGAGTATCGGTCTCAATCTGGTGATTCCGTCCGGATACCGGCTGGAGAGCCCGGATACCGGATTCGATTTCCTCGGCTGAGAGTCCGAAGAGACGGCCGATGTAAGCTCCTGCGAGAGCGTTGTAGACCATGTGTTTTCCTGGAATCGGGATGTCGGCCTGAATCGTTGCCTCCGGGGAATCGCCGCATGCCGGAAGCTGGATTGTGCAGAGTGTTCCCTTGAGTCCTCTGTTTTCAATGTGGGATGCGAAAACCGGAGCGGCAGAATCGATGCCGAAAAATACCGGTTTCTGCCCGCGCACATCAGAGACCGTGCGCAGCATATCATCATCTCCATTTAAAACAACACAGAACTCATCCTGCAGGTGATCGAACATTTCAGTCTTGGCTTTGAGGATTCCCTCACGGGAACCGAGACTTTCCAGATGTGCGTATCCGATATTGGTGATGACACAGACATCCGGCCTTGCAATATCCGCCAGACGGTGCATTTCTCCGAAATGGTCGATTCCCATTTCGAGAACCGCGATTTCATCTTCTTCGGTCAGCCGGAAAATGGTCAGCGGAAGACCGATCTCATTATTATAATTTCCTTCTGTTTTCAGTACGTGATATTTCTGCGCCAGAACAGAGGCGATCAGCTCTTTGGTGCTGGTCTTGCCGACGCTTCCCGTAATGCCGATCACTTTCAGATTCAGCCGGCTGCGGTAATAGCGGGCCAGATCTTTGAGCGCCTGTTCGGTGGACTCTACAACAATATACGGGTACGGGACGTCTCCCAGGGAATGTTCGGATAAGGAGCACAGTGCTCCTTTCTCCATAACCTGTTCTATAAAATCATGTCCGTCTACGCGCGCACCTTTGATTGGAACGAAGAGAAATCCTTCTTCAATCTTGCGGCTGTCAATCGCCACGCCGGTAATCTCCCGGCTGAGAAGCTCTTCCGGTCCGTAGCAGGTGCCGCCGCAGGCGGAGGCAATAGCTGCCAGTGATAATCCTTTCATATGTGTTCTCCTGTCTTTGGTAATTACCCGCGGTAACGGGCATCCATGGATTTTTCAATCAGCAGTTCGCAGAGATCGCCGAATTCGATTCCGGCCGCTTTTGCTTCTTTTGGAAGAAGGCTTGCGGCTGTCATTCCAGGCAGACTGTTGTATTCCAGACAGTAAATGCTGCCGTCTTCAGTCAGAAGGAAATCGGCACGGGCATACACGTCAAGTTTGAGTGCCTTGAATGCCTTCTCCGCAATATTCTGAATCCGAAGTGCTGTTTCTTCCGGAATCCGGGCAGGGCAGATCTCTTCTGTCATGCCGTCCTGATATTTGTTCGCATAGTCAAACCAGCCGTTTTTCGGACAGATTTCGATGACCGGAAGGGCTTTCCCGTCGATGACGCCGCAGGCGAGTTCTCTTCCTTTAATATACTCTTCAATAATAATCTCATCTTCGTAGCGGAAAGACTCCCGGACAGCCTGGTCAAATTCTTCCTCTGTGTGGGCGAAATAAACGCCGATGCTGGAACCGCCGGAGCATGGTTTTACCACGAGCGGGAGAGAAAGTCCGGTGGAAGCAAGGGAATGATCCGAAGCAGATTTTTTCATCCAGGTTCCCTTTGGAGTCGGAATCTGGTTTGCCTCGAAGATCACCTTCGTAATTTCTTTATCCATGGAAAGGGCGCAGCCAAGGGAACTTGGGCCGGTATAACGGATACCGAGGACATCAAAGGATGCCTGGAGTTTTCCGTTTTCTCCCACGTCTCCGTGAAGTCCCATAAATACGATGTCCGCAAGCCGGCAAAGTTCGATGACATTGGCGCCGAAAAAGCAGTCTGATTTGTCTTCTCTGCATGCCTTTACCGCTTCCAGATCCGGCTCTGTGGAGCGGATTCCGGATGCGATTCCAAGACCTGCGTCCGGTCTTTTGAAGACCGCTTCCAGATCATCCCCGGCATCCGGAAGCCCGAGGAACGGATCCAGAAGAAAAGCGTCGTGGCCTTTCTCACGTAAGGTACGGCAGATCCCTGCACCGGAGCTTAAAGAAACGTCCCGCTCAGTGCTGAGTCCTCCTGCTAATACAATAATTTTCATAATCAAATCCTCCTTATAAATTATCCATACTCATCTGATCGAGCAGTTCCTTCTTCACCTGATACAGCCGGTCAGATAAATCGACATAGACATTGTGCGGGTAGAAGAGACGCTTTGTCTCATCCCACAGTGTATCTTTTTCCTGGCGGCAGTAGTCCGCAATCTCCATCACGGTCGGAGACTGGTATACGCATTCTCCGTTGATGAAAACCGGAACGAGCATTTCACGCATCGTGTAAGTGCCGCCTTTTAACTTCGTCTTTTTCCATGTTTCGATCGGGTCGAACAGAAGCAGATCGTCATTTTCATCGAAAGTCTCATCTGCAAAACAGATCAGGTCTGCCTTGATCTTGCCGCTTTCCTTCTCGTAGATCCGGTAGATCGTCTTGTTGCCCGGATTGGTAATCTTTTCCGTATTCTCGGACAGCTTGATCTTCGGAACAAACGTGCCGTTTTCATCCTGAATAGCCGCCAGCTTGTAGACGCCGCCAAAGGACGGGCAGTCCTTGGACGTGATCAGGTGAGTGCCCACACCCCAGACGTCGATGGCTGCTCCCTGCTGCTTCAGATCGTGGATCAGATATTCATCCAGATCATTGGAAGCGGAAATCTTCGCCTCCGGGAATCCTGCGTCATCCAGCATCTTACGTGCCTTCTTAGAAAGATATGCAAGGTCGCCGCTGTCAAGACGGATTCCGAAGCTTTTCGACTGGATTCCCTCTTCCCGCATCTCACTGAATACACGGATCGCGTTCGGTACACCGGATTTTAAGGTGTCGTACGTGTCCACAAGCAGAGTACAGGAATTAGGATACATCCGGGCGTACGCCTTAAATGCTTCGTATTCACTTGGAAAACTCATGATCCAGCTGTGGGCATGGGTTCCCATCACCGGAACATCAAACATCTGTCCGGCCAGAACATTGGATGTACCGACGCAGCCGCCGATCATGGCAGCTCTCGCCCCGTAAAGTCCGGCATCCGGCCCCTGGGCACGACGAAGGCCGAACTCCATGATGCCGCCGCCGTTTGCCGCGTAGACAACACGGGCAGTCTTGGTAGCAATCAGAGACTGGTGGTTTACGATATTCAAAATCGCCGTCTCCACCAGCTGGGCCTCCATAATCGGGGCAACGACTTTGATAATCGGTTCTCTTGGGAAAATCACACTTCCTTCTGGAATTGCGTAGATATCACCGCTGAAATGATATCCACTTAAATAATGAAGGAAATCTTCATCAAAAATGTGCAGGCTTCTTAAATAATCCACTGCTTCATACGAAAAATGCAGCCCTTTGATATACTCGATCACCTGATCCAGCCCGGCTGCAATGGAATAGCCATTATTACAAGGGTTGGCACGGTAAAAGACGTCAAATACAACGACTTTGTCGTGATCCTTCTCCTTAAAATATCCCTGCATCATTGTCAGTTCATACAAATCTGTCAATAATGTCAAATTACGTTCCAACATAGGACACACTCCTTTTTTGCCGCACAAAAGAGCGTACGGCCTTTTTTTCAGCATAATACTGGAAACATTATAGCACTCATCCGGGCAAAGGGAAAGAAAAAATCCGCAACTTCAAATTGAAAGCCCCGGGGAACTGGTATATAATAAGCTTAAAAAAAGAACATTTCCAGATGGAAGGAGGAGTCAATATGACCACACGAAAAGTGATAGCAGCAGATATCGAAAGCAGATATGAGGCACCGGGCGCAGAACTGGTTCGTATTGCATGCCAGTTCCAGAGCAGGATTATGTTAAAGAGCGGCGATATGCATATCAACGCAAAGAGCATTATGGGGATGATGGCTTTCCGACCATCAAAGGGAATGGAGATCGAGATCACTGCAGAAGGTGACGACGAAGAAAAGGCAGCTCTGGAGATGGAAGCATTTTTGAAAAATGAATAGAGATACAAAAAAATCAGGGGAGACAGTGACTCATAGGGCCGCTGTCTCCCCTGATTTTTTACCTCATACCATATCCGCGTTTTTCTCAATCGTTTCCTTAATAATCGCTTCAAAATACGGCGCGAGATGTTTTCTTGTCTCCTTGTCCAGATCTTTCGGATATACCGGCTTCCCGTACTCTACGACCACATGAGTCTTCCGGACAAACGGAAGATGGGCTTCAAAAATCTGAGCGGTATTATTCAAACTGATCGGGACAATCGCACATCCCGCCTTTTCCGCAATCTTAAAGGACCCCTCTTTAAAAGGAAGAAGACTTAACTCTTCTCCGGTATTTCTCGTTCCTTCCGGGAAAATACAGATGGAAATCCCGCTCTTTACATAGTCAATCGCCTGAAGAATCGTTTTCATGCCCTGCTTCGGATCTTCGCGGTCCAGAAACAGGCAGTATACATACTTCATCCAGGTGGAGAGAAGAGGAATCTTCTCCATCTCCTTTTTGGCAACATATCCAGTGAGCCGCGGGCATCTGGAATAGGTCAGCAGAATATCGAAATAACTTCTGTGATTTCCCACAAACAGGACCGGCTCATCCGGAATATTCTCAAGTCCGATCACCGTAGCATCTACGCCCGCGATTTTCAGGATACATTTAAAACCCCACTGCACAATCCGCAGGGAAGAAAGATCGCGCATCTGCCGGTTTTTCTTTCCGATCAGCCATTCCACAAAAAAGACCGGTATGGAAAGAATCAGATAGACAACCAGATAAATGACAATACAGATAAAGCGAATCATGGGGATACGCTCCTTTCCATAAAATTTAATAGACAGTATGTCGAAAAAAGACGTACTTACAAAGTAACACTATTATACTATAAAAATGCGCGAAAAGAAATCAAGATTTGGTATTTTTTATGGGAAGTTTGTGTAAGATGATAAAGAGAAACTGCAGGATCGCATGGAATGAGCAAAAAAGCAGGAAATTTCCGAAAAATCATCTTCTCCTGTACTGCAGTCTTCCTGATTTTATGCATGTCCGGATGCTCTGTCACGGACCTGGGAGGAACGAAAAAGCAGGAGCTGGACTTTACGGTCCTGGAAAAGGAAGACATACCGGAGGAATTAAAGACTCAAATCGAAGAGAAAAAGGACGAACCGATGAAGCTGACGTATACGGACCAGGGACAGATGTACCTTGTCAGAGGGTATGGAAAAAAGGAGAGCAGCGGATACAGCATTGAGGTAAAAGAACTTTACGAGACCGAAAACGCCGTCCATATCCGCACGGAGCTGAAAGGACCGGGAGAAAAGGAACAGGTCATCGAAAAACACACATGGCCTTATCTTGTCGTGAAACTGGATTATCAGGACAGACATGTTGTCTTTGAAGAATGAGGAGGTTCCCTATGGAGTTGGTAAAAAAACAGATTATGAAACAATGGAGCGGAAAGCCGGTGACAGACCAGTTTCTGATTGATGAAGACTACAATGTGCCGGACAACAAAAAGGATATCAAAAAAGTCATGCAAAGCGAAGGAACGCTGCGGATCGAGGAAATCCGAAAGGTGGATCATTATGTAAAAATCCATGGAAAGCTGATGTTCAAAATTCTCTATGTCACCGATGAGGCGGATGAAAAGATGGCAGAACTCTCCGGACAGTTCCCGTTTGAAGAGATGGTTTACACAGAAGAGGAACGGGGAGACTGGCTGATCCGAAGCACCAGAACCGATGTGACGGCGGTGATGATCCATTCCAGAAAGCTCAATATCCGGACCATGGCGGAGATGGTGCTGGTTCCGGAAGCCGGAGAGGAAGGCGAATTGACGATAGACGTGGACGGCGTCGACCGGTGCTGTAAGAAAAAGGAGACCCGGAAGATTCTGAAGATGCTGACCTCCATCCGTGATACATACCGGATCAAAGAGGAAATCCACCTTCCGAAAGGGAAAGAAAATATTGCCTCCCTTCTGTGGACGGATATCAAACCGCAACGGCTGGATACGAAACTGATACAGGACGGACTGATCGTGGAAGGGGAGCTGCTTGTTTTTGCCTTTTATGAGACGCCGGATGAGACATTGAACTGGATCGAGGAGCCGGTACGCTTTGAGGGAAGGATCCCTTGTCCGGGAGCGGATGAGACAATGTTCCACCAGATCGACAGTGCTTTTACCGACGAAAACGCGGAAGTGCGGCTGGATGAGGACGGAGAAATGCGGATCATCGGCATTGAGGCATCGCTGGAGGTAAAAGCCTCCGTCTTCGAGGAGGAAGAAGTGGAAATTCTCCAGGATCTGTATTCCTTAAGCTGCAGTCTGACCGCTGAAAAAGAGAAGGCGGAATATGAGCAGATGGTGATGCAGAACCACCTGAAATGCAGCGTCAGCGAGACCCTTTCCCTGCCGGAACTCAAAGACAATATTTTTCAGATCTGCCATACGTCGGGTAGCCTTGAAATTGTCCGGACGGAAGCGAAAGAAGAAGGAATTCAGGTAGAAGGAATCCTCCACATCGGATTTTTGTATGTCAAGCCGGATGATGATATTCCGTTTGACACCTGGCAGGGCATGGTCCCGTTTTCCTGTATGCTGGAATGCAATGAAATGTATCCGGATATCCGCTGTTCCTTAAACGGCTGCATCGAACAGCTGACAGTCAACCTTCTGGGACAGGGGAAAGCGGAGATTAAGGCTGCCGTCTGCTTCCGGGCGCTGGTAAGGAAACCGGTGGAAATCGAAAATATCAAAGGCATTACCATGGAAGAACGCTCGATGGAAGAACTGGCAAAGAGACCGGGTATTGTAGGGTATGCAGTCAAAGACGGAGATGATCTGTTCTCCCTTGCCAAGCGGTTCGGAACGACCGAAGAGAGCATCTGTGAGGTCAATGGAATCGAGAAGGAAAAAGGACTGCGTCCAGGTGAGAGGATATTGATTTTTAAGGAAAATTTGAGTATACTATAAGAAAATGTATACAAAATACATATTGTCCGTTTCTTCTATATATATAGAATCTTTTATAAGATCCAGAACAGGAAGAAAAGGGCAGGAGAGAAAAGAGGATAAACTAAGGAGAGATTGGATGGAACGAATTCAGTTAAAAGCACTTGGAAAGATTAATCTGGGGCTCGATGTACTTGGAAGAAGAGAAAACGGATATCACGATGTCAGGATGATCATGCAGACCGTCTACCTGTATGATGAGGTCACGCTGGAAAAGCGGAAAGAGCCTGGCATTACCGTTGCATCCAATCTCGTTTTTTTGCCGACGGATGAAAGCAACATTGCGTTTCGTGCAGCAAAGATTCTGCTGGATGAATTTGGAGAAAAGCACGGAGTTTCCATCACGTTGAAAAAGCACATTCCGGTGGCGGCAGGGATGGCAGGCGGAAGCGCGGACGCCGCCGCCGTGCTCTTCGGGATGAACCGGCTTTTCGGATGGAAATTAAGTGAAAAAGAACTGATGGAGCGCGGGGTCACACTTGGCGCGGATGTCCCGTACTGTATCATGCGGGGAACGGCTCTGGCAGAAGGAATCGGGGAAAAGCTTACCCGCCTTCCGGCCATGCCAAAATGCCACGTTCTCATTGCAAAACCGCCCATCAGCGTCTCCACAAAGATGGTCTACGAAAAGCTGGATTCTTCTGCCATCGTGGATCATCCGGACATTGACGGAATCATCGAAGGACTTCGGGCAAAAGACGTCACCCGTGTGGCCGGCTCGATGGGAAATGTCCTGGAGAGTGTGACAGAGAAACAGTACCCGGTGATCACGCAGATCAAAGAAGAGATGCTTCGCGGCGGAGCCATGAACGCCATGATGAGCGGAAGTGGACCTACCGTATTCGGCCTGTTCAGGGAACGCAGTATGGCAAAGAAAACAGCGGAACAGATTCGACAGAAGGGATTTGCAAGACAGATTTACACAACAACCATTCACAATGTACGAAAGAACAGGAGGAACGATTGATGGAAGCAGATTTTGGAGCAGAAATGAATGAGTATCTTCCGCTGCGCGACGTGGTGTTCAATACACTCCGCCAGGCGATTTTGAGAGGAGAGTTAAAGCCGGGAGAACGGCTGATGGAAGTCCAGCTTGCGAAAAAGCTGGGCGTGAGCCGTACACCGATCCGTGAGGCGATCCGGAAGCTGGAGCTGGAAGGGCTGGTACTGATGATTCCGCGAAGAGGAGCAGAAGTGGCGGAAATCACGGAGAAAAGCATGCGGGACGTGCTGGAAGTCAGACGGGCGCTGGAAGTGCTTGCGGTCAGCCTGAGCTGCGAGCGGATCACAAAGGAGCAGATTGAAGAGCTCAAAAAGGCGGCGGAAGAGTTTGACCGGTCGCTGACATCTGATGATGTGACAAGGACTGCCGAGGCAGACGTCCACTTCCACGACATCATTTACAACTCTACAGAAAACCAGAGACTGATCCAGCTTCTGAACAATCTGGGAGAGCAGATGTACCGGTACCGGGTGGAATACTTAAAGCACCGGGAATTCCATCCGCAGATTTCAAAAGAGCACAAAGAGCTGATCACCTATCTGGAAGCAGGCGCAAAAGAGCAGGCGGAAGAAAAAATCGGCGTACACATCGACAAGCAGGCAAGAACCGTGCTTGAGACGATCCGCCGGAATAAAAATCCGGAAAAAGCAGAATAAATCAACCAGATCCGGCAATACTCCCGTTAGTAATGGAAACAACGGGAGGGACATGGATCATGGAAAAACGAAGAAATCTCATCATGGCAGCGTTAGCTGTCATGATTTCGCTGATGCTGACTGCGTGTGTCTGGCGCACGGAGACAGTCAGCGCAAAAGTAGAGAAAACACAGGAGCACATGGCAGAGGAAGTGCTGCGCTTCCATGTGCTTGCAAACAGCGACAGCAAAGAGGACCAGAACCTGAAAATGAAAGTAAAGGATACGGTTGTCTCCTGGATGGAAGAAGAGATGGATACAGAAAGCCTTGCACAGACAAAAGCATTTATCCGCTCCCACCTTCCGCAGATCGAAGCACTTGCCGAAGAGACCATCCAGAAGGAAGGATATTCCTATCCGGTCCGGGCATCCCTTGAGTGGACAGCCTTCCCGGAAAAGACCTACGGGGATATCACCTTTCCGGCCGGAACGTATGAAGCGCTCCGGATCCAGATCGGGGAAGCAAAAGGGCACAACTGGTGGTGTGTTCTGTATCCGAGCCTTTGCTTTATCGACAGCGTCCATGCGGTCGTCCCGGAAAAAGGGAAAAAGCAGCTGGAACATGTCCTGACAGAAGAGGAATATGAGATGGTGACAGCGACATCAAAATTCAAAATCAAATGGTTCTTCTTCGGATCATAAAGAAAAAGTACTTCAGGACAAAAGACGAAAGGGAAAAGGAATGACAGAATTTTTAGTAAGACGGTTTGTAAAAAACTACGAACAGACAGAGACGGTTGCGGTGCGGACAGCCTACGGAGTACTGGCAAGTGTGGTGGGTATCCTCTGCAATGTCTTTCTCTTTCTTGTAAAAGGAGCCGTGGGAATTATACTTCACAGTATTTCCGTTACGGCAGACGCATTCAACAATCTTTCCGATGCCGGATCATCGATCATCGGTCTCGTCGGGGTCAAGATGGCGGAAAAGCCCGCCGATGAGGAACATCCCTTCGGGCACGGGCGGATCGAGTATATCGCGGCACTGGTTGTGGCATTTATCGTACTGCAGGTAGGCTTTACCTTCCTGAAAGACGCCGTTGGGAGAATCCGGAATCCGGAGATCCTCAGCTTCAATACCATTTCTGTTGTCATATTGATTCTGTCCATCGGAGTCAAGCTGTGGATGGCGGCGTTTAACCGAAAGCTTGGAAAAAGGATTGATTCTAAAGTCATGATGGCCACGGCAGCCGATGCCATGGGAGATGTGGCAACGACAACGGCGACAATACTTTCTGTATTATTTTTCCGTGTGACAGGCATCAATATCGACGGTTTCGTCGGAATCGGCGTGGCACTCGTTGTCATGTGGGCCGGAATCGGAATCGCAAAAGATACACTGGAACCATTGATCGGGGAAGCGGTCCCGCAGGAAACTTTCGATGAAATCACCAGATTTGTGGAATCTTACGACGGCATTGTCGGGACACACGATCTGCTGGTACATAATTACGGACCGGGACGAAGCATGGCTTCCATTCATGCGGAAGTGCCAAATGACGTGAATATCGAAGTTTCCCACGAGATCATCGACCGGATCGAGCGGGACGCCAGAAAATATCTGGGCATCTATCTTCTGATCCACATGGATCCGATTGAGACAAAAGATCAGGATGTGCTTCAGATCCGGGAAAAGGTGGAACACATTGTGGCCGAGACCGCTCCGGAAGCAAGCATTCATGACTTCCGTATGGTGCCGGGCGAACATCAGATCAATCTGATCTTTGACATGGTGATGCCCCACGGGTATGATAAAGAAGAGGAAAATACACTGCTTCATCTGGTGATGGAGAAAATCCGTCATCTGGACGAGCGGTATCAATGCGTAATTACGATGGAAAAAAGCTATGTGGCAGAATCAAAAGAAAAGTAAAAGAGGGATGATATGTACGAGGTGAAATCAAGAGTACGGCTCAGTGAAGTGTCGGACAACGGATGCATGACACTTCCGGGCATAATCAATTCGTTCCAGGACGCAAGCATCTTTCAGTCGGAGGATCTTGGCGTAGGAACGAAGTATCTCGAAGAACAGAAAAAAGCATGGGTGCTTTCTTCCTGGCAGGTAGAAATCCTGCGCTATCCAAAACTTGGAGAAGAAATCCGGACCTGCACCTGGCCGACCGGATTCCACGGATTCTTCGGTGACCGGAACTTTGTCATGAAGGATCAAAATGGAGAAGTCACGGCGTATGCCAACTCAATCTGGGTTTACATGGATCTGGCATCCGGACGTCCGACCCGGCCTTCCGAAGAGGAGATCAGCCGTTACGGGATGGAAGAGCCGTATCCGATGGAATATGCATCCCGGAAAGTGCCGATGCCGGAAGGAGGAGTCAAAACGTCTCGGATCAAAGTCAGGAAGTATCATATTGACACGAACCATCACGTCAACAACTGCCAGTATGTGCAGATGGCGGTGGAACTTCTGGAAGAAAACGGGATGGAGCCGGACTTTTCCGGCCTGCGGGTAGAATATAAAAAATCAGCAGTTTACGGGGACATTCTTTATCCGTCATACAAGATACAGGACGGCATTTCGACGGTAGCGCTTGGGGATGAGAATGGAAAACCGTATGCGGTTGTGGAGCTAAAGCATAAAGGAGAACAGAACGATGAAATTGGGCGAAAAGCAAGTATTGACGATTGAAAAGCAGGTAGACTTCGGAGTATATCTGGGAACGGAAGAGGAGCATGTCCTTCTTCCGAAAAAACAGGTACCGAAAGGGGCAGAGCTGGGAGATCCTGTGGAAGTCTTTTTATACAAAGATTCCAGAGACCGTCTCATTGCAACGACAAATGAGCCGAAGCTCACCCTCGGAGAACTGGCGGTGCTGGAAGTGATCGATACCGGAAAGAACGGCGCATTCCTCGACTGGGGACTGGAAAAGGATCTCTTCCTTCCATTCAGGGAGCAGACCGGACCGGTGAAAAAGGGCGATCACGTTCTGGTAAGCCTTTACATTGACAAAAGCTCCCGCCTGTGCGCGACCATGAAAGTCTACGAAAAGCTGTCCTGCGATTCCCCGTACCAGAAAGACGATATGGTGGAAGGAATTGTCTACGAACTCAGTGACCGCTTCGGTGTCTTCGTGGCGGTAGACGGAAAATACTCTGCCCTGATCCCGAAACGGGAAGTGTACCATTCCTACCGGGTAGGCGAGACGATCCGTGCCAGAGTATCTGCAGTCAAAGACAACGGAAAACTGGATTTAAGCGTGCGGGAAAAAGCATTCATCCAGATGGATGTAGACGCGGCAAAACTGATGGACTACATGGAAAAACATGGCGGCCGGATTCCATTTACGGATAAGGCGGCGCCGGAAACGATCCGCAAGGAATTTGAGATGAGCAAAAACGAATTCAAACGGGCGGTGGGACGCCTCTTGAAAGAGAAAAAGATTGAAATCAGGGAAAAGGACATTGTCCTTGCAGGCAAATAAATCATATAAGAAACAAACAGGAAAAAGAAAGGAGAAACGCAGATGAAAGTACAGAACATTACGGACATTGACAAATTTTTTGAAGTAGTGGACAGCTGTAAAGGAAAGGTGGAACTGGTAACAGGAGAGGGTGACAGACTGAATCTCAAATCAAAACTGTCTCAGTATGTATCTCTGGCAAATATCTTTTCCAACGGCGAGATTCCGGAACTGGAAATCATTGCCTATGAAAAGGAAGATATCGACAAACTCGTATCCTTCATGATTAACGGCTAAGAAAACAAAACAGAATCAAAGAAAGCAGGGCGGAAGATCAGATCTTCCGCCTTTTCAACATATTTGGCGAGGACAGAAAAATACCAAAAGGAAAAGGGAGAATTCGAGGACAAAAATGATGATTTCGAGGACAAAAGGGCGAAAATTAGCGAAAAATGTAGTACAATTTCATCAGGACGAAAAGATAGTTAAGCTGAGGGCGCAGGGAGAAAAAATGAAATTTGCCAAAGTAGAAGTCGAAGGAATCAAACTTGCGGTCTCAAAATTTTACAAAACGGATGCACTTCAGTGCAGGAAAATCTTATTAGAGAGTATTCAGTGGCTGAGGGATCGGTATGAGCGTTTGAAAGAGAAAGAAGATCTCAAGAAAGCGCTCTGCCACATGGAAGCGTATGGAGAGCTTGGCTTTTCATACGACGATGTAAAAGATGAGGCGGAAGAGATCTTCGGCCTGCTGGAAGCGGACAAGGAGGTGAGAAAAGAGTTTCGGATACATTTCTGCGAGAAAGTCGTAGTCAGCAAAAGCAGAGTCAACCAGCTACTCGGCAGGTGGAATCCAGCCCGGCATTCCATGCGGATCGGCGATGCGGTGGATGATATCATCCGGAAAGTGACAGAGCAGGAGGAGGGAATCTTCCTCTATCACTGCGGAAGAAAGATTGCCGGAGACGGGGAAGACGGACTGTGGGAGCATACTTTCCGCCTTCAAATACAGGATGGAGAAGCAATTTTCCACGATGTCAATCAGAACCGATATTATCTGCTATTGAAGGAGAAAAAATCACATGTTTAAAATTATTATCGTTGATGATGACAAATGGATGCAGGATATGATCCGGGACAAAATCAAAGAAACGGCGGACGCATTTCTGAACACACAACTTCTGGTTTTCTCATCGGGAGAAGCATTTCTGGAGTATGCGAAGACGCAGGAATACGGAGAGGAAGGGGATATCTTTTTTGTGGACATCGAACTTGGGAACGGGATGACCGGACTTGAATTTGGAAGGCTTCTGCGAAAAACATATCCGAACCGGGGACTTGTGTTCCTGACATCTCATACGGAATTTGCGCTGGAAAGCTATGAGATCGAGGCAGATCAGTATATCCTGAAAGAAACGATGGATGAGCGGCTGCCGCACATCCTGGAAAAACTCATGCGCCGGATGGGAGCAGAAAAAAATGAATATCTAATGCTGAAACGACAGGATGAACCGGAAGAAAAAGAACAAAAAGTCTATTTCCGTGAAATTATTACCGTCCATAAGAAAAAGATGGGAAAATATGCAGAATATGCGACCTTCCACGGGAACTTCAAAGAACGGATTCCTTTAAGCGAATTGATGAAAAAGCTGGACAGTAATGAATTTTTCCTTGCAGATCGAAGTAATATTATCAACCTCCGCAATGTCCAAAGTATCAAGGGCAATACGATCTACATGGAGGAAGGTCATGAACTGGAACTGAACCAGTACCGGATCGATGCAGCGAAGAAAAAGATTGAAGCTTACTGGAGGGAACGGGAATGGGACGACAAATTCATGGAATAGTACTGATTCTGCTTTCCATCTGTGAGGTGTGGATGTGCTATCAGGTCTTATACCGGACGGTATTGGAGAAGGAGCATCTGCGGAAATGGCAGAAGGTGCTGATCTGGGGGAATATCACTGTGTTGGGAATTCTCATGGGAATCAATCGGAAGATTATATTTTTCTCAACGCTCATGTTTGCTTTTAGCATTTTGGTTACTTGGCTATGTGCCTTGGGAGTAGAGCGTAAGAATGTGTTGATAAAATTGCAAATTATTATTTTATATTACACAATCTTTGCTTTGCTAGATTTTTTCTTTGGATTTATAAGTATGGAAGTGATAGGGCAGCGATTTTTTGATGATATTTATAAGTTTTCACAGTCCATTGTACAATGCGTTTTATATTTAATATCAAGAGTATGCATTGCAGTCCTATTAATGAAGTGGGATCATCATGGATGGTACAGAAAGGACGACAGAAATGTGTTGGTATGGCTTTGCATAGGGGGAGTGGCACTGCTACGAATCTATCAAAAGATATTAGGAAATATGGCCCTCGGTTCCATACTTATGAGAGGATGGGCGGCTGCTGTTTCTATGGTATTAGTGGCTGTGTTAACATCAGGCGTTTTTATCGTTTCCTATCGCTTCAAAATGCTGAAAAAAGAAAATGAGATGCTTTTGAACTTGGAAGAAATGTCCAAAAATCATGTAAAGGATTTGGAACAGATGATAGAGAAAAACCGAATCCTGACACACGATATGAAAAATCATCTTATTGTTTTGCAGGAGTATGGGAAAAAGGAGAAATGGGATTTACTCATGTCCTATTTAAATGAGATATCGGATGATCTTTATTGGGTGACAAAAGCCACGTGGACACAAGTGGAAATTTTAGATATGCTTTTGAATCAGAAAAAGATGAAAGCAGAGTCAAAAGGGATTGCTTTTCACATCAAAGCAAGTACAATTGGGGAAGTATCCATTACCGATACGGAAATTTGTTCGCTGTTTGGTAACTTGCTAGATAATGCAATAGAAGCATGCGAAAAGATCCAGTATAAAAAACGATGGATTGAAATCCGTATTATGAGAAAATCTAAAATGCTATACATTACGATCGCCAATAGCATCGAAGAGTTCCCATTAGTACAAGAGGGCAAGTTGATTACCGGAAAAAAGGAAAAGCAGCGGCACGGTTATGGACTCAAAAGTGTGCAGCATGTTGTACGAAAGTATCGTGGCGATTTTGAATATCAGATTTGTGAAAAAGAATTTATTGTAACAATTAAATTTTGGAAATTATAGATAAAGAGGAAAGTAAAATGGGAGAAAAAGACTATCGCTATGTTGCGGGAGATTTAAAAACAGAACTGGATGAAGTGAATAGAATGGAAAAGAAAGAGACAGAAGAAGTACAGGAATTTACAAAGAATTGGGATTCTTTTTTGACGATTATTTGTTGCTAACTATTTTAAGAGCAGGATGTTCATACGAGCATCCTGCTTTTTTGGAGGAAATTATGAAAGATACCTATTTATGGGAAAGAGATTATATACATGATCATGTGATATCAGTCAATGAAGAGAAAGAGAAATACTGGGATCAGCTTTTAGGAGAAACTATGGTGGCAGAACTGCGGAAGCGATATCCAGAATTTCAGGCATATCTAGAAGATTGGATATTTGAAGTAAAAAAAGAAGTTGACATGAGTGCCATGAATAAAGAATATCGGGAATGGACCGAGCCATCCTATGAGATACACAGAAACATAAGGGGGACGAAACTGTTCTTTGCAGAATTTTACCAGCCTTTCTTGATAACAGGGATAGAGGAATTCAAACGTCAGTTAAATACCGGGAAAGAGCAGATCACTTCGGACGTATATGAAGATTTTGGGGATGAACTGGCGGTCCGTCTGCAAAATATGGCACTTCGCACCTTGATTGCGGAAATGCATGGTTACAAGCAAAGGGGAATGCTAAAGGGAGCGGACTCGAAAGAGGAGTATCAGGACTTTTGCCGAATATGTGGAAGGAAAGAGTTTTTCTATTATATCGCAGACACCTATCCGGTATTGAGCCGATGTATCCGGGAGCGTATAGAGTGTCAGATCCAGTACTATGTAAAGGTACTAAAATGGTTCCGGGAAGATTCTGATAAAATCGGGAAACTCTTTTTTGATGGGGAGATTCCCGACAGGATCACAGGGATAGAATCGGGACTATCGGATCTTCATAACGGTGGGAAAGAAGTACTGAAAATATGTCTGGAAAACGGGAAAAAGATACTTTTAAAACCTCGTTCTATGAAGAATGAACAGTTTTTCACAAGGCTTCTGGGGTGGATCAGTGAAAGGACGGATTCAAGCCAGTATCATTATAGAATCCTGTCCTGCCGCGATCATAGCTGGTGTGAAATCGTGGAATATCAAAGCTGTGAATCGGAGCAGGAGATCCGTCAGTATTATAGACGACTGGGAGAACAGCTCTTTCTCTCCTATCTCCTTGGAACGAGTGATATCCATGCGGAAAATCTGATTGCCTGTGGAGCATATCCGGTGATTGTGGATCTGGAAGCATTGGCACGACCGGGGAAAGAGATACAGGCAGAGTCAGCGGAGGATGCAATTTATTCGTGGATCCGGGAATCGGTGATTGGAACAGGAATCCTGCCTTTTTATGTGTGGAACAAAGAGGGAGAGGGAATTGACGGAAGTGCCATTCACAGTCAGAAAGGACAGAAGCTTCCATTTCAGATTCCGGCGGTGGCGGAAGAGGAGACTTCCAACATGTATATCACCTACCGGGAGGGAGTTACTTCCGCAGGAAGGAATCTTGCATGGATGAAAGGAAAAGAGGAAACGATCGCGGCATATGTGGACGATCTTCTTGTCGGATTTTCCGAGGCGTATCAGGCGGTGGAGAAAGAAAAAGGGAGCTTTCAAAGTGTTCTGGAAGAAGGGAAAGGACTTCAAAGCAGGGTTGTTTTGATGCATACGCAGCGGTACGCGATGCTGTTAAACAGTTCCTATCACCCGTCCCTTCTGATGGATGGAGCGGATCGGGAAATCTTCCTGTCTTCCATTGGACGGGGACGATGGAACAGGGAAGAGCGGATTGTCCGGGAAGAAGTCCGGGCATTGCTGCGGGGAGACATCCCATGCTTTTCCAATGGAATGGATGAGAAGAGCTTATATGCCGGAGAGGAGAAGTGTGAGGAAGCCTTTTTTCAAAGGACAGCATACAGCCGGATTCTGGAACGTCTGGGAGGGATCGGTCAATCGGACCGGAATAAGCAGTGTGATCTGATTCGTACATCCATGGAACTAATTCCGGAGAATAAAGAGAATTTTGTGAATCAGATATACGAAGTCAGAGCGGACAATGGATTTGGACGGACGATGGATAAGGAAAGCTTGAATCGGATCATCGCTGCACTGACAGACAGGTTGTGTACCTATGCGATCTGGAATCAGAAGAAGAGCGAGGTGAGCTGGCCTGTCCTTCATTTCGCTTCTTCCGGGAACTATGCGTGGCAGATCCGTCCGATGGGTGTTTACTTTTATGATGGATTAAGCGGGATGCTGCTTCTTACTACCGTGATGCAGGACAAACAGAAATCCGAAAGAATCGAGAGAATCCAGAAAGCGTTAAAGAGACAGTTGTTTCAATATACAGATGAGGGGCTGGAAGACCTGAGGAATCTACAGTCCGGAAATACCGGGGCGTATACAGGGGAAGGTTCCATTGTCTATACCTATTTAAAACTATATCAGCTGACAAAAGAATCGATTTATTTACAGTATGCCAGAAAACATGCGGAAATCGTTTCAAAAATCGTTCCGAAAGATACTTGTGCCGATCTGCTTGGAGGGAAAGCGGGGGCAGCATGGATCTTCCTGCAGATGTTTGAGCAGACGGGAGAAAAGAGATATGTGGGGGAGGCGGAAAAGGCAGTCTGTTCTATGCTTCCACAGGCAGTGAAGATGGATTGCGGAATCGGGTGGAAACCGGAAAGTGGAGAAATTCCGATTGGCGGTACAGCACATGGAAACGCAGGAATTTTGATGCCGGTGCTTGCACTTTGGGAATTTACGAAGAAACAGGAGTATGAAATCCTGGCAGAAGAGATCTGGGAATATGAAGAGAGCCTTTATCGTGAAGAAAGAGGAAACTGGATCGATCGAGGGAAAGATAAGGAAGAAGGAGAAGATACAGTGGCATGGTGTCATGGAGCGGCTGGAATCTTACTCGCGAGGCTGTGGTGCTATCAACGTGTGACGGACAGAACATGGAAGGAAAGGTTGAAAAACGATATTGAAAGAGCGTATCGAAAAACAGAAACATACTGGAAACGCGACAGTTGGAGTCTGTGTCACGGAACAGGCGGGAATCTGTGGATTATGGATATCGCGGATCGGATGCTAGGGAAGGAACAAAAAAACAGGATGGATATAGACGAATTCCGATTACTTCCGCAGGAGAGATTAAATCCGGGGATTATGGGCGGATATGGAGGGATATTACTTTATCTCTTAAAAAATAATCTGAAAATAAAATAACTAAAAAATTAGAGGACAGAAAAAATGAAGTCGAGGACAAAATATTGAAAAAAAAGCACCTGTGAATTAATGTATAACTAACAAAAAGAAGAAAAGGAAGAGACGAGGTGATACCGTATGAAAAAGAAACTTTTATATTTATTTATAGTTATAGCTATCTTGGCCTGCATGTTGCTTATATGGTTATTGAAACCTGCTAAAAGCGAAAAGATAGTACAGGATTTTTTAAAGGAAGCGTTTACAAAATCGGAGAGTAATTCAGAGTTATATCAAAAGTTTCAAGAGTCTTCCGTTGTGATAGGTGAAGGAGTTAAATCGGAAATAGAAAAACAATCTCAAGAAAAGTCAAAGCAGGCAGAGCAAGCTTTTAAAGATACGTATGGAAGATATTTGAATGATGAAGGGATAGAAGATTTTAACAATCAACTATTTGATTATTTTCTCGGTTTGTATAGTAAAGATGAGAAATGGGATGTTAAGGAAATTAAAGTTACAGAAGATAATAATAAATACAAATTCTATGTGTCTTTAGAGATGGATGATGGGGAAACAAAGGTTGAAGGAAGAATGGAGATTATAGATGGGAAAATTGGTAAAATCAGTATAACATGATATCTTAATATATTATTAATGATTTTATTCAACTCATCAAGAATAACGGATACGCAGTTTGTGCGTATCCGTTTTAATATGTAAAATAAAATAATATTTTGAATCCGGAAATTATAGGCGGACATGGATGGGGCTTACTATATCTTCTGGCAAAATAAACTGAAAATAAAAAGAATAGAAATCAAAGGACAGAAAAATAAATTAAATAAAAGAGTATTGAAAAAACAATGTTGATGCATTAAAGTATAACTAACATAACAGAGAAAAAAGAAGGAATGAGATGATGCCGATGTATTTTAAAATTTAATATTTTTTGATAAAAAGGCGTTTTGATAAGTAGGGGGATGGTATGAACAAGCTATTCGGCACCAGAAAGAGGTGAGAAGATTGAAAAAAGAATTTAAAATAAATTACCCGGCGATACTAGTGATCCTTACTGCAGTTGTATATGAGTTTATGTATAAACAAAATTTTTCTTCGCGCTGGCTCAATTTTGCATCAACGATGTCTTCGGTCAGTTTTTCGATCTATCTGTTTTTTGAATGGAAAAAATCACGTCGCCGTTTTGAACTTATATGTTTTATACTTTCTTTAATACCAATATTTATTATTGGAAGTTATGTAATCAGAGTTTTGATGAAACAATAGATGGAAAGGAAATCTGGAAGAACAGTTACTAAGCGACTTACACATGTGAATGATGTAATGTTGTTATATGCGTACGAGATCATCCGGTAAATTACTATTCAATAGGAAGGAGCCTGAAAATGAAGCACCAAACTATAAAGAGAATATTAGTATTCTCCCTGTGTGCAGTCATGATAAGTTTGTCAGGTTGTTCTAAGGGAGAAGAAAAACAAGAGCAAAAAGAGAAAGAAGTAGTAACTACGGTACTGGAAAAATTGTTTACAATTCCAAATCAGAAAATGCAGGATGCCTATGAAGAAGCAACGAAGATGGCAGAGCAGGCTGCTGCTGAGACAACAGAACCGGGTGCATATGGAGTATATGATTTTCAAAAGTTACTGGAAGAAATGTACGGTTCCTATTTTACAGAGGAAGGAATTGAAAGTATACCATACTGGATTTATACGAATTTGAATGTATATGCTGCGGATCGGGATGTGACAGTTACATTTAAAAATGCAGATGTTCAGCCGGAGGGAAGTTCTGAGGGAAATTATTATACATTTATAACTGAATTAGAGTATTCCATTGGCGAGAAAGAAGCAGTGTTCGAACAGAAAGGGACAGCACTGTTTGAAGATGGAAAGATCAAAAATATTTACTTTGCGGATGGGCTGATGGCAGAGATTGAAAATCAACTGTTTATGTAACAGTTGAGATTAAAATTAATGGGATGGAAATATAAACTTTAAGCTGATAATTTGACAGATAATATGATTACATGGAGCGGATTGGAGTTAAAAAGACGGTACACTGGAAAGCGATGTAAACAGACTTGATTAAGAGCCGAATAGTATGAACGGATACGTGAAATTTCTGCGTATCCGTTTTTCATTATATTGTGAAACTTCCATATAATTCAATGATAGATGATGAAAGTTCTTAAAATAAATAATGATGTAAGGAAAATAAAAATTCATGGATAGAAAAGAGAAACTCATGGTCAATTCGTTGATAAAGAATGACAATTTTGATAATGTCAGTAAAGAAGAAAATATATTATACATGAGGAGAAAATCGCATGGAAGAGACGGGATACACAGTCGGTCGTATGCGGCCTGAATGGGGAAAAGGAGGAGCACAGTCTTTGACTTTCGTGGTAACAGAAGATTGTAATCTGCGATGCAAGTATTGCTATGTCACACATAAATCAAAAGGTAAAGTACTAAATTTAGAAACGGCAAAAAAATTCATAGACTATCTTTTGACAAGTCCGGATATTCATCAGTCCGATTCGGCGGTTCTTGATTTTATTGGAGGAGAACCTTTACTGGAAGCAAAGCTGATTGAAGATATCTGTGATTACTTTAAGATCAGAGCATACGAAGAAGGAAGCCGATGGTACTGGAAGTATCGGATTAATATCAGTACGAATGGTGTGAATTATGACTCCGATGAGGTACAGCATTTGATTCAGAAAAATTCAGGGAAAATTTCTATCGGTATCACTATTGACGGAACAAAAGAAAAGCATGACTTGCAGAGAGTTTTTCCAGATGGTTCTGGGTCTTATGATACTATCCATAAAAATTTGAAATTATGGATGAGTCAGTTTGATGCGAGTACAAAAGTGACATTTGCCAGTGAAGATTTAAAGTATTTAAAAGAAAGTATTCTTCACCTTTGGGATGAAGGAATCTATAATGTTTCCGCAAATGTTGTCTATGAAAATGTCTGGCGTGAAGGTGATGATAAAATCTTTGAAGAGCAGCTCAAAGAACTGGCAGACTATATTGTAGAACATGATCTGTATAATAAAGAATACTGTACATTATTTTTAGATCATATTGGAGCGCCGTATGAAAAAGAAGATTTCAACAACACTAGCTGCGGGGCAGGAAAGATGTTGGCGATCAGTCCGGACGGCAATATCTATCCATGTATGAGGTATTATGATTATTCTCTGAATCATCAGCCGGGTTATATTATTGGAAATTTAGAGGACGGAATTGATTTTGATAAAGCAAGAGTATTCTTGTTGGCAATGTACAAATATCAATGTGATGATGAATGTCTGAGTTGTCCGATTGCCAAAGAATGTGAATTTTGCCAGGGATTTAGTTATGATGAATCTGATTCCGGGACAAATTTTCAGAAGGCAAAATATATATGCAAAATGCATAAAGCAAGAGTGAGAGCGAACAACTACTATTTTGCGAAACTGTATCATAAAACAGGTATCAAAAGACAAAACTTCCATTGGAAAAAAGAAAATCAATATAGGAGGTGCGCAGAATATGAGCAGATATGATTCCAAAGTGAGAAAGACTCCGGCAAATAGTCCAGAGCCAAGATTATGTTTTGGATGTAGGGAATCGTGTTTTCTGGTTAGCTGTGAAGGTACATGCAGTCTGAACTGTACTGTATCTACTAGTTCCAGACCGCCAGTACGCAAAGTGATTAAGTAGTATACTTAACAACAGAATTGCCATGTTTACATGGCAATTCTGTTGTTATATACTCAGTGTATAATATAGTTGCAGAGGTGTATGATGTTTAATATAATTATTCTCAAAAATTTTAAAAGTAATTTACATAATTACATTTTATTTTTCATCAGCAATATTGTTGCGGTGGCGGAGATGATCGCTTTCTGGGGCATGAACGACATTGTGACAAAAGCGATTACAGACGATGTGACGGCAGCGGCACTGAAAATGGACTTCAAGATTGCCGCCGGACTCATTACCGTAATCACCATTTTGCTGATGATTTTTTCTATGAAGCACTATATCCAGCTTCGGATGAAAGACTATTCCACCTTTATTATTCTTGGCATGAGGAAACGAACCTCCTATCTCATGATGCTGACTGAATATGTGGCAGGATGTGTGCTTTCCCTGATTCTGGGGATTCTGCTTGGAGTCGGGCTGTTATACGGCATCCAGTACTGGATCTGGGGCGTCTATCCGGAGTTTATCAAGATCACGGCATTTGACTGGAAGATCCTGAGAAATGCCTGCGGTCTGAGCATCGGAATCATGGCACTTGTTTTCGTGGCGCTGATTACATGGATGGACGGCAAGGATATGAGTGCCTTTATGTCGTCCGCAGAGCAGAATGAGAAGCGCCCGGTCAGCGGGCGGTGGCTGCTTCTGGTCGTATTGGGATTGATTCTCCTTGTGATTGGAGAGGATATGTACCAGGGATCGGATTCTATGTATCTGACGTCCCATGCGGTCTTTCCGGCAGGCATGGTGCTGATTGTTGTGTTTGGACTGGCGTGGGTGCTGGAGCGGCTTCGGAAACGAAAAAAATTTTATCTGCGCCATATTTTTCAGCTAAACTAGTTGTACAGTAAATTCCAGAATAATCTGATGATCCTGATCCTACTTCTGGTGATTCACTTTTTTGCACTGACCTATCTGGCAGTGGAGACTGCCGGCCTTCTGCTCCTTGATAAGTACCGGGAGAATTATCCGTATGACAGTGTATGGATTGCAAGGGAAGATGACAGGGAGTATGCAAAAGAACTGGCTGAAAAAAATGACGGCACCGTAACAGAGATTCCGATGCTGCGCGTCACAACCGCTTATGAAGCACAGCAGATCGGCGTGTCCGCCTCCACATATGAAACATTGTCGGGCAAGAACTGCGATCTGAAGGGGCGTGAGATCTTGTTTGGCATGGAGGATGCAGAATTTCAGAAGGAAAAAAACATAACGAACTGGGATGATCATGAGCTATATGAAAACGTGTTTGTAGGAAACTATGATCCGGAATTTAATCTGATCATGCTGAGGAACACAGAGGAAGGAAAGCCGTATCATTACGAATTGACGAAAGCCTTCACTCAGAGTCTCATTGGGCAATATTCTCTGGATCAGTACCATGAAAACATGGTTATTTTTTCCGACGAGTTCTTTGAAGAACGGTGGCAGGAAGTGCGGAAGGACAAGACGGAAGCGTCCGAGCTTTACCTGTTTACTTTCCCGGCGCGGGAAAGAGTGGAAGCGTACAAAGAATTGACTGCCTATAATAAAGAAAACGGGATCAAAAATAAGCATGAAAAAATGATGGAAAACAGTCTGTACAACACGGAGGAGTTTTTGAAGGGGCAGCGGATGCGTGCGGTATTCAGCCTGTCCAGCAAGCTGTTTTTGATGGCGACCCTTCTGCTCAGCGGATTTTTCGTTGTGGCATTGAAGAACCTGTCGGAGATGACATCTTTCAAACGGCGGTATGAGTTCCTGAATTATATGGGAATGAAAGAAAAGGAGCAGCGAAAGAATATCCGGTTTGAGACAAAGATTTTGACAATGATTTCGGCAGGAGCGGCGTTTGTCATGGGTGTGCTGTATGTATGTTCCTATCTGTATCAGCAAAATACCGGAGGAGGCGACGGAGTCGGAACCGAATTCTGGAAGTACTGGGCGGCGATCATGATCGCCTATTTAGTGATAGTATATTTGATCCAACAGTTATTCGGATGGTATGTGATACGCAGATTAAAACGTGAGAGGAGGAAACAGGGGTAATGCATGTACTGGAAGTAAAAGATTTGATTCGGCATTATCAGAAGTCGTCCTTTAAAAAGAGCGAGGATGATATTAAAGTCCTGAAAGGACTGAATTTTACCGTGGAGGAAGGAGAGTTCGTCGGCATCATGGGAAAATCCGGGTGCGGGAAGACGACTCTTCTGAAGGTACTTGGCATGATCGACAAGCAGACGGATGGAGAGGTTTTCTTCATGGAGCAGAATACCACAGATCTTTTCGGGGATAAGCTGGCGGACATCCGAAGGACCAAGATCGGATTTATCTTTCAGGATTTTTATCTGATGGACAGTCTGTCCGTGGAAGAAAATATCATGCTGCCGATGATCCTCGGAAAAGAAAAAGTGGATGTCATGACAAAGGCGGCGAAGAAATACGCAGATCAGTTTGAGATCACCCATCTGCTCAAGAAGAATCCGTATGAACTGTCCGGAGGAGAAAAGCAAAGAGTGGCGATCTGCCGGGCACTCATCAACGACCCGGATCTGGTACTGGCGGATGAACCGACGGGGAACCTGGACTCCAAGTCCGGGAAGATCGTCATCGACGCTCTGAACCGGATCAACCGGGAGTTCGGAAAGACCATTGTCATGGTCACCCATGATCCGCAGATGGCAAGCAACTGCAGCCGAATCATTCTATTGAAGGACGGGGTGATTCTGGATACCCTCAACCGGGGAGACAATCAGGAGAAATTTTATCAGGAGATTATCGGCCGGATGGCAGATCTGTAATATGGGAAAAGATATTTACAAGCAGTTTTTGAAAACGAGGAAAAGTCAATGACTAAAGTTTCGACGGATACGCGATTTATGCGTATCCGTTTTGTAATTGCGTTGTAAAAAATGTCACAAAAATTAATGATAATAGAGTGAGAAGATATTGAAAATGAATAGTCTGAATGTTATTATTTAGACAAATTAGAGACGAAAAAACATTGTAAACATAAACGTGTTTTTGGCAAGAGGTGAGACCGATGGTGAGTAAATCGAGAGGATAAAAAGTTCATACGAGGCCGGGGAAGGCTGGAGGTGAAGGTGTTATGAAGAAGAGATCGAAATATCAGCAAAAGATCTGGTGGTGCCGCCTGATTGTAAGTGTCGTTCAGATTTTACTGTTTTTGTTTTGTCCCATCATACTGAAAGAGGGGAAGACATGCGGCGCGATGGTGATTTTCACTATGATAGTGGATACGGGATTTCAGATCCGGTATATTCTGCTGATGCTCTGCATGGTGCCGGCCCTGCTTTATCTGATCCGTTTTATCCTTATGATCCGTAATAAAAGTCTTGGCATTTTGGAGAAGCTTTCTGCAAAGACGCTGTGCTGGCTGGGAATTTCTATTTTTGTTGTGTCAGTGCTGCCCATTTCTCCGGATGATTTCAGCAAGACGGATATAGCGGGCATGATGCTTGTATACTGCCTGTTTGTTTTCAGCGGGGGAATTGAGTTTTTATACTGCCGGTGTCAGGAAACAATGGAAGACACCGAGGAAGAAGTGATTGCAGCGCGGGAGAAAGAGAAGATCGACAGACAGCACCGGAAGAAGGCGAATTACTTTCCGGGGAAGTACCCGAAGGAATTTTATCAGGTGATCCGTAGGATGTTCCGGTCCAGAATAAAGGTGCAGATGCTGATGATTGCTTCGGAAGCTTTTGCAGCAGCGAGCCTCTTTATCGTCTTTTCCATGTATGGAATCATGAAAGATACCTATGAGATGGAGAGCTCCATTACCGGGGACGGGCTGTATGGTCTGTTCCGGAGTCTTGGGCTGATTCTGATCCTTTTACACCTCGTGATGATGACGATGATGAGTGCCTGGTATATCAAAGAAGCGAAAAAGGATTTCCGTCTGCTTGTTATTCTGGGAATCAGACGGCGGACAGTCTACATGCAGTTTCTGCTGGAATTCTGGACGGGCGTGCTTGTCGCCGCAGTGTTTGGTCTGGGAGCAGGGGCGGCAGGAGCTTCTGCAATGCGGATGGAGCTGCAAAAAGGGATCCCGGGCGGAGCGGTATTTCCGGAAGTCGTTACCGGAAACTATTTTCTCATCGGACTGATTTCTTTCCTGATTCTGATGGGATTGTCGTTGGCTTTTAATCAGGAAAACTTCATTGACCTGGGACAGTCCGTGGACAGAAATGAGGATGTACAGAAGGAAGAACGATTGAGGAAAGGAATCAGTCTTTGGATTGCAGGAGGAGTGTTTCTGGCAGCTCTGGCGGTGGGATGGTATTCGGTCAGAGAATGGGCGGAGAGCAGGTTTATCCATATTTTGACGGTTGTGGCAATGTTCCTTCTGCTTTCCGGCGGAACAGCACTGTGGATGCGGATACGGGAGAGAAAGCATAGATATGATACCGGTCTTTTGAAAAGGAACCTGTTTTATCACAAGTTTGAGAGTAATATAGAGCGTCTGTTTCTTCTGGCAGTGATTCAGTTCCTTGCGCTTGGGATGTTTGCGGCGCCGATGGCGGGGGCATGTATTCCGCAGAAGATTCCGTCCATGTACCCGTATGATATCGTGGTGACGGCATATGAGCCGGAGCTTGAGAAGCTGGAAGTGATTGCGGATAAGTATGAAGCCCGGGTTACGCAGTATCCGATGCTTCGGATGACTTCCATCTACGGGAGCGATAAAATCAAGCCGTGGAGAAGGACAACCAGACCAATTCAGTGGCCGCAGGGACAGCAGATTGCCATTTCGGAAAGCACCTATCAGCAGATGCGGAAGTTTGTGGGAAAAGAGCCGAAAAAGCTTTCACTGCAGGGCGAGGAGCTGCATGTAGTGTATCAGCAGGATCTGTCTGTCAAGGCACATACGATTGACTGGGATACCGGACGTCTGGAAAAGCATTTAAGGTTCGGCCAGCCTCTGGAATATTATAATCCGGATGATTTTCGCAGATTCTTTCCGGTCAGAACCATCGCAGGCGAAGAGCGAGCCAGCCTGACGGGAAGCTTTCATCAGGGAATGCAGGACAATCTGATCGTGTTGACAGATTCGTATTTTCAGGAAAATTATGACCGGATCACGGCGTATAACAGGAAAAACTGGGAGACGCGACAGAAGATGACGAGAGAAGAGTGGCGGATGTACACAGTCCGGCATCCGGAGAATCTTACAGAGGGCCCAACAACACTCTTCTGTATGAATCTGGATGATGCCCTTGTGGATCAGGCAGCGGCGGATCTGGAATATCTGAACGAGGAGCAGGATTTTGACACGGTATGGGACAATAATATCCAGCCGTTTTATGTGAAATCTCAAATGATCGTCAATACAGAGTCGGAAATCTTTTTTACGAGAATGGGGAATGGATTCATTCTGCTGGTACTGATGATTCTCGGAGTCTTTCAGTTCTTTGTAAAAGTCAAGTCGGAAGAAGATAACTGGCGGTGGGAGAATATCTTCCTGAAACGTCTTGGAATGCACGAGAAGGAACGAAAAGCCAAGCTCCGGTATCAGATCCGGATGTTTGTACTCATACCGGTGCTGTCCGGGATCACGGGAGGAGTTATCTTCGCGGCACTGACTGCAAAGGCAAGGCTGTATACCATGCAGGAAACGTTACAGTTCGCGGGATATCTTGGAATGATCTATCTGATCTGGATTCTGGTGTGGGCAGCGGTCTGTCAGGTGATGAACTGGAATATCTGGAAACATGTTGAGAAAGAATAGGGAAAAAGTAAGATGTTGTGCTCCGGACAGGGGTTTCCTGTTCAGAAAGGAGAGATTATGAAAAGAAAGTATATTTATACAATAGTAGCTGCAGCACTTCTGGTTTGTCTTGGTATGTCGGTCGTTTTTCTAAGACCGGACAAGGAGCAACAGCTCGTAAAGGAGTTCCTGGATCAGACATTCACCAAAAGCGAAGAAAATGCAAAGTTGTATCAGGCGGTCATGGATTCACCGTCCGTCATAGGGCTGGGTGTAGATCAACAGACACAGAAAGAAACGGCAGGAAAAGCGCAGCAGGCGTCGGAAGAATTTGAAAAAGCATACAGCACCTATCTGGATTCAAATGGCATGGATGATTTCCAGAATGGACTGTTTGGCTATATGCTGGACTTGTATACGGCAGACGAGACGTGGGAGATTTCTGAAACAGAAATCATGAAAGATAACGACGCTTACAAATTCCGCGTCAGCATGAATGTGGGAGATACGCCGCAGGAAATTCAGGGAAGAGCAGAAGTGATCGATGGAAAGATCGGCAGCCTGGATGTTACAGAGTTATAGGAAATACTGGGGAAACAGCAGCAGGATTTAGCCTGCTGCGGTTGATTTTTGGTATGCAGAATGTATATACTATAATTGAAATTGAGAAATATCCGGGAAGGAGGAAGCATATGTCTCAGGTTTTAAATGAAATATTAAAAAAATACGTGGAAGACGTGCATAAAATTTATGGAGAAAAACTGAGGACTATCATTTTATATGGCTCTTATGCCAGAGGTGATTTTAGACCGGATTCAGATATTGATATTATGATTCTGGTGGATTTATCAGATGATGAGATAAGGCGGAAGGGACATACACTTTCCGACCTGACTTTTGATTATAATTTTGATCATGATTTGGAAATTATGCCCATTGTGAAAAATCGGGATCATTTTAATAAATGGCTCAGGGCATATCCATTCTATAACAATATCAAGAATGAAGGGGTAGAATTATATGCAGCATAATTTAGATGATATTGGCGGAGCCAGAGAATTAGCTATGCATAGAATCAGCGCTGCAAAAATAAGTGCGACGAAAAACAACCGGGAATGCATCCCATAGAATGAGAGGCACCCGGTTGCTTTTTCTTTTATTTATCAGCTTATAAACATCATCGTCTTACGCTTCAAGAGCCCAGCGGGCAACCGCTTTTGCGCGTTCCAGATATTCCGGAGTATCCTGACAGGTAGATGTGGAATTACAGTTTGTAAACACTTCGGTGCGGTAGTCGGAAATGGTACGGCTTACGCTTGGCAGCGTTACGATATTCCGCACGTGGCGTTTCATCTCTTCCGGATCGGAGCCGGAGCAGGTCAGAAAAATACCGACGCGTTTTTTCGGCCCGATTTGATAGGATTTGCAGGCGAAGGTGCAGCAAAGCCGGTTGATGACGGTCATCATCTGTGCGGCCATGCAGTTATAGTAAACCGGTGCCTCAGCGATAATCACATCCGCTTCGTGTGCCAGATGCAGGATATCCATGAAATCATCTTTTTGCACGCATACGCCGGTTTCGGCACAGCCATAGCATGCCCGGCAGAAGCCGATCTGTTTTTCGCGGATATTTACAAGATGAATTTCGGCTCCATTTTTTTCGGCTTCTTCTTTTGCGGCGGCGATCAATGCGTCTCCGTTTCCGCCGGCAGTAGGCGTTGTAGTTAAAAGCAGTATATTTTTCATTATGGTACCTCCTGATAGTTTCTTTTTTCATGATACTACAAAAAAGAAAATGGAGAAGCCATGTGTTGGTTATAAGGATGAAACCGAAAGGTTTCTACTGTAGCCCGACAGAACCTATCTTGTCATCCACCGTCCGTTTGTAAAGTCCGGGATGGCAACCGGCTGTCCGCCCATTGCGATGGACTGTTCGGAGAGGACGCTGATGCACATCCAGGAAGCCGCGTCATAGACGTCGATCGGGCAAGGCCGTCCGTCGCGGATACACTGTGCGAATTCCCGGAAGACGAGGTAGTCCATACCGCCGTGTCCTCCTTTGATTTCGCTCTTCAAGAAGTCTTTCCAGATCGGATGGTCATACTGCTCTTCGTATTCTTTTGCATTTCCCCAGTGTTTGTTCCAGAAGAATTCCTCTTCCAGGGAATACAGTCCGTCCAGGAAGACGGAATCGGTCTTTTCCTCATACATGCCCTTTGTGCCGCAGACTGTGAAATCACGGCTGTAGTAGCGTGGAAGAGAGGTGTCGAGTGTCAGCAGAATCGTCTCCCCTCCGGCACAGGTGATGACGGTATTGACAACATCACCCTGAGCAAACCGGGCGTGAAGCAGGGACTGGTCGCAGTCCGGGTGCCGGCGCACGTATTCATTCATCCCTTTGGAGATGGAAGCGGTGCTTGTCAGAGTGAGCATCCGGTTTCCGTGGTTGATATCAAGGATCCTTGCGATCGGACCGAGTTCGTGAGTCGGATAGTTCTCCGCATTCCGGTTGAGATAATTTCTGAGACGGTAATGGCGGTTTTCTTTTCCGCGGGTAACCTCGCTTCTCAGATCATGCATATAGCCGCCGCGGCAGTGGACGATATCTCCGAATACGCCCTGCTCTTTCATGTTCAGGGCCATCAGCTCCCGGCGTCCGTAACAGCAGTTTTCCATAAACATAAATGGTGTTTTTGTCTCTTCGTAAGTCCGGACAAGCTCCCAGCATTCTTCCAGACTGTATACGCCTCCGACTTCAATTCCTACCGGGATTCCTGCTTTCATTGCCTGGATGGCAGCAGGTACGTGGTGCTCCCAGGAGGTGGCGATAATCAAAGCGTCAATATCTGAGCGTGTCAGAACTTCTGAATAATCCAGCTCAGCAGCAGGACGATGCCCGCAGCGCTCTTCGATCAGGTCCTGTGCCTGTTTGATTCTGTCTTCATAAGCGTCACATACGACAGAAATCTGCATTTCCGGGATATACAAAAGGGTTTCCTTTAAAAGCATATAGCCTCTGCTTCCCAGTCCGACAAGTCCGATCTTTAATGGTTCCATAATCAAGTCCTCCTTCATGAAATCTCATCCACAGCATAGCACAAAGCAAAGAGAGTTACAATAATCACAATTCTCTTTTCGCCCCTGTTTTCCGATGCCTTTTTTTCTGCTATAATAGGTACCGGAAAAGGAGGAACACAATGAGTTTTGTACATTTGCATGTTCATACAGAATATAGTTTGTTAGACGGTTCCAACAAGATCAAGGAGTATGTCGCGCGCGTGAAGGAACTCGGCATGAACAGTGCCGCCATTACGGATCACGGTGTGATGTACGGTGTGATCGATTTTTATAAAGAAGCAAAGAAGGCGGGGATCAATCCGATCCTTGGATGTGAGGTATATGTGGCTCCGGGTTCCCGGTTTGACCGTGAGGCAGGGCACAATGATGACCGGTATTACCACCTTGTCCTTCTGGCGGAAAATGATGAGGGATACCACAACCTGATGAAGATTGTATCGAGAGGGTTTACGGAAGGGTATTACTACAAGCCGCGTGTGGATAAAGAGCTTTTGAGGCAGTACAGCAGCGGGATCATCGCTCTGAGTGCCTGCCTGGCCGGAGAGGTGCAGAAGAATCTGGTGAGGGGTCTTTATGAAGAGGCCAAGAAAGCCGCATACGAGTATCAGGATATTTTCGGAAAAGGGAACTTTTTCCTGGAGCTGCAGGATCACGGGATGGGCGAGCAGCAGACGGCCAACCAGGGACTTCTTCGTCTGTCGGAAGAGACGGGAATTGAGCTGGTAGCTACCAATGACGTCCACTATACGTACGCGGAAGATGAAAAACCGCATGACATCCTGCTCTGTCTTCAGACAGGAAAGAAGCTTTCCGATGAGAACCGGATGCGTTACGAAGGCGGTCAGTATTATGTAAAGAGTGAAGAGGAGATGCGGGGGCTTTTCCCGTATGCCTTGCAGGCACTTGAGAATACGCAGAAGATCGCAGACCGCTGCCATGTGGAGATTGAATTCGGAGTCACCAAACTCCCGAAATACGATGTGCCGGATGGCTATACCTCGTGGGAATATTTGCAGAAGCTCTGTTTTGACGGGCTGGAGGACCGGTATCCGGGAAGTCCCAAGGAACTGGTGGAGCGGCTGAATTATGAGCTGGATACGATTCGCACGATGGGGTATGTGGACTACTTCCTGATCGTGTGGGATTTCATCAAGTATGCACGGGATCATGACATTATGGTGGGACCGGGAAGAGGTTCCGCGGCGGGAAGTATCGTGTCCTACTGTCTTGGAATTACCAACATTGATCCGATCCGGTATAACCTGCTCTTTGAGCGGTTCCTGAATCCGGAGCGTGTCACCATGCCGGATATCGACGTGGACTTCTGCTTCGAGAGAAGGCAGGAGGTCATCGATTATGTAACGAGAAAATACGGAACAGACCGGGTGGTGCAGATTGTTACCTTCGGTACCCTGGCAGCCCGGGGAGTTATCCGGGATGTGGGGCGTGTCATGGATCTTCCGTACGCCTTTGTAGACAGCATTGCAAAGATGATTCCGACCGAGCTGAATATGACGCTTGACCGGGCGCTTACGATGAATCCGGAGCTGAAAAAGCTGTATGATACGGATGAGCAGGTAAGAGAACTGATTGACATGAGCAGGCGTCTGGAAGGTCTTCCGAGACATACGTCCATGCACGCGGCGGGGGTTGTCATCAGTCAGAAGTCCATCGATGAATATGTGCCGCTCTCCCTTGGATCGGACAATTCTCCGGTGACCCAGTTTACCATGACGACGCTGGAAGAGCTCGGACTTCTGAAGATGGACTTCCTTGGGCTTCGGACCCTTACCGTCATTCAGAATGCGGCCAGGCTTGCCCGGCAAAGCACTGGGAAAAAGATCGATATGTCCAGGATCGATTTTGATGACAAGGCAGTCTTTGACTCCCTTTGCAGTGGAAAGACGGACGGCGTGTTCCAGCTGGAAAGCGCAGGGATGAAGAGCTTCATGAAGGAATTAAAGCCGCGGAATCTGGAGGATGTGATCGCGGGGATTTCTCTGTACCGTCCGGGACCGATGGATTTTATCCCGCAGTATGTCAAAGGAAAGAATCATCCGGAACAGATCACCTATGACTGTCCGCAGTTAAAACCGATTCTGGAACCGACCTACGGATGTATCGTCTATCAGGAGCAGGTTATGCAGATCGTGCGGGATCTGGCGGGATACACGCTGGGGCGAAGCGACATTCTGCGGCGTGCCATGTCAAAGAAAAAGGGCGATGTCATGGAGCGGGAGCGCCAGAATTTCGTCTACGGCAATCCGGAGGAAAACGTGCCGGGATGCGTGGCAAACGGCATCGATGAGAAGACAGCCAACAAGATTTACGACGAGATGATTGATTTTGCGAAATATGCCTTCAACAAGTCTCACGCGGCGGCCTATGCGGTCGTTTCTTATGAGACGGCATGGCTGAAATATTATTATCCGGTAGAATTTATGGCGGCGCTGATGACTTCGGTCATCGATAATCCGGGGAAAGTGGCGGAATACATTTATACCTGTAAGGAGATGGGCATAAAACTGCTGCCTCCGGACATCAATAAAGGATACGGCAACTTTTCCGTGGACGGGGGCGATATCCGTTACGGCCTTGCGGCAATCAAAAGTATCGGACGGTCCGTGATCGATGACATTATCCGGGAAAGAGAGGCCGGGGGAGAGTTCAAAAACCTCCGGGATTTCGCGGAGCGGATGTCCGGCAAGGATATCAACAAGCGGACGATTGAAAACTTCATCAAGTCCGGAGCCTTCGACTGTTTCAGCGGAACGAGAAAGCAGCACATGATGGTGTATCTGCAGATCCTTGACCAGATCAATCAGGAGAAGAAATATTCCATGGCAGGACAGATGAGCCTGTTTGATATTGTGGACGAGGACCAGAAAAAGGAATTCGATATTCAGTTCCCGGACGTGGGCGAATACGAAAAGGAGACGATGCTTGCCTTTGAAAAAGAAGTGCTTGGCGTCTATGTCAGCGGTCATCCGCTGGAAGAATACGAGGAGCGGTGGAAGAAAGCGATCACGGCGACGACGCATGATTTCCAGTACGACGATGAGACCGGCCGCACGAAGGTCCGGGACGGGGCAAAAGAAACCATCGGAGGTATGATTACCTCCCGCACCATCAAATATACGAAGACCAATAAGGTGATGGCATTTATTACCATCGAAGATCTGCTTGGCACGGTAGAAGTCGTGATTTTCCCGCGGGATTACGAGAAGAACCAGCAGTATCTGGAGGTGGACCGGAAGGTGTTCGTAAGGGGACGGGTGTCCGAGGAAGATGAAAGTGCCAGCAAGCTGATCTGTGAGACGATTATTCCGTTTGAACAGACAGAAAAACAGCTCTGGATTCAGTATCCGGATAAGGCATCCTTCCTTCAGGAGGAACAGCTTGTCTACTCCATGCTCCATATGAGTGAAGGCAATGAGAAAGTATTCATTTACTGCCAGGCGGAGCGGGCAGTCAAACAGCTCCCGGCGGGACGGAATGTGGAAATCTCAGAAGAACTCATGAGCAGATTGACGAACTATTTTGGCAAAGAGCGGGTAAAAGTGGTAGAAAAGTCAAAGATATAGGAAAGATATTGAAAAACGAAAATAAATAGTTTAGTATATTACGTGGTTAAACTATTCACAGAAAACACATACAGAAATCAGGGAATGACCTAATGGAGGTATAAGAATCATGGCAAAAGAAATCAGGACAATAGGTGTTTTAACGAGTGGTGGAGATGCGCCGGGAATGAACGCGGCGATTCGTGCCGTTGTAAGAACAGCACTTGGAAATGGACTGAAGGTCAGAGGAATCAGAAGAGGATACTCAGGACTTTTAAATGAAGATATTATTGATATGTCCGCGCGCGATGTTTCCGATACGATTCAGCGCGGAGGTACGATTCTCCAGACTGCAAGATGCCAGGAGATGTGCACAGAAGAAGGGCAGCAGAGAGCGGCAGCGATCTGTAAGAAATATGAGATTGACGGACTGATTGTAATCGGAGGAGACGGTTCCTTTAAAGGAGCAAGAGCGCTGTCCAATCTCGGGGTGAATACGATCGGTCTTCCGGGAACGATTGACCTGGATATCGCATGTACAGAGTACACGATCGGATTTGATACCGCGGTGAATACGGCGATGGAAGCCATCGACAAAGTACGTGATACCTCTACATCCCATGAGAGATGCAGTATCGTTGAGGTTATGGGACGTGATGCGGGATACCTTGCGCTGTGGTGCGGTATTGCCAACGGAGCAGAGAGAATCCTGCTTCCGGAAGAGCATGATTATAATGCAGAGAAGATCATCGAAGATATCAAGCTGAACAGAAAACGCGGAAAGAAGCATTACATCATCATCAATGCAGAAGGTGTCGGTAACTCCGTCGGCCTTGCAAAAGAGATTGAAGAGGCAACAGGCATGGAGACAAGAGCGACGATTCTTGGACACATGCAGCGCGGTGGAAGCCCGACAGCAAAAGACCGTGTCTACGCGTCCATCATGGGAGCAAAGGCAGTGGATCTTCTTCTGGAAGGAAAGACAAACCGTGTCGTAGGCTACAAGCACGGCGAATATGTAGACTTTGATATCGACGAAGCACTGGAAATGGAAAAGGGAATTCCGCAGTATCAGTACGATATTGCAAAAGAACTCTCTCTTTAATTTACCTTGGAGAGCCAAAAAGCAGGGGGTATTGCGTACTCCCTGCTTTTTTATACTTGAAAAGCAAAAACAGAAATTGTACAATGATAGGACAGAAGGTAAAAAGGAGATATGGACTGTGAGTAGCAATAAAAAGGCGGCGCCTGTCGGCGTGTTTGATTCCGGAGTGGGAGGACTGACAGTAACAAGAGAGATCATGCGGCAGCTTCCGGACGAAAATATGGTGTATTTCGGGGACACTGCGAGAGTGCCGTACGGAAGCAAATCGAAAGATAATATCATACGTTACAGTCGCCAGATCATACGGTTCCTGCAGACAAAGAATGTCAAGGCTATTGTGATCGCCTGCAATACAGCCAGTGCGCTGGCGCTGGATGTGGTGAAAGAGGAGACCGACATCCCGATTATGGGAGTGATTGTGCCGGGAGCCGCTGCGGCTGTCCGGGCCACCAGAAATAAAAAGATCGGCGTGATCGGAACAGAGGCAACGATCCGGAGCCGGATGTATTCCAAAGTGATGAAGGAGATGCTTCCGGGAGTGGAAGTGATCGGGAAGCCGTGTCCGTTGTTTGTGCCGATTGTGGAGGAAGGGTTTGCAAAGCACAAGATTGCGGAGGAGGTAATCGATTACTATCTGGCATCGATGAAAGAGACGGATATAGACACAATGATTCTTGGATGCACCCATTATCCGCTGTTAAGATCCCGGATCATGAAATATCTGGGAGACGGCATTCAGCTGGTGAATCCTGCTTATGAGACGGCGATGGAGCTGAAGAAGCTTCTCAGGGAGATGGATCTGCTCAATGAAGGGCAAAGCAGCGCAGAAGAGAGCGGTCAGGTCTGTGCCAACGGCTCCTATGAGTTTTACGTAAGCGATACGGCGGACAAATTCAAGCAGTTTGCAAATTCCATCCTTCCTTATGATATCCGCACAACCCAGCGGATCAATATCGAAGAATATTAAACATGACGGGGAATGATTATGGATAGAGAGATATTACTTGGAATTACAGGAATGCAGTGGGAGATGATGGACGATGGAGAACAGAAGACAGAGGATGCCGAAGCAGTGGAAATGCTTACTTCTGCTGATTATTTCTTTAAAAATGGAAAACATTATTTCGTGTATGATGAGACGTCTGGAAGCGGTCGAAAGATTGGAAAAAGCAAGATCAAAATTACGGGAGACCGGATCGTTGAAATCATGAAAGCAGGAGAGATGAGAGGAGGACTGTTCTTTGAGAAGGACAAGCGCACCCTTACCTGTTATGAGACTCCGTACGGTCAGCTTCACTTTGGCGTCTGGACGACCGGTATTGATGTTGATGTAAAAGAGGACGAAATCCTTGCGGAGATCCGCTACCGGATGGAGATGGAAGACAAGCCGATGGCGGACTGCTGCGTCAAAATTCATGCCTGCAGCAAGGGGGAAAAGTCGGCTCAGATGGTGAGAGAGCTGATGGAGCATCAGAAGCAGGATCTCATAAAAGCAGAATAAAGACAGGACAAAGAGTACATTTCATGCTGGATGAAGAGTACTCTTTTTTTCTATTAGAAGTGTTGTCATGACAGAGATGGAAAGGAGCGGGAATATGAGAAAATATGTACTGACTATTTCGGAGCTTGCAAAGCTTCGAAATACGACAAGTGAGACGCTGAGGCATTATGACAGGATCGGGCTGTTAAAACCGGTCTATGTATCGGACGGCGGACACCGGTATTACTCGATCCGGCAGTATGAAAAGCTTGGGACGATTCTGGAACTCAAAGAGATGGGGATGTCGCTGGAGGAGATCAAGGAATATTTCGAGAACCGGAACCTGAGGAAATCCTATGAGATGCTGAAAACGTACCAGCAGCGGTTTGAGGAACGGCTCAAGGAGCAGATCCGGCTCAATGAGATCATGCGGGAAAAGCTGGAGTTCGTCCGGAGTCTGTTCTCCCTTCCGGAAATGGAGACGATTTTCGAGGAGGAGTTTCCGTTACGCCATATGATTACTCTTGGCAGGGAGTCCGGCGACCGGGAAGAGCACGCCATGGCCTTTACGAAGCTGGAAGGGAGCCTGGAAGAGAAGATCCCGATTCTTGCGACGGACCGGATGGGCGTATTTTCGGATCAGAGAATCCTGATTCCAAGCGACGAGATGATTCCGGCTGTCCCGATGGTACTGGTGGATTCGGGAAAAGAAGGAAACAAGTACGTCCGGGAAATCCAGGCGGGAAAGTATGTCTGCATGATGTACAAAAATGGTCTTCTTGAGAAATATCATCCGTCCTTTGAAAAGATCAAACAGTATCTGTATCAGAAGCATTACCGGATCTGCGGACCGATTCTGCAGATCTATATTGTGGATGCGACCCTGACCAACGAAGAAGAGGAAAAGGTTCTGGAGATCCAGATCCCGGTAGAAGAATAGGGAAAACCCTCCCAATCAGGCTGATTTCGACAAAATTTAACAGTACTTTACAAAAACGTGCATTGAAATTTGTGTAACACAAAGATTTAAATTGAACTCGTAAAGGATAATCAGTTTGATTAGAGGAGGAAGAAAATGAAAGTGAGATTTGCAAAAGCGGCTGCAGCAGCTCTCGCGGCAGCAATGTTACTGACAGGATGTGGTTCTTCAGGAAGCACAAACAATGAAAATCTGGATTTAAACAGTATGTCACTGGAAGAGATTGAAGAGAAAGCAAAAGAAGAGGGAGAAGTCAACTCGGTAGGAATGCCGGATGACTGGGCAAACTGGGATGACACCTGGGCAGGCCTCAAGGAGAAATATGGACTGGAGCATACGGACGTGGATCTTTCCTCCGCGGAGGAGCTTTCCATGTTTGAAGCTGAGAAAAACAATGCGACAAAAGATATCGGAGACGTGGGAGAGACCTACGGTGCTGTTGCGGAAGACCAGGGCCTGACACTGAAATATAAGACAAGCTACTGGGATGAGATTCCGGACTGGGCAAAAGACGATGACGGCGACTGGGTCGTTGCATATTACGGAACCATGGGAATCATCACAAACAAGAAACTCGTATCCGATGCACCGACTTCCTTTGCGGATCTTCTGGAAGGAGACTACATGGTTTCCGTTGGAGACGTTGCAAGATCCACAAGAGCACAGTATGCAGTCCTTGCGGCGGCTTATGCAATGGGAGGCGATGAAAACAATATCCAGCCTGGACTTGACTTTTTCAAACAGATTGCAGAGCAGGGAAGACTGGACAAAGGAGAATTTACGCTGAGCAGAATGGAAAAAGGAGAGATCGAAGTTGCGATTGTATGGGATTTCGTAGGAATCGGTTACCGTGAACAGATCAAGGAAAACAATCCGGACGCGGACTTTGAGATCTGTATTCCGGAAGAAGGATCCGTACAGAGCGGATACGCTACCATCATCAATGCCTATACGAAACGTCCGCATGCAGCGGCTCTTACCAGAGAATACATTTTAAGTGATGAAGGACAGCTCAACCTGGCAAAAGGATATGCAAGAACAGTCAGAGATGTAGAACTTCCGGCAGAACTGGAAGAAAAGATGATTCCGGACGAACAGTACCAGAATGTACACATGGTAGAAGATGCGGAAGGATGGCAGAAGACAACGGAAGAACTTCCGACACTTTGGAATGAACAGGTACTTGCCTACGCAAATTAGGAGATGGGATCATGAAAAAATCAAGGAGCAAAACGTATTTACTGGCACTGCTTCCGTTCCTTGTGCTGGTCGGGATGTTTGAGATCGTACCGGTCATCTCGATTATCGTACAGAGCTTCATGCCGTCCGGTTCGGGAGCGGGAGTCACACTGGATAATTACATTCGGGTTTTTAGTGAAAAGCTGTACCAGACAGCAATTATCAACAGCGTGGTGATCGCAGTCTTTTCCTCGCTGATAGGCCTTGTGATCGCGTTTTTCGGCGCGAAAGCGGCCAATGAAAAAGGCGGAAAAATCGGGAGACTCTTCATGAGCCTTCTGAACATGGTCTCCAACTTCTCCGGAGTACCGCTTGCCTTTGCCTACATCATCATGCTTGGAAATACAGGAATCCTGACCCTGATCGGGCAGAAATACGGGATCGGATTCCTGGCGGAATTCCCGCTTTATTCTACAGTGGGGCTGATGATTACCTACATTTATTTCCAGGTTCCCCTTGCAACGCTGCTTCTGATTCCGGTATTTGATTCCGTGAAAAAGGAGTGGAAAGAAGCGGTCGGAATTCTGGGAGGCACACAGAAAACATTCTGGTTCAAAGTCGGAATTCCGGTTATGATGCCGGGAATCCTGGGAACCTTTTCGACACTGTTTGCCAATGCCATTGCGGCTTATGCAACAGCATACGCGCTGGTCATGAACAATGTTTCCATTCTGCCGATCCGGATTTCGGAGCAGTTTGTCGGTGACGTTGTCCAGAATCCACAGCTTGGCGGTGCCCTTGCGGTCGTACTGATGGCGCTGATGGTACTTTCGATTCTTTTAAATGACGGGATTTTGAAGAAGGACAGGAGGAGAAGCAATGGCAGGTAAAAAGAAAAAGACGGGAAGCATGGTTGTGCTTATTATTGTTGCGCTGTACCTTCTGATCCCGCTGGTTTTAACATTTTTATATTCCCTGTTTACGGAATGGATATCCATTCTGCCAAACGGTTTTACCTTGAATGCCTATGTGGAATTATTTCAGGACAGCTATTTTTGGCAGAGTATTGTGCGGACGCTTCTGATTTCGATACTTCCGATCGCGATCTGTACGCTGGTCGTGCTGCTGGCCATGTATGTGGTAGTTGTATACGTGCCGGCGCTTGACAAGGTGATGAAGATGATCTGTACGATCCCGTACGCGATCCAGGGCGTCATCCTCCCGATCAGTGTGCTCGGACTGTACGCAGGAGCGCCGGAACCGTTTTCCAATCGTGTGTTTATGCTGGTATGCACCTATTGTATCGTCGTTCTTCCGTATGTTTATCAGGGAGTGAGAAACAATCTGGACGCAGTGTCCGCTCCGAGGCTTCTGGAAGCGGCGCAGATGCTGGGAGCAGGAAAGTTCTATGCATTCTGGAGGATCATTCTTCCGAATATCACAAATGGAATCATGGTATCCGTCATGCTGGCCATGTCCATCGTGTTTGGAGATTTCGTAATTATCAATACACTGGCAGGAAACTATTTCCCGACCGGACAGATGTACCTGTATTCGGCAATGAGACAGTCCGGACAGAAGGCAAGTGCCGTGATCGTGATTCTGTTTATTATCACGCTGGCAATTTCACTTGTGGGATTTGGTCTGCAGAAAAGCAAGAAAAGGAGATAAGAGAAGATGTCTTACATAGAGTTTCAGAATATCAACAAGTTTTACGGAAAAAACCAGGTATTGAAAGATATCAGCCTGAACATTGAAAAAGGACAGTTTGTGACATTGCTCGGACCTTCCGGATGCGGAAAAAGTACGCTTCTTAGGTGTCTGTCCGGCCTCGAAGAGATCAGCTCCGGCCGGATCATCATGGATGGAAAAGACATTACCAATCTGGAACCAAAAGACAGAAACATCGGAATGGTGTTCCAGCACTACAGCCTCTTTCCGAATATGACAGTAGAGGAAAACATTGCCTTCGGTCTGAAAATGCAGAAGAAAAGCAAAGAAGAAATCAAGGCGAAAGTGGATTCTGCGATTCAGATCGTGGAGCTGGAAGGAAAGGAAAAGGCCTATCCGGAAAATCTTTCCGGAGGACAGCAGCAGAGAGTGGCGCTTGCGAGAAGTATCGTGCAGCAGCCAAAGGTTCTGCTTCTGGATGAGCCGTTAAGCGCCATCGATGCGAAGCTTCGGAAGTCTCTGCAGAACAGCATCAAGCAGATTCACAAGGATCTGGGACTGACCTGTATTTTCGTAACCCATGATCAGGACGAGGCGATGGTAATGTCTGATACGATCCACCTCTTCCACGAGGGACGCATTGAACAGTCCAGCGATCCGATTACCATGTATACATCTCCGGTAAGTCAGTTTGCAGCGGCATTCATCGGTAACTATAATATTCTTTCCCGGGAGCAGTTCACGTCCGTAACCGGAAAGAAGATTGCTTCCGAAAACGGAATCGCAATCCGTCCGGAAACGATTCAGATTGTAACAGATCCGTCGGAAGAGACAGATTATACATTTGACGGTGTAATTATTGATAATACACCAAAAGGAAACGTTTTGCAGTATAATATTAACGTAAATGGTGTTAAAATGAAAGTAGACGTACTCTTCAGGAGTAAGGTACTCTTCGAAAACGGACAGAAACTTCGTCTGTCTGTAGCAGATCACAACTGCATCAGAATTTAGCAGAAAGGAACAAAAACGACTATGAAACATGGAATCGTCAATTCGCTCGAAATCCCGCGTTTTTCAGGGATTCAGACCTTTATGAGAATGGAGAATGACACGGATCTTCAGGATGCGGACTTTGTCGTGGCAGGAATTCCGTTCGATACCTGTGCGACTTACCGTGCAGGGGCCAGATTTGGCCCGGCCGCGGTCAGGGAAATGTCTTCTCTGGCGGCCAAACCGTATAATCCCGTTCTGGAAGTGGATATTTTCGGGGAATGCCGGGGAGTGGACTACGGCGATCTTCCGACGGTGCCGGGGTATGTGGAGGAGACTTTTGACAAGGTGGATGCGCAGATGAGAACACTCTTTGAAAGCGGAGCCGTTCCGATTGTCATCGGAGGAGACCACAGTGTGACGCTGCCGGAACTTCGGGCATGCAAGGATGTACACGGAGAGGTGGCGCTGATTCATTTTGACGCCCACTACGATACGATCAAAGAATACTTCGGAAAACCGTACAGCCACGGTACACCGTTTTACCATGCGGCAAAGGAAGGGCTGGTGGATCCGTCCTGCTCCATTCAGGTAGGAATCAGGGAAGGGCTTTACGGACCGGAGGACGCGCAGAATTCCGCAAATCTCGGGTACGAGTCCATCGATGCTCTTACGATGCACCACATGAGTGCACAGGAGGTCATAGACCGGATCAAAAGCAGGGTTGGCGGAAAGAAAGTGTTCCTGACATTTGATATCGATTTCCTGGATCCGGCATTTGCTCCGGGAACCGGTACACCGGTGCCGGGCGGATTTTCCACCTGGGAGACGCTGGAGATCCTGCATGGCTTAAAAGATCTGGATGTTGTGGGATACGATGTGGTAGAAGTGGCAAACGCATTTGACGGTTCGGGAATCACTGCCATCGCGGCAGCAGGAATCATTCAGGAGTTCATGTCTCATATTGCATGGAGGAAAAAGCATGGAAAAGATCAAAGATAGGATTGGTGAAAATCCGGTCGTAGAAAAGCTTGCACGAGCAGAGGAAACAGCGTGGATCAATCCGAAAAAAGAATGCTGGGATGATGCCGGAGAAACTTTTGATGTCCGGCCGGAAGAGATTGAGGATGCAAGGGCAAGACTGGAGCGGTTTGCACCGCTGATTCTCAGGTATTTCCCGGAGACGAAAGACCGGGGAGGACTCATCGAGTCCCCTCTTGAGGAAATCCCGAAGATGAAGGCGGCGCTGGAAGAAAAGACCGGAAGTGCTGTTGACGGAAGACTGTTTTTAAAGGAAGACAGCCATCTTGCCATTGCAGGTTCCGTCAAGGCAAGGGGCGGGATTTATGAGGTGCTGAAATACGCGGAGGATCTTGCGGTGAAACACGGCCTCTTGAAAGATGGCGACAGCTACGAGGTGCTTGGCGAGGAAGAGAATCGTGCAGTATTCCGGAAGTATACGATTCAGGTGGGATCCACAGGAAATCTGGGGCTCAGCATCGGTATTATCAGTGCAGTTCTCGGATTTCGGGTCATTGTTCATATGTCTGCGGATGCAAAAGAATGGAAGAAACAGCTTCTTCGGAAGTTCGGCGTCGAAGTCAGGGAATATGAGCAGGACTACGGAGAAGCGGTCAGACAGGGAAGGGCGCTCTCGGACCAGGACTCAAACAGCTATTTTGTGGATGATGAAAATTCCAGAACACTCTTCCTTGGATACGCGACAGCAGGAAAACGGCTGAAAGAGCAGCTGGATGAACAGAAGATTGTCGTAGATAAGGAGCATCCGCTCTTTGTCTATATTCCATGCGGAGTCGGCGGAGCGCCGGGCGGCATTACGGCGGGACTCAAATGGGTGTTTGGCGATGCGGTGCATTGTTTCTTCGCGGAGCCGGTGCAGGCTCCTTGTATGCTGCTTGGTATGGCATCCGGACTGCACAATGAGATTGCGGTTCAGGATATCGGACTGACAGGAAAGACCGATGCAGACGGACTTGCGGTAGGACGTCCGTCTGCCTTTGCGGGAAAGATGATGGAACGTGTATTAAGCGGCGAAGTGACAGTGGAAGACCGGAAACTTCTTCAGTATATGAAGCTTTTGATGGATACGGAAGAGATTTTCCTGGAGCCGAGCGCCTGCGCCGGATTTGCAGGTGTGTCAGCGATGGCAGCACAGGAGGAATTTCAGAAGTATGTGAAGGAACACGGGCTGGAGCCGGTGATGGAAAACGCCGTACAGATCGTCTGGGCGACCGGAGGAAGCCTGGTGCCGGAAGAGATGCGCAGGCAGTATCTGGAAGAGGCACGGATCCTGTCACTGAACGTACCGGGATTTACGGAAAGTGGAAACTGGTACAAAGGAAACCTTCACAGCCACACGGTCAATTCTGACGGCCATCTGACACCGGCGGAGTCGGTGAAACTGTTCCGGGAGCACGGGTATCATTTCCTCTGCTTTTCCGAACACGATCGTTATACCGATTACAGGGACGAATTTGACTGTGAGGACTTTATTATCCTTCCGGGGCTTGAGGCCTCTGCCGTGCTCTATGAGTCAGAAGGATCGAAACTCAGACCGAAGGTGCATCACATCCATGGAATTCTCGGCACGAAAGAAATGCAGAAACAGGCCACAAAAGAGCCGTACAAGCATATGGAAATCCATCCGGTGGACAAATATTACGGAGACTGGGATGGAGCGAAAGCAGCGCAGAAACTGGCGGATGAGATGACGTCCAGAGGAATGATCGCGACCTACAATCATCCGATCTGGTCCAGAGTGCGGGAGGAAGAATTCATCCATACAAAAGGAATCTGGGCGCTGGAAATCTATAATTACGGCACGGTAAATGAAAGTGCCACCGGATATGATGAGACATACTGGGATGTCATGCTGCGGGAAGGGAAACAGATCTTTGCCTTTGCATCCGATGACAATCATAATGACGGGATTGTGGAAGACGCCTGCGGCGGATATATCGTTGTAAAGGCAGAGGAACTTTCCCGCGAAGCGATTGTAAAAAACATGCTGGCAGGAAATTATTATTCATCCTCAGGACCGGAAATCTACGACTGGGGAATCCGGGACGGAAAAGCATATGTCAGCTCAAGCCCGGTGTACAGAATCGATTTTATCGCAGGCAACTGTATTAACGACGGGACATCAATTGTATGCAGATCTGTGGACGAGACAGTGGAAAGCGGCGAATATGTCCTTAAAGGACATGAGAAATATGTGAGGGTAAAATGTACTGACCGGTACGGAAAGACTGCATGGAGCAATCCGATTTTCCTTGACCGGGAAAATGCATAGTTTTCCGGAAGGGGAAAGCGAAAGAAGATACCGGAGAGTCCGGAATCATTAATAGAAAAAGAGACAGAAAAAGAGTGCGGATGAAATATTCCGCACTCTTTATGCTGTCTTATTTCTTTTTTGATTTTGATGAATTCTTGGAAGCCTCTTCCCTGGCTGCTTCCTTAGCTCTTGCAAAAAATCCTTTTTTCTTCTTTGGAGCTTCCAGAGGCCCTCTGACACCTCTTACTCCTGTAATATAAATACCGCTCACGGTAGCTTTGACTTCTTTTTTCACAGGAACAAGCGGGTAAACCTTATCATCACACATAAATGTCATGATCTTCGGCCCGACTTTTGCCTTAACGACATAAACCTTGGACCGGCGTAAATATTTCGGCGTGCTTTCCATTACGATAGATGGAAAACCGGCATCTTTCAGCTTCATACGGCCCTTGTCTATGACGAGTATGGAAACTGTCTGAGCCATGGCATCGATCTTCTCCTGCTGTTCCGCCTGCTTCTTCTGAGCGCGCTTTCCAAGAAAATAAAGGACGATCAGAGCGATGACCAGAATAACAAGAATCACGAGTGATACGATAAAAAACGGACTCATCTTAATTACTCTCCTCCAATCTTTTGTTACACATGTTGTATTGTAGCATTGTTTTTGGGGAAGCGCAAGTAGTTTGCAGGCGGGTTGCATCTTTTTTCCCCTGCAAGTATAATAAGAGAGGAATCGAGGAGGAAATAGTATATGGAAATAATATTCGAATTAACAAAAGACGCAGCTCTTTGGATACTGGACAACCTCGTATTCATCAACATCATTTTATCGATCATTATTATTTTCTTTCAAAGACGAAATCCGACAGCGGTCTGGACATGGCTTTTAGTCCTTTACTTTATTCCGATTGTCGGTTTTATCCTGTACCTTGTGGTGGGACAGGACTATAGAAAAAGTAAAATGTTCAAGATGAAAGAGATTGAAGATGAGATCAAGTACGCGGTGAGGCGCCAGGAGGAATCGATCTACCGGAGGAAGCTGAGACTGAAAACCCCGGAGATGGAGCGGTTCCAGAGCCTGATTCTTTATAACCTCAATGCGGCCGAAGCAGTGCTGACAGATAACAATGACATTCGGATTTACACGGACGGCAGGGAGAAATTCGATGCCCTGATCGCAGAAATGAACGGGGCGAAAAATTACATTCATCTGCAGTATTATATTATCCGGAATGACGAACTATGGCAGGAAATTGAAGAAGTATTGACAAGAAAAGTACAGGAAGGTGTTGAAGTCCGGGTGCTTTTTGACAGTATGGGCTGCCGGAAAATGAGGGAACGTTCCTGGAGACGTCTCGAAAAGGCCGGCGTCCAGGTGGCAGAGTTTTTCCCGGCATTTCTGGGTCAGCTGCAGCTGCGCGTCAATTACCGAAACCACAGAAAGATTGCGGTCATTGACGGCAGAGTCGGATTTGTAGGGGGATTTAATATCGGAAGAGAATATCTGGGGCTTGATACGAAGAAATTCGGATACTGGAGAGACACCCATCTTTGTATCGAAGGATCCGCAGTGACATCCCTTGCTGTCCGCTTTGTACTGGACTGGAACTACGCGGCCAAGGAAAATCTTTTCCTTCAGGACCGGCTTTTTGAAATTCCGGAATATGAGAGAGACGGAAGGTCTCTCGTACAGATTGTATCCAGCGGACCGGACTCCAAATACGACAGCGTCCGGGATAACTACTTAAAGATGATTCAGATGGCCGAAAAGTACATCTACATCCAGACCCCGTATTTCATACCGGACCAGCCGATTCTCGACTCCCTAAAAATCGCGGCAAAATCCGGAGTTGATGTAAGGATTATGATCCCGTGCAAACCGGATCACCCGTTTGTCTACTGGGCAACTTACTCCTATCTGGGCGAAATGGCCGCCGCAGGAGCAAGATGCTACACATACCAGAACGGATTTCTCCACGCAAAGACCATGACTGTTGACGGCCTGGTCAGCTGCGTCGGGACCGCCAACATGGACATCCGCAGCTTTCAGCTCAACTTCGAAGTCAACGCCACCATCTACAGCGAAGGAACAGCAAAAAAACTGGAAGACGCATTCGAAAACGACCTCCTCGTCTGCAAAGAGGTGACAGAAGAAACCTACAGACAACGCGGCCTGTCCATCCGCATCAGGGAACAGATCTCCAGACTGTTCTCACCACTTCTGTAGAACTTACGTATTTTTGGGGACGTGTTCCGATGCACAGGTACACGACGTAAATGACAAAAAAATCCCCGAAACCCGCATAAAATAAGGCAAAACTTGAATTATCAGATTTTTTTCATCGGGGACGGGTTCCGGTGCACAGGTACACGTCCCCGATGATGCGAAAGGAGTGGAGGATATTGAAGGAGTTTCTTGAGAATGTGAGAGGTTTGATGCCGCTTGTGCATAATATTACGAACTATGTGACGGTGAATGATGTGGCTAATGTGCTGCTGGCGTGTGGTGGAAGTCCGATCATGTCGGATGAGCCGGAGGATGTGGAGGATATTACTTCAATCTGCGGTGGTCTGAATATTAATATTGGTACGCTGCACAAGACGAGTATTGACGGGATGGTCCGTGCGGGGAAGCGGGCGAATGCGTTATCCCACCCGGTGCTTCTGGATCCGGTGGGGGCGGGAGCGAGTGTGTTCAGGACGAATACGGCGTTGAAGCTGATGGAGGAACTGAAGCTCACTGTGATTCGTGGAAACATCTCGGAGATCAAGACGCTTTATCTTGGGAGCGGAACGACAAAGGGGGTAGACGCGGATATTGCGGATGCCGTGACGGAGGAGAATCTGGAGGAGAGTATCGTTTTTGTCAAATCGTTTGCGAAGAAAGAGGGATGTATCATAGCTGTGACCGGAGCGATTGATCTGGTCACCGATGGAGACAGGTGTTACGTGATTCGCAATGGTCGTCCGGAAATGGGCAAAATCACCGGAACCGGATGCCAGCTTTCGGGTATGATGACGGCATATCTGACAGCGAATCCGGAGCATCCGCTTGATGCGGCGGCAGCGGCAGTCTGTGTGATGGGACTTGCCGGAGAGACGGCGTGGAAGCGGATGGAGGAGGGGGATGGAAATGCCACCTACCGGAACCGGATTATCGATGCTATCTACAATATGACCGGGGAGGACCTGGAGAAAGGAGCTGTTTATGAAGTGCGATAGAAAAGATTTTGTTCTTTATGCGGTGACAGACCGGAGCTGGCTGAACGGTAAGACGCTGACAGAGCAGGTGAGAGAAGCGCTGGAAGGGGGAGCAACCTTTATCCAGTTAAGAGAGAAAAATCTGGATGAGGAGACATTTCTTGAGGAAGCAAAAGAAATTCAGAAATTGTGCCGGGAATATCAGGTGCCGTTTGTCATCAATGATAATGTGAAGATTGCAGAGGAGATTGGTGCGGACGGGGTTCATGTCGGTCAAAAAGACATGGAAGCGGAAGATGTGAGAAAGCGGCTTGGGCCGGACAAGATTATTGGTGTTTCTGCCCAGACGGTGGAGCAGGCAAAAAAAGCGGAGCAGCACGGCGCGGATTACCTTGGAGTGGGAGCTGTGTTCCCGACGGGCTCCAAGGCGGATGCCACGGAGGTAAGCCATGAAGTATTAAAGGAAATCTGCAGGGCGGTCCGGATTCCGGTCATTGCCATCGGAGGTATCAGCAGAAAAAATGTGATGGAGCTGAAAGGCAGCGGTATCTGCGGTGTGGCTGTGATCAGCGCGATTTTTGCAAGCAGGGATATCAGGACAGCGGCGGCAGCGTTAAAAGAGAGTGTGGAAGAGATGATTAAAGAATGATCAAGGGAGTTATTTTTGATGTGGACGGAGTCCTGCTTGATTCGATGCCGGTCTGGGAAGAGATCGGCGAACTTTATCTGAAAAGCCAGGGACGGGAAGGGAAACCGGGGCTTCGGGAAATTTTGTTTCCGATGAGTCTTGAGCAGGCAGCAGACTATCTGATCCGGGAGTATGATCTTCCGAAGACGGCCGTCCGGGTGGTAGAGGAAGTCAACGGGATGATCCGGACATTTTATGCGGAGAAGGCAGAATTAAAGCCGGGAGTCCGGCGGTATCTGGAACAATTCCGGAAAGCGGGGATTCCGATGGCTGTTGCAACTTCGAGCGGAAGAGAAAATGTGGAAGCTGCATTTCGAAGACTTTCGGTGCTGGATCTATTTCAGGATATTTTGACTTGTTCGGAAGTGGGACAGGGGAAAAATCATCCGAAGATCTATCTGGAGGCAGCAGAAAAAATTGGTACAAGACCGGAAGAAACGTGGGTATTTGAAGATACCTGCCATGCACTTCTGACCGCGAAGAGGGCAGGCTTCCGGACGGTGGCGGTTTATGACCGGGCAAGCAGAAAAGATCTGGACACCTTAAAATCCGAGGCGGATATATTTCTGACGGAGTACGGGGATGTGGAATTGTTTTTACAGCAGGCATCTGCTCGGTAATCAGGCGGGAATGCGGCGAAAAAAGAAAGGACGTGTGGAAAATGAGAACAGCATTGACAATTGCGGGAAGTGACTCCAGTGGAGGTGCGGGGATTCAGGCGGATATCAAAACCATGACTGCAAACGGTGTATTCGCCATGAGTGCGGTGACTGCGTTGACTGCACAGAATACGACCGGGGTGAAAGATATCATGGAGGTTTCTCCTGCGTTTTTAAAGGAGCAGCTGGACTGTGTTTTTACTGATATCCGGCCGGACGCGGTAAAGATCGGCATGGTTTCGTCTTCGGAACTGATTCGGGCTATTGCAGACAAACTAAAGGAATACAGGGCTGAAAATATTGTGGTGGATCCGGTGATGGTAGCGACAAGCGGGGCAAGACTGATCAGCGAAGATGCAGTAGAAACCTTAAAGGAATGTCTTCTCCCGGAGGCGGACATCCTGACACCAAACATTCCGGAGGCGGAGGTTCTTTCCGGGATGCGGATCTGCACAGAAGAGGATATGATCTGTGCCGGACAGAAGATCAGTGAAACGTACCATCTGGCTGTACTGGTCAAGGGAGGCCATCAGTTAAATGATGCCAATGACCTGCTATGTCAGGGCGGTGTCTGTCGCTGGTTTTACGGAAAGCGGATCGACAACCCGAACACCCATGGAACCGGGTGCACATTGTCAAGCGCTATTGCCTCCAATCTGGCAAAGGGCTTTTCCATGGAGGAATCGGTGGAATGGGCAAAAACTTACATATCCGGAGCGCTGGGAGCCATGCTGGATCTGGGAAAGGGCAGCGGACCGATGAACCATGCCTTTGACATTCACGGAATGTTTGTCCGGGAAGCAGGAAAAGAGGCTGAATAGAAGCGGGAAAAGGACGGCTTGTCAAGAGAAAGGAAGTATGATATAACTGGAAAGAGATGATAATAAAGGAGACAGGAGTATGAATAATAAAAGGAAACAGGCTCTGGCTGCAGGAGTATGTATGATTGCGGCTGTATCCCTGCTGGCCGGATGCGGACCGAAGGAAATCGAAAATGATTATGTCAAAATTAATGGATATACAGACCTGGAAGTCAGCGAGATCACAGAGACGGAAGTGACCGACGAAACCGTGGATTCCCAGATCGAACAGATCCGGCAGAATTATGCGACCTATACGGAGATTACAGACCGGGCTGCTCAGGAGGGAGATATGGTTACGATCGATTATTCCGGAGCGATTGACGGAGTTGCCTTTGACGGAGGCACGGCATCCGGACAGCAGCTCGAACTTGGAGCGGGCGGATATATTGATGGATTTGAGGATGGAATTGTAGGTCATACAACAGGGGAAACCTTTGATGTCAATACGACATTCCCGGACCCGTACGAGAATAACCCTGATCTGGCCGGAAAAGATGCGGTATTTACAATCACACTGACAAAGATCGAAGAAGTTTCCCTTCCGGAGTTGAATGATGAGTTTGTCACCATGGTGAAGGGCGAAGACACAACAGTTGATGATTATAAGAAAGAAATCAGGGATATCCTGGAAAGTCAGGCCGAGGTACAGGATCAGACACAGAGACAGACGGAGATTGTTGACGCTCTGATGGAGAATGTAGAGCTGAAAGAATATCCGGAGGATAAAGTAGAAGAATATACCAGCCTTATGAAAGAGCAGTACCAGCAGATCGCAACTTCTTTAAATATGGAGTATGCGGATTTTCTGGAGCAGTATATGGGGATGGACGAGGAAGCATTTAATGAAGAGATAGATACACAGGTCAAAGAGTATGTCAAACAGCAGGAAGTGCTGGATCTGATTGCCGGGGAGGAGAACATTACCGTATCCGATGACGAGATTGATGAGTGGGTAGAACAGAATGCGCAGGCACAGCAGATGACAGCGGATGAGCTGAAAGAGCAGTATTCGGAAGATGAACTGAAAGAACAGGCATTAAATGAAAAAGTGATTTCCTGGCTTTGGGATGAAGCAAAAGTGACATCGGAAAGCTCTGATAATGAATAGGAATCCATAAACGCAGAGGCGTATCAGTTATTGGGAGACAGGACTGATACGCCGTTTATATTACGCAGAAAAGAACGAAAATCGAAAGAATCTGTTGCGTAAAGAGGGGAAACATAAGATAATATGAGATAAGGGGATATCTTTATATCTCTTGATTGGGGGATACAACATGAGACGCTGCTTTTATGACAGACAGACGGGAGCGGTCTTTTATGACCTGCAGAGAGGAAAGAGGGAAACAATTGAGGTGGCCATTCTTTCCGGAGGGAAAGTGCGGGTAAAAGCACCGTACCGGATGCCGGAAACAGCCATCCGCAGATTTTTAAAAGAAAAGGCTCCATGGGTCAAAGAGCAGCTGGAAAAGATCGAAAAGAGCCGTAGAGAATGGATGGAAAAACGGTTTCAGGACGGCAGCGTCTTTTATTATCTGGGAGAGCCGTTGAAGCTTTCGATAAAGAAATCAGAAGGTGAGACTGTATGGCAGAGAGACGGACAGCTGCTGATAGATCAGACAGCAGCAACACCTCAGAAGCGGAAAGAGCAGTTGGAAAAATGGTACCGGATCCGGGCAAAAGAAAATATTGAAAGCCGGGTGAAGGTGTTTGCCGCAAAGATCGGGGAGAGCCCGAATAAAGTGACTATCAAGGCACAGAAAACAAGATGGGGCAGCTGCAGCAGCCTTGGAAATTTGAATTTCAACTGGAGGTTGATCATGATGCCGCAGAAGATTATTGACTATGTGGTGGTTCATGAGCTGTGTCACTTGAAGGAGATGAACCATTCCTCGGCTTTCTGGAACCGGGTGGAGGAAATAATGCCGGATTACCGGAACCGCAGGAAATGGCTGAAAAACAATGCATGGAAAGTTGAGTGGGAGCAGATATGAAAGAAAGTTTGAAGTTGGCAGTGGAGAAGGCAAAGAGAGGCGAGAGCGAGGGATTCGGCACGATCTACAGAGAAACCTGTGCGGATGTCTATTTTCGTGCCAGACTGATGATGGGAAACCGTGGCGAAGCCAGAGAACTGGTCCGCCAGATCTACCTTGTCGTGTTCCGGACTATCAGCACGCTCCAGGATCCGGCGAAGATGGAAAAGTGGCTTTATACCGTTCTCTATAAACTCGGGGAGAGAGAATGCCAGAAAAAGAAAGGAATGATTCTGGAGAAAGAAAAGACAGCGCCTTCCTGGGAGGGACAGCGCGCTCCGGAGACGACAGCGGAGCGGCAGCAGATCGTCCGGATTCTGAAATCCAGCTACAAGAAAATAGGAACAGCCGGGAGGCTGGTCTGCCTGGCATACTACTATGAGGGATGGAGCATGGAAGAACTGTCCCGTCTGTGGAAGTGTCCGGCCGAGAAACTGGAGGGAATTCTGGAATATGCAAGGATTGAGCTGGGACTGATGTGTACCCAGGCAGGATATCTGCACGTGGACATTTCTTCAGATATGATGGTCCTGATGTTTGAACTTTTGCGGGAAGACGCGGAAGAAGAAATCCGCCAGGCAAGACTTGGGAAGCTTTATGAAGAGCTGGAAGGAGAGCTTGATATCGAAGATCAGGATGAGCCGGACGAAGAAAAGTCTTTTTTCAGGAAATGGTTCGCCATGATTATCCTTGCAGCAGCGGTGATTATCGGACTTGCCGCAGTTGGAGGGAACTATCTCGGGCAGCTTGTCACCCGCAATGAGACGGAGAAAAACGAAGAGACTGACCAGAACGAAGAAGAGGAAAAGAATACCTGGAGCCTGGCAGACTATAAAGGAAACTGGTGTGACGAGGCGAATGCGGACTCTGAAGTGATGTCGACGGACGGAATCTGCGAGGTGGAAATCAAAAGTGCCACAGACCAGAGAGTTGTATTTGATATCCGGAAAACTTACGGAAGCGACGAGGATTATGTATTCCGGGGAGCGAATGACGTGACCGGCGTTGTTTCTGATAAAACGGCCTCTTTTACCTTTTCGGACGAATATAACAACCGGATGGAAGGAACCATCGAATTCCAGGATGAGGCTCTGAAGGTTGTCGTAAAGAGGGCCTCGGGCGGACAGTCAGAAAGGCTGACAGCGGCAATGGACTGCACGATGAAGCGGGATCAGTACGCTGACAGCAGGACAAGACCTCAGGAAGAAGAGGAAGATGAGGATTATATTTTCCCGGAAAGTGACAGCCGGCTTCTGACAGAAGAAGACTTCGAGGGAAAGACAAAAGCAGAACTGCGTCTTGGACGAAACGAGATTTTTGCAAGACATGGAAGAATCTTCGAAACCGAAGATCTTGACGAATGGTTCTCATCCAAATACTGGTATGAACCGCTCTACACAGCGGATGAATTTTCCCGGAATGTACGGTTGAATTCTTATGAAAGACAGAATGCGAACCTGATTCTGGCGGAAGAGAGAAGAGCCGTGGATTAGACGGGAACGTAGGACAGGACTCCTGCATATGTATGTAAAAAAAGACATATGCAGGAGCTTTTATGGCTGTTTCGATTATGCTGGATGCAGGGCACGGCGGAAGAGATCCGGGTGCTGTTTACAAAGGAAGACAGGAGAAAGATGATGCACTTCAGATGGTACTGGCGGTGGGAGAGATTCTGGAAAACCGGGGAATTGACGTTCAGTATACGCGGACAACAGACATCTACGAGACACCGTATCAGAAGGCGATGAAAGCAAATGAGGCCGGAGTGGATTATTTTATTTCGATCCACCGGAATTCCTACCCGGCGGACAATGCAGTGTCCGGGGTGGAAAGTCTCGTATATGATCTTTCAGGAATCAAATATGAGCTGGCCGAGGATATCAATGACCAGCTGGAGACAATCGGTTTCCGGAATCTGGGAGTGAAGGCAAGACCGAATCTGGTCGTCCTGAAACGGACGAAGATGCCGGCCGTTCTTGTGGAACTGGGATTTATCAATTCCGACACGGATAATCAGATTTTTGATGAGAATTTTGACGCTATTGCTCTGGCAATCGCTGAGGGAATTCTTGATACACTGATGCAGCGCCCGGATATGGACCTGGACAGTGAACCGGAGGAAATGCCGGGGGTGACGCCGGAAACAGAGACGGAGGAAACAGAAGAAGAGGCCCGCTACCACATTCAGGCCGGTGCATTCCGTAATCCGGACAATGCACAAAGGCTGAAGGACGAACTGATTGCAGATGAATTCCCGGCTTTTATCAGCCATGAGGGACCATATTATAAAGTGCTGACAGGAAATTTTGCTTCCGTCGACAAAGCAGCGGATACCGAGCAGGCACTGAAACGGGCCGGATATCAGACGGTGATTGTATCAGAATAAAGACAGATACCGGCACGAAAAAGAAAAGGAGAAATACAGATGGAAGACAGACTGGAATTTCAGGGAAAACTTGGATGGATTCTGGAAGAGGCAAAGCGGCAGGATAACAGGATCCGGAAAGAAGAAATCGAGAAATATTTTGAAGATGACCATTTAAGCGACGAACAGATGGAGCTGGTATACGACTACCTTTTGTCTCAGAAGGTAGCCGTATCAGGATACGAAAGAAAGCATGGGAGAATTCTGACAGAAGAGGAAAGGGAGAAATCCTATTCAGAGGAAGAAAAGCGCTATCTTCGCAATTATCAGATGGAGTTGAGAGAAGTGCAGGGAGAGCAAAAAGGACTTTCCGAATTTCTGGAAAAAGTACTGGGGATCGCGGAATCTGTCCATGACGGGAGCGTTTTTCTCGGGGATTTGGTACAGGAAGGAAATGTCAGCCTGATGCTGGCGCTTCAGGAGACAGAAGACGAAGAAAAGATTCTGGAAGCGGTACAGGAGGGGATCGAGGCATTTCAGGAAGAGCAGAAAGACGTCCATGTCAGAGACCGGAAGATGGTTGAGAAGGTGGACGAGCTGGAAAGACAGATCAAAAAGCTCAAAGAAGAGATGGGCAGAAAGATTACCCTGGAAGAACTTGCCCTTTATACGGACAGGAGCGAGGCGGAAATCCGCTCTGTTTTAAAGCTTGCGGGCGAGGAAGTGAAAGACGAAGAAGAAAACTGACAGATAAACAAAGGGGCTATCGGGAAATAGATAGTCCAAATCAGGGGCAGATGTGACTCATACGAGTCACATCTGCCCCTGAAATTTATCCTCTAAAAAGAGAAAAAGATGGCTAACGACAACCATCTTCCTCTCCGTTCCATGTTATAATGGAACTATGCTAAAACAAGATTATTATAACGATTTTTTTGAAATTGG
>NZ_JACJKH010000129.1 GCF_016900655.1 Drancourtella massiliensis
TCCCTTTGCCACTTCTTTCAGCTCCTCTTTATTCTGCCCTCGAAAGAAACGCATCCACTCCATCACATCTTCCGGTCCGCTGGCCTTTTTCTGAAGTTTCGGAAGCTCCAGGATGTCGTCCCGCAAAATAAAGTTCCCGTCTCCTGCACAAAGACAACGAATTATAATAGCAGTCTCATAAATATATCTTTTACAGTGTGCCAGAAAAAGCGGCGCGCTTTTTTCTTGTGTGTTTCAGGATATTTCGTTATAGTTGTTTTGACAACTATAA
>NZ_JACJKH010000130.1 GCF_016900655.1 Drancourtella massiliensis
GAAAGAGAACCTGAAACCCTGTGTTTACAAGCTGTGGAAGAACGAGAAATGTTCAACCGCGTACTTTTTGTAGAACGGTCCGGCGAGTTACGCTGGCAGGCGAGGTTAAGGACTCAAGGTCCGGAGCCGAAGGGAAACCAAGTCTTAAGAGGGCGATCATAGTCTGTCAGAGTAGACCCGAAACCGGGTGATCTATCCATGTCCAGGTTGAAGTTGCCGTAAAAGGCAATGGAGGACCGAACCCACATCCGTTGAAAAGGGTGGGGATGA
>NZ_JACJKH010000131.1 GCF_016900655.1 Drancourtella massiliensis
AGCTTCGCTGGTGGTGATGCGCCTGGGGGAAACACCCGTACCCATCCCGAACACGATGGTTAAGCCCCAGACGGCCGATGGTACTGCACTGGAGACGGTGTGGGAGAGCAGGTGACCGCCAGCTACAAAAAAAAGAAAAACGTTATCCGTGATATGAGGTTTGAAGAAAACTTCAGATTTCATATGACTGATAAAAATCAGTCAGAAGTGTCGACACTACACCTCGCAGCCAGGCTGCTCGGTCGCGTGCAGGCACGCAAAC
>NZ_JACJKH010000132.1 GCF_016900655.1 Drancourtella massiliensis
CAGCCGTGTATATGCAGAAGTATTCCTTGACGAGAAGCTGCCAAGTTTTATTACCGGCGTTGTCCACGCACTGGAATACTATGGGGCTGTTCCGAAGTATCTTGTTCCAGACAACCTGTAATGTAAAGCTTTACATTAAAGATTTAATGTAAAGTGGCTGTTAATGTAAAGCCAAACAGTTCCATGCAATCATTAGCTACATTGATCTCTTACTGACTTTACATTAACACTTGTCTGCTACCCTAAAGAATCCAAG
>NZ_JACJKH010000133.1 GCF_016900655.1 Drancourtella massiliensis
AGCGCAGGGTGGATGCCTTGGCACTAAGAGCCGATGAAAGACGTGATAAGCTGCGAAAAGCTTCGGGGAGGAGCAAATATCCATTGATCCGGAGATTTCTGAATGGGGAAACCCACATGAGAAGACCTCATGTATCCATACGCCAATCCATAACGTATGGAAGGGAACCCGGTGAACTGAAACATCTAAGTAGCCGGAGGAAGAGAAAGAAACATCGATTCCGGGAGTAGCGGCGAGCGAAACCGGA
>NZ_JACJKH010000134.1 GCF_016900655.1 Drancourtella massiliensis
TACATTTTCATATCTTACGGACCGTTTCCGATCCGAGTGGAGAATACGAGATTCGAACTCGTGACCTCCTGCTTGCAAGGCAGGCGCTCTCCCAACTGAGCTAATCCCCCGTATATAGTTTTTGTTTAAGTTGTGATGGGCTTAAGTGGACTCGAACCACCGACCTCACGCTTATCAGGCGTGCGCTCTAACCGGCTGAGCTATAAGCCCACACTTTATATGAAAACGGCTTCCGCCGGTTTCT
>NZ_JACJKH010000135.1 GCF_016900655.1 Drancourtella massiliensis
GTTTCGCTCGCCGCTACTCCCGGAATCGATGTTTCTTTCTCTTCCTCCGGCTACTTAGATGTTTCAGTTCACCGGGTTCCCTTCCATACGTTATGGATTGGCGTATGGATGACGGAGGTCTGCTCCGCCGGGTTTCCCCATTCAGAAATCTCCGGATCAATGGATATTTGCTCCTCCCCGAAGCTTTTCGCAGCTTATCACGTCTTTCATCGGCTCTTAGTGCCAAGGCATCCACCCTGCGCT
>NZ_JACJKH010000136.1 GCF_016900655.1 Drancourtella massiliensis
GTTTGCGTGCCTGCACGCGACCGAGCAGCCTGGCTGCGAGGTGTAGTGTCGACACTTCTGACTGATTTTTATCAGTCATATGAAATCTGAAGTTTTCTTCAAACCTCATATCACAGATAACATTTTTCTTTTTTTGGAGCTGGCGGCCACCTGCTCTCCCACACCGTCTCCAGTGCAGTACCATCGGCCGTCTGGGGCTTAACCATCGTGTTCGGGATGGGTACGGGTGTTTCCCCCAGGCGC
>NZ_JACJKH010000137.1 GCF_016900655.1 Drancourtella massiliensis
GGCCGGAAGGATTCCCACCTTCCTCTCGCTACTCATTCCGGCATTCTCTCTTCCATACAGTCCACAGCTCCTTCCGGTACTGCTTCGCCCTGTATGCAATGCTCCTCTACCAATTGATCAGATCAATTCCTGAGCTTCGGTGGTGTGTTTCAGCCCCGGACATTTTCGGCGCAGGACCTCTCGACTAGTGAGCTATTACGCACTCTTTCAATGGATGGCTGCTTCTAAGCCAACATCCT
>NZ_JACJKH010000138.1 GCF_016900655.1 Drancourtella massiliensis
GATGTTGGCTTAGAAGCAGCCATCCATTGAAAGAGTGCGTAATAGCTCACTAGTCGAGAGGTCCTGCGCCGAAAATGTCCGGGGCTGAAACACACCACCGAAGCTCAGGAATGTATTTGATACATTGGTAGAGGAGCATTGCATACAGGGCGAAGCAGTACCGGAAGGAGCTGTGGACTGTATGGAAGAGAGAATGCCGGAATGAGTAGCGAGAGGAAGGTGGGAATCCTTCCGG
>NZ_JACJKH010000015.1 GCF_016900655.1 Drancourtella massiliensis
AGATATTGCTTTTTCTTCAGATAGTTTTTCTTCCTCATGACTACACTCCCATTTCCAAAGAGGATATCTCCCCCTTGTTTATCCCTTTCTCATTTCTTTTTGATTTTCTATCGCCATCCCGCAGGGTATCCTCTCTCCCTCCGGAATTCTGCTTCCTTTTATAATTGCTCCACAGTCCAGATGGACACCGTCTTCCAGCACGCAGTCATGATCGGTCAGGCTTCCGATCGAAAGAATACATACCTTTCCAATCGTCGCTTCCGTATGGACGACCGCTTTAGGAAGAATCACCGTTCCTTCTCCGATCGTTGCCGACGGACTGACATATGCTTCTGGATGAATCAAAACTGGAACTGTAAATCCAAAGCGTTTCGCTCTTGAATACAGTTCCAGTCGTTTTTGATACACCCCCACTGACGGGAATGCATCCTGATATTCTTTTTTAAATACCGGCAGGTCGTTGATTTTCCCAACTGCTCCCGGTTTCAAATCGTCCAGAAAGTCAATCTTGTCATATACCGGATTGCCTTCTGTATCCCGCATAGCTCTGGCTGTTTCAGCTACTACACGACCATGTCCTCCTGCACCTAAAATCAGCAGGTTTTTCATTGCTTTCTCTCCTCCCTCGTCCGGATCCCAATCAGTATCTTCCTCTTCTGTCCGAACAGTTCTTTTTCTATCATTACATAGCAAAGACGTATCTTTTTCTTTACGATATTTCCAACATAATGTTTCAGCGGTCCTTCTGCCGAAAGAATCTTCTTCTCGTCATCCAGCTTTACATCCGACAGCCGGACAATCTTTTCCTTGTCTCCATCAATCAGATTCTCAAGAAATTCCTGTTCTTCTGATGAAACCGCAAGAAAGATGTCTTCCTCGGCCCGCAGTAATTTCGTAAGTCCGGGGATGTGTTTTAGTTCCCAGTACAGGGCTTCCGGATCTTTTGTTGTGACAAAGAGATACCCCGGAAACATGGTTTCCACATGGCAGATCTTCTGTCCTTCCAGACACCAGATCCTCTCTCTTCTTATGTAAAAGCAGTCTTCATAGAGATCTCTGTGAAGCTTGCTTTCGATGATCGTTTTCATTTCCTCTTCTTTTCCGGTCATCACCTGTATCACGTACCACATAGTCCCTCCTGAAAAAGGGCGTGCTTCGCCATTTCACGGCCTGCGCCCCGAACTCATTCCCTTTTCTTACGGCAGTTCTTTTCCCGGCAGTCTTTACTGTCGTGAAAATGTTTGCTGCTGTATTTTTCTATCATTCTGCCAGATCTGATCCCCTGGAAGGCGGATTCCAAACAGAATCGTTTCCTGTCTTCCAAAAAGTCCTACTTCTGCCAGTACATAACGTTTTCTCAGACGTTTCCTGACAATCTGCCCGGAATATGGTTTGAGAATTCCACCGACCCGGATCAGATTTCCCTCGTCATCCGCTTCGACTTCCGATAGTCCCATTGGAACATCCAGCCGTTTTCCACAGACTTGTTGAAGAAAGTGCAGATCTTCCTCTTCAATCCGGACTGGACATTCTTTTCCTCCGACAGGCTGTGGGTATTCTCTCGATCTTTCCAGAACTTCTGCCAGTTCTCCCATCTGATCTGTTTTTACAAAAATAAATCCCGGAAACATCAGTTCCGTATCCAGAATCAGCTTTCCATCTGCCCGGAACAGTTTTTGCTTTTTCAATACGCTGCAGACATCCCACAGTGCAGGATCTACTGTCTGGCGTAACAGCTCTGCCGCTGCTTCTTCTTTTCCGGGTACAGTCCTGAGTGCATACCAGTTTTCCATGCTCCACACCTCTCAGCTTTTTGACGTAATCTCAAGACCGGTCCAGAATCCTTCATTCTGCCAGAGTTCTGACGGTCCTTCGATTTTTGCAAGACGCCGATGCCGGTCAATTTTCCTGATTCTTGCTTCGTTTCCAACAAGAGGGCCTTCTGTCACTATCGTCACACCGTCCCGGATAATGCCTCTGGACATGGGAACAAAATGATCCGCTCCACCAAGTCTGCGCAGAAATGCTTCTGTCTCTTCATCCACCGGAACTGCTTCCTGATCCCTTGGAACGCAGTCTGTTTCACTTTCCAGAAAGAACATGCCCGGAAACAGCGGTGCATGGAGAGAATGCCAGCTTCCCTCATACCGTTTCATCCGCTCAAAGGTAAACAGAAAGGCTTGTGCCCTGGCAGTGGAATCCTGCTGTTTCCAGTTCTGTACGGCCTCTGCTTCCTGTCCCTTTCCGCAATGCAGCATATACCAGATGGCTGCTTCCCCCTTTTCGTAAAGTTTTTTACTCTGCGAAAGGGCAGAGGCCGTATGGAGACACCGCCTGTTTTTTTGGAGGAGACTCTGTCTGACGTTTTTTATTGACGGGAAATGAAAAGACTTGGAAATAGAAAAATAATCATGAATTTCTTGTTTGATCACGGGAAACAAATACTGGACAGACAAGGATTTTGACGGGGAATAGATCTTTATTATGTTTGAAATTTGTAAAGGACAGCATTGTGGACAGATAAAATCAACTGTTTTCTGCCTTCGCAGTAGATAATCTCGTTGCTTTTTTTACTTATTGTGCTATAATAATTGAGGGTAACAGAAGAAAATATTATCTCTATTTATAATGAAATAAAAAATATTTCACAGAGTAAAAAACTCTGTGAATTTTCCCATTAGAAAAGTACTGCTGTCCTGTAATGATATCTGATCATTCATGGACAGCAGTACTTTTCCTGTTTACAATTATCACTTTTCACTTCCATCTTTTTTTGGTTTCATCCCCCAGAATACAAGATTCATTGCCAGTACAATCAGAAGAACTGCAGATATAGATACCCAGAATCCCATATCCACTCCAAACAGACTGGTAGTTCCAAATAGTTTTATCCAGATTGTTGACCATTTCATTGTTCGCGCCCTCCTTATAATAATTCTCCATAATGCCTTACATATGCTTTTTTCAGACTGGTAGCCAGTGCCATATAAAGCAGAATACACGGGATCAGAAAAGCAAAATAGCTTAATGGCAGAGGTGCAAATCCAAGTATTGTGCCAAGCGGGGTAAACGGAATCAGGGTAAGCACGGTTATTCCTGCACAAGTCAGGAGCGTCAAAGGTGCAGACGCATGGCTCTGCACAAAAGGCAGTTTTGGTGTGCGGATCATATGGATAACCAGTGTCTGGCTCCACATGGATTCTATGAACCATCCCGCCTGAAACATGGCTGTATACATGGACTGCAGCCGGATAAGTTCTTCCCCCTGAAAATGTGACGGCAGATCATTATAAAGAATGCCTCCCGAGACGAAGACCGGGCAGAACATAAAATACAGGAAAATGTAAGTTAGAAAATCAAAAACAGAACTTGTAGGACCAATCCAAATCATAAAGTTTCCAACGGACGATGCATCCCATCGCCTTGGTTCAAGCAGAAATTCTTCGTCAACATTGTCCCAGGGAATTGCCGTGCATGAAAGGTCGTAAATCAGATTCAGAAAAATCAGCTGTACACTCATCATTGGCAGAAACGGAAGCAATGCTGATGCCGCCAGTACTGAAAACATGTTCCCGAAATTGGAGGAAGCGGTCATTTTAATATATTTAAGCATGTTGGCATAGGTTTTTCTTCCTTCAATAATGCCTTCTTCCAATACCATCAGATCTTTTTCCAGAAGAATAATATCTGCGGATTCCTTTGCAACATCAACAGCGGTATCCACCGAAATTCCGATATCCGCCGCCTTCATTGCGGCTGCATCGTTGACGCCGTCTCCCATAAATCCTACCGTATGGCCTTTTTCGCGCAGTACCCTGACTACCCTGACTTTCTGCTCCGGTGTCAGCTTTGCGAATACATCTGTGTATTCAGCCTCTTCCGCCAGTTTTTCATCAGTCATAGTTTCCAGATCTGTTCCTAAAAGCATTCCCCGGACTTTCAGTCCTACCTGTCTGCATATTGTGCGTGTTACTTTCTCGTTGTCACCTGTCAGTATTTTTGTGGCAACCCCGTACCGTTTTAGTGCCTGAATCGCTTCCATCGTAGACTCTTTCGGCGGATCCAGGAAGGCCAGATACCCCATCATGACCATATCGCATTCGTCCTGTGCCCCAAAAACTCCAACCGGAGACGGATTGCTTTTCTGAGAAACCACCAGAACACGAAATCCTTTTTCATTTAATCCATCTACCGTGTTTATTATTTTCTCCCTGATTTCTCCTGTCAGCGGCACTACTTCTCCGTCATATTCTGCATAAGCACAGATGGAAAGCATTTCTTCCACTGCTCCTTTAGTTACCATCTGTATTTTCCCGTTTTTGTCCTGTACCAGCGTAGATAACCTTCGTCTTGTAAAATCAAACGGGATTTCATCTACTTTAATATAGTTTTCAGACAAATCTGTCAGCTGCGGATTTTCTGCCTCTCCCTGCTCGGTTTTATGGATAATCGCCAGATCCATCAGATTTTTATACCCTGTCTGAAAATAACTGTTCAGATATGCGTGCCGCAATACGCGCATGTCTTCTTTTCCGCTGACATTCAGGTGATATTCCAGCACGACTTTATCCTGTGTCAATGTTCCGGTTTTATCTGTACAAAGGATGTCCACAGCGCCGAAATTCTGAATCGAATTCAGGTTTTTAACAATGGTTTTCTTTTTGCTCATGGAGACTGCTCCTTTGGCAAGACATGTCGTTACAATCATCGGAAGCATTTCCGGTGTCAGCCCGACTGCAATGGAAATCCCGAAAAGGAAAGCTTCCAGCCAGTCCCCTTTTGTAACTCCGTTAAAAATAAAGACAAGCGGAACCATAATGAGCATGAATCGGATCAAGACCCACGAAACTGCATTTACGCCTTTCGTAAAGCTTGTCTCGGCCGGCTCTTCGGCCATGGAAGCCGCCATGGATCCAAACAGCGTATGGTCCCCGGTACAGATCACAACCGCGGTTCCGCTTCCTGACACTACATTGCTTCCCATAAATGCTATATTACTGTACTCTGTGACTGCGGTTTCTCCAGCCTGAACTGCGGCTGCCAGCTTTTCAACCGGCTCACTTTCTCCGGTCAGTCCGGACTGGCTGACAAAAAGATCTTTTGCGTCAAGTATCCGGACATCTGCCGGAACCATGTCTCCTACTGATAAATGTACGATATCTCCCACTACAAGATCGTCCATCGGTATTTCTTCTGTTCCGTTTTCTTTTCGTGTCACCGTACAGGTAGTTGTAATCATTTCCAGAAGTTTTTCTGCTGCATTCCCGCTTCTTGATTCCTGTACAAACCGGAGTGTGCCTGATACAGCTACCATAACAAGAATGATAGCGACAGTAAGGCAGTCAAAATCCTCCGGAGTATGGCCAAGTATGGAAAAATACGGCAGTATCATGTCCGTCACCGTGGATACGGCCGCAAGACAGAGCAAAATTGCGGTAAACGGGTTGATGAATGCCCCGGCCATCCGTTTCAGCAATGATTTTTTCTTTTCATGAGTGACTTTATTTGTTCCATAGCGTGAACGGTTTTCCATGACCGTTTCCGGATCAAGCCCGCGCAGGCTTGTATTCAGTTCTTTCATAATAACTTTTACCGGGCCCTCCGCAGCTGTCCGGACAGTCAGTTTTCTTTCTTTGAGCATGTTTTTATCTCCTTCCTTTTCATTTGTTCAACGGCAGATACCTCCTTTCATTTTGAGTATAGAAAAAACGCAGAAAAAATCACATGGTTAAATCCTTGCGATTTTCTTGCGTTTACAGTAAGAAACACCCTTTCCGGCCGAATGATCTTCAGCCGTGAAAGGGTGTTTCTGCAGTTATATCCGGTCATTAAATTTATATCCGATTCCCCAGATGGTCAGAATATATTCCGGTGCATCCGGATTTGGCTCGATTTTTTTCCTCAGTTTCCTTATGAACGCCATGATGTTGCTGTCATCCAGCATATATTCTCCTTCCCACACTGCCTTGTAAATCTGCTCTTTTGTAAATATTTCTCCCCTGTTGCGGGCCAGAAACCAGAGAATATCAAATTCTTTCGGGGTAAGCGGGATTTCCGCCCCTTCCCGGATGACTTTCCGAAATCTTGGATCAATGGAGAGTGCGCCGCAGACGAGTAAATGGTTTGACTGTAAAACCGGTGTTTCTGTTTCATCCAGCTCCAGCATAAGAGAATCAACGGCACCATTTAGCAGATCCTCCAGTCCTTCCTGAAAATCCTGAGCTGCCATTCCTCCTTGCGAGGATATGCGTAACTTTTCATAAATCCATTTTGCAGTGGAGGAATCCAGACTGATTAAACCGATTTTCTTTTTCATTCTGCTTCCTCCTTTTAAAATAATTCTTTATATTTGCGGACATAAATCCCTTTGGCAACAGTTACAACAAAAAGATATAAAATCACAACCCCGACCAGAAAGCCAAAATAGGAAACCGGCATCGCCATCATTCCAATTATCTTTCCAAGCGGTGTGAAAGTTAAAACAGTAAAGAAGAGAATTCCAACTGTTGTAACGAACATCACCGGGCCGGAAGGCCTGCTCTGCAGCATCGGTATTCTTCTTGTCCGGAGCAGATGAAGAATCAGCACCTGAGTCCACATGGATTCCAGAAACCATCCGGTCTGGAAAAGCATAATAAACTGTGTCTGTGCCGCAGTTTCCGTAAGCTGCGCAAATTCTCCCCCGCACAGGGCCGGACAAAAAATGAAATACAGGAACAAAAATGTAATCACATCAAAGAAGGAACTGACCGGGCCGAAAAATTTCATAAATCGTCCCAGCGTCCGTCCTGACCATTCCAGTGGCCTGGAGCATGCATCCTGGTCGACGTGATCCCATGGAAGGACAAGGCACAGTGTATCATACAGCAGATTCAGCAAAAGGAGCTGCACAGATGTAATCGGCAGAAACGGAAGTACAACGCTTGCAATTACTATTGAAAAAATATTTCCGAAATTGGATGAGGCTGTAATCCGTATGTATTTGGTCATATTGGAAAAGGCTTTTCTTCCTTCCAGTATCCCTTCCTCCAGCACGTTGAGATCCTTTTTCAGAAGAATGACATCCGCGCCTTCTTTTACCGCCTCTGCTGCCGTATCCACCGAAATTCCCACATCGGATTCCACCATGGCAGGCAGATCATTCATTCCATCTCCTAAATATCCTACTGTATGCCCGTTTGCCTGCAGTGTTTCAACAATCTCCGCTTTCTGTTTTGGAGACAGCTCCGCAAAAACCATTGTGTTCTCAATCTGCATGATCTGTTTTTCTTCACTCATAGCGTCCAGCTCTGCTCCGGTAAGTATCTGACTTGTGTCAATTCCCAGACGATGACAGACTGATGCCGCAACGCTTTTTTGATCTCCTGTTAATACACGGATTCCGACCTGAAGGGCTTTCAGCTTCCCGATCGCATCCGCCGCCGTCTTCTTCGGAGCATCAAAAAAGGCAAGATAGCCGATCAGTATCAGGTCTGTTTCATCTTCTTTTGTCAGATTATTCTTTTTCACAGGCTTGTAGGCTACTGCCAGAACTTTCATCCCGTCTTCGAGTATCTCATCTACAACCGCATGGACATCGGAACTATTTTCGGGTTTCTTTTCTCTTTTTTCTCCTTTATACTCCACATATCTGCAGCGTCTGCACACTTCTTCAATACTGCCTTTTACAATCAGGAGGTTGTTTTCTTCTCCGCCTACCAGAATACTTGCGATCTTCCGCTCATAGTCGAACGGAATCTCATCCAGTTTGGCTTTCTGCTCTGCAGCCCTGCCGAGTTGTTCACCAAGCCCCGGCATTTCTCTGTATTTCAAAACCGCCGTGTCAAGGTGATTCCGGACTCCTGTATGATAAAGGCTGTTCAGATAGGAAAGTTCCAGTACCCGTTCACTTTCATTCCCAAGGATATCCATATAGTATTCCAGCAAAATTATATCTCCCGTCAACGTTCCGGTTTTATCGACGCAAAGTACGTCCATGCTTCCAAAGCCCTGCATGGCATTAATGTTTTTTACTACTGTCTGCTTTTTCCCCATAGAAGCACTCCCTTTTGCAAGGCAGGCATTAATAACCATGGGAAGCATTTCCGGGGTAAGACCTACTGCTACGGACAGAGCGAACAGAAATGCAGCCGCCCAGTTTCCTTTTGTAAGGCCGCATGCAACAAATACAATTGGAATGAGGACTCCCATAAACCGAAGCAGTACCCGGGCAATAGAAGCAGCTCCCTGGTCAAACTTGTTTTTCCGCTGCGATATCATTCCCGAAAAGCCGCCGTACACTGTATCCGGCCCGACAGCCAGCACAATCCCTTCTCCGGATCCGCCCATTACCGCCGAGCCCATCCATGCAATATTTTTATAATCGCTGTAAGTGCAGCTGTCCTGTATACTGATTTTCCCCGATGTTTTTTCCAGCACGGCACTTTCTCCTGTAATGACAGACTGTGAAAGAAACAAGTCTGCTGTTTTTGTGAGACGGATGTCTGCCGGAATCCGGTCTCCGGCGAAAATGCGTACCTGATCTCCAACTGTCAGCTCGGAGGATGAAAGTTCTGTCCATTTTCCTTCTCTAAGCACAGTCACGGTAGAATGCAGAAGGCTGACCAGGTGATCCGCCACCTTTTTTGATTTCATTTCCTGAATAAAACGTATCATTCCACTGACAACAAGCATGCAGAAAATAATCGGTGAAGCTGTCACATTGCGGCTGAAGCTTTCGACCTGCAGCATATCTGTAATAAACGATACTACTGCAAGTGCCAGCAGTACCGTTGTAAACGGATTGATAAACGCCCTGCGCAGGCGGTAGAATATCGTGTCGGACGCGCGGCCGGAAATCAGGTTGCTTCCGTACTTTTCTCTGCTTTTCTCTGCCTGCCTTTCCGTATAACCTGTGTCCTTGATGTTCAGATCACAATAAAGCACTTCTTTTTCCTGTTGTGCGTAATACATTACTCTTTTATGGATCGAACCGCCATGCTTCATCTTTTCACCTCCTGAGAATTTCTTCCATTATATCATGCAGTCTTCTCTATATGTATGTGGAAATCCTTGCTTTTTTCTTGCTTCTGTTTCACTCTTTTCTCAAAAAGAACTCCTTTCACGATCAGCCTTTCTCATGCCTCTCATGAAAGGAGTTCTTTTTATTCCACACTCTTCAGTGATTCCACCATATCGATCTTCTTCAGTTTATAATACATTACCCAGTTGACAAACAGGGAGAATACTGTGGTGAGCAGGGCACTTAAGAGGTAACTCTGCCAGTTGACCACTCTTCCGAACATGACTGCGTCCACCTCCACAGTCGTAATGACAAACCGGTGAAGCAGTGCCCCGAGTACAATGCCGACTGCGATGCTGAATATCGTCAGCATAATATTCTCCCGGTAAACATAGGAGCTGACTTCCGTATCGTAAAATCCGAGTACTTTCAGGGTTGCAAGCTCCCGCCGCCGTTCTGTGATATTGATGTTGTTCAGATTGTACAGTACTACAAATGCAAGCAGTCCTGCTGAAACAATCAGTACCACAATAACCAGGTTCAGGCTCTGCAGCATCGTATTTAACTGATCCTCAATGCTGTTTGTGTAAGTAACATTCATTACGCCGTCATACTTTAACAGTTCTTCTCCTGTCTGTGACAGTTCCTGTGCGGATGCGTCTTTCAGATCGAAGAGAATGCTGTTATATTCCGGTTCTTCTCCATACAATTCACGATAAAGTTCCGGCGACATATAGACGTAGTGCTCCATATAGTTTTCGCAGACCGCCGTAACGGTTACTTCTTTTTCCGATCCGTCCGCGCCGAGATAGATGGTATCTCCGCTGGAAACATCCAGTGTATTGGCCATTTTTTCTGTCAGAATAACACCTTCATCCTGAATATGGTAGACCTCTCCTGTCGTCCGGCTTCGGAAGTTCATAAAGTCTTCGATCGCGTCTTTGTCCTCCGGTACGCACAGGTAAACGTCCTCTGTGCTTCCGTCAATGGATACGGACACCGGTTCTCTGGTCATCTCCATCTCAATGTAACGGTCCATCTTATCCATTCCATCCATGGCATCCTGGATCTGCTGAATCTGATCCTCTGTCACACTGCTGCTCAGATAAATCATGCCATCATAGACCTGAATCTCCTGATACTGGATGGTTCCAATGCACATGATGGAATCCCGGATACCGAATCCGACTACCATCAGCGCCATACAGCCGCCGATTCCGGCGATTGTCATGAAAAACCGCTTCTTATAACGGAAGAGATTCCGGATTGCGGATTTCCATGTAAAGTTCAAATGTTTCCAGATCAAAGTCACTCGTTCCAGAAGAATCCGCTTTCCTTCTTTCGGAGAAGGCGGCCTCATCAGTTCCGCCGGCTGTGCCGCCAGTTCTTTATAACATGCATAGAACGTGGCAAGCAGCGTACATGCCAGTGCCGCTCCCGTTGCCATCACCGCATAGCTCCACTGATAAGGGATCACAATGTGCGGCAGATGGGTATACATAATCTGGTATGAATAAAGAATGACATATGGAAATAGTTTTTCTCCGATCAGTACTCCGAATATACTGCCGCCCATCGTCGCAAGAAATGCGTACATCATGTATTTTCCTGCAATGGCTCCTTTTCCGTACCCAAGCGCTTTTAATGTACCGATCTGGGTTCGTTCTTCCTCCACCATCCTTGTCATAGTTGTCAGACTGATCAGAGCCGCCACAAGGAAGAAGAGTTCCGGGAACACTTCTCCGATAGCACGCATCCGGTCTGCGTTTTCGCCGTAGCTTGTGTATTCTGCCAGAACGTCTCTGTCATTGACATACCATTCCTGATCTTCGATCTCATCTACCTCTGCTTTCGCATCGTCGATCTTTATCTGAGCATCCGCCAGTTCTTTCTCGGCGTCTGCTTTCTGTGTTTCGTATTCTTTCCGACCGGACTCCAGTTCGGCCCGTCCGTCTGCAAGTTCGGCTTCTGCCTGTGCCAGACTTGTCTCCTGCTCCGTAATCGTATTTTTTGCAGCCTCAATCCGGGATCTTCCGCTTGCAATCTGAGATGCCGCCGAAGAAAGTTCGGACTCGGAAGCACGGATCTTTGCTTCGGCAGCGGCAATCTGCTCATCTCCTGACGCAAACCTGGCCTCTGTCGCCTGCTTTGCACTTGCAAGTGCCGCTTTTCCTTCTTCCAGCGCCTTTACGCCGGCTTCCCACTGAGCCTTCCGTGTAGACAGCTCCTCTCTTGCTGCGGCTGCCTGTTCCTGAAAGACTGCTTCCTGTTCCGAAAGGGTCTGATCCGCCTGTTCCAGTTCGCTCTGTGACGCCGCAAGATCTGTCCGCTGTGTCTCGATCTCCTGCAGCGCTTCCTGCGCTTGAGCTTTCTTTGCCTCCAGCTCAGTTCTTGCATTCGCAAGGACACTGTTTCCGCTTTCCCACTGGCCTTTCAGTTCCGAAAGCTTTGCCTTCATCTCTTCTGTAACAGAGTCCGGATCCGATGCTATCGTCGCTTCCAGTTCGTCGATCTGTGCCTGCAGTGCATCCAGCTCCTGCTGTTTCTGACTGATCTCCTGCTCCGCCTGAGCAAGTCCGGAGTTGATTTCCTCTTCCTGCTGATTCAATGCCTCAAGTCCGGCTGCAAGCTCTGCTTTTTTCTGATCCATCTCTTCTCTTGCCGAAGTCAGCTCTGCTTCCTGAGCGGCAAGTTCCTGCTCGGCCGCATCGATCTGCTGTTTGGCCGAATCCAGCTGGCCCTGGGAATTTGCAATCTCTTCCTCCTGCTTTGCGAACTCTGCCTGAGCCTGACTTTTTCCGGATGCAAGAGCTTCCTTCTGACTTGCCAGTGCAGTTTTTCCGGACTGTAACTCAGCCGCTCCGCTCTGATACTGAGCCTCGGCATTCTGCAGGGTCTTCTCCTGACTGCTGATCTCTGCCTTGCCGGATTCCAGTGCTGCCTTGCCATCGTCAATCTGCTTCTGTCCGTCCGTAATCTGCTGCTCGGCATCCTGTAATTCCTGTTCTGCCTTTGCGAGCTCCTCATCTGCTTCTTTTTTCGCATCATCCAGCTCACTCTGGGAATCCGCGATTTCCTGAAGTGCCTCCGCTTTGATCTCCTCCGTCCTGCGGACGCACTCCACATCAGCAATATCTTCCACCCGCTTTTTGACTTCCGCGATCAGATCATCGTACCCGTCTGTGTAGCAGGTTTCGGCTTCTGCTCCGTCTACAAGAAGATAAATTTCCGTATATACATCCAGTACGAAAGCCTCCGGTGCCACCACCGCAAAGGCGGAGACTTCACCGTTTCCGATCAGGGAGCTTCCTCTTTCAATGGAGATGTATTCCGGGCTGCTGCCTGCTCCCACTATCGTAAGATCTTCCTTTTTCAGACTGTCTGTCAGCGGATCTTCCGTGCCGGAAGAGAGTTCAATCGTATCCCCGATCTCATAGCCGTTCGCCTCCATAAAGTCTTCATCAAGAACACACTCGGAATCCCCTTTTGGCATTCTTCCTTCGGATACTGTCGTCTGATTGACCGTGTCATAGGAAGATGCAATATGTATGACTTCTTCATTTTCACCCACTTTGCAAAGGGCATCAACACTGTATCCGCCCTCCGCCGACCGGATTCCCTCTACTTCGGACAGCGCCTTCACATCGTCATCCGTAAGCCCCAGGCTCCCCTGTACTTTCAGATCCATAAGGTTTGTCTCATCGTAATATCTGTCTCCGGAAACCCGCATATCCGGTTCCGAGGCACGGATTCCGGAAAAGAACGAAACTCCCAGAGCGACAATCAGAAAGATCGAAAGGAAACGGCCCGGACTTTTTCTGATCGACATCCAGAACTCTTTTCTTAATGCCGTCTTTTTCATATTATCACCGCCATTCGAACTCGATTCGTTAAATTATATTACTTTCCAATGTCCAAAACGCTTTCCACCTTCACGAACAATCTTCCCCTGTTCAGAAAGCTTCTTCATTGCTCGCTGTACGGATGCTATGGATCGACCTGTTTTTGCAGCTATTTGCTTTTGGCTCAGCCTGTTATTCTCGGTCAAAAATTGGATTATCTGATTTTGCAAAACATCTTTTAAAACATCATTCAAAACATCATTTTGATGTTTTGGATTTTTTTCATCCTTATTATTCTGCTCATCTTTCCATGTCTCCCGGAGATTCCTGTAAAACACAACGACAAAATCGTCTTTTGAATAGTAAAGGACTCCTGTAAACGCTTTTTTCTTTAAATTTCTTGTAGAAACTATTATCATATAACATGTTTGCGATAATCAATCATATCTATTCTATAAATCTGCGTATCGACACATTCACATAAATCAGGATCAAATAAGGCAAGATTATACCCATCACTATGCATTACACTTTTATACTCTATACCAGCATATTCAGCAGCACCATCATTACGAATAATACTCTTGACAAAATCGGTAATATATTGCGTTGGAACATAGTCCAAAGCACTATCACTTCTCCTCATAATTTTACCCATTTCGTCATTTATCTTATTTAAATGCTCCTTATTAATCGCATACTCTAAACAATCTATCCCTTCTATAAATGGACTGATTTGATTAATTTCCTTTAAATCAACAACAATAATGTCCTTCTTTAATTTAAATGTACCAACCGTTACATAATCATACGCTCCAGCTCTCGTCTCATGGATCGTAGTTTCAGGACTATCGCCTAAGTACAAACACCTGATTCCTCTTGCATTTGCCCTACCATCCGTAGTTAATTTTTTTGGAGGCGCCCCCATTTCATTAGACGGAATCCCTTCTTCCGTCGATATCCTGCATCTATAAAACAACTCACCTGCCTTATAGGGTTTACGAATGTATGAACAAAATCTTTCCAACAGATTTAAATCCACATAATGAGTGTGAAAACGATTCTTTGTTTTTATCGCATTTACAAAATCATCCCAAGAATTAGTAACTAAAAGAGAATGTTTTGATAAATAGTCTTGGTCATATAATTCCTGAATACCAACTGGATGATCAAATAGTTCTGCGTTATACTTATATTTTTCCTTGCATATCGCTGTTATTATATTATACACATCAGACTCGCTCTTTTTATTAAAAATATTCCAGTTATTAATTAAATCACTCTTTAATAAACGAGTATCTGATTTTGGATATGACTCTGGCAGCAAAGAAACTGGTGTATATATACTTATCAATTCATCAAACATCATACTCAGATCTTCATATTTATCCGTATCATATATATGTACATTTTTACATTTACACAGTGGGCAGTCCCCAATCTCTGCTTTGTTCCGGATAACAGAAATAACTTCTGTATCGCAAAAACATTTTTCGCAAATTATCATAAGCTACTCCTTATCCAAATATCTTCCTATTAGTTCCAAATGATGCATAATAGATAATTTTTTCACTGTTCCTAATCCCGGATAAGCCTCTCGACGATATAAATCTTCGAATTCTTTCATTGCCGCAGTATCAAGTTGCTCTTCTTCGTTCCATACCACTAATTTCGACAATGCTTCTTGAAATTTCCCAGCTGGGTCACTTATATCATCATTCGAATCAGACACAAAATGTCTTACACGTAAACTATTATCTGAATCAAAATATACGATATGTATTGCAACTGCATAAGGTGCAAATCCAGTTTCATTATATTCCTTGCCAACCACAGAATAATCTGCAAAACCAATATACCCATCTTCTAAATAGTATAAATGATCTTCCGAAAAAGGCTCATCATCAACTTCAATATAATCATTATTTCTGGGCATCTTATTGAATCTATCCGCCAAAATCACTCTGTTTTTTCTTATTTTTCTTCTAAATCCACTTTCATCCGGTATTAAATTATACTTAACATCTGCTAAAGCAAAGTATTCTTCATAAGTAGAAATTGCATCTTTATCGTCACAAATCGTTCCCATATTGTTTGAATATTTATCAATAAATTTGTCGGGTTTTGAATTTGGCCTTAATAAATTCATAAAAAGAATATTGCTATTTTCTGTTAAACATGCAGACAAACTTTCTTTTAACTGCTGATTTTTCTTTTCTTCAGCATCAATAATAAAGCTGCCCACCTTAGGGTTAGTAATAATGGCTAACTGCTTATTATTCTCCTTATATGTTTCTATAGTTTTGACTAGCGTAGAAGATAACTTTACAGGTTCAATAATTGGCGTTATTTTACTGCTCAAAACATCTTTCTCTACCAGTTCACGCAATGCGATTAATTCAAATTGTCGTCCTCTCAAATAAGGGAAATACATACTACGCACCTCCATATTGACGTTCTAAGAAAATTTCAAGTTTCTGATAATCATCATATGTAAATTCCATAAAATACACCAAAAACTTTAATTCATAAGGGATCTTAACAAATTCCTCTTTTTCTAGTTGCATTCTCTTTTTCAATATTCGCAAAACTTGTAAATATGACTCTTCTATGGGTATCTGCAAAAACATTTTTTTACAAGTAGAATAATATTGGAACTGTGTAACTTCTGGCAAATAACCATATTGCTGTGCAATTATATATTCATATTCACTTTTTCTTAATAACTTAAAAATAATTTCCTTGTCCAAATCACCTGTGTATTTTTGAGGCTTTCGAACTGTACCTAACTTTCCATTTTTTCTTAATACATAAATACCTACCGGTCTATCAATATTATCCAATACTTTTTTCAACTGTTTCAGATTCTTTTCATAAGTGACCACAGCCACATGCTCAAACGCTTTATAATAGTCATCTATCTGAGACTCTAATCTTTCCAGATTATCCAATTCCGTTTTTATCTCATATACAACGGCTTTCCCATTTATTAATATAAAATCTGCTTTAGATTTTGCAATGGCAATTTCCGTTAAGGCTGTTGTCGTATTAACACTGTGCACACCTAAAAGTAATTTGTTCAACAAAGTATTCTTATAAAAATATTCATTCCGATAATTATTTTGTAATTCACAATATATTTCACTTATTAGTTCCCGGTTGTTTTTTTGGTCGGCATTACTTATATAACGTCTTACTACTGACGAATAGGCATTATCTACTTTTCCTTCTATAAAGTGGCGAAGCATATTGCGGGTAAATATTCTATTCAAATTACTTATTTTATTTGTGTTCATCATCTTCGCCTCCTTTCATATCTCGTCTTTATGATTTTCCTAAGATTTAAATTTACATCTACCACTCAATCGTCTCCACAGGAACCGGATGTTCGTTCCTGATCATCTTTGATACTTTTCCATTTTTAATATGAATGACCCTGTCCGCCATCGGCGCAATGGCCGAGTTGTGCGTAATCAGGATCACAGTCACACCCTTCTCCCGGCAGGTATCCTGCAAAAGTTTTAAAATTGCTTTCCCTGTATTATAGTCAAGCGCTCCCGTCGGCTCATCGCAGAGCAGAATCTTCGGATTCTTCGCCAGCGCTCTTGCAATGGAGACTCGCTGCTGCTCACCCCCTGAAAGCTGCGCCGGGAAATTCTTCATGCGGTCGCCCAGTCCGACTTCCCGCAGCACTTCCGCAGCGTCCAGCGGATCCTTGCAGATCTGAAGCGCAAGTTCTACATTTTCCAGTGCGGTCAGGTTCTGAATGAGGTTGTAAAACTGAAATACAAATCCGATATCATCCCTCCGGTAGCCGGTCAGCCGCCGGGCTTTAAATTTCGTGATGTCCGTCCCGTCAATCCACACTTCCCCGCTGGTGGCCGTATCCATCCCGCCCAGAATGTTGAGAACAGTCGTCTTTCCGGCGCCGCTCGGCCCTACAATTACGGCAAACTCGCCCTTTTCAATCTCGAAATCGATCCCGTCCACGGCGCGGATTTCCACTTCTCCCATTTTATAAATTTTGCGTACATCTTTCAATGTTACAAAGCTTGTCATGTGCTGTCTGTCACCTCTAATTTTATCTTGCATCAAATTCTTACTATCTTTATAATAACAGATAAGGGATTGAAAAAACAGTCCGAAGGAGGAATTTTTATGGGAACATTCAGAATGGAACAGGCTGTGACCGATGTCGCTCTGGACAAGATCGCGGCGCTTGCAAATGAAATCTGGCACGAGCATTTTGTCCCAATCATCGGCCTTGAGCAGGTCAACTACATGGTCGGCAGGTTCCAGTCTTATCCGGCCCTGAAAGACCAGGTGAAAGACGGATATGAATATTATCGGATCTTCTGTGATGATGCGTTTGCAGGCTATGCGGGGATTCATCCGGAGAAAGATGCTCTGTTTCTGAGCAAGCTTTATCTTCACAAGGATTTCCGGGGACAGCATCTTGCCACACAGGCTGTGGATTTCTTAAAGAACTACTGCCGTGAGAAAGGGTTTAAAAAGATCTGGCTGACCTGCAACAAGTACAACAGCCATACACTGGACGTTTATCATCATCTTGGTTTTCACGATGTCCGCTCTGAGGTAACCGACATCGGAAACGGTTTTGTGATGGATGATTATATTCTGGAAATGGAAATTTAATTTGAGAGGAAACTATATTTTGGAGGGATACAAAAACATGGAAAAAGCAAAAGTATATTTTTCAGATCTCCGGGCTCTTCCTGGAACAAATCTTCCGGGCAAGCTGAAAAAACTGATCAGAAAAGCCGGCATCGGGGAGATTGATTTTGAGAAGAAAATGACAGCCATCAAGATCCACTTTGGCGAGCCGGGCAATCTTTCCTACCTTCGTCCGAACTGGGCAAAAGCTGTTGCTGATGTCGTAAAGGAGCTTGGCGGACGTCCATTTCTGACAGACTGCAACACCTTATACGTAGGACGCAGAAAAGATGCTCTGGAGCATATCGAAAGTGCCTACGAAAATGGATTTACCCCGTTTTCTACCGGATGTCAGGTCATCATCGCCGACGGACTGAAAGGTACGGACGAGACCTATGTACCTGTGGAGGGCGGTGAGCTTGTGAAAGATGCGAAGATCGGAACTGCCATTATGGATGCGGACGTCTTCATTTCTCTGAATCATTTCAAGGGACATGAGGCAACCGGATTTGGCGGTGCCCTCAAAAATATCGGAATGGGATGCGGTTCCCGTGCCGGAAAGATGGAGATGCACAACAGCGGGAAACCTTCTGTCGATCAGGAACGCTGTGTAGGCTGCCGGACCTGTGCAAAGAACTGTGCCCACGGAGCGATTTCTTTTGATGAAAACCGTCGTGCCTCCATTGACCACAGCAGATGTGTCGGATGCGGCCGTTGCCTCGGATCCTGCAATTTTGATGCCATCTACAACGAGAATTCTTCCGCGGTGAAGGAACTTGATATGAAAATCGCCGAGTATTCCAAGGCGGTTCTGGATGGGCGCCCGAATTTCCATATCAATCTGGTGATCGACATTTCCCCGTACTGCGACTGCCACGGTGAAAACGATGTGCCGATCCTTCCGGATATCGGAATGTTCGCAAGCTTCGACCCGGTTGCGCTGGATCAGGCCTGCGTGGACGCATGCAATGCACAGAATCCGCTTCCTGGAAGCCTTCTTGATGACCGTATGCATGAGGATGGCTTCTGTGACCACCACGATCATTTCGTCAACACAACCCCGGAAGCCGGATGGGAAGATTGTCTCTCCCACGCTGAGAAAATCGGCCTCGGCACCAGATCCTATGAATTGATCACAGTAAAATAAAATAACTTCAGAAAGCAAATCAGAGGCCCGGAGTTTTTCCGGACCTCTGTTTCATTTCTACTTTCTATTCTACTCTGCCAGTGCCGGCTTCTCGATTACTCGCCGACTGTTTTCTCTGTCTCCCCGACTTCTACAAGGGATTTCACCAGACCTGCCACTCCCTGGATTTCGGACGGAATGATGATCTTTGTCGCTCTGCCGTCCGCCGCCTTTTCAAATGCTTCCAGACTCTTTAAGGTCAGGACTGCCTCATCGACGCCGGCTTCCTTCAGGAAACGGAGACCATCTGCGTTAGCCTTCTGGACTTTCAGGATCGCTTCCGCTTCACCTTCTGCCTCTTTGATCATCTTCTCTTTTTCTGCCTCTGCATGAAGGATAGCCGCCTGCTTATCCGCCTCCGCGTTTAAGATTGCGGACTCCTTATTTCCTTCTGCCACAAGAATCGTAGATTTCTTCTCACCCTCTGCACGAAGGATGGCCTCTCTTCTTTCACGTTCCGCTTTCATCTGCTTTTCCATCGCATCCCGGATCGCTGCCGGAGGAATGATATTTTTCAGTTCCACACGGTTCACCTTGATTCCCCACGGGTCTGTGGCGAGGTCAAGCTCCGAGCGCATTTTCGTGTTGATCGTCTCTCTGGATGTCAATGTCTGGTCCAGCTCCAGATCTCCGATGATATTTCGAAGCGTCGTAGCAGTCAGATTTTCAATCGCCATGATCGGATTTGCCACTCCGTAGCAGAACAGCTTCGGATCCGTGATCTGATAAAAGACAACCGTATCAATCTGCATGGTAACGTTATCTTTCGTGATTACCGCCTGCGGCTCAAAATCAACCACCTGTTCTTTTAAATCAATCCGTCTTGCCACACGCTCAATGATCGGAATCTTAAAATGAATTCCAACGCCCCAGGTCGCCTGATATGCGCCGAGACGTTCGACCACAAGTGCCTGTGCCTGATGTACGATCTTAATGCAGGAGATCAGAATCAGTACAATCAGAATCAGTAAAATAATCCCAAGAATACTCATAATCGTGGATGCATTCATCATATTACTTTTCCTCCTTTTCCCTCACAATCAGCTTCACGCCCTCGATCTTCTCGACAACCGCATACTTTCCAGCTTCAATTGTCCCGTCATCTTTCACGCTTCTTGCGGTCCACTCCTGTCCGTCATAGACCGCTGCCCCCGTCTGGTCTGTGTTGCTGATACGCTGTGTCACTTTGACTGTTTTCCCAATCAGACTTTCGTAGTTGGTCTTTTCCCGGTTTCTGTTGACATACCTGAGGGCCCACGGCCTTGTAAAAATCAGCAGGACGATGGAAACGGCCAGAAATATGCCAGTCTGCCATCCGATCCCGGCACCTGTCAAAGACAGGAGAAATGCCGCCGCCGATCCCGCCGCAAACCAGATTGTCGTCAGTCCCACGGTAATCAGTTCGATCACCAGAAGAATCACAACAAGCAAAAGCCAAATAATCCTCATTGTTTCCGGTGTCAGAGCGTCCACATGTCACACCTCCTTACGTCAGATATCCTTCCGGATCCGGAAAGACAGAGATGGTTCTTTTTCAAAACTTTCTCCTCTTTTTCTGATTTTTTAAACTGTTTCAATTTATTATCAGTTTACTAGAGTTCCTGCTGTTTTGCAACCAGAAACAGATCATTCTCCTCTTTTTCCCAGTTTTCTGTAGACAGTCACATACATGGTGGCGAAACATGCCACACCTCCGATCAGATTGGAAACCGGCTCTGCAAGGAATACACCGTTTACACCAAGCCCTCCGATCATCGGGAGGCAGATGGTAAGCGGAATGACAATAATCGCCTTTCTGAGCAGGGAAAAGAACACCGCCTGCTTCGATTTTCCAAGTGCCACAAAGGTAGACTGGCCGGTAAACTGAAGTGCCATCAGAAAGATTCCGAAAAAATATATCCGAAACGCGCCCACCCCTGCTTCAAGCAGCTCCGGTTCACTGTTGAACAGATGAATAAAAAACTGCGGTACGGCAAACAGAACCGCCCAGACCGCGCAGGTAAATACGATACAGCTCGTACCCATAAAACGGATGGCTTTCTTTACTCTTTCGTATTCCCCCGCTCCATAGTTGAATCCGATCACCGGCTGTGCGCCGTTGGTCAGGCCGTTCACCGGCATGGTAATAATTTCCCGGACAGAATTGATTACCGTCATGACTCCGACGTACAGATCCCCTCCATACCGGGAGAGCATGGCATTGCAGACGATCTGTACCGAACCGTTCGTCACCGACATGACAAACCCGGAAAGTCCAAGTCCTGTAATTTCCCGGATCAGTTTCCCCTCCAGTCTCATATCTTTTTTATTCAGCCGGAAAAGAACATGATTCCCTCTCAGAAACCAGAACACGTAGGCTGCCGACACTCCCTGGGAAATTACGGTCGCCGCCGCCGCTCCGTATACGCCCATATGAAATCCGAAAATAAAAACCGGATCCAGCACGATATTCAGGACTGCACCGATCAAAACAGTGAGCATTCCCATCTTTCCAAAGCCCTGGGCGTTGATAAAGTTGTTCATACCAAGACTGATCATCACAAACAGTGTCCCTGTCAGATAAACGGAAAGATACGCCTGTGCATACGGATAGGTCTGGTCGCTGGCACCGAAAAGGTAAAGCATCGGTCTCATGGTGAGATAGCAGAACGCCATCAGGATCACGCCTGTCATCAAAAGCAGCGTAAAGGAATTCCCCATAATTTTCTCAGCCCGTTTTACGTCTCCCGCTCCTCTTGCAATCGAACAAAGCGGAGCACCTCCCATGCCGAACAGATTGGAAAATGCTGTAATCATCGTAATAACCGGAAGCGCAAGCCCGATCCCGGTCAGCGCCTCTGTCGACGCATCCGGAAGATGTCCGATATAAATCCTGTCTACCACACTGTAAAGCACGTTGACAAGCTGGGCCACTGTCATAGGGACAGCCAGACTCCATATATTCTTTGCCACGCTTCCTTTACTGAAATCATTTTTTGTATCCAAATTTCATCGCCTCTTTTACTCGTTTCTGCACAACTGCTTCATCTGGTCACACACTTCGCCGTTGTGCGCTTCGTCGGTCATTGTGATAATAACATCCCCGGTCTGAATCTTTGTTTTTCCTTTCGGGATCAGTTCTTTCTCACCCCGCCGGATCGATACAAGCAGGCACGCTTTTGGCCAGCTGACCTCTTTTACCATGCATCCGGCAACAGGAGAACCTTCTGCCACCGCATAATAATCCAGTACCTTTTCTCCTCCTTCTTCCGGCATCTGCCCGTTTTGCCCTTTCAGAAGTCCTGCAAGAAGACTTTCATAAATCGGCTCTGACTTTAACATCATGGCCGTTATGTATGCAATGACCGTGACAACAGACAGGGAAAGCATCTGGCTCAACGATCCTGTCAGCTCAAAAATCAGAATGATTCCGGTCATCGGGGCGCGTACCACCGCCGTAAAAAATCCCGCCATTGCAAGCAGAATGAAATTGTTGATATATTCTGCCGGAACGCCGAACATTTCATTGCATACTGTCCCGAAAACGCATCCTGCAAACGCGCCGAGCACCAGCATCGGGAAAAAGATCCCGCCCGGGACCCCGGAGCCGAAACTGACTGCTGAAAATAAAAACCTTAAAACGAACAGCACAATCAACGTCTGCAGCACCATTCTCTCATGCGTCATCGTATCGATCAGGCTGTGTCCGTTTCCCAGAATCTCCGGTACCGTAAATCCGAGAATCCCGGCAGCCAGGAACGGGAACACTGCTTTCCCGACCGGTCCCAGAAACGCAGCCTTCTTATAGAGGCTCTGGACTTTCAAAGTAAACCAGTTATAAAACACACCGAAGACTCCTAAGACCAGTCCCATGACAATGAGCAGTCCGTAATATCTCTGAGGCAGATTCCCTGCAATGTCAAACTGAAACACCGGATCCATCCCCAGAACATGAGATGTCATATAGTCGGCAACAACCGCCGAGGTCATGGCAGAAATAAACACCGGCGCCGTGAAGTTTTTATGAATCTCTTCCATGGTAAACATGACGCCTGCAAGAGGAGCCTGAAATGCCGCCGCCATTCCCGCACTGGCGCCGCAGGTCAAAAGGAATTTTTCCTCCGTCTTTCCACGTTTTAAAACACGGGAGATCCCTTTTCCCGCCATAGCTCCAAGCTGAATGGACGGGCCCTCCCGACCAAGGGCAAGTCCGCCGAACATTCCCAGAAAGCCGCCCAGAAATTTCGCCGGAAGAATCCGGTACCACCGCTGTTCCAGCTTTCCTTCCATCTCACCTTTTAACTGCGGGATACCGCTGCCCGAAATCATCGGCTCCCACCGGACAAGAAGGCCGGTCACAACCGCCATCAGAAGAAGCACTCCGATCCAAAGCGCCGACCGGAGCGGATCTCCTTTGCACATCTCCAGGATCTGACGCATCCATGTCCCCGCATAGTTCAGGCAGATCCGGTACAAAAGCACAATGCCTCCGGCAACGGCTCCCACCAGAATTCCTTCCCCGATCATAATAACCGGGAAATCCGCAGATCTGCGAATCGTATAAGATATATCTTTCTTTTCTCTCATCGTTTCACCCATTTCTTTAGATTAATTCTCTCACAGTTTTCAGTATAGCACAAAAGCAGGGAAGCCGGTCATTTGATTTTGACCGGCTTCTTCCATGATTCGGTGAATTTCTCCCAGATATTCTTATTCTCCTTCTCCATCTTTATCATTTCTCTATTAAGATTTACTCCATCAGTACTGTTACATTGTCAAATTGGTCGGCTGTCTCTTCAATCTTCGTTCTGTTTCCAAGAACACAGACAATTCCCTCTTTGGCAAAGCTCTCCATCGTCTGATACCTGTTTTTCAAATCTTCTTCCGATGCTTTTAACACCCCTTCTCTGATCTTTGCTCTGGTCTGTGGCTCTTCCTGCCTCAGATACCAGGAATCCATTCGTTTTGCCTGTACATATGTTTTAGAAGTCCGGTCATATCCGGCAACTGCACCAATCTTATAATTCAGAAGTTCCTGCTCTCCTAATTCAAGATTTTTCAACCACCCTGAAGCGCTTTGGAAGACTTCTATCGTCCTTTTTACGTTCGGATCTCGATAGGAGCTCATAATCCAGCTTTGATTTGGGAGTACAGACATCCGGCATCCGTAGGCCCCTCCTTCAGCGCGGATTTTGGCCCACAGATAATCAAAGCTCACCATTCTGCCAAGAAGATAATCCTCACCGGTATATTCCCCGATTCCTCCAAGCGCAACATAGGATACCTCCGACGGAATAATGAATGCCTCTGATTTCCCGGGAAGCAATTTATCCTGATACCACCCGGGATCCCCTTTTCTTTCACTACCGACGAACCTCGAAGCTGCTATCAACTTACGGAAACCGGTATAAGATTTCTCTGTGCCTGTAAAGCTCATCACCAGATTAGACTTACTGCAAAGCTTCTTCTGAATTTTCTTAAGCTCCCGGATAATCTGCCCCTGATCCACGTCAAAGTTCTTTAGAAGTTTTCCCAAGAACTGATAATAGCGAATTCCGTTATAACGTTCCCTTGCCGCTCCTTCCGGCATATAGTGTGCTGCCACGCGGCCAGATGCATAACTGTCTCCGCTGGTAACAAATCCCCTCTCCAGTTCCATCCGGCTCTGCCTGATCCTTTTCAGAATAATCTCCGGATGCTCCAGAATGGTGTCATACAGCAACTCTTCTCCCAGTTTTACCGCTCTTGGAAGATTCTGTTCCAGACAGCTTACATCCATCACAAATTTAAGCCTGACATGCCGGATATCATCTGCATTGGTGTACGCTTCCAGATAAGTCCTTACATTTCCAAGCCACATATTTTTCTCAATCACTAATTCTTCCAGACTGTGTATTCTTGTAGGAAGACTTCCCAGAAGTTCGGAAAACAGCTTGGCATAAGGAACTTCCTCCGGTTCCAGCTCACTGATATCAAAATAGCAGCTTTGATATGCCACTCCTTTTGAAGGGATCTCCTGCTTCAGATATGTAACCCCCTCCTCTTCCTCTACCCTTGTAAGCGGCTCCTCTTTCTTTTGAAACAGGTCATCCACAGACAGCGCCGGCAGATCTTCTGTCTCTTCTTTTTGCTTCTTCTCTTCGACCTTTTCAAGAGGTTCCAGAAAAACCTCTGCCTCATAATCATTTTCCAGGAAGGTTTCTCTTAGAAGTGCTTCAAAGTATCTTTCCTTTACAAGGGTCCTCATCTTTCTGTATGTTTCTTCAAATTCTATCATCTCGCAAGGTCCGGTTCCCTGTGCCCATCCTCCGGCAATATCCAGTACACATTCTATTCCCTCCGGCTGGTTTCCGCCTTTTTCCCTCATCCAAAATTCCAGACGGTTAATTGCCGAAATCAATACTTCTTCTTTGATTCCTTCTCTGCAAAGTCTGTCCGCCTGTTCCTTGATAACCGTTTTCAACTGGCCGGCAGTTTCTTTGTCCGTATTCTTTATTTTAATGGCAAGATAGGGTTGTCTGATACCATCCATAATAAAATACTGAATTTCCGGGATTCCAAGACTCTGAATAAGCCCTTTTTTCATCGGTGCTTCGTCTTCCCCCATAATCGCCTGCATAAGAATATAGACTGCATTCATACGTTCCCGGTTGTCAAAATCTCCCAGACTATAGGTGCATGACGCAAACACCCCCTGATCACCGAACTTATCCTTGTCATACAGCTTTTTTCGGATTCCCTTTACAGGTTTCTGTCTCATGACCGGCTTCGCAGGTTCTGAGCGTTTCATTTTTCCCAGATAAGCTTTATCAATATACTCAAACAGTTGTTCCGTATTCATTCTTCCATATAGAACAATACAGCAGTTGGACGCATTATAAAACGTCCTGTAATATTCCAGAAATTCCTCATAAGATAGAGCAGGAATCGTATCCGGAAATCCTCCGGATACAAAACGGTAAGCCGTTTCCGGAAACATTGCTTTAGATATTTCATCCTCTAATATGCTGTCCAGGGATGAAAAGACACCTTTCATCTCATTATAAACAACGCCATTAATCTCCGGAGTTTTTCCGTCTTCGCACTGAAAATGCCAGCCCTCCTGTTCAAAGATCTCTTTATCCGTAAGAACATTCGGACAAAATACCGCGTTTAAATAAACATCCGCCAGATTCATAAAATCCTTTTCATTCTCTGTACAAAAGGGATATACTGTATGATCCGGATACGTAATTGCATTTACGAATTCTGCCATGGAATGTTTCATCAGATTGACGAACGTATCTTTATCCGGATATTTGCGGGAACCGTTCAGCACAGAATGCTCCAGAATATGAAAAACTCCCGTGCTGTCCTTTGGTATGGTCCGAAATCCAATCAAAAAGCTCTTTTTAACGTCCTGATTGTCTATGACGATAACCTGCGCCCCGGTTGACAGGTGCTCCATCTGAATAATATCTCCCTCAACCTCCCGCACATACTTCTTTTCTTTAACTTCAAATCCATAGATTTTTTCCCCGATTTCCATATCCATTCCCTCTTAATACATGAATTCTGTGATCTTCTTTTTTATCTCTTCCACTTCCATCACACCTACGTTTTCATACTTCTTTTCACCGTCTTTGTAGAATTGAACGGTTGGAACACCAAAAATACGATTCTCTTTGGCAAGCTTCGGATAATCTGTAGTATTCACTTTGACGATATGGATAAACGGAAGTTCCGCGTCTAACTCTTCTAAAATACGTGAAAAGGCTTTACAGGGTACGCACGTTGTGGAAAAGAAATCCACGATCACAAATCCTTCCTTAATCTGTTCCTTAAAACTCTCATCATCCGCATATTGAATTGCCATCTACTTTTCCTCCTTAAAAAAATTCTCTGTCACATATTCTTTTACCTTATTGTAATAATAATTTACATAAAATAAAATTTCCGAATATTCATAAGTATTGATTTTTTCTGCATTTTCTTTCGTTTCATGCCAGAATTTCACGTACTCATCTATATCGTCCCGGTATTGCTCCATCGTATATCCAACGCCGCTTTTTTCTGCGTATTCCCGCCCCAGAAGGTAGCCGCAGAGTCTGTCCCATGAATCGTTCTGCACGCTTGCGAATAATTCATAATAGCTTGAGAACGGCATCTTTCCTTCAAATTCCTCTGGCGTCATGGTTTCCAGATTCAACCCCTGTTCTTTGGAAATTGTCTTCAATCTCTTAATTTCATGATCTGTCATTTCTTTCCAGTCCGCCTTCTTAAGATCAAACGTACTGGCCTCAAAAACTTTGTCTATCACATATTGGACTGCTTCGTATCCCTCGTTTTTTGCAATCTTCTTTTTCTGTTCCCGGATCAGACGAGCCTCATATTGTTCTATATTGCTCACTCCTTCAATTCCAAGAGCTTCTATCATCCCGTCCGTGATCACAGGAATCTTTTTTTGCTGAATGGAACGAACCGTTACAGTCACTTTCTCTCCGTCGATGTCCAGCTCACTGGCCGTCCCTTTTTTCAGCCCGATGCACATCGTTTCCAGCTTCTTGTGAAAGAACCCCTGTCCTACCATAATTTTCACGTTCTCTCTGTTAAAAAACGGATTTGCCGATTCCATATCGCATACAATAAGTGCTCCGTCCGTAACTTCCCCCGCTTCTTCCCATGTGCTGTTCTTGTTTTTTATAAAATCTATTTCTTTCTTGTACGCCTTCTCATCAAGCTTGAATACTTTCTTGTACATACTGATATCCACCTGATCATATTCGACAAACGATAAAACTTTTGACTTCATCTTTCTCCTCCTAAAGCGTAAGCTTCGCATATTTACTTTTTAGCAGTTGGAGTACTTCCTTATATTTCTCGCGACTCACCATAACTTCCCCTGCATATCCATCGAAAATCAGCGCAAAATTTTTCGATTCATTATCCGCCCGAACATAAGATACTTTGGAAAGATTCACGATAAATGACTGATAGCACCGGTAAAAATTATAACCTTCCAGAATCTGTTCCAATTCATTCATGGAATATCCGGCAAGGACCATCTCTTTTCCGTCCACCATCACCATCTTGTTCTTTCGGTCCGTCCGTTCGATAAAAAGAACCTTATCAATATTCACGAGCTGATATCCGTTTCTCGTCTTGATCATCATAGAACGGTTCACAGATAACCGTTTGTATTGGAGCAGCTCAAACAAATACTGCAGCCGCTTAACCACACGCTGAAGCACACGGTTATCGAACGGAAGCCGAAAATATTCATCGCAGCAGCAGTCAAATACCTGCCCTGCCTCTAACTTTTCTTCTGAATACAACACCACCAAGACATCCGGCTTTATCTGGGACAGATTGTATGCCAGAAAGGAGCCGTCCCCGCTATATCTTGGATTTCCTGTTTTTATGTTGATAAACACCGCGTCCACATCGTTCAGACAGATATATTTATTGGCTTCATTGATTCCGTCAAAGGTATGCACAATGTCAAATACATTATAAAACGCCAGTAATTCTTTCAGTTCTGTACACAATGTTTCATCACTTTCTACCAAAACAAGCTTCATTTTCATCAATCAATTCTCCTGACCAAATTCTTCAAACGCTTTTTCTAATGCCTCCACATCACCTTCATAATAGGTTGATAAAAGTGCAAAAGGACCATTTTTCTTCGGCATAATAATCGTACCGGCTCCATATAAATTGATTTCGCCTTTTGTCCTGAGACTCTCATATGCCTGATACTCGTCAGATTCCGGATCCAGATTTTCCAGATCCCACCAGTATATTTCGGCTCCGTCATATTTTAGTGCGAGCGTACACAGGCCTTCCGCACTGAGCGTCACTTTCGTGTCCGCATGGATCAGCCCCTTCTCCTCCAGAAATGAGACAAGTTCATCCACTGTCTTATTCCAGACAGGTATTTCTTTATCCTCTTCTTCAGGCACAGCCGCTTCTTCCTCTTTTGGAGGCATAAAGTCTTTAGACGACGCCACATATCCTACCATCCCACAAAACAGTAATACGAAAAGCAGGGAAGACACAATCGTAAATTTTTTCATAATCATTCCTTCTTTCTTTTAAGATGCCTCCGCAGACTGCAGATATTCCTGATAAGTCCTGCTTACGGCAAGTACTTCTTCATGGGTTCCGCAAGCTTCAAGGCGTCCGTGACGCATAACAACCAGATAGTCTGCTTCTGCAATCTCGCGCATATCATGGGCAATGAAAACAATCGTATTGCCTTCCATCTTTTTCCCGATACTATGAAAGATTTTCATATACGTGTCATGATCCAGACTCGCCCCTGCCTCGTCAAGAATCAGATAATCCGGCTTCGCAATCAATGCCCTGGCAATGGCTATTCTCTGTTTCTGACCGCTTGACAAACGGTTTCCTGCCTCTCCAAGAGTTGTATCATATCCGTTGGGAAGCGCATCTATAAAAGAATCCGCTCTGGCTTCTTCCGCTGCTTTTTTCATCTCTTTCTCCGTCGTTTCTCCCTCTGCACCATACAGAATGTTATCCCGGATTGTACCTGACATCAGCGGATTGTTCTGGAGTACATAGCCAAATTTTTTATGACATTCCCGGGGACTCGTTTCGCTTATTTTGTTTCCTCCAACCCATATTTCTCCCGAATCAGGTTGGTAGAATCCCTGTATCAGTTTCATGACTGTAGATTTTCCGGAACCATTATCGCCGATCACTGCCGTTGTCTTTCCTCCCGGAATGCAAACGGAAAAGTCATGAAGGATTTCTTTTTCGTTCCCGTATCCAAAGTTCACGTTTTTGAATACAATATCTTTGTTCCCTGATTCTGTCCAGGAATTACCTTTTTCTGTATGTTCCTCTTCCATATCAAGAATATCCCCGACATGGACAAGTGCGCCTTTTGAGCCCATCACGTTCTGCCACACCGTCAAAAGCTCCGCCATATAAAGATTCACCTGCGTCATATAGGTGCTGAACATATTAATCCCTGTTGATTCCATTTTCCCGGCGTTAATCAATCTGGAACCGCCCACTGCCATTACAACAGTCGTAAGAAGCGAATAAAGGGAATTGGCCAGAACCTGAATCTGCTCCATGAAAGCATAGTATATATCTGCCTTATACCGTGAATCGATTGCCGCATATCCGCTTTCCAGCTCTTTTTCTTCCATTACCTGCGCTTTTACATATTTCCCGGCCGACAGGTGTTCGGAGAAAAATGTGGTCATTTCATTCAACGCCGCATAGCGCTTTTTCATTATAGTAAACTGCAGCCTGCCGACGATGATAAACATTGCCACCGCAACCGGTATGCAGATCAAAAGGTATGCTGTGAGAGGCGAATTGTATTGATACAAGATCATACAGGCGCGGACAAATCCGAATAACGACGCAGCTCCTGAGAATATTCCGCTGATCACCAGAGTTGCCTGAGTTACGTCGTTCGTAACGGCCGACACCAGCGAGGACGGCTGTTCCTTTTCGAACTGATCCATCGGAAGATGCAGGATCTTCCTCCACATCGAAAGCCTTACCCGCAGGATCACTTTTTGATTGGCATACTCTTGCACAAGCGGCCGCAAAAATCCCAGCAACGCATTAAAAATCGTAAAAAACACATAGCCTAAAATAACAGAATTATATAGTTCCCCCTTGTTCACACGGACCAGATACTCCGATACTCTCATTCCGATCTCGGCATAAACCACGCCGCTTCCGAATGCAATCAGGTAGAGCCACCAGGGGATCGAAAGCCTTCTGTAAAAGTTCAGAAAAAACGATATTACATGTTTGTTGTTTTTCATCTGCCCTGTCCCTCACTTCCTATTAATTCTCGGTAATATGTATTCTCGGCATATACTTCCTCCGGTTCTCCCTGACAGATAATCCTTCCGTTATGCATTACTATGATATAATCTGCTTTCTGTACGGTCTGTCTGTCGTGGGCAACCATAAGCACGGTTTTACCTTCCATATGCCGTTTCACACTCTTCCATACCTGATCTTTTCCCCGGATGTCCATAGCCGCGGTCGCCTCATCCATAAACAGATAATCCGATTGTTTTAGAAGCGCCCTCGCAAAAGCAATCCGCTGTTTCTGTCCGCCGGAAAGTTTGTCGCCCTGCTCGCCTACATCCGTCTGGAAGCCCTCCGGCTGTTCCCTGATAAAATCCATGATTTCTGCGTCCGTACATGCTTTTTCCAGTTCTTCATCCGTCACCTCTCTTTTAATGCCGAACAGGATATTGTCGCGGATCGTTCCCGCAAACAATGTACTTTCCTGTGTTATGTATGAAATCTCGCTTCGGAAGCTCTTGAGCGAATACCGTGCGGTATCTTTGCCCCCAAATAAAATCTTGCCTCCCGAAACCGGATACATACGTTCCACCAGATTCAGAAGGGTCGTCTTTCCGCTTCCTGACGGTCCGATAAGCGCCGTCACGCGCCCTGCAGGGATCTTCAGATTGAGTTTATCGAATATAAGTTTCTCTTCATAAGAAAAATCAACCTCTTTTAATTCAATATCGCCGCTGAGACGTTCCACATGCTCGCCGGCTTCTACGTCTTCTTCCATTTCTTCCATAATCTGAGCTACTCTTCTGGTCGCTCCCTGGGAACCCTTGAAGGTTGTCCAATATACACAGTACGTGCTGAGCTGATTAACGATATTCACCGCGAATCCATAATAGGCAATCCATTGGGTAAGAGTCAATGCGCCGGATGAATAAAAGCTTCGGCCTACCATCACGATCACAATAAACTGCATAGCTCCCACCAATGCATACATCGGAGTTGCGAATCCCAGCCACGCATTCAGAATCGAACTTTTATAGAACCCGTTCATCTTCTCCCGCCCTGTCTGAAGTTCTTTTTCTTCTTTTCCGTAAGATTTGACGAGAAGAAGATTATTGGTTTTTTCTGCAATCGTCTGTGTCAGCTCTGCATTTTTTTGATTTACCAGATCCAGCACTCCGAACTTCATCTTTCCCATGACGAATGCAATGACTAAATTCAGCGGAAGAACCGCGATCAGAGCAATCATCAGCTTCTGGTCGTAGGATCCGATTTTTCCCAGCGTAATGACCAGCGTATATGCGGAAGTGAGAATCGCAACAAATACTTGCATGATTAACTGACTGATTGCCGTGATATCCGTTGTAATACGGGAAATCATTTCTTTGGGCTTATTTTTTTCGTAATATCGAAGCGGCAGCCTGACGGTCTTACTCCAGATCATTTTCCTGATATTACGGTCAATTCGCGCAACACACAAGTTACTCATAATCTTGCTGACCGAATTGATCAGCTGGGATAGTAATGTAAAAGCCAAAAACGGAAGAATCACGGTACCAAAATTCACATTCCCGGCAAATAATTCGGCCGTGTATTCCGTTACGCTGATTCCTACATTGCTAAGAAGAGCTGTAATGGCAATATATGCAAGAATCCACAGATAAGGAAGTCTTGCCTTCTGCAGCATGCGGAAGAAGCGTCCCATGCTGCCCCTGTCTTTTCCAAAAACCCGTTCCATATTGTTTCCCTACCTTTTCTTAATTTCAGAGCATTGGTACTAGAATATAAATAGTGCAAATCACATTGAACTGTTATTCGTTTTCTATCATTTCAAACACTTTAACCGCATCCTGTTTCTTTTCATAATCCTCTGAAAATGCAATTGCGTAAGTTCCGTTTACCGCTTCCGTCTCAAGGACCGCAGCGCCTCCGGCAAGGACTATCGTTCCTTGGTTGGCAGCCATAGACTCATAGTTTTCATATAGATCCGTCTTGTTTTCCGGATCCCACCAGAACAGCCAGAGTCCATCATAATCATATGCTTTATCCGCCACTTTCGTCTCAGTAAACTGTCCATTCGTATTGTCTGTGAGATATCCTGGTGTTTCATTGATATCTACCGGTTCGCAGTCCTCCAAAATGAGTCCTTCCTGCTCAAAATAATCCACCATATCTTCGTATGGAGAAGTGGACGCATTCACTTCAATTTTTTCTTCTTTCGACGTACATCCCGCCATCATTCCGCATACAGTTGCTGTTACAATGGCAGCTGCCACAATCTTCTTCATCCTTTTTGTGCTCATCTCATCAATCTCCTTTTATAAAAATTTTACAATCAAGTTTCTTTATTTTTACAATAAAATCAGCAGTTTAACAAGAAGGTTATCCTATTTTGTCCTTCATTTCGCTCATAGTGTCTTTTTATCTCTCATCTCAGTTATTTTCACTTCCGCCTCCTGCTCTGTCTGATAAGCTCTTTTAGGAGATCTTTAAAAAGTCATTCATCAAAAAACTCCCCTGCCCGTCTACAGGCAAAGGGAGTTTTTTAACTGGCGCCGCATTGATTTAAGAACCGTACTATACTCATGCCAGAGCCACGAGTACGGACCGGATGCAGCCCTTTCCGACTGGATCATTCTTTTTAAAAATTACTTCATTGGATAAGTATTGACAAAACCTTTTTAGAAATTCAGTTATATTTTCGCAAAAAATAAAAACACCGTAAAACCCTGATATTAAGGCTTTACGGTATCTAATAAAAAAATCGGAGTGACAGGATTTGAACCTGCGGCCTCTACGTCCCGAACGTAGCGCTCTACCAAGCTGAGCCACACTCCGAAAGCTACGGATAGAGGACTCGAACCTCTACTAACAGAGTCAGAGTCTGCTGTGCTGCCATTACACCAATCCGCATCGCTGCTTTCTGTCTTTCAAAGCGTTTTTAATATATGTTGTTTTCATCGGCAAAAATTGAGTTTTTCCGGTGATCGGAGTGACAGGATTTGAACCTGCGGCCTCTACGTCCCGAACGTAGCGCTCTACCAAGCTGAGCCACACTCCGATAACTACGGATAGAGGACTCGAACCTCTACTAACAGAGTCAGAGTCTGCTGTGCTGCCATTACACCAATCCGCATCAGCATTTGCCGTGTCACTGTTTTATCAGCGAACAAGACTATTATATCAAAAAAATTTTGATTGTCAACACTTTTTTTCATTTTCTCTTCCACCTTCTTCCAAACCCTGATATAATACGAACAACAATGGTTTTTCAGGAGGCGCTTATGAAACAGTATTTTAAAATCGGAGAAATCTCAAAGCTGTATCAGATCAGTGTGGACACACTGCGTTACTATGAGGAGCTTGGTCTCCTGACACCGAAGCGCGGTGAAAACGGATACCGCCTCTATCGTCTCAATGATATCTGGCGTCTGAATGTGATCCGGGATCTTAGGGGGCTTGGATTTCCCATGGAGCGGATCCGGGAATATTTAAATGACCGGAGTATTCATACGACGGAACAGCTGCTCCGGGATGAGCTGGATGCGATCCGCCTGAAAATCACAGACCTTACGAAGCTTCAGTCTAATGTGCAGGAGCGCCTTGCAACGATCCGGAAGGCGGAGGATCAGCCTCTTGAGACCGTCACGGAAAAATGGCTTCCGGCGCGGTCCTGCCATATTCTTCACTCTGGTTATCAGAAGGACGAAGAGATGGATGTACTGATGAAACAGCTGTTTAACCAGTCCCAGGACACTCTCTATATTATCGGCAGCAATCATATCGGTTCTTTGCTGCCTGCCGCATCTGCCAGGGAAGGAAATTACACTGGCTACGAGGGAGTATTTCTCATTGCCGAGGACGGTCCGGATACCTTGCCGGAAGGACGTTATCTTTCCTACAGCTACCATGGAAGCACCGTCCACAATGCCGAAGGCATCCCGAAACTGCTCTCCTACGCCCAGGAGCATGGACTTACGGCCGGGCCATGGTTTCTTGAGCTGCTCTGGGTTGATATCCATCAGTCTGCGGACCCGGATGAACACATCACAGAACTTCAGCTTCTTGTCACCTGAAAGGACATCCCCGTTTTTCGGAGATGTCCTTTTTTGATGCTTTTATTTTTCACCTGATTCTTTCGGCCTGCTTTTTCGCTTTCCGGAGCGTCCTACAGATTTTTGATCCTCTCTACTGCCGCCTTTGTATTTTCGTAAGTACCGAATGCAGTCAGACGGAAATATCCTTCTCCGCTTGGTCCGAATCCGGATCCCGGTGTTCCTACAACGCCTGCCTGTGCAAGCAGATAATCAAAGAACTCCCAGGACGTCATGTTGTCCGGTGTCTTCAGCCAGATATACGGCGAATTTACGCCTCCGGATACAGTATAGCCTGCGTCTTTCAGCCCGTCATAGATTGTCTTTGCGTTTCTCATGTAGTAGGCAATCTGCTCTTTTAACTGTGCTTTTCCTGCCTCGGAATACACTGCTTCTCCTGCTTTCTGTACGATGTACGGAGCCCCGTTGTACTTGGTTCCGTGACGTCTTGCCCAAAGGGAGTGAAGCATCACGTCGCCGCATTTGAGATCCTTCGGGATCACTGTTGCGCCGAGACGCACTCCTGTAAATCCGGCATTTTTGGAAAAGCTGCGAAGCTCGATGGCACAGGTTCTTGCGCCTTCACACTCGTAAATCGTGTGCGGTACGTTTTCCTCGGAAATATATGCCTCGTATGCTGCATCATAAATGATGACGGATCCGTTTTTATTTGCGTAATCTACCCACACCTGAAGCTGGTCTTTTGTGATGGCAGATCCTGTCGGATTGTTCGGGAAGCACAGATAAATCAGATCCGGCACTTCCTTTGGAAGCTCCGGCACAAATCCGTTTTCTGCCGTACACGGCATGTAGATCACATCGCTCCAGATTTCGGACTTCGGATCATAGGTACCGGTACGTCCTGCCATGACGTTCGTATCCACATATACCGGGTATACCGGATCGCAGACAGCGATTTTATTGTCCTGGTCAAAGATCTCCTGAATGTTTCCGGAATCTCCCTTTGCTCCGTCGGAGATAAAGATTTCGTCTGCGTAGATCTCACAGCCTCTTGCCTCATAATCATTCTTTGCCATTGCACTTCTCAGGAACTCGTATCCAAGATCCGGGGCATATCCGTGGAATGTCTCTGCGTGCGCCATTTCATCCACCGCGCTGTGAAGCGCATCGATAATCGCCGGTGCCAGCGGCTGTGTCACGTCACCGATTCCAAGCCGAATGATAGATTTGTCCGGATTTGCTTCGGTATATGCCGCTACCTTTTTTGCAATATTTGAAAAGAGATAGCTTCCTGGAAGTTTCAGATAATTTTCATTAATTTTAAACATACCCTGTCTCCTTCTCTTTATTTCTTTAGTGTATTAAACTCATGCCGCGTCTATCATAACACATTTCACGAAACACGTAAAGGAGATTTTTCAGATCCGTAGTACAATTTCGTACTACGCTTATTTTTTATCTATCCGACACTTCCGGGGTACTCCCCTTCACATACAAAACGGCATCCTCCCGTCAGATACATCTGCCCGTCACTGTCCCATTCCACTTCCATCATACCTCCCGGCATTTCAATATTCACTTTCTGTTTTGTTCTTCCGCTCCGGATGGCCGCCGCTGCCGCGGCACAGGCTCCGCTTCCGCAGGAAAGGGTCTCCTTACTTCCTCTCTCCCATACGCGGATTTTCATACCGGTCTCGGAATATACCTGCACCAGCTCTACATTAATCCCGTCCGGAAAGTCCGAATGGGTACTGACAGCTTCCGCCTTTTTCATATTCCATGTTTTCCAGCTTCCCTCCTCCGGCTCCATGAAAATGACTGCATGGGGATTTCCCATGGAGACAATCATCATCTCCGTCTTCTGTCCTTCCATCGAGATCACGTAAGGCTCCTCCTCAATAACCGGGGTGCCCATGGCCACTGTAGCCTTTCCGGAATCTTCCAGAATCCGGACCGTATGGATTCCACTGTCGGTCTCTACCGCAATCTCCTCTTTTCGTATCTTTTTATAATCATAGAGATATTTTGCCACACAGCGGACACCGTTTCCACACATTTTCCCTCTGGACCCATCCGCATTATACATTTCCATCCGGCAGTCTGCCATATCGGACGGACAGATCAGAATCATTCCGTCCGCTCCAACGCCAAAATGGCGGTCACTGATTTTTCTCGCCAGGGTCTGCGGATTTACGATCTGCTCTTTTTCCTGATCCACGTAGATATAATCATTGCCGCATCCCTCCATTTTTACAAAATGCATCTGCACAAATTCCTCCTGTTGTTTTCTGGTATTGTATGAAGAAAAGCGGCATTTTATGTCATCCTTGGGATCTGTCTTCCTTTTACATCCATGTGATAATTGTCTCTTAGTATCATCTCCGAAACCGGAACAATCTCATATGACTTTTCCTCTATGTTTTCGATCAGTTCTTTTAATGCATCTTTTGTAAATTTTGCTTCGCTGTTCAGACGGATAATGGCTCCATTCCGGAGCTCTTCACTTTCGACCACTTCCTTGATCAGACTTCTTTTCCCATAGTTTTTCCAGTCCCGGGAATCGATTGACCAGCAGATCGTAAAAAACCCTTCCTCCGCGGCAGTCCGGATCAGTGTGTCGCTGTATCGTCCATAGGGAGGGCGGAAAAGTTCCATGGAAATCCCTTCCTCTTTAGCGGTATGTTCTGCTTCCTGCAGTTCTGCCCTGATTTCCGCGGATGTCTGTTCCGACAGATTTTCATGGCTGACTCCCATCGTTCCGATGTCATGTCCTTCCGCTTTCATTCTTCCGACCAGATCCGGATGCTCCCGCATCCATCCGGCAGTCACAAAAAAGGTGGCGCGTATCTTCTCTTCTTTTAATATGTCCAGGATCTCCCCGGTCTTTTTGTCTCCCCAGGCTGTCTCAAAGGTCAGGGCCGCCTGTTTTTCATCCGTCTCCACAGAACAGACCGGCATTTCATGACCGTTTACGCTGTTTCCGACAGTGGTGTATTCTTTTACATACCAGATTCCGCCCGACAGCAGGAAACAGGCTGCCGCGGCAAAAAGGATGTATTTCTTCCATGCTTTTTTCTGAAAAGACATAAAAAAACTCCGGAGCATCTATTGTTCTTATAGTATATGCTCCGAAGTTTTCTTTTACGCATTTACCAGATTCCCAGAAAATGCTGTATCAGAAGGCTCACTCCCGCTATTCCGATCCAGCAGCAAAGTCCCATGAAAATCGGTTTCCCGCCTGTCTTGACCAGCTTCACCAGATTCGTATTAAACCCGATGGCCGCCATTGCCATAATAATAAAGAACTTACTCAGCTCTTTAATCGGTGCAGTCACTGTCACCGGAAGGGAAAATACTGTTGTAATGATAGAAGCGAGCACGAAAAACAGGATAAAAAACGGAAAGATCTTTTTCAGATCAAAGGTTCCGCCTGCCTGCTCTCCGTTTTTCTTTGCCTTTCGCATCTGCCAGATGGAGAGAACCAGTGTGATTGGAATGATCGCAAGAGTCCTTGTCAATTTGACAATCGTCGCCGCATCCAGCGTATTGCTGCCGTGAATTCCATCCCATGCCGCTGCCGCCGCCGTCACGGAAGAGGTGTCATTGACCGCCGTTCCGGCAAAAAGACCGAACCCCTCATTGCTCAGTCCCAGAACGGCTCCGAGTTTCGGAAAGATCAGCGCCGCGATCACATTGAAGAGAAAAATAACAGAGATCGACTGGGCAATCTCCTCATCGTCCGCATCAATGACCGGTGCCGTCGCCGCAATGGCCGAACCGCCGCAGATACTGGACCCCACCCCGACCAGCGTCGAGATTTTGGATGGAATCCGCATGACCTTGTGAAGCACAAAGGCAATCACAAGTGAGGTGGAGATCGTCGCAATGATAATTGGAAGAGACTGGCGTCCTTTCTCCAGAATATCCGTCAGATTCATGCCGAATCCAAGCAGAATCACCGCGTACTGTAAAATCTTTTTGGATGTAAATTTGATCCCCGGCTGAAGGGGCTCGCTCCTTTTCACTATCAGGGCAAGACACATCCCGATCAGAATCGCAAACACCGGCCCGCCGACTACCTCAAACTGTTTTCCAAGCAAAAACGCCGGAATGGAGATCAGCAGACAGAACAAAATACCTTTATAAGTTTCCTGAATTGTTTTCATGGTTATCTCCTCTCTTTTTATTTCTGGAAGTATCATATCAAAGGAAATGAATCATGAAAAATTATATATATTTATTTATGCATAAACATATGTTATGATTAGGAAAAGGAGGCATTCTTATGCTAGATTTTCGTATTTATACATTTTTGGAAGTCTGTAAATACATGAATTTTACAAAAGCCGCCGAGGCGCTTCATATCACGCAGCCTGCCGTCTCGCAGCATATCCGCTATATTGAGGAATACTATCAGACCCGTCTTTTTACATTTCAGGGAAAAAAGCCGGTTCTGACCGAGGCCGGGGAATATCTGCTCCACGCCTTTACGACATTGAGCCATGACCAGGTCTATCTGAAAGAGCAGCTCCTTTCCATGCAGAAAAAAAAGCCGGCCCTGATCTTTGGCGCGACTCTTACAATCGGTGAATATGTCATGCCGCGTTTTCTGATCGAATACCAGACACGGCATCCGGATACTGTCCTGACCATGATCACGGCAAACACTCACGAACTCCTCGACCGCATCTCGGACGGAGAGATTGATTTTGCGATCGTAGAAGGCTATTTTGACAAGACCCAGTATGACTATCTGACGTTTTCCTCGGAACCGTATATTGCCGTTGCAGGAACCCCGCTTTTTGAAGACTTCCGTCCCCGCTCTCTTTCGGAGCTTCTTGATCAGAAGCTGATTGTCCGGGAGCCCGGATCCGGTACAAGGGAGATCCTTGAAAAACATCTGGAAGCCCGTAATCTTTCCATTCACGATTTTTCCGGTGTTTCCGAAATCGGGAATATTCCGGCATTGAAAGCGGTTGTCTCAGCCGGTCTTGGCATTACATTTTTGTACCGTTCCGCTGCTGAAGAAGAGCTGAAAAACGGCATACTGTTTGACGTCACGCCGGAAAATTTCTCTATCACACATGATTTTACTCTCATATGGCAAAAGGGAAGTATGTTTGCTTCCCGCTACCGTACTATTTTTGAAGAATGGAAGAAAAAGTTATGAAACTGTCAGTTACACGTCAAAGCATAGCACGCTGTCTGAAAATCATTCTGGGCAATTTTCTGATTACCGGAGCATATGCCTTTATTACCGTACCAAACGAGATCGTAAACGGGGGCGTTACAAGTTTTTCCATGATTCTTGGCAATTGGAAAGAAATTTTTCACAGGAACCGGATTCAGCTGTTTCTGTTATCTCATCCTGTTTTCCGTCCTGCACGGTCTGGGATATGCAATCCTGGTTCATCCGGTCATCGGCATGGTTCTGGCCGGGATCGGCTTTACTGCTCTTCAGTCGCTGACGCTGAATTGCCTTTTGAAAAGGAAAGAGTAATCGCGGTTCCTTTTCCAACCTCACTGTCAGTCCGGATTTGAATGTTATGGATGACCGCTCCATGCTTGACGATGGACAGGCCAAGTCCTGTACCTCCCGTCTCCTTGGAGTGGCTCTTATCCACACGGTAGAAGCGTTCGAAGATCCGTTCCTGTTCTTCTTTCGGAATTCCGATTCCGGTATCTTTCACAATAATCTTCGGGCCGCTTAATGTATTGCCGACCCAGACATGTACATGTCCGCCCGGCTTATTATATTTGACTGCATTTTCACACAGATTCCAGACCATCTCATCCAGAACCCGGTAAACTCCTTCATATTCCACTTTCTCCCCGCTCAGTTCCATCGAAACATGATGACGTTTGGCCATATTTTCCAGACGGATCAGAACGTCCTCGCAGATACTGTAGAGATCGACTTTTTCTTTTTCCAGTCCCACACCGCCTTCATCCAGTTTGGAAAGCTTGATGATATCCTCCACAAGCACAATCAGACGGCTTGCCTCTTTATAAATGCGTTCGGCAAATCCCGGCACATCCTCCTGCTTTACAAGCCCGCTTTTCATAATCTCCGCATAACCTGATATGGATGTCAGCGGAGTTTTCAGCTCATGGGAAACATTGGCCGAAAACTCTTTACGCATCTGCTCATTTTTCTCTTTTTCTTTCTTCTGGTTTTCCATGCTGAGCAGAAGCGGCGTCAGCTCTTCGTATACATCGTTATCGATCGGATGTTCCAGATCCAGCTCATTAATCGGCTGAACGAGCCGGTTTGCCACCCACTTGGAAAGTCTCCACGCAACAATCACAAGGATCAGACCGATGCCGAACATGTAAGGAAGAATCCTTACTGCCGTACTGCTTACGCCGTCCATGGACTTCGCGACACGAAGAACCGTCCCGTCATCGAGAAGCGTGGCATAATAAAACAGCTCCTGCCCTACCGTCTCTGAGACCCTTTTGTCCTGTCCTGTTCCATTCTCAAGTGCTTCCATGACTTCTTTTCGCCGGGCATGATTCTCGTCCTTGCTGTCAATTCCGTGGGAATCATACAGTACTTTCCCGTTCTGGTCGATCTGTGTTACCCTCGTGTCGCTATTGACATCATCCATTTCCTGCAGATAATCACTTCCCAGCAGATTGATGGCTTCCTTGATGTAGGAAGCCTCCTGCCTTGCGTCCTGCTGCATGATCCGGTATGTCTGGTTGTAGACAATCCCGATAATAAATGCATATGATGTCAGGAGCGTCAGAACAATGACAAACACCATATTTCTCTGGATCTTGTTTCTCATACTTCCTCCTGGTCCTCCGTGATCCGGTAACCGACACCGCGTACAGTCTCGATTTCCTCTCCCGCTTTTCCAAGCTTCTGGCGCAGCGTCCGGATATGTACGTCAACTGTACGTGTCTCGCCGTCGAAATCATATCCCCAGATTTCCTCAAGAAGCCGGTCCCGTGTAAGGACAATTCCTTTATTGTGCATCAGTCTCTTGAGCATCTCGTATTCTTTCAGCGTCAGGCTGACATGTGCTCCGTCTACAAGGACCTCATGCTTCTTTTCATTCAGTACAATCGGGCCTGCCTTGAGTACTTCGATCTCTTCTTTTTTCTTCGTGCGCCGCAGGACCGCCTTGATTCTGGAAACAAGTTCCATCATTCCAAACGGTTTTGTCACATAATCATCCGCACCGGCGTCAAGCCCTGAAACCTTGTCGTACTCTGTTCCTTTCGCCGTCACCATGATGACCGGAATGTCTTTCGTCTTTTTATTGTTTTTCAGCTTTTTGAGAATGGCCATGCCATCCTCTCCCGGCAGCATAATATCAAGTAAAATAAGCTCTGGCAGCCGTTCTGCCAAAGCTTTAAAAAACACTTCGCCGTCTTCAAATCCTTCCGCTTCCATGCCTGTACTTGATAATGTGTATACTACCAGTTCTCTAATATTCCTGTCGTCTTCTACACAAAAAATCATTTCGTTTCTCCTGAATTTCTGTTTTCATGAACTTCTGTGGCAATGCGGTGATTTCCGGTGATGGAAAACTCTACCCATTCTGCAATATTGGTTGCATGGTCTCCGATTCTTTCCAGATATTTTGCAACCATGATAAGATCTACTGCTGCTTCGCCTCCATCGCCGCCTTCTTTGGCAATATAATCGATGATTTCCTGTCTGATCTTGTCAAAAAGTCTGTCTACTTCATCATCCGCGGTCATAACCTTTTTGGCCAGCATCATATTCTGTTCTACGTATGCACGAACACTTTCTCTGACCATTTTAGCCGCTGCCTGTGCCATCACGCCAATGTCTTTATTGTTTTTTTCCACTTTCAGATCTGTGGAAAGCAGAATCTCTGCGATATCGGAAGCCTGATCTCCGATACGTTCCATATCCGTAATCATCTTCAGAGCCGCTGAAATCTGGCGTAGATCCTTCGCCACCGGCTGCTGCTGAAGGAGCAGTCTCAGACAAAGTCTCTCAATGTCTTTTTCCGCCTGGTCGATCTCCTCGTCAGCCAGAATCACTTCTCTGGCCTGCTCTTCTTTTCCTTCCAGAATCGCTTCTGTCGCTTTTGTGATTGCGACCTCGCAGAGCTCGCCCATTGTTGTGAGCTGCTCTTTTAATGAGTCAAGCTGCATATCGAATTTGTTTCTCATATTTAGCCGAACCTCCCTGTGATATAATCTTCTGTTCTCTTATCTGATGGTATAGAGAATAATTTTTCCGTATTATTGTACTCAATCATTTCTCCAAGCAGGAAAAATGCTGTATTATCGGAAATTCGTACTGCCTGCTGCATGTTATGTGTTACCATAACAATAGTATAATCTTTTTTCAGATCTGCTGCAAGGTCTTCAATCTTGGAAGTAGAAATCGGGTCCAGCGCGGAGGTCGGTTCATCCATCAGAAGCACTTCCGGTTCTACTGCCAGCGCTCTTGCGATACAAAGTCTCTGCTGCTGTCCTCCGGACATGCCAAGGGCGCTTTTTTTCAGTCTGTCTTTTACTTCATCCCAGATTGCCGCGTTTCTTAAAGAACGCTCTACAATCTCATCCAGTTTTGCTTTGGAACGGATTCCGTGTGTACGTGGTCCGTAAGCCACGTTATCATAGATGCTCATCGGGAACGGGTTCGGTTTCTGGAATACCATTCCGACACGCTTCCGAAGTGTGTTGACATCCATTGATTTTGCGTAAATATCCTGTCCATCCAGAAGAATTTTTCCGTCAATCCGACATCCTTCTACCAGATCGTTCATTCTGTTCAAGGACTTCAGAAGTGTGGATTTTCCACATCCACTAGGTCCGATGAACGCTGTAATCTTATTCGGCTCAATTTCCAGGTTGACGTTTTTCAGCGCCTGGAAAGAACCGTAAAACAAGTCCATATCTTTAATATCTATTTTACCCATTACCGTGTCCCCTTTGTAAGTTTTCTGGCCGCAAATGCAGATAATGCATTCATTGCTACTACCACTACCAATAAGATAACTGCCGTCGCGTATGCCTGATCCATGTAAAGACCTTCACTTGACAGGTTGTACATGTGAACAGCCAGCGTACGTCCGGAAGACATCGGTGTTGCCGCAATATCCGGTACCGTTCCTGCCGTGTACATGAGCGCCGCAGTTTCTCCCATAATTCTTCCGATTGCCAGGATCACTCCTGCCATGATTCCAGGAACCGCTGCCGGAAGTACAATTCTGAAAATTGTACGGAGCTTTCCTGCACCAAGTCCAAAGCTTCCTTCCCTGTATGTATCAGGTACTGCTTTTAATGCTTCTTCTGTCGTTCTCATAATCAGAGGCAGGATCATGATGGACATGGTGAACGCACCTGCCAGAATGGAATATCCCCATCCGAGAGCCGTAACGAAAAACAGCATACCGAAAAGTCCGTATACGATGGATGGAATTCCCTGTAATGTCTCGGTTGTCAGACGGATGATTCCGACAAACCTGTTTCCTTTTTTCGCATATTCCACCAGGAAAATCGCGGAAAAGATTCCAAACGGAATCGCGATCACCAGTGACAGCAACGTCATGATGACAGTATTGATCAGGGCCGGCATCAAAGATGCATTTTCCGTATTATATTCCAGTGAAAACAGTGACGGCTTCAGATTCGGAACTCCGTTGATCAGAATATACGCAAGGAGGAACAAAAGTACTGCAAATGTGACCGCGGCTGCTGCATAAATCAGTACCCGCAATATGATACTTTCTATTTTTCTGCCTTTAGTCATTTTCGCTCCTCCTGTTCAATAATGATACACATGCGTTAATGATGAGAATGAATACAAACAGCACAACTGCTGTCGCAATCAGTGCTTCTCTGTGAAGATCTGCTGCATATCCCATCTCCATTACGATGTTTGTTGTCATTGTACGCACACCTTCCAGAATACCCTGCGGCATTCTCGGCTGGTTTCCTGCTACCATGATAACCGCCATCGTCTCACCGATCGCACGTCCGATACCGAGGACAATACCGGCGATCACACCGGATTTGGCAGCCGGGATTACGATACGGAAGATCGTTCTCTCCTTTGTTGCTCCAAGCGCGAGAGATCCCTCATAATACTGATCCGGCACACTTCTCATCGCGGATTCTGTAACCCCGATGATGGTCGGCAGAATCATAATTCCAAGAATAATGGATGCTGTCAGCATCGTCTGTCCGTTTCCGCCTATTCCCTGTGCTGCAGTATAATTTCTGATCATCGGTACGATCACAACCAGACCAAAGAAACCGTATACAACAGACGGAATTCCTGCCAGAAGCTCTGTCGCTGATTTTAAAAACGGATAAATCTTTTTCGGACAGTAATGTGCCATAAATACGGATGTAAAAATACCAATCGGCACACCAATCACGATGGCTCCCGCTGTTACATAAATACTTCCCATGATCATCGGAAGAATGCCGTAAATATTATTGCTCGGTCTCCACTCTTCCCCAAGCAGGAAATCAAAGATTCCGATCTCTGACATGGCCGGGATACCATTTGCGAACAAGAAAATACAAATCAGTGCTACCGCTAAAACGGAAGCACAGGCAGCAAGGAAGAATACTCCCTGCATGCCTTTTTCCTTCCAATCTTTCATAATTACTCTGTTACCTCATCCCAAGAAGTGATTTCACCTGTGAAAATCTGTTTTACCTGATCTGTTGTAAGCTCATCTACGCTGTTGTCGTTGCTTACGATGACTGCGATACCATCTGTTGCGATAACTGTTGCTGTTACACCCTGAGATGTTTCAGAATCTTTCAGTTCACGGGATGCCATACCGATATCGCTGATTCCTTCTACCGCATTGGATACACCTGTTGTAGAGTCACTTGTCTGAAGTTCAACTTTAACATCTGCATTCAGTTCCTGATATGCTTCAGAAAGTTTTTCCATTACCGGAGATACGGAAGAAGATCCGGATACTGTAACTGTTCCGCTTAATCCGGAAGCTGTGTACTCTGTCGTTGTATCTACCGGAATATATCCTTCATCAGCAACCACTTCCTGTCCCTGTGTACTCATGATGAAGTTGATGAAATCCTGTGCCACATCACTGAGACCGTCTTTTGTTACAATGTTGAACGGACGGGATACTTTGTAAGTACCATTTTCAATGTTTTCTGCTGTAGCTTCTGCTCCGTCGATCTTCACTGCTTTTACATCATCGCTCAGAGATCCAAGAGAAACATAGCCGATTGCGTTTGGATCCTGTGCTACTGTAGAAAGCATTACAGATGTATTGTTTGTTACTGTTGCATCTGTTGTTGTATTGTCAACTTTCTCTCCGTCTACTTCTTCTTCTACACCGAAGAGTTCTACAAAGGCTCCTCTTGTTCCGGAACCGTCCTCACGGGAAATAACGTTGATACTTCCGCCTGAAGAAGATCCGCCGTCTCCGCCGTCGCTGCTTCCTCCGTCATTGCTGCTTCCGCATGCTGCAAGAGACATCATCATAACTGCTGCTCCAATAATTGCTGTAACTTTTCTGAATTTCATATTTTTTCTCTCCCTGATTTCATATTTTACATTTTTTCTTGTTTCCTTGTCGACAGTGCCTATCATAAAGCACGAATGTTAAATCTGTTAAAAATAAATGGTTAAATCTATGTAAAATATCTTCCCTCTTTCTTGATTTTTCATTCCAGAAACGGAAAATTAGTTTTTTATATGAAGAAATTGTAAAATCATTTTTCTTCCATCCGAGAATTTTACATGAATTTTATTGTTATATTTCAAACAATACTTGCCACTCCGATTACAGAATGATAGAATGAGTGCAAAATGTACTGAACCATTTCTTTATTATAGAAGGAATGTGGATTTTATATCAGTAGGAAGGGGAAAAGAAATGTCAGTAAAATCAGATCAGAAAAAACAGATCACAGGCCTGCTTTACTCCGTATGCGGCGGGGTGCTTTTCGCAGCCGGTGTCAATCTGTTTATTACACCGCTTGACTTGTACAACGGCGGTTTCATGGGAATTGCTCAGTTGATTCGTACCTTTTTAACTTCGGCTCTGCATCTTTCTTTCGGCCAGACCGATATCGCAGGTATCATTTATTTTATCGTAAACCTGCCTCTTCTGTATCTGGCGTGGAGCAAAATGGGACGCGGATTCTTTTTCCGTACCGTTGTCACCGTCATTGTAGAAACCGCAGCCCTTACTTTTATCCCGGTTCCGGAACGCTCTCTCATCGATGACCGTCTGACTTCCTGTGTCATCGGAGGTCTGGTGGCCGGATTTGGAACCGGGCTGGTACTGCGCGGCGGCAGTTCCGGCGGCGGCCAGGACATCCTTGGCCTTTATTTTACAAAGAAGTTTCGCAATTTCAGTGTCGGCAAGATGGCAACTATTATCAATGTCTTTGTGTACGGGATCTGTCTTCTGATGTTCAATCTGGAAACCGTGATCTATTCCCTGATCTACGGAGTCATTTCTTCCGTAGCATGTGACCGGATCCATATCCAGAACATCAATATGAGCGTCATGATCTTCACGAAAAAGCTTGGGATTTCCAAGGCGATCATGGAAGAGACGGGCCGCGGCGTCACCAACTGGGAGGGGGCCGGTGCCTACACGAACGAAACATCCTATATTCTCTTCGTCATGATTTCCAAATACGAAGTGAATCAGATCCGCCGGATTGTCCAGGGCATTGACCCGAACGCCTTTATGATCTTTACCGAAGGCTGTTCGGTGGAAGGAAACTTCGAAAAACGGTTATAAAAGGACACAAAAAACGAGCTCCGAAAAATTATTAACATTTTTCAGAGCTCTTTTTCTTTCTATTTTACGCCGGACGTTCCTCCGCAAACAGCTTTTCTATTTCGTGATGAAGCCAGGATCTTTTCTGAATCTCTATGCCGCCGATCTCAATGGATCCATCGCTTCTCTGTACCGCTTTCCCGACTTCAGGAATCCAGCATGAGAGCACTCCTGTCCTTTCAATTCGGACTCTTCTTTTTCGTCCTTTTGTATCCAGGGCTTCCTGAACCAGTTCTTTAATCTGCTCTTTATTATAGTAGGAATCGTTCACGATAACGCCGTCCCCTGTCACAATAATCATATCTATCTCATCCGGATCGCGTCCGTTCGGATCCTGCTCAAAATGTTTGTGCAGTCTATCCAGTAATGCTCCAATCCCAAAACCGGCCTTCGTTCCCAGAGTTCTTTTCATAAATATCCCTCCTTCGTTCTGGTATGAGGTAATTTTAGCACTGTCCTCATATTTCTTCAACGAAAGATATTCTTTAGAAACTGAAGATATTCTGAAGGTCCGAAAGCCGGCATTCATTCTTTTTTAATATTTTCTTTTACAGAAGACTTTCCAGATCCGTATATTCCATCCGGAAACTGTCTGCTACATTTTTACAGGTCAGTTTTCCGTCATAGGTATTGACACCTGATATCATAACCGGATTCTTTCTGCACGCTTCTTCCAGTCCGTGTTCCGCAATCGCAAGTCCATAGCGCAGTGTCGCATTTGTCAAAGCAATGGTAGATGTTCTTGGTACCGCCCCCGGCATATTTCCGACACAGTAATGGATGATTCCGTCCACTTCATAGATCGGATCGTCATGGTATGTAACCTTCGTCGTTTCGCAGCATCCGCCCTGGTCTACCGCAACGTCCACAATCACGCTGCCCGGCTTCATCTCTTTTAAATAAGCTTTCTTCATCAGCTTCGGCGCCGCTTTCCCCGGGATCAGTACGCTTCCGATCACGAGATCCGCTTCCTTGACTGCATTTTCAATATTGGTGTCCGTGCTTACCAGTGTCTGGATCCTTGCGCCGAAAATATCATCCAGGTACGCAAGTCTTGGAAGGCTGATATCAAGAATCGTCACATTGGCGCCCATTCCGACCGCAATCTTGCAGGCGTTGGTTCCCACGGATCCGCCTCCGATAATGACGATATTGGCCTTTGGTGTTCCAGGAACACCGGATAAAAGAACTCCGGATCCTCCGAATGTCTTTTCCAGGTACTTTGCTCCCTCCTGGATGCTGAGTCTTCCGGCAATCTGGCTCATCGGCGCCAGAAGCGGAATACTTCCGTCCCGTTCGATCAGTGTCTCATAGGCAAATCCTTTCATGCCGGATGCAAGCATCGCATCAGTCAGTGGTTTGTCTGCCGCCAGATGGAGATAGGTGAATAAAACGAGATCTTTTCTGAAATAGCCGTACTCTTCCGGAAGAGGCTCTTTGACCTTAACCATCATATCCACGCCGTCCCATACTTCTTTTGCTGTATCTACAAGCTTTGCTCCGGCTTTTTCATATTCCGCATCCGTAAAACCGGATCCAAGTCCTGCTCCTTTTTCAATCCATACTTCATGTCCTGCGTTTACATAGCTTTTTGCATTGTCCGGAATAAGTCCTACACGGTACTCTCTGTTCTTGATTTCCTTCACACATCCGATTTTCATCGTTTGCCCTCCTTCATTTCATTTTGTAGAATCGCCTAATTTTTCGATTCTCTTTGTATCGTTTTCTACATTTCTCTAAATTCATGATACAACATCGGAATTGCATTTGCAATAATTGTTAATTTTTAAATTATTGCATATTTCTCCCTCATGCTTGCCTTTTGCAGATATTTGTGATTAAATCAAGCTATATCAAACAGAAAAGAGGATCTCTATGAAAGCAATCCAGAATTTCATTCAAAACCAAAAATTAACGCGGGTGCAGTCGGCCCTCGCATCATTCGTATTAGACCATGCAGTAGAGGTCTGTTTTATGAGTTCCACCAAGCTGGCGGAAAAACTTGGCATCAGTGAGCCTTCTGTGATCCGGTTCTGCCGGGCTCTTGGCTTTTCCGGCTACACCGATTTTCAAAACGCGCTGCGGAAAGAATACCACGGTGATCTCTTCCGGATCTCGGACCGGCTCCCTGTCCCTTCCGACCGTGCCGCCGCCCTTTCCCGGCTTGATCTTCCGTCCGATATTCTTGCAAATGAATATCAGAATACATTAGGCAATCTGGAGCAGGCCCTTGCCTCCAACCGTCCGGAGACGCTGGATGCAGCTGCGGATCTGATTCTTGCTTCCGGCCGGAAATACATTGTTGCTTCCCGCGGGAATGCCTGTCTTGGTGTCTATCTGAATCTGTATCTTCACCACATGACCGATCACGTCATCCATACCGCCTCCGCATCGGTCAGTCCTTTTGACCTGATGGCGGACATTTCGTCCGACGACTGCGTGATCGTTTTCAGTTTCCCGCGCTACTCCTCCATAGACGAACTGGCCCTGAAACTTGCTAAATCCGCAGGCGCAAAAGTGATTCTCTTTACCGACAAGCCAAGCGCCCTGTTAAGTGAATATGCCGACATTCTGTTTACCATTCCGGTCAACAGCACTTCTTTCTTTAATTCTCTAAGTGCCGCCCAGTTTCTGACAGAGGTGCTTTTAAATACCATCAGCAGGAAATGCAAAGGCCGATCCATCGAGCGCAAGCTCAAAAAGATCGACCTCTATCTGGACGAGTTCGGTACTTACTGAAACGTCCGTTCCTGTTCGGTTTATTCTATCTTCATCTTTGCCAGAGCTTCCGCAAACGCGTTGTTCAGCGGCTGCTCTGCTTCTTTTTGCTGCTGTTTCATGTAACGTCTGACATCCTGTCTGCTGACATCTTTTCCTTCCCGCTTTCTTCTTGCCTCAAAGGCCGCCATCTTTTCTTTATGGCCGCAGGCACAGACAAAAGTCTGGTCCTCTCCTTTTCCGACAAGCTCCATCCGTTTATGGCAGACCGGACATCTGGCATTGGTTGTCCGCGAAACCGTCTCACGATATCCGCACTCCCTGTCCTGGCAGACGAGCAGTTTACTGTTCTTTCCATTGACTGCCAGCATCCGTTTTCCGCACCGCGGACATTTCCGGTTTGTCAGATTGTCATGCCGGAAGGTCGCTTCGCTTGTACGGATGTCCTGCATCACATTGTTGGTATACTGCTCAATCTCTTTCATGAACGTCTTTTCTTTTTGCCTGCCGTCCGAAATTTTCTGCAGTTCCTTCTCCCATCTGGCTGTCAGCTCCGGCTTTTTCAGATCTGACGGAACAAGTTCCAGAAGCTGACGGCCCTTGGAGGTAATCAGAAGATCGTTCCCTTTTTTCTCCATATAAAAAGTATTGAACAGCTTTTCAATGATATCCGCCCTTGTGGCAACGGTTCCAAGCCCGCCTTTTTCCATGGAGGTAAGAAGAGTTGCCTCGGTATAGTGTGCCGGAGGTTTTGTCTTTCCTTCCGTCACTTCCAGCTTTTTGACAGGCAGGCTCTGCCCTTTCTTCAGTTCCGGCAGAATCTGATTTTTCAGGCTGTCATCTTCGTCTTCTTCTTCGATATCACTGTCATATACGGCTCTCCATCCGGCTTCCCGGATCGTCTCGCCTTTTGCCGCAAAGTGTTCTCCTTTGACCGACGCCTTGACGCTGATCTGCTCAAATTCAGCCGGCGGATAGAGCACCGCCAGAAATCTGCGTACGACAAGATCATAGATCTTACGCTCCTCCGAAGTCATATGGGTCAGATCCACGTACTGTTCTGTCGGGATAATCGCGTGATGGTCACTGACTTTGCTGTCATCCACAAACCGCTTGTCCGCTGTAAACTGCTTTCCATGAAGAACACGTGCCAGCGCCCGGTACGACCCGGTCTGGCATGCCTCGATTCGTTCTTTTAAGGTCGGAACGATGTCTGAACTCAGATATCTGGAGTCTGTCCGCGGATAGGTCAGCACTTTGTGGTGCTCATATAATCTCTGCATAATATTGAGAGTCTCTTTGGCAGAATATCCGAAACGACGGTTCGCCTCTCTTTGAAGCTCCGTCAGATCATAAAGGCCCGGTGCATACGTCTTTCTGGATTTTTTCTCCACACTGTCCAGCACCAGCCGTTCTCCCCGGATCTCTTCGGAAATCCGACGGATCCGCTCCGGATCAAAGAATCTCGTACTGCCGGACTTTCCATCCTGCCAGGTAAAGCAGATCCCGTCCGCATAAACTTTCAGTCCATAATACGGCTTCGGCCGGAAAGAACGAATCTCATCCTCCCTGTTTGCGATCAGCGCAAGGGTCGGTGTCTGCACCCGCCCGCAGGTCAGCTTTGCGTTATATTTGCATGTCAGCGCCCGGGTCGCATTGATTCCTACAAGCCAGTCCGCCTTTGCGCGGGACCGGGCAGCATCATAGAGATTCTGATAGTCTCTTCCGTCACGGAGACGTCCAAATCCTTCCCGGATGGCCCGGTCCGTCACGGAGGAAATCCAGAGCCGCTTCACCGGTTTCTGATTTCCTGCCTTTTCAAGAATCCATCTTGCCACCAGCTCTCCTTCCCTTCCTGCGTCCGTGGCAATAATGATCTCTCCGACATCCTTTCTGTGTATCTGGCTCTTTACCGCATTGTACTGCTTTGCTGTCTGGCGGATCACGGAAAGCTTCCATGTCTTCGGCATCATCGGAAGCACATCCATCTTCCACTCTTTCCATTCCGGCTTATATTCTTCCGGATCAGCAAGTGTCACAAGATGGCCAAGCCCCCAGGTGACAATATACCGTTCTCCCTCGATGGTTCCCTGTCCGTTTTTCTTACATTTCAGCACCCTGGCAATGTCTCTTGCCACAGATGGCTTTTCTGCGATTACTAATGATTTCATAGTGTTCCTCTATTCATTCAAAATCGGATTCCCGTCCCGATCCGTTAAACGTTCAAGCTGCCTGCTTTCCTCTTCCGCCTGCTCGAGACATTTCAGAATCGCTTCATTCAGCGAGAGCATTTTATCGTCCAGTTCTGATACCATTTTTGCACATTCTTTCAGCTCTCTGCTGATATACTCCGGCGCATTTCCTTCAAACTTATAGTAAATCTTGTGCTCCAGACTGGCCCAGAAGTCCATGGCAATCGTCCGGATCTGGATCTCTACCTTCGTGTCTACCACACTGTCCGTCAGGAAAATCGGAACCGAGATCAGCATATGATAACTTTTGTATCCGCTTTCCTTCGGATGCTTGATATAATCCTTGATGGAAAGCACTTTCAGATCACTCTGATTGCCGATCATCTCAGCCAGACGATAGATGTCCGAAGTGAACGAGCAGATCAGTCTGACTCCTGCAATGTCATTGATATACTTTACCATATTTTCAATGGAACTTTCATGTCCCTGTCTCTTCAGCTTCTTGACGATGCTCTCCGGTGTCTTGATTCTCTTTTTGATATGTTCAATCGGATTGTACCGATGTACATGCTGGAACTCATCATTTAAAATTTCCAGCTTTGTGCCTACTTCTTTTAATGCCGCGTTATATAGAAACATCATGGTTTTCCAGCTGTCTACATCTTCATAGTTTTTTACATTCATCCTTTTCCACCTTTCACGAAAAAGACTGCATTTTTATGCTTACCGCATTTACGCGCCATTTTACAGTATAACATATTGTTATATGTTTGTCATTTATTTCACATTTTCTATATTATTTTCTCTACTATATTAAAATCTGGCACATCTTCATTGTGCATAATGCCGATTCATGGCTTTCGGGTGTAACACCTGCGCAGCAGGCCGGATCAACCCGGACCGGCAGCTCCGGCACATACGCTTTTGCCAGGAGGGCATTGGACACAACACAGATATCTGTGCAAAGACCGATCATCTCCACGGCATCAAATCCACCGTCCCGGATATACTCTGCAAGCGGAACGCTTCCGAATGTCGTCTTGTCAAAGACACTGCGGCCTTCCGAATACGGACGGATCTCCGGAATCAGCTCCCATCCTTTGTTTCCTTTGATACAGTGTTCCACCGGCAGGAGACGTCCCTCCTGAGTTTCCGGATACTGCTCTGTATGTGTATCTCTTGTAAAGACAATCTCCTGCCCTTTCTTTACATATTCCTCAATCTTGTTTTTGACATTGTCCACAATCCCGCAGGCCTCTTTCGTCCCAAGGCTTCCCGTCACAAAGTCATTCTGCATATCAATCACGACCAGAAGTTCTTTCATTTTCTTCCTCCTCCCTGCATGTTTTCTGTATTGTAACACGATTTCCAAAGTGCGTAAAGGAACCCTGGACAGACTTTACATTTCTTTAATAGAATGGTATGATGATCAAACAGAGAAAGGAGTTTTCAGGATGTTTCGATTGTGGGCAAAGACATGGAAGAACAACCGCATGCTGTCAGATACGGTGATCTGTGACGACTCATCCGACACAAGAACACATAAAGTATTCCGGGCTTTGGAAGAGATCTGTTATCAGTTTGATTTAAGCCAGCCGATCTGGCTTGACAGCAATATCAATGAGTTCCGGCGTCATGCCAAAGCGCGGTTTTACCAGGACAGTTTTATTGACAGTATTGACTTTGACTTTCTGGAAATCCAGGTCATCGAAGAAGATTAAGAGCGGCTGCATTATGTAAAACGGAGGGCTTCCCTCCGTTATTTTTTCATTTTCGGTTCAAAAATCCAGGATGCAAGATATCCGAAGACCAGTGCCGCCGAGATTCCTGCCGCGCTTGCGGTAAATCCTCCTTCAAAGATCCCGATGAATCCGTCTTTCAGGACGGCCTCTTTGACTCCCTGAAACAGAGTGTTTCCAAACCCGAGAAGCGGAACGCCTGCTCCGCAGCCGACCATTTCAATCAGAGGATCATACACGCCCAGAAACCCCAGCACGGTTCCGGATGTCACCAGAAGTACCATGACTCTTCCCGGCATCAGTTTTGTCCTGTCCAGAAGGATCTGTACAAGCGCGCAGATCAGGCCTCCTGCCCAGAACGCGTTAAAATATTCCATCGTTTCTCCTCCTTTGTCAACATGCACGTTCCAGCACAATGCCATGGGCAATGCCCGGAATGCTCTCGCCTTCATTGAAGCTGACCGTTGACATCAATGCACCGGTCGGAACAAAGAGTACTTTCTTCCACTCACCTTTTATGATTTTCGGAAGAACATAAGATCCCAGTGTCACTGCCGCGCACCCGCAGCCGCTGCCTCCGGCATGGGTATCCTGTGTCTTCTGATCGAAAATTTTCATCCCGCAGTCCATGTGTCTTTCCTCAATGTCCACTCCGTTTTTCTTCAGAAGTTCCAACAGGATCGTGCTTCCAATATATCCGAGATCTCCGGTGACGATCTGATCATACTCTTCCATCTCCCTGCCAAAATCTTTTCTGTTTGCCAGAATGGTGTCACATGCCGCCGGAGCCATGCATCCTCCCATATTCTGGGAATCTTTCAGCCCGTAGTCTACGATTTTCCCGACTGTCACTCCGGAAATCCGCACCTTCGATTTTTCCTTTCCGATGACAAAGGCTCCGCTTCCGGTTACCGTCCACTGTGCCGAGAGGGGCCTCTGGGAAGCGTATCCAAGCGGAAACCGGAATTCCTTTTCCGCGCTTCCAAAGTGGCTGGATGTGACCGCAAGAACGTAGTCCGCATATCCGGCTGCCACGCTCATCGCCCCAAGGGCAATGGCCTCCCCTGATGTGGAACATGCTCCAAACAGTCCGAATAAAGGAATCTGGAGGCTTTCAATTCCAAGGGAGGTGGCCGTTCCCTGCCTTAGCAGGTCGCCGCCGAACAGAAAGCGGATCTTCTCCTGCGGAATCTGCGCCTTTTGTATGGCCCTCAGGCAGGCCCGTTTCTGCATTTCGCTTTCTGCCTCCTCCCATGTTTCTTTCCCGAAAAGATTTTCCTTGTCTTCTCCATGCTCGTCGAACAGTTTTCCAAGCGGCCCCTGGCTTTCTTTCTGCCCGACAATCGTTCCCGCGCTCAGCAGGAAGGGCGCCTCTGCAAATCCGAGACTCTGCGCTCCTTTTGCCATTCCGCTTTTCATCTGCAATCCCACCTTTCTCTACCAGCTGATTCCCGCTTTCAGCAGGAAATAGTAAATCAGTCCAAACAGCCAGCTCGTGACGATTCCGTACAAAATGACCGGTCCGGCAATAGTAAAAATCTTACATCCGATTCCGAACACCTGGCCTTCTTTTTTATATTCGATTGCAGGCGCCGCCACAGAATTGGCAAATCCGGTGATCGGGACAAGCGCTCCTGCCCCGCCCCATTTCGCGATTTTTGGATACAGTCCCAGTCCTGTCAAAACGACACTTAACAGAACAAGAATCATGGATGTATAACAGCTTGTCATCTCCTTGTCCATGCCGGTGCCGGACACATAATTGGAAATGATCTGGCCAATCGTACAGATCGTTCCTCCTGTGATAAATGCACGGAACATGTTTTTCCAGACATTATGCACCGGTGTCTTCTGCTTTACATATTCTTCGTAGCTTTTCTGCTTTTTCGCCTGTTGTCTGTTAATCGGTTCTTTCAAACAGATCCCTCCTTACACGCCCCATCTTCCCAGAAAATAAACAAGCGCTCCCGCTGTTTTCCCAAGAGACAGGCCGATGATAATATATGGTATGGTTTTAATGATTTTCAGCCTCCGTATAAAGATCGGAAATACATTGAGAATATCTGCAAGCGCCATGGCCCAGCAGCCCACAAAGATTCCGGAAAACAGACCGAACAGCGCCAGAAGGAAGCTGCCTGCCGGTATCTTTATCTGATAGATAAAGAACAGATTGAACAGAATTCCGCCGAGGGCAATAGCATTTTCATACATCAAAATGTGTTTCCCGGTATGGGTCCTGTCCGCAAACACTGAAATCAGCCCAAGCCCGATAAGAAAAGAAAACATTCCCCCTGCAATGACCGCGCCGGATGAAAATCCGATGATTCCAAGAACGATCTGCTCAACCCACATCTTTTTCTTCCTTCTTCCGTGAGTATTCATCGATCAGTGTCATCTCGATTTCCTCCTCGTACGTCCGCATTTCCACTTCCATCGGCGTCGGATCCACAGTAAAACGTCTTTTCCCAAAGTGATTGAAAAACAGCAGAATTCCCACGCTCATCCCGATACAGTATGTCAGTTCCAGAATTCCAAAGCCGTCCGACCGGTTTCCTGTCACAAGGAAATAGATCTGATTAAACAGTTTTGGTACATCCACGTCATTGTTAAACGACATGATGGAAAACCCGGCACCGATAAAGGTTACAAGAAGTACAAACACACTTTTCAAAAACGGAATCACTTTCCCGTTCTTTTTCTGATCTTCGATGGTAATAATCAGATCTGTCTCGCCCATATTTTCCACGGTGAGATTCGGATAAATCTCATGGATTCTGGAGATAACTTCCAGAATGGATATGACATACCGTTTCTTTAAAGAGCCACGGAGAAGTTTCACTGTCTTTAACCGGCTGACAACGGTCTGATCGGTACATTCCATCGAAAGCACATCCCCAAGAAGCACTTCTGTTTTTGCCAGTTCCTTATTTTTCTCCCCTTTGATATAGAGTGTATGTCCGGATGTTCCCATCGTTTCCTCCTTCTTCCATGCTGACACTGACAAGCGTTCCGTTTTCTTCCGATACGGGCCGTTGCTGTGACATTACATAATATAGAATTCCCAGGATAACAGCTGATGTGACAACGCAGATCAGGCATATCCGGATTCTTCTTTTTGCCTGTTCCATTCTCCTTCACCTTTCCTTTCTTTCAAAGGTAGTATGTCTGTTCTGGCTTTTTTTATACCGGATATGCCTGATTCTTTTTTACGCCGGCGGACTGCCGTATTCTTTCATCCGTTTCAGGATCTTCTTTTCCAGCCGCGAGACCTGCACCTGCGACATGCCAAGCATTTTCCCGGTCTCGGACTGGGTTTTGTTTTCAAAATATCTGAGATAAATCAGCTGCCGTTCCTCTTTTCCCAGCTTTTCCAGAAGGGAATATAGAAACATCTGGTCAATAATCTTTTCTTCTGTTTTTTCCTCCTTTTCCAGTTTTTCCAGAAGCTCCACCTCGCTTCCGTCTTTCTTGTAGACCGGCCGGTGCAAAGACTCCACTTCGGCAGATGCTTCCATAGCCTCTACCAGTTCTTCCTTTCCGATTCCGGAAATCTCCGACAGTTCCCGGATTGTCGGTTCCCGGTTGTACTTTTTCGTAAATTCTTCTTTCGCCTGACATGCTTTACAGGAAATTTCCTTGAGAGAACGGCTGACTTTGAGCATTCCGTCATCCCGGAGAAACCGTCTGATTTCCCCGGATATCATTGGTACCGCGTAGGTCGAAAAACGAACGTCGTATGTCAGATCAAACTTGTCAATCGCCTTTAACAGACCGATACTCCCGATCTGGAACAGGTCCTCTGCCTCGGTTCCCCGTCCACTGTATCTTCGAACAATGCACCAGACAAGCCCGACGTTTTCTTCTACAAGAAGTGCTCTTGCATCCGCGTCACCCTGATGTGCCTTTTCAATCAGCTCTGCGGTATGATCCATCCGTCACGTCCTTTGCCGATGATTTTCTTCATACGGACGGTTGTCCCGCATCCGGGACTTGATTCCACCGCCAGCTCATCCATAAAGGCCTCCATAAAGGCAAATCCCATCCCGGAACGGTCCAGTTCCGGCCGTGTCGTAAACATCGGCTGCATTGCTTCTTCAATATTTTCAATTCCTTTTCCTTCGTCCCGTACTTCGATTTCCAGCGCATGTCCTGCTGTCACACATCGGATGTAGATTTTATGTATTTCCTGATTGTAGCCATGAATCACCGCATTGGTGACCGCCTCGGAGACAGCCGTCTTGACATCCGCCACTTCCTCCAGTGTCGGATTGAGCTGTGTCATGAACGATGCCACTGCCACCCTGGCAAACCCTTCGTTTTCCGAGCAGCTGTCAAATATAATCTCCATTTCATTCGTATCCTGTTTCATTGTCTTTCCTCCTCGTAAATTCGAATAATCTTTGCAGCTCCTGACATTTTCAGGATCTTTTTCATCCGGTCATTCAGATTCGCCGCCCAGACTTCTCCTCCGGTCAGGCTCAGTTTTCTGTATCTTCCCATCATCACCCCGATTCCGGAGCTGTCCATAAAGCTTGTCTCCCCAAAATCAAAAATCACATATTTCACATGATTTCTTTCAATCTGCCGGTCTGCCTCCCTGCGGATTTCTTCCGTCTGATGATGGTCCAGCTCCTTTGGCAGAAAGATTGTCAGACAGTTTTCTTCTATCTGATATTTCATGCGGTCTCTCCCCTTTCCGTTGTTTCCTTTCCGGTTTTTCACGACACCGCCTTCCCGGGGTGTCCGCCGGAACAAAAAGAGGATGATGCACACTGTGCACCATCCTCTTTTGTAGTATCGGATCTTTTATCCGGCTGTTATTCTCCTGTATTTCCCGAACCGGCTGCATTCAGGCTCTCAAGAGCCGACTGCGCCTCCTCCGCCAGAGATGTACCGGAGAACTGCTCCGTTACTTTCTGATAATAGTTCTTTGCATTTTCCGTGTCGCCTGTCTCCTCATAAGCCTGAGCAAGAAGATACATGGCGTTTCCATCGTCATAAGTCTCGTCCATCCTGACAACTTTCGACAGATTCTCGATTGCCGCCTCGTAGTTTTCCACATCCGAGTTGGCCACTCCCCGGTTGTACTGTCTCCGGCAGGCTGACGGGTAAATGCTCTCTGTCAGTTCTGTAAACTGTTCTTTTCCCAGATCTCCAAGAGAATCCTGATTGATGGCCAGAAGCTCATCCGCCAGGTTTTCATTCGACTCCGAGCCGTTGCGGTATTTGGTCTGAATATCCATCAAAGACTCGTAGCTGCTCTTTGTAGACTCCGCGGTCTCTTTTGCCGTCTGTGCCTCATCACTCTGGGTCCGGTAGCTTTCCAGCTCCTTTTCCAGGGCGCTGATCTCAGACTCCTGGGAAGCGATCTGGTCGCTTGCCTCCACAATGCTTTCATTCATCTGTCTTGCCTGAGACTCATTGACCGCCGGCATAATCAGAAACCACATCACTGCCGCTCCGACCACAAGACCGATGACAATATTGGCAATCGTAAACGCCATTCCTTTTTCCCGTTCTTTTGTTTCCACCGGCTGGATGATTGTTTCATTGCCGAGTTTATAGCTTACGGTCTGCTGTTCCTTCACATCCTTCTGTCCGGACGTACGTTTTCTGTGCATCCGGTTCAGCTCGTAAATATAGTTCAGCGTGATCGGATCTGTCGTATCCAGCTTCTGTGCCTTTCTGAGCACCTGTCTCGCCTTCGCATACTGCTCCGTGTGCAGATACAACAGTGCCAGAAGCTGATATGCTTTCAGAAAATCAGGGTGTTCGGTTACGATCTTTTTCAGCTGGATGACAGCCAGATCTTCCCCTCCCTGTCTGCAGTACTGCAGGCACTGGTTGTACTTCTTCGCAGTCTGATCGACTGCTTCCAGATCACCCCTGGAAGATTTGAATTCATCGATATAGTCGGATGCGATATTGTCAGCAGGAACCAGCTTCAGGCTCACTGTCCAGACAACAAGCGCACGCGTCACATCTCCTCTGCCATAATAGACAAGTCCCAGAAGATTCCTTGCATCCTTATTATATTTATCAAATTGAATACTTTTTTTCAGTGAGTTTTCTGCTCCTGTCAGGTCCCGTATTTTCGCTTTTCTCAATCCATCATTATACCAGTACAGGGACCGGTACCTCAGTTCTCCTCTGATATCCATTTATATCTCCCCGTTCTGTTATCTCGTTGTTTCCAAGATATCTTTTAAAAGATCCGACAGATCCGTCAGATCCTCACTCAAGGCCTCTTCTTCGATTTCATCTACTTCCAGGCTTGGCTGAAATTTCTTCAGTTCTTCTTCAAAATTTAACATCTGGCTGCCTCCCTTAGTAATGTTTCCATTTCTCCTACAAGGTACAGGGAACCAAAACAGTATACCTGATCCTGTTCCCGTTTGCAGGCAGTGACATAGCTGCACGCCTCTTTTACCGTATCTTTGACTACCACGCGGCTGTCCGTCCATTGAGCAAAATCCTTCTGAAGCTCTCCGGGATTTACTCCCCGCTCATCCGGAATCTTTGTTACAACAATCAAATCTGCCGGAATTTCACGGCAGACAAAACGGATCATTTCATGATAGTCCTTTTCCTTCACCGCGGAAAACAATACGATCAGCTTTCCATCCGGACTGCGAAATTTCTCCTGCATCCGGATACTTTTCGCAAGCGCTCTGACAGCCGGCATATTGTGTGCGCCGTCCAGTACGATCCCCGGAAACGCTTCCTCCATCCTTCCCTTCCAGGACGTCGTCTCCAGAATCTTCCTCCACGATGCCGTCGGCTCTTTGACCAGACGCTTCATTGCCTCCAGCGCGAGCACTGCATTCATCGGCTGATACGATGCTGTCGTCGGCAGTTTCCACATTGCAGTATCATCATACCGATTTGACGTTGAAAATTCAAGATCCTTTCCCGTAATTTTCATGATTTTGAACGCATTTTCCGAGATTTCTCTACATTCCGCGCCGGCATTTTCCGCCGTTTTTTTCAGGACACCAAGTGCCTTTTCCTCTGTCGCGTCGCAGATCAGCGGCACACCCGGTTTGATGATTCCCGCTTTTTCCGCAGCAATCTTTTCGATCGTATCTCCCAGAATCTCCGTATGATCCATTCCGATGGACGTGATCACGGTCAGGACCGGATGTTCAATGCTGTTTGTCGCATCCAGTCTTCCTCCGAGACCGGTCTCCAGAATGATATATTCCGCCTCTTCTTCGTCAAAGAATTTCATCGCCATTCCGAATAAAAACTCAAAATAAGTCGGGTGGCCAAGTCCTTCTTTTTCCATCTCTCCGGCGGCTTTTCGAACTTCCTCAAATATCCGGACAAATTGTTCTTCGGATATCATTTCTTCGCCGATACGGATCCGCTCCCGGATCGTAACAAGATGAGGGGAAGTAAACAGTCCCGTCTTCTTCCCCTCTCCGGTCAGAAGCGCCTGCAGATATCTGCACACGCTTCCTTTCCCGTTAGTCCCTGCCACATGGATGATCTTTTTCTCGCGCTGGGGCATACCCAGATACGATAAAAATACTCTCGTATGGTCCAGGGAATGTTTTTTTGCAAACATCTGAAGCCTGTCAATATAGTTTACCGCTTCTTCATAATTCATCATATTATTCCTCATCGCTTGTGCCTTCAAACGCTTCCACCCAGTTCTTTGCCGGCTCATCCTGCTCCTCTTCCGGAGCCAGGGTGAGCGTTCCGTTCTGGTAGACATATTTCTGAGAGGTGGCAAATACCGTACTGCTGGATCCCATCTGAATCACGGTAATGATATCGCCATCTTCTAACGCGCAGTCATTTAACACCACATGGGTGTTATTGAGGAACTTGCTTTCCTGCTGTTCCCCATTGACAAAGATCTTACTGTTCCGCGTCATATTTTCTCCGTACAGACTGTAGGAATTTTCCTCTCCAGGCTGCGGCACAATATTATTCAGCGTCACATCCTTGACGCCCATTCTCATATGTCCTTCCGTGATCGGCGGGTTGCCATCGTACACGTACTGCTCTCCGTAGAGAATGTCATACTGCAGAAGTTCCAGATCTTTCAGATAATCTTCTGTCTGCCTTCTCTGCTGATGATAGTTGAACACCGTTCCCGAATGGATTCCCAGACGTTCAAACACATCTGCCATAATCTGGTAGGACGGTATGTTTCTGTCCTCTTTCTCAAGTCCGATGTTGTCCCAGATCACGTAATTGGTATTGTAGAGATACCGGCTCTTCAGATCTTTCGCCTCCAGTCCCATGGTCGGAAGGTGGTCTCCGTAAAACACGATGACGCTTGGCTCATCTCTTTTTTCCACCTCTTCCACAAGGTGCCGGGCGAACTGATCCATTTCATAGATCTGGTTTACATAATATTCCCATGCATTCTGCTTCTCCTGGTCTTCCATTCCGGATACCGTAATTTCCGGATTCTCAATGACTTTCTCTGTCGGATAATCACCATGCCCCTGCACACTGATAGTAAAGACAAAATCCTGCTGTTCATCATAATCCAGTGCGTCCATGATGTGTTCCACAAGAATATCATCCTTTGACCAGTTATTCGGTGTAGTCTGAAGGATATTCATAAATTCCTTGCTCGTAAACGTATCAAATCCGGTATTATTGTACACCCGCGCACGGCTGTAGAAATTTCCGCCGTTATTGTGTATTCCGTGAGTTCCGTATCCGAGGGCAGAAAGCGCTGTTGCCGCACTTTCGCAGACTTCCGTCTTTAATTTTGTCTTAAATGGATACTCGCCCGGTCCGAAATACCGCATGTTCATTCCGGTCAGCACCTCAAACTCGGTATTCGCAGTTCCCGCTCCGACAGACGGTACCTTGAAGTATCCGGTCGAATACTCATTAAACAATGACCTCAGGAACGGGATCGGATCCTTGGAGAGCTGATAGAATTCCACCTCCGTCGGATCAAAGAAGGATTCCAGCTGCACAAAAATAATATTTGGCATCTCGCCTTCTTTCAGACTTGTTTCACTCTTTGTCAAAGTTCCGTCCTTGTTAATCTCATCGATCGTCTCTTCACTGTATCCGTTCGGTTTATCAATTCCCGTGTTGAACAGACTGGCAGAAAAGCAGTACGGAAGTCCATAATCTTCATATGCAAAAGCAATATTTCCAAAATAAGTCGATACCACACGATGGTCAACCGCAAGATTTGTCAAAACCACATATGCTCCGCAGCAGATCCCGACACCGGCCAGCGCGAGCCATCTGTGCATCTTCCCCTGATACTGTCCGCCCCGGCGCCACATGGCAATCACCCATATGATCACCGCAACAACACCGACCGCCATAATGATCAGCTCATAGACAGCAAAATAATTGGTAAACAGGGACAGTCCTTCGGTCAGTGCCTTCAGGTCCTGTGCATTAAACGGCGTGACCCTCTTTAAAAGCATCGCTCCGTTTACAACTCCAAGCATCAGCCAGAATACACTGATCAAAATCCGAACAAACACCCTCCGCCGGAACAGATACACAATTGAAAATGTCACAAAAATCATAAACGCATTGTAAAGAAATACAAGCGGCGTTTCTACCATATAATTCCATGCCGCGAAAACAGAATGGCGTGAAATACTTTCAATGATCAGGTTGATGACCATTGCCCAAACCGCGTGAAGCGGAAGGGAAAAAATATTCATCCACTTGTACACCGGCGCCATTTTTCTGGAAAAAGCGCTGTTTTTCCGCTCTTCCAGAATCCTCTGCCGGCGTTCTTTTCTTTTTTTCAAATTGTTCTTAATATCCTCTCTGCTCAGGTGCCGCAGTCTCTCTATCTTTCCTTTGATATCCGGTTTCTTAAAATGGATTTTCTTCATGATTTCCCCTTGTCTGCTACTTCATGATCGATGCAAGACGTTCCTGAACCTGTTCCATCATCTGTGTATATTTTTCCAGCTTGGCCCGCTCTTCATTGACCTTTGCCTCCGGCGCCTTACTCATGAATTTTTCATTGTTCAGCATACCGTTTACACGGGCAAGTTCTTTTTTCAGCTTTTCCTCTTCTTTTAAAAGTCGTTCCTTTTCCTGCTCGAAATCAATCAGATCCTCAAGCGGCATATACACTGCTCCATCCGGAACTACAATAGAAACCGCATCTTCAGAGATTCCCTCTTTTGTTCCCTGAATGATGAGATCGCTTGCATTCATCAATGGTTTCACTGATTCTGTTAATGTTTCAAACCCCTCACAAAGTGTCTCATTCTCACAAACAATAAATACTTTTGCCTTCCGGCTGTTTGGCACGTTCATCTCAGCACGTGCATTTCTCACACCCCTTACAATATCCTTGACATGATCAACGATATTTTCTTCCACCGGGAAGTTCAGTGCTTCGTCATATTCCGGCCAGTCAGACATCATCAGAGATTCTTCTGACGGAACAAGGGCGCTGTAGATTTCTTCTGTCACAAACGGCATATACGGATGCAGAAGTTTAAGTGCGTCCGCAAGAACCGTTTTCAAGGTCCAAAGCGCTGCATTGGCTGCCTTATAATTTTCATCGGAATGGTAAATACGGTATTTTGCCATCTCGATGTACCAGTCACAGAATTCATCCCAGATAAAGTCGTATACTTTCTGTACTGCAATTCCCAGTTCAAATTTATCCATGTTTTCCGTCACATCTTTGATCAGACGGTTTGCTCTGGAAAGGATCCACCTGTCAGCTGCTGTAAGATCCTGGGCATCCGGACGGCTGATCACTTTATCTTCCATATTCATCAGGATAAACCTGGAAGCGTTCCATACTTTGTTTGCAAAGTTACGGTTTGCTTCTACTTTTTCTTTATAGAAACGCATATCGTTTCCAGGCGCGTTTCCTGTCACCACCGTAAGACGGAGCGCATCAGCACCGTACTCGTCGATGATTTCCAGCGGATCGATCCCGTTTCCAAGCGACTTGCTCATCTTTCTTCCCTGGTCATCCCGGATCAGGCCGTGGAAGAATACCGTGTGGAACGGGCATTTTCCGGTCTGCTCAAATCCTGAGAATACCATACGGATTACCCAGAAGAAGATGATGTCATATCCGGTTACAAGGACATCTGTCGGATAGAAGTAATCCAGCTCCTCTGTCTGATCCGGCCATCCAAGTGTGGAGAACGGCCACAGTGCGGAGGAAAACCAGGTATCCAGTGTATCCTCATCCTGTGTAAAGTGCGTGCATCCGCATTTCGGGCATACGGCCGGAGCTCCGCCTCTTTGTACAATCATTTCGCCGCATTCGTCGCAGTAGTATGCCGGAATCCGGTGTCCCCACCAGATCTGTCTGGAAATACACCAGTCACGGATATTGTTCAGCCACTGCAGGTATATTTTGTTCATACGTTCCGGAATCAGCTTTAACTCTCCTGTCTCCAGTGCTTTGATGGCCGGCTTTGCAAGCTCTTCCATCTTGACAAACCACTGCTGCTTGATTAACGGCTCGACCGTCTGCTTACATCTCTCGTGTACACCTACATTATGTGCATAATCTTCCACTTTTACCAGATATCCCTGGTCTTTCAGATCCTGCACGATCGCTTCTCTTGCTTCGTAGCGCCCCATGCCTGCGTACTTGCCGCCGTTTTCATTGATCGTCGCGTCATCATTCATGATGTTGATCTCTTCCAGGCCGTGTCTCTTTCCGATCTCGAAGTCGTTCGGGTCATGTGCCGGAGTCACTTTCATGGCACCGGTTCCGAATTCCTTGTCTACATAGGCATCCGCAATGATCGGGATTTCCTTATTTACAAGCGGCAGAAGCGCTTTCTTTCCAATAATATCGGTATAACGTTCATCTTCCGGATTTACTACAATCGCAGTATCTCCAAGCATCGTCTCCGGACGTGTCGTCGCAATGACAAGGCTTCTGTCTGTGCCTACGATCGGATAACGGATGTGCCAGAAATGTCCTGCCTGTTCCTCATGCTCTACTTCCGCATCGGAAAGGGATGTCTGGCATACCGGACACCAGTTGATGATCCGGGAACCTTTGTAGATATATCCTTTTTCATAAAGGCGTACGAACACTTCCTCTACAGCCCTGCTGCATCCTTCGTCCATCGTGAACCGCTCTCTGTCCCAGTCACAGGATACGCCAAGTTTCTTTAACTGGGATTCAATCGTCCCTGCATACTCCTCTTTCCACTCCCAGACACGATCCAGAAAGCCTTCTCTTCCAAGCTCCCTCTTGTCGATGCCCTCTTCTTTTAACTGATTCGTCACCTTAACTTCGGTGGAGATCGCCGCATGGTCCGTACCCGGAATCCAGAGGGCATTGTATCCCTGCATTCTCTTATAACGGATCAGGATATCCTGAAGCGTATTGTCCAGGGCATGTCCCATGTGCAGCTTTCCTGTGATATTCGGCGGCGGCATCACCGTCGTAAACGGCTTTCTGCTCCTGTCTACTTCTGCGTGAAAATACTTATTCTCACACCATTTTTCATAAAGCTTCGGTTCAATCTCCTTCGGATTGTACGTTTTGTCCAACTGTCTGCTCATCATTACCTCCTCATTTCAAGCGTTCCTGTGAATAACAAAACGCCCTTTACATATGTAAAGGGCGTCAAAACGCGGTACCACCTTTTTTATACACCTGTCCTCTCTGACAGATGTATATCTCTTCGTTCTATAACGGGAACTACTCCGGGATCTCCTACTGTCCTTTCTCTCAATCGGACACATTCAGACATCCGGCTCCAAAGCTACCTTCCACAACTCCTTCTTGTAATCACCTTCCAGCCAGCGGGTAATTCTCTCTGTCAAGGGCAGGTGTGTACTCCTCTTTATCAACACCTTTAAATATGAAACTATGATAATCATAGTCATCAGCCCCCGATTTGTCAAGGAGTTCATGGAATTTTCATGGAATCTTAAGGTTCTAGGCCTCTCCCTTCAGAAACTCTTTCAATTCTTCGACCGAGTCAAAAATCATATCCGCTCCGGCCGCCTCCAGCTCCTTCCGGCTTCCGAATCCGTAGAGGACTCCGGCTGAGGCAAGTCCGAATGTCCTGGCGCCAAGGATGTCATGTTCCCTGTCTCCCACCATGATAACCGATGGATCTCCCGGTTTTTTTCCGCACGTTTCCAGCGCATAGGCAATGACATCTTCTTTTGTCAGCCTGCTCTCATCCATGGTCGCCCCGCATATGTAAGTGAAGTATGACTCAATCCCGGCATCTCTGGCAATGATTCCGGCATAATGTTCCGGCTTGGAGGTGGCCATGACAATACGGAGGCCTGCTTCTTTGAGCTCCCGCAGCATGGTTTCCACCCCGTCGTACAGACGGTACTCATACACACCTTTTGTTCCGAAATTTTCCCTGTAATATTCCACCGCTTTTCTTGCCTCTGTTTCACTCAGCCCGGTGTATTTCTGGAATGAAGTGAGAAGCGGAGGCCCGATAAACGGAAGCAGTTCCTTTCGTTCCTTTTCAATTCCAAATTTTTTCAGAGCGTAGACTACTGAATTGATTATTCCCGGCTCCGAATCGATGAGCGTTCCGTCCAGATCCAGAAAGACGGTGTCAAATCCTAGTATTCCCATGTTCTTCCTCCTGTTTTCGTTTCAGTGCATTAAGCATTTCCTTGTCCTGAGCGCTGACCCGTCTCGACTCTCTGCATTTCTGGATCGCCTTGTTGTGGGTCCAGATATCCAGCTTCTTTTCTTTCAGAAGTCCAAGTACTTTTTCCGGGTACTTCACATATGCGGTTGCCACGCCCCAGGCGATCCCCATCCGGACATAATAGTCTTCTGACCTGATATCCGCATACCGGCGCAGTACTTCATCTATATACCGGTCATTCAGGAAATGGTCCATCAGTGCGATTACACCAAACCGGAGCTCAAATTCCCGGCTGCTGTTCAGCCATTTTTCCAGATAGGAAAACCAGAATTCCGGATCCTTTTCCATCCATTTATATGTGGAAGTGCTGCAGTCACAGTCCGCCCAGGACAGAACTCCCGGTACCCAGATATCGAGCATGGCCGCATGTTCTTCTCTGGATGCTTTTCTGTATCCGGAAACCATCCCAAAGAGCATGTGCTCTTCCTGATAGACGCAGCTCCCATGATCCCGGAGCATTTCATCAAGCCATCCGCCCTCCGGCTCTTTTGCCGCTTCTTTTGCAAGTTCCCGAAGCTTCGGTATCCGGATGCCAAGCGTCGGCATGGACGGTGCATTTAAAATCCGGTCGTTGAATTCCTTATAGGCTTCATCGGACAGCGTCTTCAATCTGTCCCGCATTAGTTCCCGTTTTCCCATACTCTTTTACTTATCCTCTCTGAATCCCGCGAACAGGATATCGTGATTAATCATTCTGTAGAATCGTTTTTTGATTTCCTCATAATCTTTTGCCGGCTGCGCCATCAGCCACATGAGTTTTGTAATCGTAGCCTCCAGTGTCATGTCATAGGCTTCCAGAAGATCAAAATCCTGCTTTACCTTTTTTCCGACCTCGTAGACTGTCATATTGCTTCCTTCACTTACAACCTGTGTCGTCATGACAATCAGTTTTCCTTCTTTTTTCCACTTCTTCATTCCCTCATAGACTTCCGCAGTAATGCTGTCCGGAAGTCCGCCTACGCCAAAGCTCTCGATCACGACACAGTCATACTGTTCCAGAATCTGAGTCAGCACGCCGCTTCGCATGCCCGGAACCAGTTTCAGCACATAAACACTATCTTTCATGTCATGGTAAAACCGTACTTCTCCCTTATGCCGTACCGGCGGGATGTACCGAATCACCTGACCGTCCTGAATCACAGCCGGGTACGGGAAATTAATGCTGGAAAATGCATTGTAGCTTTTTGCCCGCTCCTTTTTCGCCCTTGTTCCGATAATGACTTTGCCGTCAAACACGATGCTGACATCTTCGGAATCGTCATCCGCCGCGTAGATAAAGCTGTCCAGCAGATTGGTCTTTGCATCCGTCACGTCCATATTGATCGGCTTCTGTGCTCCGGTCACGACAATCGGCTTTGGGGAATTCTGAATCATATAGGAAAGCGCCGCCGCTGTGTAGGCAAGGGTGTCGGTTCCATGGCAGATCACAAACCCGTCATAGGCATCGTAGTGCTTCTCCACCGCTTCCACCATCAGCTTCCAGTGCTCCGGTGTTACATTGGTGCTGTCGATATTGCACACCTGAAGCGTCTCCACCTCACATACATGTTTCACCTGAGGAATGCAGGCCAGAATGTCATTCGGCGTCAGGCCCGGGGCCAGTCCGTTTTCCGTCTGCTTTGAGGCAATCGTCCCTCCGGTTCCAATCATCAGTATTTTCTTCATTTGGTTTTCCTCTCTTTACATAGTTCGTTCCATCAGTGAAAAGCCCCACCGGATGTCCGGATGGGGATTATTCTATGATTTTAGTATAAGGAAAATCCGGCCGGAAATCAACCGGCTTATAGGATTTTGCATCCTTTTATGATAAAATGTAGATATTCGGCCACAAGGCCTGATTGCAATAAAGCTTTTACAAATGGGGGATTACAAATGAGACAAAAGATTGATTTACTGAACGGACCGGTTTTCCCGTCACTGACCAGACTTGCTCTCCCGATTATGGCGACATCTCTTGTCCAGATGGCATACAATCTCACCGATATGATCTGGATCGGAAGAATCAGCAGTGACGCGGTCGCATCTGTCGGGGCTGCCGGCATGTACATGTGGTTTGCGAATGGAATCACTGTACTTGCAAAAATGGGCGGACAGGTCAAGGTCGGACATTCTCTTGGCGCCGGCGAACGGACCGAGGCATGCGGCTATGCCCGGAATGCGATTCAGCTTTCCCTGATTCTCGGACTTGCCTACGGCATCATCTGCCTTCTTTTTCAAAAGCCGCTGATCGGATTTTTCCGGCTGAATTCTCCGGCAGTCATCCAGAATGCAGAAATTTATCTTGCCATCACCTGCGGGCTTGTCGTTTTTTCCTTTTTAAATCAGGTTTTTACAGGAATTCTGACTGCCATGGGCAACAGCCGTACTTCCTTTCTCGCAACCGCTGCCGGTCTTATCATCAACATCGTTCTGGATCCGGTTCTGATCTTCGGCATCGGTCCGTTTCCAAAACTTGATGTGGCAGGTGCTGCAATTGCCACAGTATTTGCCCAGGCTGTGGTTACCGTCGTTTTCCTGCTTTCCGTCCGTAAAGAGCCGGATATTTTTATGAATCTTCACTTTTTTACAAAGCCTCAGCTTTCTGTGCTAAAAGAGCTGATCCGTATCGGACTGCCTTCTTCTGTCCAGAGCATGATTTTCACCGGCATTTCCATGGTAATCGCCCGGATTGTTGCCGGATTCGGAGATTCAGCCGTGGCTGTCCAGAAAGTCGGCTCTCAGATCGAGTCTATTTCCTGGATGACGTCGGATGGATTCGCCGCCGCGGTCAATTCTTTTATCGCCCAGAATTTCGGCGCAGGCAATGCTGCAAGGGCAAAGAAAGGCTACCGTTGCTCTATGGTGGTCGTCCTGCTGTGGGGTGTCTTCTGTACGATCGTCCTGATCGTCTTTCCGGCGCCGATTTTCCGGATTTTCATTCCGGAGGCGGACGTCCTCCCGATGGGAGTGGCTTACCTGCAGATCCTCGGGGTCTCACAGCTGTTCATGTGTATGGAAATCACGACCGCCGGAGCATTTTCCGGGCTTGGGCGGACACTTCCTCCGTCTGTCGTCAGCATCACGCTTACGACAGCAAGAATTCCTCTTGCCCTGCTTTTGATCTCTACGCCGCTCGGACTGAACGGAATCTGGTGGAGTATTACGATTTCCAGTATTTTCAAAGGGCTTGTCCTTACGGCAGCCTTTAAAAAGATGGCATTTCGGCCTGCAGCGCAGTAACATAACATATTCAGGGAAGAAAACAGCAGGTGCGGAAGTGAATGTCCTGCCTGGGCATCATACCACTTCTTCACCTGCTGTTTTTTGATCTATCACATTTTCTGTCAGTTCCCGCCAAAATGGCGGTCCACCAGATGGCAGTACTCTTCATACGCCGGCACTCTGGCAAATCTCTCCCGCAGTGCCTCCTGAATTCCCCTGTAATACCAGCCAATTGTTTTTTTATCCTTCATACGGAAACGGTTCCACAAGTCTTCGCCGACCACCGGATAGTCACGGTCAATATCCCGCATATTGGAAAGCTTGTCCGCAAGCCCGATCATCTGCACCTCAAAAGACGCCGTCCGGATCCGCTCGATGGTCGAACCTTTCCTCTCCATCCATGATTTGGATTTGTCCTCGCTCTCCTGGGCAACCAGCGATGCAACACGCTCCGAAAAATTCTCCGCAAGGACCTCCCGCGTCACCCCCTTGCAGTCCTCGATCGTATCGTGCAGAATCGCCGCGCTGATCACCTCTTCATCGGTTGTCATCGTCGAGACGATATCTCCCACTTCAATCGGATGAACGATATAAGGACGCCTGGTCCCTTTTCGAAACTGTCCTTCGTGTGCCTTTGTCGCAAATTCGATTGCCCGGTCTATCATCATATTTGATTTCCTTTCCAACTGTTTGCATTTACACTTTAAGGTTACCACTTTGAAAAATAAAATCAAGTTTTTTCTTTCATACATGTCACTTCTGACGTATACTGGATGATGTCAACATATATGTAATGTCAACATATATGCAAAAAATGTTCAAAAAGGGGATATCTAAGATGAAACAAAAATCAGGTGTACTGATTACCGGAGCTTCCAGAGGCATCGGACGGGCATGCGCCCTTCTCCTTGCCGGACACGGTTTTCATATTTTCTTAAACAGCGCACATCATATAGAAGCACTGGAGGAAGTCCGCCGGGAAATTCTCTCGATTCCAGGCGGCTCCTGCGAACTCTGCCCGGGGGATGTCGGCAACCCGGACCAGGTCCGTAAAATCTTCGCAACGATTGCCAGTTCCGAACATACAGACGGAGGACTCGACATCCTGATCAACAATGCAGGCATTTCCCACATCGGCCTTCTGAGCGACATGACCGATGAGGAGTGGAGCCGCCTGATCGCCACCAACCTCTCCTCCGCCTTTTACTGCTGCCGGGAAGCCATCCCTCATATGGTGTCCAAAAAATCCGGAAAAATACTCAACGTCTCCTCCATGTGGGGACGAAGCGGCGCATCCTGCGAAGCAGCCTACTCCGCATCCAAAGCCGGCATCCAGGGACTGACCCAGGCCCTCGCCAAAGAACTCGCTCCAAGCAATATCCAGGTCAACGCCATCGCTTTCGGCGTCATTGACACCGACATGAACCGGATGCTCGATGCCGAAGAACGACGCGCCCTCGCAGAGGAGATCCCGGCCGGCTACTTCGCCTCACCCGAAGAAGCAGCCCGGATGATCTGGAACACCCTCACCGCACCCGCCTACATGACCGGACAGATCATCGGGTTCGACGGCGGATTCCTGTAACCCGGACAACGGTGTGTAACACACAAACACTAAAAAAATTCCATTACGCCCAGACGTAACAGAATCTCAACATTTACAATATTCACTTCATATTTGTCACACTTTTTCCATTGGGGACGTGTTCCGATGCATCGGAACACGTCCCCAAAAATAAAATCTATTGTTTTATGCACCATGTGAATCCGTATTCGGGCAGTGTAATTGTGCCGTTTTCCAGGATTTCGCCTGTGAAGAGTTCGTGGTAGATCCCTTCTTCCGGAAGTGTTAACTGTTTTTTACAATTGTTAAAGTTGAAAAGGCCTGTGAGACTTTTTCCGTTGTGTTTCCGGATGATTCCGAGGACTTCCTGGTCTCCGGTGTCCCAGGTGGTGACTTCTGCTTCCGGTCCGAGGATATCTTCCTGTGCTCTTATTTTTTCCATGTAGGAGAGGGTCTGGAAGATTTGTCCTTCTACGGTGTTCTGGTCATCCCTGTTTTGGGCGAGATCCCATTTGAAGGTGCCTCTGTGGATATACCGGGAGTCCGTTTTTTTCTCTTCGTCTTCTTTATAGGTGTAGTCGTTGACCTGCCCGATTTCGTCTCCGCTGTAGATCATCGGGATGCCGGCCTGCATGAACATGTAGGCGTGGAGCATGAGATCTTTGCGGACGGCTTTTTCCATTTTTTCTTTATCCTGTTCAAAACCGGCGCTTTCGATGCCGCACATTGATGCGGTTGTTCCGCAGAATCTGGCGTCTTTTGTCACGGGGTCATCGTTGTAGAGTTCTCCTCTGCTTTCGCTTCCCGGATACTTTCCGGTGAAGTAATCGTTCAGGTACTGTTTGTGTGGAATTTCCTCCATCTGCCATTGTTTCAGTGTGTCGTAGTCCAGGCCCCATCCGATGTCGTCGTGGCACCGGAGATAATTCAGGAAGGTATATTCCTTTGGAAGGCCGTTTACAACATCAAGCTGCTTTTTCAGCAGTCTGATGTCGTGTACGGCCACGGTGTGCCAGGTGGTTGCCATGGTCGTCACGTTGTAAAGCATATGGCATTCCGGTTTGTCCACGGTTCCGAAGTATGGTACGACTTTTTCCGGTTCCATGACCACTTCTCCAAGCAGTGCCACCGCCGGGCAGACGATTTCTCCGATCATGCGCATCATCCGGACAATGGTATGTACCTGTTTTAAATTCCGGCAGGATGTGCCCATCTCTTTCCAGATATATGGAACCGCGTCAATCCGGATGATGTCCATTCCCTGGTTGGCAAAGAAGAGGAAATTATACATCATTTCGTTAAATACCCTTGGATTTCCGTAATTTAAATCCCACTGATATGGATAGAAGGTCGTCATCACATAGTGTCCGATCTCCGGAATCCAGGTAAAATTCCCCGGCGCCGTCGTCGGGAATACCTGCGGCACGGTCTTTTCAAACTGTTCCGGAATCCAGGCATTGTCGTAGAAGAAATACCGGCTCATATACTCGCCTTCGCCGTTTCTTGCGCGGACAGCCCATTCATGTTCCTCGGATGTATGGTTCATGACGAAATCCATGCACACATCGATTCCCATGTTATGGCATTTGGCGGCAAGTCCTGCCAGATCATCCATGGTTCCCAGATCCGGGCGGACTTTCCGGAAGTCTGCCACCGCGTATCCGCCGTCGGATTTTCCTTTTACGGTATCAAGAAACGGCATCAGATGAATGAAGGAGACATTACTCTCTTTGATATAGTCGAGCTTTTTCTGCACTCCTTTCAGATTGCCGGCAAAATTGTCGATGTAGAGCATCATGCCAAGCATATCCTTCCTGCGGTACCAGTCCGGATGTACTTCCCGCTCGCGATCCCGCTTTTTCAACGCTGCTTTTCTTTCTGTATAATATTGGTACATCCGGCTGCACAGTTCCGCATACATGTCTTCATTCTGATACAGCTCCATATAAAGCCATTTCAGTTCGTCCTGATGCTTCTCCATACGCGTCTGAAATTCTTTATCACTTTTTTTTGCTCTTCCCACTATTCTTAAACCCCTTTATTGTTCTACACGTCTTAAATATCTCTGGTAGGCAAGGTACTCTCCGCTCTCAATCGGCACAGGAAGTCCTGCCTGCATCAATGCGGCTCCGCTGTAGATCCGGTCGTGTCCTTCGATCTGATAGAATGCATCCGGAATCAGTCCGCGCATTTTTACATAGTTTACGGTCATATTGCCATGCTGTTTTAACATTACAATACTGATGAGCGCCTCACTTTGATCCTCCGATACAAAAGCCCAGGCGCCAAACTCATCCCTCTGCGGGCTGGACAGACGGTAGTAGTCTCCTCTCTGGATGAGTGGAGCGTATTGTTTGAATTTCTTTACCTGTTCTTTGACTTCTTCCTTTTCTTCCCCGCTTAAGAGTCCAAGATTCAGTTCATATCCAAATGTTCCTGCCATGGCAACAACGCCTCTTGTATTGAGAGATGTGATCCGGCCGGTCTGATGATTTGGGACCGCGGATACATGAGAACCGACGCAGGATGCCGGATAGATAAAGGATGTTCCGTACTGGATTTCCAGCCGGTCGATCGCATCGGTATTATCACTGCACCAGATCTGGGGCGTGTAATAAAGCATTCCGGCGTCAAACCGTCCGCCACCGCCACTGCACCCCTCAATCAACATATCCGGGTACCGCTCGATCAGACGTTCCAGGAAGTCGTATACCCCGAGCATATAATCATAAAGCACCTTTCCCTGTTCCTTCGTCTCAGAGGAATAAATATCAGAAAGGCTTCGGTTCATATCCCATTTGATATATTCTACATTTCCCTGGTCCAGAACCGCGCAGATCTGGTCAAAGACATGATCCCGGATCTCTTTTCTCGAGAAATCAAGCACAAGCTGGTTTCTGCCTCTGACCGGATTTCTCTTTGGAATCTGAAGTGCCCAGTCCGGATGTGTCCGGTACAGATCGCTGTCTTCGGAAACCATCTCCGGTTCAATCCAGAGTCCGAACTTCAGTCCCAGATCATGAATCCGGTCGATCAGTTCTCCCATGGTACATCCCAGCTTCTTTTCATTGACCACCCAGTCTCCAAGGCTGGTATTATCATCATTTCTCTCGCCAAACCATCCGTCATCCAGAACAAGCATTTCGATTCCAAGTTCTGCCGCGTGTTTTCCAAGTCTCAGGAGGCTTTCCCCGGTAAAATTAAAGTAATCCGCTTCCCAGCTGTTTACAAGAACCGGGCGGACCTGATCTTTCCATCTGCCCCTGCACAGGTTGTTTCTAAAACAACGGTGCAGATTGTGTGACAGGACGGACAGTCCTTCTGCAGAATACGTCATTACCGTCTCCGGAATCACGAAACTATCTCCCGTTCCAAGCGGATAGGAAAATATCTCGGACGCAAGCCCCATCAGCGCTCTCGTCTGGTTGAACTGATCCTTCTCCGCCTCGGCCTTGAAGCAGCCGCTGTATACAAAAACCATGGCATAGCAGTCTCCTGCTTCCTCTGTCGTATCTTTTCCCGCCAGAATCATGGCCGGATTGTACTGATGGCTGGATGTTCCTCTCCGGCTTCGTAAAATCTGTTTTCCGTGGCTTACCGGTACTCTCTGGAAATTACGCTCCATGGCATGGCGTCCATAGAAGCTGATCAGGTCATAGTCTCCTGAAACGAAATCCAGACAAGCGGAAGCCGCCTTACTGATATGAATCGTATCTTCCCCCTGATTGATGATTCTGACACTTCTCGTAATGATGTCGTATTTCGGAAGCACTCCGTACAAAAGCACTGCCTGTACCTTTGTGACAGCATCCTCCATCAGAATTTCCAGCGTCTCCGCCTCTTCCTCGTCCGCATAGACCGCCGGAAGCCCCGGAAGTCCGTATTTGCCTTTTGTGATCCGATGGCTTTGATAGCGCAGGTCGCAGCTGTAAGTGCCATCGCTGTTTTTGATCGTAAGAGCCGGACTCCGGAAATCCCCCGTCCCGCTTGTCGGGAACTCCTGCGGCAGAGCGTCCATGGAATAGGTTCGATCCTGGTCGGCGTCATACGGATTGGCGGAAAATCCTCTGTCGTAATAGGTCAGAAGATAATCCATTCCGCCGTAAATTGTCTTTCCATAATACAGGTGAAGCAGAAATCCGTATGCGTCTACCTGAAACTGATATGTTGTATGGTCTGTCTGTAATGTAAAAATTCTGTTCTCTTTCTCAAATCCAATACCCATTTTACTCTCCTTGTACAGTTATATTTATTTTACTGCACCGTTCACAACACCATTTAAAATCTGTTTCTGGCAGATCACATAGAAAATCACGATCGGGATCAATGCCAGAAGATAGGATGCAAATGCCAGGTTGTAGTTGGTTCCGAACTGAGTCTGGAAGTTCAGCTGTGCCAGCGGCAGTGTATTCTGCCCTGTACCTGCCATGATAACAAGCGGCGTCATCACGTCATTCCATACAGAAAGTGCTGTAATGACAGCTACCGTCGCATGCATCGGCTTCATAATCGGGAAAATGACTTTCCAGTACGTTCTCCATGTGCTCGCGCCGTCCACACGCGCCGCCTCTTCCAGTGCAATCGGAATGTTGGTGAGGTATCCGGAATACAGTAAAACATTCATCGGCATATAGAATACCACATATAAGATAATTACGCCAACCCAATTTCCAAGTCCCATCTCTGCTGTCTGTTTTGCAAGAGGCATCATCAGGATTGCAAACGGAACAAACATACCGCTTACGATAAACAGATAGACAAAATTGTAAAATTTACTGTGTGCTTTATTTCTTCCCACGGCATATCCCATCAGGGAATGAATGATAATGGAAAGTCCCACTGTCAGGACAGAAATAATCAGGCTGTTTTTCAAAGAATTCCAGAAATCCGTTACCCGCATTGCCTCTCTGAAGTTATCCAGGCTCCAGCTGGAAGGCAGAGATAAGATCCCGGAAATACTGTTTGTCATCTCGCTTGGCTGTTTAAATGCAATAATAATTGTCATATAAAGCGGAAACGCAATTGTAATTAATCCAAGAATTAACAGAATCATTACTGTCCAGTTTGTTTTGTGCTCTGCTTTTGCTTTCATTATAACTGCTCCTCCTTCCGTGCTGAAAAGCTCATCTGTGCTACTGAGATTGCCACGATCACGATGAAGAAGATAACCGCGTTCGCACTCTGGAATCCGAACTGTCCGCCTGACATACCGTTATTGTAAATCAGGTAGGAGATGGATTCCGTGCTCTGCGCAGGACCTCCCTTTGTCAAAGCCATGATCTGGTCGAACACCATGAGGAAGTTCTTCACACAGAGAACCATATTGATGGTGAAGAACGGAATAATCAGCGGGAATGTCAGATGTTTGAATTTCTTCCATCCCGTTGCTCCGTCCAGGGATCCTGCCTCGTACACATCCTCCGGCACGGTCTGCAGTCCGGAAATGTAAATGATGGTATTCATGGCAATGGACTGCCATGCGCAGACAATCACCACCGCGATCCATGCGGTCTTTTCATTGGACAGCATACTGCCGCTCATTGCTTCGCTTCCGATCATCTTTCCGAATTCCGGAAGAATATATGTAAAGAAATAGTTGAAAATGTAGCCGACTACCAGTGCTCCCAGTACGTTTGGAAGGAAGTAGGCAGCTCTGAAAAAGCTTTTCCCCCGGATTTTACTGTTCAGTCCCAGGGCCAGAATCAGGCTGATCACATTTGTGATGATAGTTGCGCAGACTGCAAGCCGGAAGGTAAACCAGTAAGATCTTCCCACACGGGAATCGGTAAACAGATCCATGTAGTTTCGAAGTCCTACCATATCGTAGTCTCCAAATCCTTTAAAGTTCGTAAAACTGTAGTACACACCTCTGATCAGCGGAACCGTATTAAAGCAGATAAACAGTGCCAGAATCGGTATCGTGATCAGCAGAAAGGTACGGTTTCTATCGTTCATTTTTCTCATTTCTTTGCTCTCCTTTCCCCAGTCTAGTCATTCCCGTTTTCTTCCTCATACTCCTGTACTTCCCGGATGATATCCCGGTTGTATCTCATCCAGTCGCTGTCGAATTTCTTCAGGAACGCATCCACATCTTTATTGATCAGGAAAGTCTGGATCTGGGCATCTACTGCCATCTCGGAAGGATAATAATGATCCTGATAGTCTGTCATATTGCCGGATTCGATGTACTCTGTCATGCCGTCCAGCTGGGAAGCAAGCTCAAAGTCTCCCTCCTTGCACGGAATGGCATTCTGGTCGTCGATATATGCCTGAATATTTTCATCTTCATATAGGAATTCCAGCACTTTATAGGCTGCTTCCTTGTTTTCACAGGCCTCGGTCACCGCAAACATCAAATCGACACCGGAGTTCAGTGTGTTGCCCTCTTTTGTGTCGCTTGCCGGAGTCACAAAGGAATCAATATTCATATCCGGATTCACCTGCTGAATCTGCGGTACCGCATAGCTTCCAATCGGGTACATTGCGGATTCCCCGTTTGCAAACGCCGTACATGCGTCATTGTATCCATACGCGAACGGATCTTCCGGTCCGTACTCCAGAAGTTCCAGATATTTCTCTGCCACTTCTCTGTATTCGTCAGTGAAGTTCGCCTCGCCTCTGTTGACCTGTTTACACAGATCCGCCGGTGCCAGCGCAACTGCCATGGAATTCCACGGTGCCAGACAGGTCCATGTGTCTTTAAATCCAAAATAAAACGGAAGAATGCCTTCAGACTGAATATCATTACAGAGTGTCATCAGTTCATTCCATGTTGTCGGAATCTCCCATCCATGTTCCTCAAACATATCCCGGTTGTAGAGGATTCCTGCCGCGTTTGCCACATACGGGATACCGTAGGTGCCGTCGGTCGGAACAATCTCAAGCGCCTCCAGAATATCCTTGTAGGACTGTTTGATATTGCTCATGACATCACTGTCGGAAACATCCGCAAGAATACCCGCATCCACATAATAGGAATAATTGATATCCCCTCCGATACCGATAATATCCGGATAGTCCTCCCGGATAAACCGTGTCCTCATGATAGTCGAAGCATCGTTCGGTGAATCAATGGTCAGATGAATGTCATCATGTGTGGCATTGAATTCTTCTTCCACCTGGTCAAAGTAGGTTGCCGCTTCCGGTTTGTACTGCAGGATCTCGATTTCTGTTTTCCCACTGTTTTCATTTCCTTCTCCGCACGCAGTGAGAAACATGGACGCTGTCATACATCCTGCCAGGGCAGCACCAATCACTTTTTTCCCCTTTCTCATAATTTTGTCTCCTTTCTTGTCTGTTCTCTATGGTAGAATTATTATAACATAGCAATATGCTTGCAAAAATACCAGTATTATCCTGCTTTTATACCCATATGCTTGAATTATGAAAATTATTTGAAGTGATCTAGCATTTTGGTATATAATACAAAAAAAAGGAGGAAGCGCACCGATGGACAACTACCTGTTTTCCGTATTTCCAAACGAAAATTTCATTGACCTTGCACTCTATCAATATGGCTGGGAGCAGTGTGCTCCCGCCCATACATTTGGTCCGGTTGCCAAAGATCATTATCTCTTTCACTATGTCATTTCCGGCACCGGAGTGCTGTCCGCTCAGGATAAAAAGGGGAAATCTCATGAATACCATATCAAAAGCGGGGAAGGCTTCATGCTGTTTCCACAGCAGGTCTGCTCCTACTGGGCTGATGTCGATCTTCCATGGGAATATGTCTGGATCGAATTCGACGGTCTGAGAGTCAAAGAATCCCTGCAGCTGGCAGGTCTTTCTCCTGACCAGCCGGTTTACCACTCCCATTCCAAGGAGCTTCGGCTGAATATGATGGAAGAAATGCTCTACATCGTCCACCATTCCAAGGCGTCGCCTCTGCACCTGCTTGGCCACGGGTTTCTCTTTCTGGACTATCTGACCCGCTCCATGGCGCCTTTCCAGGTGGGGAAAAGCGGAAAAATCCAGGATTTTTATATCCGGGAAGCCCTTTCATTTATCGAACAGAACTTTCAAAATGATATTTCTGTGGAGGATATCGCCGCACAGTGCGGGCTCAACCGCAGCTACTTCGGAGCAGTCTTCCGTCAGGCACTCCGTCAGACTCCACAGGAATTCCTCATTCAATACCGCATGGTCAAGGCTGCAGAGCTTCTGAAACTGACCCAGCTCTCGATTCAGGACATTGCGAACGCAGTCGGCTACTCGAATCCACTGCATTTTTCCAGAGCCTTCAAAAAAGTGTACGGTCTTTCACCCCGCATCTGGAGAAACGAAAACCAGATTCATACAAATGAAACAAAACCTTCCCGGAAACCGGGCCCATAAAAAATGAGCTGTGAAACTTTCGCTTCACAGCTCGTTTTTTATTACTTCTTAAAATTATGCTACAATCAGTCCTTCTTTTTCCATGACGTCTACGACTTCTTTCACGTATTTTGCGCAGAGTTCGTCGGTGGATGCCTCGACCATGACACGGATCACCGGTTCAGTACCGCTTTCTCTTACGAGAATTCTGCCGTCATCTCCAAGAACTTCCGCCACATGTTCGATGGCTTTTACGACTTCCGGATTTTCTCTGGCTGTCTTTTTATCCGCCACACGCACGTTCTGAAGAAGCTGCGGATAAATCTTGACTTCCTCCGCAAGTTTTCCGAGTGTCATCTTCTTTTCGAGGATAACTTCCATCAGCATGAGAGATGTAAGGATTCCGTCTCCGGTCTTTGCGTATTTGCTGAAGATGATGTGTCCCGACTGTTCTCCTCCCAGAACATAGTTGTTGTTCATCATATTTTCAAAGACATACTTGTCTCCGACCGCGGTCTTTTCGTATTTCATTCCGATCTTGTCGCATGCTTTATAAAGTCCGAGGTTGGACATGATAGTTGTCACAATCGTATTGCCATTTAAGCGTCCCTGTTCCATCAGATATTTGCCGCAGATATAGAGAATCAGGTCTCCATCGATCAGATTTCCGTTTTCATCCACCGCAAGGCAGCGGTCTGCATCTCCGTCAAAGGCAAATCCCACATCCAGATGTTTCTCTCTGACGTGTGCCTGGAGTCCTTCGATATGGGTGGAACCGCATGCGGTATTAATGTTTGTTCCATCCGGATTGTTATTGATCACATAGGTCTTTGCACCAAGAGCATCGAAGACACTCTTCGCAATAGCAAAGGCACTTCCGTTTGCACAGTCCAGTCCGATCTTCATATCTTTAAAGGATCTTGTCGCTACGGAAATCAGATGTCCGATGTAACGGTTACGTCCTGCCGCATAATCAATGGTTCGCCCGATATCATCCCGTGTAGCAAGCGGAAGCTCCGGAATCTCTCCGTCAATGTAGGCTTCGATCTTGTTCTCCACCTCTGCCTCCATCTTGTATCCTTTTCCGTTGATAATCTTGATTCCGTTATCATAAAATGGATTGTGGCTTGCGGAGATCATGATACCACAGTCAAAATCTTCAGTACTTGTCACGTAAGAAACACTTGGCGTCGTCGTTACATGAAGCAGGTAGGCGTCCGCTCCGGAAGCTGTCAGTCCTGCGGCAAGCGCGTACTCAAACATGTAACTGCTTCTTCTCGTATCTTTTCCGATCACGATGCGGGCCTTGTGTTCCTGCCCGTAGTACCATCCAAGATATCTTCCCACCTTGAACGCATGCTCTACTGTAAGGCCTACATTTGCTTCTCCCCTGAATCCATCTGTTCCAAAATATTTACCCATATTCGATACTCCTTTATTAAATTTGCTTTATCTACCGATTTTTTTGCACAATTGTGCCGCCTTTTTTATTATATCCGGCTCTGCATGGTTTTGCAACTATTTTATGATATCCACACCGAAACTTATTACTTCTATGAAAATGCATGTTCTATTTGTCATTCATCGCAGTTAATCCACTCTAACTTTTTTTATTTTTTTCAAAAAAACTGTTGACAACTTCCCTTTGAGATGTTATCCTGACATCAGTTAGTTAATACTAACCAAAAAAACGGGTAGTTATACCTAATCCGTTTCTTTTTTTCTTCCTTAGTTAGCTTTTACTAACTCCCGCCGAAAGGAGGTATCTGGATTGTTTGATAAAAAATTAGTCGAACATTGTTCCGCTGTCCTGGCTGGTTTAAAGACAGCGAACCTGTTTTCCTATACGGTTTGTCCGGATGACGACATCCAGCAGATGGTCATTGACTGGAACCGGACATTAAATCCAAAAGGAATTACTCTTTTCATTCTCAAAAAAACGAATCAAAACGCGCTTATTTATGTCTGCCGCACCGGCAGACTCCAGGCTGACTTGAAGCGGGAGTGTGTAAAAAGCTTTTTAAAAGACTATGGTTATAAAGAGTTTACTGCCGAAGCGGCAATCCATACATTAAAACAAAGACTTCAGGATTCGGATGGTTTTCCGCACGAGATCGGTCTTTTCCTCGGATATCCTTTCTGCGATGTGAAAGGATTCATTGAAAACAAAGGGAAAAACTGCCGCGCCTGCGGTTTCTGGAAAGTATATGACAATGAAAAAGAAACACTCAGACTTTTCCAGAAATTCATCAAATGCCGGGAAGTCTACACAAGATTATTTCATTACAGACAACGTTCTATCTGGCAGCTTACTGTTGCTGCCTGTGAATAGAAAACATTCATGCAAAAAGTATTATGTAACTGATTTCGAACAGGAGGTAAACACACATGAGTCATATTGCTGTAGTATACTGGAGCGGTACCGGACATACGGAAGCCATGGCAAACAAAGTTGCGGAAGGCGTAACTTCGGCCGGCGGAGATGTCACGGTACTCACAGCCTCTGAATTCAACGCTTCCATGATGGATTCTTATGATGCCATCGCTTTCGGATGTCCTTCTATGGGCGCTGAACAGCTGGAAGAATCAGAGTTTGAACCGATGTTTCAGGAATGTACATCCGGATTAAACGGAAAAAAGATCGCTTTATTCGGCTCCTACGGATGGGGCGACGGAGAATGGATGCGCACCTGGGAAGAAGACTGTAAGGGCTATGGAGCCGTTCTTACATGTGAACCGGTTATCTGTAACGAGGAACCGGACGCAGACGCCGAAAACGCCTGCATGGAGCTTGGAAAAACTCTTGTATAAGGTTTTTCATATATTATTTTAAATGTGTATCTCTCAAAATGTTTCCTAAAATTCGAAAAAACACACCGTCCGGTGTGTTTTTTCATGTTCTGTGCCTGTTGCTTTTGACAATCCCGCTTTTGGCAGTTACAATAAATGAAAAAGTCTAACCCGAACGGAGGCCAATATGAAAATCGAAATACCAGGATACCGTACACTGGAAATTGAACATCTGCTTCTGGACTATAATGGGACCATCGCCGAGGACGGTGTCATCCGCCGCTCTGTCCGTGATCTTCTCCTTTTGCTTTCCGGCAGGCTGGATCTTCATGTCCTGACTGCGGACACCCATGGCACGGCGAAGTCAGAGTGTGAAGGGATTCCTCTGCACCTGGATACCTTTCCTACTTCGGACGCTGCCTCGCGGAAGCTGGCAAAACTTCAGGAGCTGGGGCCTTCCCGCTGCGCCTGCATCGGCAACGGCCGCAATGATCTTCCCATGCTTACCAGCGCTGCTTTTTCCGTAGCTGTCATGGACCGGGAAGGCCTCTACCCTCCCCTTCTGACCCAGAGTGACCTTTGCGTTCACTCTTCCGAGGAAGCGCTGGAGCTGTTTCTTTATCCGAAACGGATTATAGCAGGACTGAGGGGATAAGAGTCTGTCTCTTACCCCTCTTCCAAATGCGATTTATTATCATCCATTTTTTTCACTTTTCTCTACTTTGTTCCAGATGTGCCATTTAAACAGACAATAGATCAAAAAGCTGCACAAAAGGAAGGTTCCATAGAAAATAGCCGTATTCCCGAGAAATTCCCTCATTTCCCTGTCCGTAAAAAGTCTGGCCCTTCCGGTCAGCACAGAAAAGAGAATTCCCGGAAGAACTCCGGACAGCAGGGGAACGAGCATAAGAATCCGCATCTGATACCGGATTTTCCTTCTCCTTTCTCTTCGTTTCATTCCCATCTTCATGAGAAAACGGTTCTCCCATTCCCAGGATGGGAGCTCCATCTGAATCTTTACCCCGTACTGGAATACTGCCATCACATACAATAACATAAGAATGAACCCATAAGCGATCCGGGTAAAACTTATCTCCGAACGCATATTGGCCTCCATCTCACTTTTTACATAATACGGCCGGATATTCCGGTCCCACATCTGATCAAAACGGTATGCTTTATCCAGCCCGGAGAGTTCCTTTAAAAACGTCTCCCTGTTCTGCTCCTGCACACGGATGCAGAGAAGCTCCGTCGGACCCTCTGTCAGATTCTCCGGATGCGTGTAGGTATACGCTTTCCATTCGGAAAATGTAATCTGCCTTCTCTCATCCATATGATCCGCATTGTAGGATCGGATTTTCTCATACACTTCCGTAAAGTACTCATCGGAGAGCACAATCAGATTTTCCTGCATGCCCTGATGGAAGCTCCCGGTCAGACAGTCCCGTTCTTCACTTACGATGTTCCGGGAAGGAAATACCCTCCTGTAATCATCCGGATTATAAAATTCCAGCGGCTGGCCAAACCGCAGGCGGTCTTCCATTCTCGTCGTGTCCCAGTCAATCGTATGTGCCTTGACGGAAAGATCCTGCTGGTACACGATGTGCATCTCTTCCCCCTGAAGCTGCAGGTTTCGCTCCGGCTTTCCCGCTTCTTTTCTCATAATTTCATACGTGGACTCAGAGACAGCCACATGCTGTCCCTGCGGCCACTTGACCGTTCTGCTGCCCCGCTGCATGATCTGGCTGTCGCTCCCATATATTGATGTCATGCGCACCATAGGAAAGTGAAGGATCTGTGCCTGGCAGGTTTCTCCAAGCTTCAGAATCTTTGGAAGATCTTCTTCGTACACCATGCAGACAACATCGTATGGATACATGGACGCTACGTTCTGACGTATCCGGGATGCCGCAAAAGGCGGCATAAAGACTGCGAACATCAAAAAGTAAAGTACCGACATAAAAAACAGCCGCCAGAAATTACTCCAGAACTGCTTCTGAAACGGTCTTCTGTCAAAAATCCGCACGTCAAACCGTCGTTTCCCGGCCCGGATCACAAGGGCCGTTCCACCTGCCAAAAGCAGAAACAGTCCCGAAATGCTCAAAAGATGAATGTACATACTCTCTGCCCATTCCCGCATGGAATACCAGAAAGTCCCGGCCAGAAACAAGGCTCCTCCTGCAACAATCCATGCAATACATCCAAAGCCCGGCCGTTTTTCTTCCCTCTTTTCCGCGTTCCGGTCCGTATTTTCCCCAAGGGAGAGGATATTTTCCTGATTCAGTCCAAGGGCGATCAGAAGAATCAGCACATAGAGGAGAAATGCGGCGGCCAGCAGGCTGATATCTGCCGCACCGGCAAGGTGTCCTCCCTCTTCTGCCTGTAAAAGCTGTTTCCTGAAAACCAGCGCGCATACACATCCGACAGTCATTCCCGGAATCACCGCTGCAAAAGCGTTCCCCGCCACTCCCAGGAGAAAAATCCTCAATGCGGTGTGTCTTCGCATTCCAAGAATAGTCAGCATCCGGTATTCCTTTTTCTGTTCCCGGATAAACCAGGAAAACATCAGTGTCATCATAAGCAGACAGCAGGCGCCCATCACCACGCCCAGGCTTCGAAAAAGTCCGTAGATTCCTTCCCCGGTAATGCTGCTCTCCATGGTATATCTGCTTTCCATCATCCGGTATCCGGACAAGACAAAATAGATCACCGCTGCCAGAAATGCTTCCGATAAAATCACAAGCATCTGGGAGGGCATCTGTTCTCTCCACATCCTCCGGACGATCTGATACAGCTCTTTCGGGTATTCCCCTGGAAAATATAAAGCCTGTTTTCTTCTTTTTTTCTGTTCCTGCTCCTTTTGCCTCGCCTGCGCCCATGCTTCTTCCCTTTCTTCTGTTTCTTCCTGAAACCGGACATACATAAACTCAAACGTAGCGTACGCAGCTGGAAGTAGCGCATACAATTGTCCCATGTACATCATGATACAGATATCGAGAAAAAACAGCCATGCCGGAAGTTTGTACAGGATTCCCGTTTCTTTGCGCCGGATCAGGAGCACAAGACGGATCAGATATAAAACGGCTGTTACCTCCATCAATCCGAAAATTCCATATACCAGGTGCCATTCCGGTTTTCGGAACAGTTCCCCCGCAATCTCCCATACGTTCCGGTATGTTCCTCTGTCCGCATAAGGGAGAGTTTGAACCAGGACCGGAACCAGGATACCTGACAGCATCTGGATGGCTCTGATCTTTTCCTGGGCAGTCCGTTTTCTTTTTTTCATATGACTTTCCCTCCTTCTTCTGTATAGACACAGAAACAGAGGAAAATATGACAAAGTTTTTCTCCTTTTTGTAAAAAATAGGCTACGCCTATTCAACTCCCCTGCCCCTCAATCATGAGGGGGTTGGGGCTTTCTTTTTGTTACATTTTCGTTCATAATAGTTTTATGAATATCTTACAAAAAAT
>NZ_JACJKH010000139.1 GCF_016900655.1 Drancourtella massiliensis
CGCCACTCAGTCACAGTCTTCTTCATCCGAAGAATCTAAAGAAAGTGCTTCGTTCGACTTGCATGTGTTAGGCACGCCGCCAGCGTTCATCCTGAGCCAGGATCAAACTCTCGTTAAAAGTGTTTGTTCCGGTCAAGATCAACTCTCGCTAATCCATCCCGTTACTGTTGTCTGGTTTGTGGAACTTGAAGTTCCTTGTTCTGAATAATTCTCATGAATTTTCAGGGATCGTTG
>NZ_JACJKH010000140.1 GCF_016900655.1 Drancourtella massiliensis
TGGAATCGCTAGTAATCGCGGATCAGCATGCCGCGGTGAATACGTTCCCGGGTCTTGTACACACCGCCCGTCACACCATGGGAGTCAGTAACGCCCGAAGCCAGTGACCCAACCATCAGGAGGGAGCTGTCGAAGGCGGGACGGATAACTGGGGTGAAGTCGTAACAAGGTAGCCGTATCGGAAGGTGCGGCTGGATCACCTCCTTTCTAAGGGAAGAAGTAAGGGACGTT
>NZ_JACJKH010000141.1 GCF_016900655.1 Drancourtella massiliensis
AACGTCCCTTACTTCTTCCCTTAGAAAGGAGGTGATCCAGCCGCACCTTCCGATACGGCTACCTTGTTACGACTTCACCCCAGTTATCCGTCCCGCCTTCGACAGCTCCCTCCTATAGGTTGGGTCACTGGCTTCGGGCGTTACTGACTCCCATGGTGTGACGGGCGGTGTGTACAAGACCCGGGAACGTATTCACCGCGGCATGCTGATCCGCGATTACTAGCGATTCCA
>NZ_JACJKH010000142.1 GCF_016900655.1 Drancourtella massiliensis
AGTGCGTAATAGCTCACTAGTCGAGAGGTCCTGCGCCGAAAATGTCCGGGGCTGAAACACACCACCGAAGCTCAGGAATGTCGTAGACATTGGTAGAGGAGCATTGCATACAGGATGAAGCAGTACCGGAAGGAGCTGTGGACTGTATGGAAGAGAGAATGCCGGAATGAGTAGCGAGAGGAAGGTGGGAATCCTTCCGGCCGAATATCCAAGGTTTCCAGGGTAAAGCT
>NZ_JACJKH010000143.1 GCF_016900655.1 Drancourtella massiliensis
GAAAGAGAACCTGAAACCCTGTGTTTACAAGCTGTGGAAGAACGAGAAATGTTCAACCGCGTACTTTTTGTAGAACGGTCCGGCGAGTTACGCTGGCAGGCGAGGTTAAGGACTTTAGGTCCGGAGCCGAAGGGAAACCAAGTCTTAAGAGGGCGGTCATAGTCTGTCAGAGTAGACCCGAAACCGGGTGATCTATCCATGTCCAGGTTGAAGTTGCCGTAAAAGGCAAT
>NZ_JACJKH010000144.1 GCF_016900655.1 Drancourtella massiliensis
ACGTGTCTCGTAGTACTCTGGATCCTGCCGCGCTTCCTCGAATTTCATGTACGGGGCTTTCACCCTCTCTGGCTGGCTTTCCCAAAACCATTCTATTACTCTTGGAAGTCACTTACGCAGTCCGAACCCCAGCATGCACGCACACTGGTTTGGGCTCTTCCGGTTTCGCTCGCCGCTACTCCCGGAATCGATGTTTCTTTCTCTTCCTCCGGCTACTTAGATGTTTCAGT
>NZ_JACJKH010000145.1 GCF_016900655.1 Drancourtella massiliensis
GGATAAGACCCTGAGCGACATTCCAGTACCGAAGGCGAATGAAGGATATGAAGGCGGAAGCTGGACACCGACAGAGCCAACGGAAGAGACCAAGGTAGAAGACGGTGCGAAGTACACCTATACCTTTGTAGCACAGGAAAGAAGCCTGAAAGTGAACTATGTGATGGATGATGAAAAGGGAACAGCCCTTAAGGCACCATACACAGAAGCTACCAGCTACGATGCAGCA
>NZ_JACJKH010000146.1 GCF_016900655.1 Drancourtella massiliensis
TGTACGGGGCTTTCACCCTCTCTGGCTGGCTTTCCCAAAACCATTCTATTACTCTTGGAAGTCACTTGTGCAGTCCGAACCCCAGCATGCACGCACACTGGTTTGGGCTCTTCCAGTTTCGCTCGCCGCTACTCCCGGAATCGATGTTTCTTTCTCTTCCTCCGGCTACTTAGATGTTTCAGTTCACCGGGTTCCCTTCCATACGTTATGGATTGGCGTATGGATGACG
>NZ_JACJKH010000147.1 GCF_016900655.1 Drancourtella massiliensis
CGCTGGTGTACCTGTTGCATTACCAAGTGCATGGCAGGGTAGCCAAGCCGGGAAGGGATAAACGCTGAAGGCATCTAAGCGTGAAGCCCCCCTCAAGATGAGATATCCCATACGGAAGTAGTAAGACCCCTTGAAGACGACGAGGTAGATAGGGCAGAGGTGGAAGTGTGGTAACACATGGAGCTGACTGTTACTAATAGGTCGAGGGCATAACCAAGGAATGGTGGAT
>NZ_JACJKH010000148.1 GCF_016900655.1 Drancourtella massiliensis
CGGATAACTGGGGTGAAGTCGTAACAAGGTAGCCGTATCGGAAGGTGCGGCTGGATCACCTCCTTTCTAAGGGAAGAAGTAAGGGACGTTGTCTATTGTTGAGTGATCGAAGAGGAGCACTCAAGCTTCGCTGGTGGTGATGCGCCTGGGGGAAACACCCGTACCCATCCCGAACACGATGGTTAAGCCCCAGACGGCCGATGGTACTGCACTGGAGACGGTGTGGGA
>NZ_JACJKH010000016.1 GCF_016900655.1 Drancourtella massiliensis
CAGTTATCAAAGTTCTTTGTTTTCGTTGCCGCTCTCTCGCGACAGCTATATTAGATTATCACATCTGTTCCTTTTTGTCAACCACTTTTTTCATCTTTTTTCGAGTAATTTCTGCGGCGGTCCGTCAAGCCAATGCGGAAAAGCCGTCCTCAGGATTGTCACTCTGAGATGTTTTGTGCTGACAGTTATCAGCGGAACGTGTTATATATTATCATCCAGGCTTGTAAATGTCAACAACTTTTTTCAACTTTTTTATTTTTTCTCTTTCTTCCAGGTTACTGTTCTCCCCGTATTCAGGAGCAGAAAGGCCCCGCCATCAGCGGAGCCCCATAAGAATCTTCAATATATAATTATTCTGATACAGGAACCGGAGAAACGCATTCCCGTTAATCTGCGCAAAGATCTCTTCCCCGGCCGGTGTTGTGTACAGGAGCGTAAATACAAGGAACACAATCCAGATAAAAATCAGCGCCATCACAAGTCCAAGGGCTGCTCCGGCAATCCGGTTGATTCCTCCTATGATCGGAAGCCACGAAACTACATCCAGTATATACATAACAATTTTCAGTGCGGCCGATATGACAAAAAAGAGTACGACCGCAGTCAGAATCTGAATAATCAGACGTGTAATCCCTTTTGCGATATAGTCTGCGAAGCTGTCCGCTCCGATCATACTGTAAATTTCTTTATTATTATTTTCCTGCAGATATTCCTTAAATATCTCCGGCACATCGGAATTCTCTATAATCTGTGCCTGTTCCTGTCTGGAAATCTCGCCTCCGGAAAGCTGCTCTGCCAGTGCCGGCAGATCGATATCTGTTCCGTTTTCTATTCCGGCCTGCTCTTCCAGAGCATCCGACATGTTTGTCATCAAGGCACTTTCAAGCCGCTCCTCAATCCAGTCATCCGCCGGGGTGTACTGAATCACGGCATCCGCCGCATACGGCGTGAGTACAACCACCAGAATCCACGCGGCCACCGCCGCAGCCAGTGATACTGCGATGCGCAGTGCCCCTTTGATATATCCCACAATGATTCCTATCGCCAGAATTCCTATCGTTCCATATAATAACCAGTTCATGTTGTTCTCCTATTTTGTCAGGCGTATTGTCCGGGTTCCTTTGTTACTCATCATCAGATATTTATTGATTCCTTTCAGAACAAAGATGTCTCTGATATCCGCCCCCATGCTTCCTTCAAACCGGTGAATTCCACCTTCAGTGAAAATGCTGGCGTTCTCACCGTCAAACAGGATTACCTGTCCGTCATCAATTTTGATGTTACTATAATCACCCTCAAATTCCTTTGATATAATCTCTTTTCCGTTATAATCGTAAAGCCGCAGTTCATATCCGGCCGAATCTGTATCTTTCAGAACAAATGCAAGATATTCTTCATCGTAGGCGATACTTCTGATTTCTTTTTTGATGTCAATCTTCGTACTTTCTTTCGGCTCGGATCCTTCATAAATCACGAAGCCGCCGTCGCCTACTGCGACCGATTTATCATCGGATACAAAGAATACGCTCGGCATGAGCTGATTCTCATAAGTATCTCCGCCGATTTCATAATTCCCGTCTTCGTGTGTTTTTCCAAAGTCGTAATAAGTAATCCTGGTATCCACCTGACCATTCTGTACCACCAGATAAGAGACAAGAAGTGTCGTTCCGTCAGGCGACAGCGCAATGTCAATCGGATATCCGCTTGCAGAAGACGCAACGCTGTACTCGATCAGTACATTTCCTGATACGTCATAGCACTGAATCATCGGAGTGCTTCCATTTTCAAGCAGAACGGCTGTAACTCCCTGATCTGATACGGACATTTTCTCTATGGGAAATGTCGTACTGATCTGCCCCCGCAGTCCATTTTCTCCGAATACTGCAATATCGTTGCCACCCTGCTCTGCTACTGCCGCGGAAGTACCGCTGACTTTCATAACCGGTTTCTGAAACTGGACGCTTTCCGTCCAGAGTTCAGCCCCGTCCAGATCGAATAATGCAACACCGTCGGTATCACAGCTCAGTATATTCTCCCCATAACGTATATAAAAGCTGTTTCCCGACTCTGCTTCCCGAATCTGAGACACGACCTCAACCCCTGTATAGGTCTGAAGTGTAATCGTCAGATAGGAGACCGCCACGGCCGCTGTCAGAACTCCCACAATGACCCATCTTCGGATCGCCTTTTTTGTTCTGGCCCTCATAGGCTTTTTCTTCTTTTTTACCGGATGCATTTCTTCCGGATTCTCCGTTTCAATAGAAGGCTGTACCGTCCACATCTCCACCCGGGGCTTTTCGACATACTTCCGGCCGATCCGGACAGCAGTTCCCTCCCCGAAAAGATCCGGGATATCAGCCCTCGGGACTACGTGGAACCTCATTTGCTGCTTATCCTTCATATTGCTTTCCCCTTTGTATTTTATTTATACTGTTCTATTTCTGATTATCATAACATACTTTTTCTTACGGCAACAGTAATTTTTGCCCGATGTATATGAAATCCCCATTCGTAAGACCGTTCATCCGCGCGATTGCGTCTACATAGGAAGTATCTCCATATACTTTCCGGCTGATGGTAGCAAGCGTATCCCCACGCTGCACCACGTAGTACTCTTCCCCTCCGGAAGTCTCCTGCTCCTGTATATCCAGTGTGTCTTCACTGCTGCTCTTAACATCCGTTCCTTCCTCAACCTCTGTTGTCACTTTCTCTCCGGATGCCTGTGCTTCTTCTTCGCCTTCCGCCTTTTCCACGGTTTTTGTAATCTGGTCAAGAGAGGTCTGAACTGCCTTGATCTTATCATAATTATTTACCATTGTCACGCCGATGATCAGAATAACAAGCAAAAGAAATGTGCTTGCCGCATAGAGAAAACGGTTATTCTGCTTCTGGTCCGCCTTCTCCAGTTTTGCTTTCACGATACTGCGAAAATCCTTCGCAGCCCGATCCGCAATAGATTCACTGGGAGTAATCCTGTTTTCTTTCCTTGAGGAAATCATATAATTCTGCATCTCCGGATTTTTTTCATAATAAATGTAATGTCCATTGATTTCCATCAGTTCTTCATATTTATAGGCATAAAACTTTTCTTCCCTGCCTTTCGGATCTTTCATAATAAAAACCGTATTCTCTTCACCGAAATACGTTTTATGTATCTTCTCCAGCGCTTCATCCGTGCCCGGCTTTCTGGACGGGTCAATCAGAAACCACCCGACAAGCGACTGATTGCCGAAATATTCCTTACAGTCTTTCATTCCCGCTTCCACGGCAGCTTCCGCGAGATTCAGCTGATTTTCATTTTTTACAATCTCCGATATCCTGACGGCTCCCGATATATATACGCAGTCCTGATCTTCTACCTTTCCTGTTTCTCCGATCAGGAAAGCCCCTTTCGGCTCTTCATCCGTTTTATCGCAAAGCTGGTTCAAGAATGTATCTACATAGTCTTCCACATAAATCTTGGGACTGTCACATACATTCCCTATCTGACGTACATTTTTCGGAAATTGTTTTTCCATATATTCTCACCTCATATTCATATTTTTTCTCATCATATCATAGCGGTAACGCTGATTTTATCGCTTTATGTCAGCGGATTCCAAGAAAAATACGACACATCCGGCGAAAAAAACGGAAGACTCGTGTCTTTTTGCACAAGTCTTCCGGTATTTTTCATGTATTTTGTTTTCCCAGGGCGTGTTTTGTCAACTTTGCGCCTCTCTTTTACTCTGACCGTCAGATTCTCTTGAACTGTTCCACATTCAGTACGAATACCGTGGCACCGCCGACTTCAACGGTAATCGGGATATAGGAATAACTGATCATAGACAGGTCTCCCTGCGGATATGGTGTCGTTACTTCCACCTGTTTTCTCTTTGCACATTCTTCCTGAAGAATTTCAAAAACTTCTTCCACCTGATCGTCTTCCACACCAAGCATCAATGTTGTATTTCCCCGTCTCAGGAATCCTCCGGTACTGGATAATCTTGTCACGCGGAATTTCTTTTCATTCAGATGCCTGACGGCTTTATTCGTATCATCGTCATGTACAACCGCAAAAATCAACTTCATAAGGAACGCCCCTTTCATTTTTATTTAACAGAATTATACCATATTAGTACGCGAATTACACATAAATTTGATTAAAATTCAAAAATTTACAATCTTTACCCGGCGTACCTTGACATTCTTCTTATTATACCTGATAATTATGGAATACATATACCCCTAACGGTATGAGAAGGAGGCATTACTATGAAACAATGTATTGATTCTCAAAATCTCCACCGCCGTCTCAGGAAAATCATCGGCCAGGTCCAGGCCATCGACCGGATGATTGATGAAGACGTTCCTTGCGAAGACATTCTCTCGCAGATCAATGCTGCTAAATCCGCCCTCCACAAAGCGGGTCAGGTCGTTCTGGAGGGCCATATTCAGCACTGTGTACGCGACGGAATCGAACACGGAGACGCTGATGAAACGATTGCAAAATTTACAAAAGCTGTTGAACGTTTTGCAAACATGATCTGAAAAATAAACCGGTTTTGTCATTTCTCTTCCGATATCTGCTTATATTGTCATTAGAACAGCAAAAGGAGGTATCAAACCTTGATTACAGAAATGACCTGGCCTTTTCATCTTCCGCCGCTTCCCTATCCGTATGATGCGCTGGAGCCGTTTATCGACCGCGAGACGATGTGTCTGCACCATGACAGGCATTTTCGGACTTATGTGGATAATCTGAATGACGCTCTTGTGAATGCTCCCGAGTATCATTCCTGGACACTGACAAAGCTCCTGTCCCGTCTGGAAGACATTCCGGATCCTCTTCGTACTTCTGTACGCAACAATGGGGGCGGTGTGTACAGCCATGACCTTTACTTTGATCTCATGGCCCCGCCGGGACAGGAGATTGCTCCGGCCATCCTGGAGTACTATGACACCGGCCGGCAATTTTTCTCGGACATGAAGACGGCCGCCCTTGGACAGTTCGGATCCGGCTGTGCGTGGCTGGTTATCAGTCCGGACGGCTCTCCCGCCATCATGGCTCTTCCGAATCAGGACAATCCGCTCACACTTGGCTTCTACCCGGTGCTCCCTCTGGATGTCTGGGAACATGCATATTATCTGAAATATCATAATCTACGCAGCAGCTATATCGACAACTGGTTCCATATCATCAACTGGGAAGCTGTTTCGGACCGGCTGCTTTCCTTTTTTCTTCCTTGACAACCCATACCCCTATAGGTATAATTTTCTTAAACATATACCTGTATGGGTATAAAGGAAGGAGAAGAATACTTATGAAAACACTGGAACGTATTCTGGAATGGGGCGGAATCAAAAAGGATATCATCTTTCTTTCCATATCACTTGCGGCTCTTCTTGCGAGTCTTTTCGGGATCCGTCCCTTTCCTTTTGATCTGGCATGGATTTCCGTGATCCTGTGCGGAATACCGATCATCCTGGAAGCGGTCATCGGTCTTGTGACGGCCTTTGACATCAAGGCCGATGTGCTTGTCTCTATCGCGCTGATTGCTTCCCTGATCATCGGTGAAGACTTTGCGGCCGGCGAGGTGGCCTTCATCATGCAGCTTGGTGCTCTTCTGGAGGATCTTACTGTTTCAAAAGCCCGTGCCGGGATTGAGAAGCTTGTCCATCTCACGCCGCGGACAGCAAGGCGGATTACTTCCGGCGGTGAAGAAATCATCCCTGCAAGCGATGTAATTGCCGGCGATCTGCTGCGCGTTCTTCCGGGCGAGACAATTCCCGTGGACGGCATCATTACATCCGGACAGACTTCCATCAACCAGGCCGTCATGACAGGAGAATCTCTCCCTGTCGACAAAGAGGCCGGCGATGATGTCTCAAGCGGCACTGTCAATCTCTACGGCTCTTTTGATATGAAAGCACTGAGGGTAGGTGAAGACAGCTCTATCCAGAGAATGATCCGTCTTGTGCAGTCTGCCGATGCCGGAAAGGCAAAGATTGTCGGAATTGCCGACAGGTGGGCCACCTGGATTGTCATCATTGCCCTTGTGTCGGCTGTGCTTACGTGGTTTTTCACCGGTGAGATCATCCGTGCCGTAACAATTCTTGTTGTATTCTGCCCGTGCGCCCTTGTTCTTGCCACCCCTACCGCCATTATGGCAGCCATCGGAAACGCAACCAAACATGGATTTCTTGTCCGGGAAGGAGATGCCCTTGAGAGGCTTTCCATGGTAAAAAAGATCGCTTTTGACAAAACCGGAACACTGACCGAGGGAAATCTGCATGTAGAGACCATCCACAGTATTCTTCCAGGACTTTCAGACACGGATCTTTTCCGTCTTACGGCTTCATCCGAGCTTCGCTCCGAGCATCCTCTCGGCAAGGCAGTCGTCTCTGATTTTCAGAAACAGACACAGTCTGCCCCGGCTTCTCCGGAAGAATTTCACATGATTCCCGGACGCGGAGTATCTGCCAAAGTGGATGGGCACGCCATTCTTGCGGGAAATGAACAGCTGTTAAAAGAGCATACGGATACATTTTCGGACGAGCTCCCTGCCCGGGCTTCTTCCTGGCTGGATGAGGGATGCACAGTTATTTACGTAGCTGTTGACGGCAAGGCTGCCGGATTTCTCGTTCTTGCCGATACCCTCCGGGAAGACGCTGCCGAAACCATCCGCCAGGTCAAGTCTACCGGCGTATCTCCAGTTCTTCTGACCGGAGACCACCGAAATGCCGCGGCGCATATTGCAGACGTGCTGCACATCGAAGAAGTTTACTCCGGCTGTCTTCCGCAGGAGAAACTTTCCTGGATTGAACAGTCCCAGAAACGGCAGATACAAGTCTGCATGATCGGGGATGGAATCAATGATGCTCCGTCTCTGAAAAAAGCATTTGTCGGGATTGCAATGGGCGGGGTTGGAAGTGATATCGCTGTGGATGCGGCAGATATCGCGCTCGTAAATGATGACATCCGGGAACTTCCTCATTTGATTGCCCTGTCACGGAAAATGATGTTTACAATCCGCTGCAACCTCACCTTTTCCATGGCACTGAATTTTCTCGCGATCATTCTTGCCATCCTTGGAATTTTAAACCCGGTTGTCGGCGCGTTAGTACACAATGCAGGCTCTGTGTTTGTCATCATTCATTCCGCCTTCCTTTTGACTTTCAAAAATCACAGTTTTCTCAAGAAGTGATTACGAATCCTTCACATAATTATTACAGAATTATGATACTACTGTTTACGGATTACTTCAATTCTCTCGAAAATGACGAGGAGGACTTTGACTGGATGCATATCAACTCCCTCAGCCTTATAGGGGACGATTCTCTGATTCTAAGTTCCCGGGAAACATCCAGCATCATCAAAATCAGCGATATTTACGGCAGTCCGACCGTGGATTATCTCATCAGTTCCGACCAGTTCTGGGAGGGAACCGGATATGAAGATCTGCTTCTTGAGCAGGTTGGAGACTTTACGCTCCAGGCAGGACAGCACTGCGTGACCTATGAGACTTCAGATGAATTATCCGACGGACAGTATTATCTGACCATGTACAATAACAATAATGCTACAATCAGCACCCGTGACTACGACTATGACAGTGATGAAAATTATGACGGCACTTATTCCGGAACCGAAGGGGATGAGTCCTATTATTATAAATATCTTGTCGATGAAACTGCCGGAACCTTTACACTTGTTGACAGCGTCCCTGTCACCTATTCCGGCTACGTCAGCTCCGTACAGCAGGTTGGTGACAATCTTCTGACGGACAGTGGAAGCGCCTTTGAGGCAAATGAATTTGATCAGGACCACAACCTGATCCAGACCTTAACGGGAAGTGGAGCTACCTGGTGGTACCGTGTCTTTAAATACGACTACAGCGGCTACTGGTTCGCATAACAATCCCGCAAATGCAGACAAAAGGGCCCTCCCGCCATGCGGGAGAGCCCCTATTATTTTCTCTATTTCTCTACGAACGTTTTTACCTTCTTATAGATGCTTTCGCCGTCCAGTTCGTATTTTTTGATCAGTTCGACTGCCGGTCCGGATTCTCCGAAGACATCGTTGACACCGATTTTCATGACCTTTGCACATGCTGTCTCAGCTACTACGTCGCAGACAGCGCTACCAAGTCCGCCGATGACAGAGTGTTCTTCCACTGTCACGATCTTTCCGGTCTTTTCAGCTGCTTTTAAAACAGCTTCCCTGTCCAGTGGTTTGATGGTGTGCATATTGATGACTTCTGCCTGGATTCCATCTTCTGCAAGCTTTTCTGCCGCTACCAGAGCCTCATTTACTTCAAGTCCTGCTGCGATGATTGCCACGTCGCTTCCTTCGCGCAGAGTGATAGCTTTTCCAAGTTCAAATTTGTAGTCCGGATTGTCATTGATCACCGGCACAGCCAGACGTCCGAAACGCAGATAAACCGGTCCTTCGTGCTCATATGCCGCTTTTACTGCCGCCTTTGCTTCTACATCATCAGAAGGCACAATCACGGTCATTCCCGGAATCGTTCTCATCAGGGCGATGTCCTCGTTGCACTGATGGGTTGCTCCGTCTTCTCCTACGGAGATACCCGCATGGGTTGCACCGATCTTGACGTTGAGCTTCGGATATCCGATGGAGTTTCTCACCTGTTCAAATGCACGTCCTGCCGCAAACATGGCGAAAGAACTTGCAAACGGAACCTTTCCTGTCGCTGCAAGACCCGCCGCAACTCCCATCATATTTCCCTCTGCGATTCCGCAGTCAATGTGGCGCTCCGGAAATGCCTTCTTAAAGGTTCCTGTCTTTGTCGCGCCGGCAAGGTCCGCATCCAGTACAATCACGTCTTCATGCTCTTTTCCAAGTTCTACCAAAGCATTACCGTAGCTTTCCCGTGTTGCGATTTTCTTTACTTCTGACATAATGCTTCACCTGCTTTCTCTAATTCTTCCATTGCGACTTTATACTGCTCTTCATTCGGAGCGGAGCCGTGCCAGGATACCTGGTTCTCCATATAGGAAACTCCTTTTCCCTTGACTGTCTTTGCGATGATTGCTGTCGGCATTCCCTTAGTCTCTTTTGCTTCTTTGAATGCTGCTCTTAACGAATCAAAATCATGCCCATCCACATTGATCACATGGAAATTAAAGGCCTCAAATTTCTTGTCAATCGGGTATGGAGAGTTGACTTCCTCGATTGTTCCGTCGATCTGAAGGTTGTTGTTATCCACGATCACAACAAGATTGTCAAGCTTTCTGTGACCTGCAAGCATAGATGCCTCCCACACCTGTCCTTCCTGAATCTCTCCGTCTCCGACCAGTGTGTATACACGGTAGTCATCTCCGGATAATTTCGCGGAAATGGCCATTCCGACTGCCGCAGAAATTCCCTGTCCGAGGGATCCGCTTGACATGTCCACACCCGGAATGTGTTTCATGTCCGGATGTCCCTGCAGGTAAGAACCTACATGACGGAATGTCTTCAGATCTTCTACCGGGAAGAATCCTCTGTGGGCAAGGGCGGAATAGTAACCCGGTGATGTATGTCCTTTGGAAACCACGAGACGGTCTCTGTCCGCCTTCTTCGGATTCTCAGGATCGATGTTCATCTCTTCAAAATAAAGATAGGTATAAATGTCTGCCGCAGATAAAGATCCGCCCGGATGTCCGGATTTTGCATTATAAACTGCAGTGATAATGCCTTTGCGGACTTCATTGGCAGTTTTCTGTAATTCTAAATTGTCCATGACAATGCCTCCTGTCTCTTTTTCTCCGGAGAATTACTCTCCGAATACCGCTTTATAGTCAGCCTGGAATTTCTCGATTCCTGCATCTGTCAGCGGATGATGTGTCATCTGTTCAATTACTTTGTACGGTACTGTCGCAATATCTGCTCCTGCAAGCGCACACTCTGTCACATGGATCGGATTTCTAATGCTTGCAGCGATGATCTGTGTCTCGATTCCGGAAACAGCGAACATTTCCGCAATCTCTTCGATCAGTTCTGACCCTTTCACGGAGATATCATCCAGACGTCCGAGGAACGGAGATACATAGGTTGCGCCGGCTCTTGCCGCAAGAAGCGCCTGGTTTGCTGTAAAGATCAGTGTTACATTTGTTTTTACTCCTTCTGCAGAAAGAACTTTCACTGCCTTTAATCCCTCTACTGTCATCGGGATTTTGACTACCATATTCGGATGAATCTTTGCAATCTCACGTCCTTCTGCAATCATGCCTTCTGCATCTGTCGTGGTCGCTTTTACCTCTCCGCTGATCGGTCCGTCTACGATAGATGTGATCTCTTTGATTACTTCGTTAAAATCACGGCCTTCCTTTGCAATCAAAGACGGATTTGTCGTTACTCCGCAGATCACTCCCATATCATTTGCTTTTCTGATCTCTTCCACGTTTGCTGTGTCAACAAAAAATCTCATGTTCTGTGTTCCTCCTTATTTTGGGTTCATGTTTATCATTTGATTTCATTATAAAACCTCGAAATAAGGTGGTCAATACCGCCGGTTTTTTATTAGTAATTTTATAAATTAATAATTTGGTTTTTATTAATTGCTCATCCCTGATTTTTCGTTTGTTTTATGTAAAATTTATGTTTGATTCATTTAAACAGCCACTTATCAGGCCATTTTATGAACATTATATCAATTTCATTCCCGTTTTTATTATTAATATTTTTTAGGAATTCATTAATTTAATTTTTTCGGATAGGATGTGGTGCCTCTTACGATAAGCTTTGGCTCATACTCCACATGGTATGTGCTCACCGGTTCGATTCCGGAATATTTCATTGTTCCGGCAGCGATTTTTTTCATAATAATATCACACGCATCTCTTCCTTTAAATACAACAAAATGCTCCACCGTCGTCAGCGATACCTTATGCATCCTGGCAAACAATGTATTATCGCATCCCATCACCGAGATATCCCCCGGAACCTTATATTTTTCTTCCTGAAGCGCGTCCAGAATCCCGAATGCAATCATGTCGTTCAGTCCGACAATGGCCGTAACCTCCCGCTGCTCCGCCAGCAGTTCTTTCGTCAGATCATAGCCGATCTTATATTCGGAATCGATATTCGCCACATTCATATCATAGGCCTCATCAGCCGCTTTGATGATGACATGGTCTTTGAGCCCCTGCCTGTCAAACTCTTTCAGAAAGCCTTCCACCCGCTTGGAACGCTGCTTCTGCCGGATCGTGAGCGGCGGCGCGATATACGCCACATCCCTGTGACCGAGCTCCAGAAGATGGCGCGCCATCAGACGTCCCAGTTTGGAATTATCAAGCTCCACCGCATCCACGCTCATCTGCTCATTCTGATTGTTTACCACAACAATCGGAATCTTTCCTGCCAGATCCTCGATCATGTCCATATAGCATCTGCTTGGATTACATGTGTAAATGATACCAAGCGGCGAAAGCTCCGGCATCATGCACAGATACCGTTCCTCCATCTTAAGGCTCCTCTGTGTATTGCAGATAAAAAGCCCGAACCCCGCTTCCTTGGCTCTTGTCTCGATCCCCTGCAGCAGCATAACGTAATACGGATTTGTCAGATTGGAGCAGAATACAACAAGCAGCTTTTCCTTCCTGCTCTCTTTTCTGACCTTTCGTTTCGGCGGCTGATAGCCTAGCCTGGCCGCCGTCTGTTCCACCTTCTCCACGGTCTCCTTGGAAAAGGAAACATTATATTTCTTATTCAGAATCATGGAAACCGTAGACTGGGATACGCCCGCTGCCTTTGCGATGTCTGTCGATGTGATCTTCTTTTTCTTCATCCTCTTCCTCCCATCTGACAAGGTGGCGCAGCTTTCCTTGCGCGCGGATTCAAGCCGTCTCCTCTCACCGCAAAAGGAAAGGGATCTACAGAAGTCAGAGGCTTTTGCAATCCCTTTTTCTTAAAGCTCCGTGCGTCCTTCCAGGGCGCGAAGAAGCGTCACTTCATCGATATACTCCAAATCTCCTCCGACCGGAACCCCGCTTGCAATCCTGCTCACCTTGATCCCTGTCGGCTTGATCAGCTTGCTGATGTACATAGCTGTGGTCTCTCCCTCCAGCGTAGAGTTTGTCGCAACAATGACCTCATTGACATCTCCCTCCAGCCGGATCATCAGCTCTTTAAGATGAATGTCTCCCGGTCCGATTCCAAGCATCGGCGAAATCGCCCCGTGAAGCACATGATACACACCATTGTACTTTCCGGTCTTTTCATAAGCGGCCAGGTCTCTCGGCGTCTCCACCACCATGATCGTCCCGTGGTCTCTCTGCTCATTTTTACAGATCGGACAGAGCTCGTCATCCGTCAAAGTGCAGCACTCCCTGCAGTACCGGACATTGTTTCTCGCACTGACCATCGTCTCGGCAAGTTTTTCCACCTGCTCCTTCGGCATGTGAATCAGATGAAACGCAAGTCTCTGTGCCGACTTCGGCCCGATACCCGGAAGTCTGGAAAGCTCCTCAATCAGACGGCTGATCTGGTTACTATAGTACTCCATTCTTTTCTCACTCCCGGACTAAAATAATCCTGGCATACCTCCGCCAAGTCCTCCCGTAAGTTTGCTCATTACGGAAGAATTAGCCTCATCCACTTGACGCAGCGCTTCATTTACCGCAGCTACAATCAGATCCTGAAGCATCTCGATATCTTCCGGATCCACTACTTCTTCCTGAAGTTCTACGTTTAACACTTCTCTCTTGCCGGATACCGTCACCTTGACTGCTCCGCCCCCTGCTGTGGCAGAAAACTCTTTTGTCTCCAGCTCCTTAGCCTGTTCTTCCATCTGACGCTGCATCTTCTGCGCCTGTTTCATCAGATTCGCCATGTTCCCCGGCATACCTCCGCCAGGAAAACCTCCACGTTTTGCCATATTATCTTCCTCCTAATCTTCCACTGTGATATCCATATGGATCAGCTGTTCCAGATCTATATAGCTGTCCTCAAATCTGCGGCCCTGCTCGACCTTCCCGACCTCGATTTCGACTTTCTTTCCGGTCCTTTCTACGATCAGATCCTGAATCTCCTTCTTATGGTCTTCGGTCCCGACAACGCCTGCCGCCAGATCATCCGGAAGGATAATCTGAAGCTGGCCTGCATTTCCAACACTGAGCCTTGCCTGTCTGAGATAAACTTTGAGCATTCCGGATGCATCATTTGCTATCATTCTGAAATTTTTTACTACTTCCTTTACATCCTCCGGAAGCGCCTTCGGAACCTCCCTCGGCTGTACCGGCATCTCTCCCGGCATTTCCTGTGCCGTCGGGCCATCCGCCGCCCTGTATCCCTGAGGAGGTGCCTGCACCACAAGACCCTTCTCCACCTTTTCCTCCAGTGCACGGATCCGCTCCAGAATCGTATCCTGGCGCGTCTCCATCTGCGGAACGCAGATCCGGATCAATGCCACTTCCAGAAGGACTCTCTTCTGTGTAGCGTACTTCAGCTGATTGCTCAGATCTGAAAAAATCCTGATATAACGCATCAAAGCGTCATTTTCTATCATCTGTGCTTCTTCTTTTAACTGTGCCAGATTTTCTGTTGAAACGTCAAGCACATCCTCCATATTATCAGAACTCTTTGCCAATAGCAAGTTTCTTAAATACCATGTGAAATCCGTGGTAAGCTGGGCAAGCTCTTTTCCCTCCATCACAAGATCGTTTACCGTCTGAAGCACGCCTTTGACATCCCGGTCAATCATTCTGCGCAGCAGGGCACTGTATACATCCGTGTCCACCGCTCCCAGAACACTGAGCACCTTATCGTAGGTAAGCTTCTCTCCGATATGAAAGGCAATGCACTGGTCCAGAAGACTCAGTGCATCCCTCATGGAACCGTCCGCCGCTTTCGCAATGTAGCGGATGGCCCGCTCCTCTACTTCCACCTCTTCTTTTTTCATCAGTTCATTCAGACGTGCTGCAATCGTATCAATCGTAATTCTTCTGAAATCATATCTCTGGCACCTTGACAGGATAGTGATCGGAATCTTGTGAACCTCGGTCGTCGCCAGAATAAAAATCACATATTCCGGCGGCTCCTCCAGCGTCTTTAAAAGCGCGTTGAACGCCCCGATGGAAAGCATATGGACCTCGTCGATGATGTAGACTTTATACCTGCCCTGAGCCGGCCGGTACTCGACTTCCTCCCGGATGCTCCGGATATTGTCAACACCATTGTTGGATGCCGCATCGATCTCCACTACGTTCATGTAAGTTCCCGCCGCGATATTTCTGCACATATCGCACTCTCCGCACGGGCTTCCGTCTACCGGATGCTCACAGTTGACCGCTCTTGCAAAGATCTTTGCCACCGTTGTCTTTCCCGTCCCTCTTGTCCCGCAGAACAGATAGGCATGTCCGATTCTTCCTGACTTGATCTGGTTTTTTAATGTAGTTACAATATGGTCCTGCCCCTTTACGTCTTCAAATTCTGCTGGTCGGAACTTCCTGTATAAGGCAGTATAAGACATAATTCATTCTCCTTGTCTGATTTTTCCTGATTCTTCCTCAATCTATTTGTCGCCAAAGCTGATTCCGATTGTACGTGCTTCGCTGATGATCTTCGCTTTCGGATCTACTGTCTTAAGCTTTCCGGCAACCTCTTTGAGCGGAACTTTACATGTCTCGCCCTCCTTGATGGCAACCATATAGCCGTACTCATGACACAGAATCATCTCTGCCGCAGCCGCGCCAAGCCTTGTCGCAAGAACTCTGTCATACGGGCACGGGGATCCTCCTCTTTGTGTATGCCCCGGAACCGTAATACGGACTTCCTTGTCGCACTTGCTCTCGATCTTCTCTGCCAGTTCATAGGCAACGGACGGATATTTTGCTTTTTTCTTTTCCTGAAGTTCTTTTAATTTCTTCTTCGGAAGCTCAGCCTCCTCCTTGGCAATCGCTCCTTCAGCGACAGCAATGATCGTAAAGCGTTTTCCTGCCGCTGAACGCTTTTTGATATATTCTGCGATCACATTCAGATCATACGGAATCTCAGGAAGCAGAATAATGTCCGCTCCTCCGGCAATCCCTGCATGCAGCGTCACCCATCCTACTTTATGCCCCATTACTTCTATGATAAATACGCGGCTGTGGGATGTGGCTGTTGTATGAATCCGGTCAATCGTATCTGTCGCGATATCCACCGCACTCTGGAAACCAAACGTCATATCCGTACCCCAGAGATCATTGTCGATCGTCTTTGGCAGCGTAATTACATTTAATCCTTCTTCCCTCAACAGATTGGCTGTCTTATGAGTCCCATTTCCGCCAAGGATGACAAGGCAGTCCAGATTCAGTTTATGGTAGGTGTGCTTCATCGCCTCTACCTTGTCCACTCCGTCCTCACCGATTACTCTCATCTGTTTGAACGGCTGTCTGGAAGTACCAAGGATTGTACCTCCGCGTGTCAGAATACCGGAGAAATCCTTCTCGGTCATCATATCAAAAGTAGAATAAATCAATCCTTTATAGCCATCTCTGAATCCGTAAATTTCCACATCTTTTACTTTGGCAAAAATCCCCTTTGCCACACCTCTCATTGCGGCATTGAGTGCCTGGCAGTCACCGCCGCTTGTCAGCATCCCGATTCTCAGCATATGCCCACGTCCTTTCTTTTCATACATTATAACTGTTCCGCCATACATCTGACCTCGTAAAACAGCATGGCCCGACAGTTCCCACATGTTTTTATTATATCTTATTTTTAGGGTGCTAACAACTGCGAAATGCGATATAATAGGAAAAGAGAGGCATATGCCCCCTCGGATTTTGAGAGATTTCACAAATTCAGAAAGACAAAGGAGATAGAGAATATGGAACGAAATGAACCTTGCTGGTGCGGAAGCGGCAAAAAATATAAGAAGTGTCATATGGCGATGGATGAAAAAATCGCTCTTCATGCCGAAAAGGGCGAAATCGTACCGGACCACTCCATGATCAAGACTCCGGAACAGATCGAAAAAATCCGGATCAGCGCCGACTTGAACACCGCTGTCCTCGATCATGTGGCCGCCCACATTCATGCGGGTATGAGCACGGCCGAAATAGATAAGCTCGTCTATGACTTCACAACAGAGCACGGCGGCATCCCTGCCCCGCTTGATTACCAGGGATTCCCAAAGAGTGTCTGCACTTCCATCAACAATGAAATCTGCCACGGAATTCCGGATGAATCCATCATCCTGCAGGAGGGCGATATTGTCAACGTGGACGTTTCCACCATTCTGGACGGATATTTTTCCGATGCTTCCAGAATGTTCTGCATCGGGGAAGTCAGCGAGCGTGCCAGACGTCTCGTACGTGTCACTGAAGAATGTGTGGAGCTCGGACTGAAAGAGGCAAAACCCTGGAATCATCTCGGCGATATCGCAGACGCTATCAACAGCCATGCGAAAGCAAACGGGTACTCCGTTGTGGAAGACATCGGAGGCCACGGCATCGGCCTGGAGTTCCACGAAGAGCCATGGGTCAGCTATGTCACACCAAAGGGAAGCGAGATGCTTCTCGTTCCTGGCATGATGTTTACCATCGAGCCAATGATCAACGAAGGAAGTCCGGATTTCTTTATCGATGAAGACAACGGATGGACTGTCTACACGGAAGACGACGGACTCTCTGCACAGATCGAATACATGGTGCTTATTACAGAAGACGGCGCCGAGGTACTGACGAAATAGCAATGTTCCGGGCAAAGAAAAGGCCGCCGCATCATCTTTACTTGATGATACGGCGGCCTTGCTTTTGAGCAATAAAAAAAGCGGGTGATGGGAATCGAACCCACGTATCCAGCTTGGAAGGCTGGTGTTCTACCATTGAACTACACCCGCGTATGCCCAAAGCCGGAATCGAACCAGCGACACGAGGATTTTCAGTCCTCTGCTCTACCAACTGAGCTATCTGGGCATTTGTCTTGTGCGCTTGGCACATGGACTATTATATGGGTTCCTCTTAGATTTGTCAACACTTTTTTTCAATTTTTCCAATTTATTTTTCGGAATTTTTTCTAATATATCTATTATATGTTCAATTTATCTTATCTAGTGTCATACTCTCCCACATAAATCATCCCATGCCGGTACACCATCCAGGTATCCATTACATCACCCTGCTCCCTGTCGTACGGTGCATCCACAAGTACATAACCGATCTGCCCGTCTTCCAGCTCATGAGGATACCCTTCTGTCGTGATCGATAACGTCAATGCCGCAATCGGATGGCCCGATCTGAGAATTGCAAACCGCGCAGCCCCCTGCGGAAGCATCAGCACGTACATTGCACCAATAATTACAACGAGGGCTATGATCGACAGCCAGAATTTTTTTGTCTTTATCGTACGTATCTTTTTCCTTCTTTTCATCTTCTACACCGCCATTTACAACTTCCCCCTTCTCTAATATTATAACAAAACGGGTCAGAGAGTCCTGAATTTTTTCTTAAAGATTCATTACATCTTGGGTAAAATTTCTGTTGTTTCAGATAAAATGCTTAATAGAATTGTTGCTTAGATGATATTACCTTGTATCCAAATGATAGTTATGATGTGCAGGCCGAAGCCTTGTTGCTTATCGGCCCGCAAAGATCAGTTATTTTTCAACCAAAGTTATGCAATTTCAGAAAGTCTGGATTTTGTTTTTTCAAGTTCACTTTCAAGGCGATTAACCCGAAGCTTAAGAATTTCTTTTTCATTATCAATTTTAACCGCCTCATCCAACTTTCTGCTCAAGTCGAGATGTCCTTCCGCAATAATCTGGATATTCCTGTTCGTCTCATTTTCCAAAGTCAGTTGAACATCTTTAACTATTTTCTCTACACCGGCTACACTTCTTTTGATGTCATTCAGCTCCTGGTTTACTCCGCCGACTTCACTTCTGACATCATTCAGTTCCTGGTTTACTCCGCCGACTTCACTTCTGACATCATTCAGTTCCTGCTTCACTCCATTTACTTCGCCTTTGACACCATCCAGTTCCTTTCTAACGCCGCCAAGTTCTTCTTCAACACATTTGAGCCTATATTCGATTGGATGAAATGTTTTTTCTATAATTCCACTGATTTGTTCAAAATCTTTTGGTTCTAACATATCTCTTTTCCTCCTCTCTCCCTGCCCATTTTGCTTTTGTTCTCTTATCATGCCATGCCCTTTCCGCATTGTCAAGTGCTCCGGCTGCTTTTCCACAAGGCATGTTTTTCACACACATTTTTTCAACATCCATCCCTTCATTCCGTCCCCGGACGTTGATAATCCGGTTCGAAAATGCTATGATAGGGAGGTACCCTGCCAGCAGGGAATTGAACGGAATCAAAGGATATGATCTTATGTTAAAAAAAGAGTTTCTGGAACGTTTTTCGATCAGCGAAGATGAATTTCGCGAGGCGGGACTTGATTGGGATGATCTGTGCTATATCGCAAAGGACTATGCCAAACGTCTTCCTGAGCTTCAGCGTATCCGGGACGAATTTCTACAGGAATTTATTAAAAATAAGGATCAGAGAACGGGACTTCATTCTTACCGTACCCGTGTGAAGACACCATGGCATCTTGTGGAGAAAATCATCCGGAAGCGCTGCGAAAACTATCTGAAATACCGTACGCTCACAAAAGAGAATTACATGAAGTTTGTCACTGACACGATCGGGTTCCGCGGACTGATCCTGTACCGCGAAGACTGGGTGATCTTCCATAAATATCTGATCCAGCATTTTGAAAACAATCCGGATCTTTATATCCACAACTGTATTTCTGATTATCACGCTGACAAAGACCGGTATATGGCCGAACCGCCAAAAGTGCACATGCGTCTGGGAGATTTCAGTGATATTTATTCCGACTGGATCTCCAGCGACAATATCTTCGACCGGAAGCATTACCGCTCTGTCCACTATATTTTGAAGTATCAGGGTGTATACATGGAAGTGCAGATCCGTACTCTTTTCGAGGAGGGATGGGGAGAGATCGACCATCACATTCTCTATCCTTATAAGAAAAGCGACCCGATGCTCACGGAATTTTCCGAGCTTTTAAACCGGCTTTCCGGAATGGGTGATGAAATGGCCTCTTTCTTTAAAAGGCTCTGTGATGTTTCAAGCGAAAATTTCAAGCCGAAACAGACGATTGTCAACCCAAGGCTGGACTATGAAAAGCCAAAAGAAAAGCTGAATGAAGTTGATTTGAGTTCGATACAGACAGTACAGGATGCCATTGACAGCATCGTAAAAGAATAAAGGAGGGATTCCCATGAATCAGAGACCACTGCCGGGCATTCCCGAGGCGATCAGCCAGTCTGCCGACCGCATGATGGAGCGTATCCAAAGCGGAAAGATCCGCAAACACCTGCTTGGAAGTACCTCTCACGTCCGTTACAGCACCATTGAGGATATCGAGTTGAATTCCTACTGCGATTTTGTAAAATCCAAGCTGTTTTTTGATATTATAAAACTGGAAGGAGCAGATCATCATGAATGATATCGAGACCATCTATACACAGTACGAAGATATCGTGGCCGAATTTTCCGAACAGGTCATCAAGAACCGTTACTCTTCGCTTTATAAAGAATGTATTGTATTTCTGGAAAGCCTTGGCATCCACGACAGCGTCCGGATCGATGAAACCATTCTAACCCATGCAGTCATGGATTATTTTACGGATATTTCACGCATGAAGGAATTTCACCATATGAGGCACATCAGTGAGCGGAAGGTGCTTGCCTATGAAACCTACTGGCTTCTTCGCCGGAAACCTTTTCAGGTAATGAAGACCGACGGCGAAGAGGAGTTCTGGGCTTTCCTCAACGAAAAATTCGCGTTTACACGGATCGCTTCTTTCCTGACACGCGACCAGAAATCCGTGATTCTGGATGAAGCATCCAAAAAAGCATTCCTCAACTTTCTGGATACCCTTTACTATTTTCTAAAATACAGAGACTATGATCCGAAAATGCTGGAGCTCGTCATTATGGGCTTTCAGGCAGGGCAGCTGATCCATTCATAGGGGCTGTCACTGCCTGAAAACGGCGTTTTTTCTTTACAATTCCACTTCCATATGATATGATAAAAAAATCTTAAAGCAGAAGGGAGAGAAGTGGATGTCGGCAAATCGTAAATAACAGGGCAATAAATTTTGTTTTCATCTGAAAGATGATGAGTTTTTTATTGTACTCTTTTTTACGATTGAAATCGGATCGCACTTCTCAGAAGAAAAGTGTTTTTTGCGCTGTCAGAAAGAGCATGTCCGCATACCGGAGATGCCTGGCGGCCGCATATCGGTACATGAGATAACTCATCTTTCAGGAGTTATCTTTTTTTATTGCCCTGCACAGACAATTGGAAATCAACGAAAATGTATTTGTGTAAGGGAGATAACTGACAATGAACCGTGAAAACAAAAAGAAAAAATACGAAAAAGGATACTACAAAACTCACCCATGCAAGGACAGCTTCACCTGTAAGGTGTGCGGACGCCCTGTCGTTTCAGCAGGCGCAGGAACGGACCACCGCAACCACTGCCCGAACTGCCTGTCCAGCCTGCATGTGGACATCGAACCGGGAGACAGGGAATCTGACTGCGGAGGCATCATGGACCCGATCGCAGTCTGGACCCGCAAGAACGGCGAATGGGCCATCATCCACCGCTGCCGCCGATGCGGAAAGCTTTCATCCAACCGGATTGCCGCCGATGACAATCCAATGAAACTCATGTCCATCGCCATGAAGCCATTGTGTCTGCCGCCCTTCCCGCTGGAAAGGATTGAAGAACTGACACTCCTCATGGGTGGAGACGGAACGCTGTCCCGCAAATAGTTTTAATGTGTATAAGTTTTCATTTTTGCACAAATTATTCGTAATTATGCATATTTTTTTCAGAATAATTCATCTTGCTTTTCACATCAGATATTTTATACTGATAGTCAAAGAAATAACAAAGTAAACACAAGGCGAAAGGGAGGTCTTACATATGCTTAGACTTAGAATGATGCGTGCACCTCAAAAATATGTACAGGGAAAAGATTCTCTGCTGCAATTCCACAAGGAAATGACCAGTCTTGGTGATAAGTGGCTGTTTATCTGCTCCAGAAGCGGATATAAGATGGCTCACGACAAGATCGAAAAAAGTTTTGAAGGGACATCCGACGTCCGCCAGTACGAAATCTTCGGCGGAGTTTCAAGTACAGGGGAGATCGAAAAAATGCGGGAAATCGTCAGAGAAAACCATCTGAATGTCGTCGTCGGTGTGGGCGGCGGTTCCGCAATTGACACAGCAAAAGCGACAGCACACTACGAAAAGCTTCCTGTCGTTATTGTACCAACCGTTGTAGCGACAGACGCTCCATGCACCGGTCTTTCTGTTATCTACAATGATGATGAAACATTCAACAGTTATCTGTTCTATCCAAAGAACCCGGAAGCCGTCATTGTAGACAGTGCCATCATCGCTAATGCGCCGGTCAGATTCCTGGTTGCCGGCATGGGCGATGCCCTCGGAACTTATTTTGAAGCACGCGCATGCGAGCGCACAGACGCTCCGAGCCTGGAATCCGGCGGAATTACCCAGTCAGCCATGGCTCTCTGCCGGCTCTGTTATGACACACTGAAAGAATACGGGGCTTCTGCAAAAAAGGCATGCGAATGCCATGTGGTAACTCCGGCACTGGAAGCCATTATCGAAGCCAATGTTTACCTCTCCGGTGTCGGTGCCGACAACGGAGGGCTTGCCGTTGCCCACTCTTTCTATAACGGTCTTACCGCACTTGGCGGCCACAGCGCTCCGCATGGAAACTGCGTTGCTTTTGGCACCCTCGTACAGCTTGTTCTGGAACGGGCATCTAAAGAAGAATTCAAGGAAGTACAGAATTTCTGTATGGAAGTCGGCCTTCCTGTTACACTGGAAGAAATCGGTATCACCAAAGACGAAGAGATCCGCATTATCGCCGAGAAATCCTGTGTAGAAGGTGAATCCATCCACAACATGGTAGCGGACGTCACTCCGGATCAGCTCTACGCAGCTATCGTTGCAGCGGACGCTCTTGGAAAAGAGGCACTTGCGGAAAAGGAAAAATAAGTTCGTATCCTACCTTTAAACAGCCGTCCGGCAAGAATAATGCCTCTAGATATTCCCATATTACAAAGCGGCAGGCGTGGTTCATATGAATCGCGCCTGCCGCTGTATTATGCCCATTAAAAGAAACATTCATCATCGTTACAAATTCTCTTCCGCCAGCGTTTTTAGTTCCTCTGCAATCTCATGATTGCCCGTCTTTTCAGCCAACGGAAGAAAAATTTCCATGGTTTCAGCTGCCCGTTTTTTTCTTTGTTCCTCATCGATCCATTCAATCGTCTTCATATTATGAAGACGCTCGGCGAGCCGGAGCAAGGTGACCTGTTCCAAAAGATCTGTCTCCATATCCGCTTCATTCCTTGATAAATCTGGCATGCGTAGAGATAGATCTGCTCCAGATTTCTCACATCTTCTTCCGGATTCAATGTCAGAACCATCTCTTTTAATTTTTCAAACAGCATTTGTTTTTCAGCATGTTCCTCTGGTCTTCCAGTCATTCCCTCGTTCATATTTTTTCCTCCTAACTGTTTCATACTCATAACCATGGCTCGCAGTAAGGCCGGGCAGTAACCAAACTCTTTTTTGAATGCTTTCGTAAATCCATTGTGAGATTCCCAGCCATATTTTACAGCTGTATCCACAATCTTCGCTCCATTCCGTATATCCCCGGACGCCCTTCGGAGTTTTTCACTTTTTACATATTCCATCACTGAAACTCCAGTCTCCTGCCGGAAGATTCTTGAAAAATGATATTCTGAATATCCAACCGTCCCAGCGATCTTTGCCACTGTCAGCACTTCATCAATATGCTTTTCGATATACTCCTTACTTTTCCGAATAATGATTCCTGCTTCCATATACCTCACTCCTATTGTTTCTTCCACGTGGTACATTTAGTATAGGACGCACCAAATAAAATTGCTGTTCCAAATCTGCTGTTTTTTATATTCACTATTCATTTTTATGTCCATGATGGTGATGTTTTCCCTGTCCGCTTCCTCCGGTTCCGGTACTTGTCTGTGTGTCACCATCCGCTTCCAGTTCCCGGATCCTCTCATAAAGTTCTCTCATGGTCATATTGGCCGCTTCCTCCGTCGTTATGTCGGGATCCAGCTCCTTCAATTCCAGATATGCTCTGTATTTGCCATATCCAAGTCCTGCTTCTTCCGCTTCTTGCGCTTCGCTTTCTGTCGCATGGCAGCAGTCGATATTGTGCTGTGTCTGTTCCAGTTCTTCCACAAATGCCATCATATCCTGACTCTGCTTGTTTTCTCCTATAACAACCACAGATAAAATTTCATTCTGATTCAAAAGTGCCGCAATCTGCTCATTTTGTAGAATTTCATCCACCGCCTCATCATAATCCATAAATCGGAGGTTTAATTCCCCGGCCAGTCTTTCCCCGTCTTCATTTTTCCCTTCCAGAGAAAGCACTCTACCAAAGCGGTTGACTTCCATTTCCAGCGAAGGATTCACTTCGATCTGAATCGCCGCTGTCGGAAGGAAAAAGCTCCAGTATCCCCCTGCAATCAGAAAAATCACCAGACATGCCGCCACCGGGATCCAGGTACGGTAGGAACGAATTCTCTTTTTCTTGTATCCATCTGTTTTTTCTCTAAGAAACTGTTTTGTGCGTTCTTTCAGCTCTTCGTCTGCGTGAATCTGATCAAACGCTTCTTTTATTCTCTTATCCGTACTCCTCACCTCCAAGCTTTTCCTTTAACAGTGCCCGCGCACGTGTCAGCATCGTGTAAACCGTATTGGTTTTCTTCCCGAGAATTTTCCCGATTTCTTCCGCTGTATATCCCTCATAATAATGCAGATAGACCGCATCTTTATATTTTCCCGGAAGAGACAGCACTGCCTCCAGCACTTCTCTGTGGTCCTGACGGTTCGGAGCCGGCATCTCCAGGAGTGAATCCAGCGAGACCGTCCTGCTCCTGAAAAAGCTTCTGCGCAGATCCTTGCAGGCATTTACTGTCACCCGGATCAGCCAGGCTTTTTCATGTTCTTCATTTTCAAACGGCATGGAACGAAGGACATATTTCAGAAAAACCGTCTGAAATATGTCCTCGGTATCAGCACTATTCTGCAGGTGGATCAGGCAGATTCTTCTGACCATATCCGAATACCTTTCAATCGCCCTGTTTACCTCTCGTTCACTTTGCATACATGTTTACCTGTTTCGTCCTCCCCTGCATCCACTGTTCTGGTGGTGCATATGGTGTCCTTCTGCATTATTGCAGATTTTATTCTGATAATTGTCACAGACACCATCATGATCGGAATCTGTATAACAGGTTCCCGTTCCTGCACAGTCACCTGTATTGTTATGATGGTTCGGACATACCGAGCTGTTTACACAGATCCCATTGTTCCAGCCGGCTGAAGTCTCCTGTCTGTTTCCGGCCTTTACAGCCCCTGATGCAGCCACCGATACTCCGATTACTGCCGCCAGAATTCCTGCTACAATTTTCTTCATCTCAATCCCTCCTTTGTCTTTCATCTCTAATACGATTCAAAGGAATGTTTCCATTCATTTTTTTCAAATTTTTTTAAAATCTTTTAAAATCGGTTCCAGATAACTTCTGTCTGTCCAGTCACATTGTTTCCCGTCCGCACTCATCAGCGCTTTCATCCACGGCTCGTAGGTGTCCGGATCCTTTTTGGCTACCGCTTTTTTCAACATCCTGCACAGGGTCCGGTCTTTCCATGTCATTTTCTCTTCATCCCACATTCCTCTTCCGTAATAAAGAGGGATGGATGCGAGTTCTCCCTTCAAATTTACCGTTTTTACTTCCTCAAGTGCTTTTTCATCGTACGGAGATGCCCCGACCGCAAACACCATAACCTGTTTTTCTTTCAGTCTGTCAAAGTGTTTCCGCAGAAACGAAATGCCCGCTATGCCGGATGCATAAATGCCTCCGCATAAAATAATTACGTCATACCGGATGACTTCACCGATTTCGGCCTGTTTCACTTCCACCGCCTCAAAGCCTGTCGCCTCTTTGATCCATTCGGCATATTTTCTGGCCGCTCCATATTTTGATTGATACAAGATAATTCCTCTGCCCATAATCATCCCTCACTGAACACTATCCCTGCTGGTTTCCGTTTCTCTTGTTTTCAAGTGTCTCTTTCAGAAAAATCTGATACACCTTTTCCTGCTGCTCAAAAATTTCCTCTGTCGAAATGCCCGGTGTTGTCATACAGAAGATTGTCCCAATGCCGATCGTATAAATCAGCATATGCAGGTGAAGATTTTTTGCCTCTTCCCTGCTGATTTTCAGCCTGTCGGCAATAAATCCGGCGGTCCGTGGATCTGTCTCCTTCTGGTACAGCTCACTCAGCGATGAAACTCCTTCTCTCTGATGCAGGATGAACAGCTTGAAAATATTCGGCTCCTCTTTTGCAAGCTGTACATACGCTCTGCCTGTGCTGGCAAAGAGATCTGACGGGTCAATATGCGCCGCTGCAAATTCCCGCACAAACTCCAACGCCCGGCCTGTCACATCAGCCTTCAGTCCATCCATATTTCTACAGTAACTGTAGATCGGCTGCACAGAGCAACCGATCTTTTCCGCAATATTCTTGACCAGTACATGCTCCATTCCGTCATTTCTTGCAATTTCAAACGCCGCTTCCACGACCATCTCTTTTGTAATTCTCTGTTTCGGCATCTTTTTCTCCATAAAAAAATAGTTATACAAATTATTTATATAACTATTTTATATTCACTATGTTACTAATGTCAATATCAATCTCTGCTTTTTATCCCAGTATCACGTTTCCCACAAAAACCAGGGTGATGACCGCCACCACAAACAGAGCGTACAGGATTTTTCCTTACTGTTCTTTGAATCCTTTTGTCAGAGGAATCAGACATAACAGAAGAATGATTCCCACCAGACCAATCACAATTCCTGCAATCATATTGCTCCATACCATCGTCAGACACATGCCTACGCCAAGCGTCAATGCTCCAATAATTCCAAGCAGAACCGTTCCGATTGTTTTTCCCGACAGATGAATCGGATTTTTATTTTCCATCTTTCTCCAGACAAGTACCATAATTAAAAGGATCACCGCGCCGATAACGCCCATAACCACTCCCGGCTGGAAGGCATTCCACTCCGGTATCAATGCCATGCACATCCCAAGCGCAAAAAAAGATTCCCCCGATTGTTCCCAAAATCATTGCTACAAAACTACTTTTTTTCATGTTCTCTCTCCTCCTACTTTACCATTGCTTTCATCTGACGTGCTCTCTGTTCTTCTGCAAGTCTTGCTTTCGCCTCTTCAATCGACTCGCCGTCTTTTGTCAGGAACTGGTCCACAAAAGAATCCGATATTTTATTGACCCCTCCGACGGCGCCTTCCTCGATTTTTTTGTAACCGCCGACTACTCCTTCCTCAATCTTTTTGTAGCCGCCGACTACTTTTTCTGCTATTTTTTCATTCGCCTTTACAAGCCTTGATTTTGCCATTATCCTTTCCTCCTTCATTTATCTTCATCTGATGGTATAAGAATACAGCCCGAATATTGGCGAAACATTTCCGTTTTGTTTGCGAAATATTAAAAACCACTATAGTCACCAATAACACAAAAAAATAAGGAAGCTATATGCTTCCTCAGAAAATAGTATTTTTCAAGAAACACCGGAGCATTATCTGCCCCGGTGTTTCTCTTTTTTCTTTTGCTGCTTCAGTTCAAACTTACGCTTCGTTTCAATCAGTTTTTTCTCCCGGCCTCTCACTTTGTATTCTTGTTTGACCTGTTCCTGCTGTAATTTTAAAGCCTGCTGTGATTTCGTCCCAATACCTGTATTTTGCAGTTGTTTCCCTGCATCACGCCGTATTCTTTTAGGGTTCTTTTTGCTCTCCCTGACAGCAGTTTCCACAGCCGGGCTGAATTGCAAACAATCATAGCGTCTCAGTATAAACTCATAAATTTCGTAGTCCTTTGGTTCAGATCCAAATGTAACTTTCATCGCAGATAATTTTCCATCCTCGATGCGCTCAAAAACACCTACCCAAAATGGATCTTCAAAATAAACTATTAGTTTGCCACTCACTTTGCCCATGACAATCCCTCCTTAGTAAATTGTAATGAGCAAAGAATGGACAACCCGGAGGGGCAGGTTACTTACCCTGCATATGCAGGACGGCCGGGCTACCTACCGGCTCTGGTATGTATTACTACATACGTTGCGTTTTTATCTTTGCTTTTTATATAATCATGCCATACTGTCAGGATTAACTAAATATGTAAATTTCTGCTTCTGAAATACTCCTGCATAAACGCTCTCAATTCTTTGTTCTTATCGACATCCGCCCCATCTTGTGGTATAAAATCATCAATATACATGCTTCTGTTGCTTGGTCCCGGACAGGGTTTGGCATAATGCCCTCTATCAGCCCAGGCCACATAATCTGCTCCATGTTCAATGAGCAAATCAAGAATTTTTGCAAGTTGCTTTCGCACTGCCTTCTGGGATTGCGGGTATACACTCGGTCGTTCAAATAACAATTCGGCCTGGCTTACGGCCCAGTTCATTGCATCGTATCCATTTGATGCCAGCTTATTAACATCTGCGCCTTTTTCCACAAGCTTCTCAATGTAACCAAATGCAATCTCTGATTCATCAAATCTTTTATAACACAGCGAAATCACCGCAGCGCTAATCGCATCAAACAAAACCGGCGCCCGTAATCCAGGGTCTTCATCTTCGGCTTCCATAAAGTTTACATCCGCTCCATGTTCAATCAAATAATCGGCAATTTCAAATTTTCCAGCTTTAAGCGCAACCTGCAGCGGAGACTGCCCGTGATCTTTTTTCGGCAATGCTCCAGAAACGCAATTAACCACCTCCGGCTTTCGTTCAATGATACGCTTTACTTCATCAAGCTTTCCTTGACGGATAACAATAAACAATTTTTTCATTTTCTGTTTTTATGCACTCCTCAAATTCAGTTTTATCTATCTTCTCGCAAACCTGTATTTCCCTTTCCCGTGACCGGACACCGGCTCTATTATTTCTGCCCTCAGCAGTTTAGCAAGCAGCTTGGAGGCACTTGAATTCTGAAGTCCAAGCAGTTCACCAACTGCGGTTCGCCCAAAAATCATATCAAAACCGAACTTGTCATACACTCTATAAATATGAGAAATTGTCTTTTCCGAAAAATCTGTCGCTTTCACCGCAATCAGACTTTCAATGTCTACTTTCGAACTCTGAATGTCTCCTTTCCCTTCTCCAATGTCTACTTTTTGCATCTTCCAAAGTCCACTTATATGCAAATATCGGTTATGAAGTTCATTTTTTTCATTCAGAAGCAGATTCCTTAAAAACAATTCCAGATACTCTGTTGTTCTCGTATTGCCCTCGCCAAAGATATGAATCTGCCATAATCTTGAGACCAATACCGCCAGATGATGGATAATCTCATTCATCGAAAGGCCTTTATAACTGAACTCTCTCTCCTGAGAAAAATCATATTCCAGTGTAGCCCTTAACTCAGAGGCGCTTCCATATAAGACCGTTCCCCCGTCCAGAACCCACTCTTAATACGTTTATCCATGCGCATTCTCCGATACAAGCTCTGCTTTACAACATTGTACAATGTTTCCATAAAAAGAAAAAACACCCCAAATCCGCTGTCTAACGAATTTGAAGCGTTTCTCAAGACCTGCCGCAGACCGGAATCGAACCGGTACGGGAGGATAAGTCCCGCAGGATTTTAAGTCCTGTGCGTCTGCCAGTTCCGCCACTGCGGCAAAGTGGATGGAGGTGGATTCGAACCACCGAAAGCGTTGCTAACAGATTTACAGTCTGCCCCCTTTGGCCACTCGGGAATCCATCCTTATGATACAGGGTATCATGCCCTGCCAATAACTATTTATACCACATTCCAAAGAAAAACGCAAGGAAAATTTCCCTTGCGCTTTCTTTTGTATCATAAATCTTAATCCTAACCGTTGGTTATCAGGTTCCATCAGCCGTCTCAGAGCCTTCGATCATCTCTCCGGCCTCCACCTTGTTAATCATGTCCGCAATCTCGGCCACAGTGTCTTCATTCGGGATCGTCACATAAAGATACTGACTTCCGGTCGAATAGCACATCTCCTGACCGCCGATACCGTCGGCTGCCATCGAGTAGATCTGCCAGTCTGAGTGATCGCTGAGCTGCTGTTTGATCAGTGCCCGGATCTGTTTCATGGACATATTTGTCTCTACACTGTCGGCTGCCTCGTTAAGGATATCAGCCGCCTTTACGATCATGGATGGAGATACCATCTTTTTGATCATTGCGGTAATCAGTGCCTCCTGATTCTTTCCACGCTGATTGTCGCCGTCTACAAGCGCATGACGCTCTCTTGCAAACGCAAGTGCCTCCTGACCGTCCAGGTGATTCGTGCCTTCCTGAATTTCAACAACAGCTCCGGCGTCGGTGCCTGTTGTGAAGGCATATTCAGACTCTACGTCTACACCTCCCAGAATATCAATAATATTGATAAAGGAGGTAAAATTCAGTCTCCCATAGAATGGAATTGATACCTGATACAGCTCTTCCAGTGTATCAATCGAAACATCCACCCCGTAATTTCCTGCATGTGTCAGTTTATCCTTCATGCCGCCGGAAATACCCGGAATCTCCACATAGTAGTCTCGCGGAGTCGTTACCAGCAGAATCTGATGCGTTGTCGGGTTGACCGTGGCGATGATATTAACATCACTTCGACTGGAATCCTCCACATTTCCGTAGATATCAATACCGCTGATATACACGGTAAACGGCTCTGACTGAACCGGAACATCCAGAGAAACATCCTGCGTCTCTTCTACTGTATATTCGTAAATCACCCTTGTATTGGAGCCAAAGCCTTCTGACGCTTTCTCCATCGTATTCTGATAGTTGGAATCATAAACAATGATATCGATCTCTTCATCCATCAGAGCCTGCGCCATCTCTTCCATATTATCAAACACTTCGGTATCGATGCTCTTTTTCAACTGCTTATTGATATTAGAAAGCGCTTTATCAGTGTTTTCTCCATCCGTTGCATACTGGATTCCAAACACATAATCTTCTGCGTCGCTCAGCTCTTCTGCCTTGTCACTTTCTCTTACGACCGCAACCATCTTATGACTTTCCGATCCGCCGCCTGCAATGCTCAGGAGCGCCCCGCCGGTTTTATAAACATAAAAAGATCCGACAGCCAGAACAATCGTCATCAAAAAACTGAATACCTTGCCGACAATCTTGCCCTTTCCCCGTACAGCCAGCTGTGAAATCAATGTGATTCCAAGCAGTACCAGAAGTACTCCCGCGATTCCCAGAAGGTATTCCATAAGCAGAATATCCATCCAGCACAGAAGCCACAAGAATGCCAGAGATGCCGCAAGCTGAAATGCGAAAAATACCATACCTCTGGCTGCACCAGCGCGCTCGGCTTTTCGTTCTTTACGTCTTCCGATCTCCTTCAATCTTCTTGCCCGTTTTTCCTCCTCCGTAAGTCTGTCAGGAATCTTCCGTCTTGTCCCCTCTGTCTTTCGCTTTCTTGTCGTTGTACGTTCCTGTCCCTCATCCAAATTATAGTCTGAATCGGACTTCTTCTGACCGGATGCGTCCGCACGCCTTTTTTGCCGGCGTACCGGTCTGTTCTCTGGAAGCTTTCCGTTTCCACTCTCTTTCTGGACCATAGTTCTTTTATCCTTTCGTAGGTCTTTCCTGCGTCTGTTCGCACTTGTACTATTTTATAACTTTTACTACATCTATGCCGGTTTGTCAAGTTTTTGGCTAATATTCACGCTTTTTTAAAATTATTGCGGAATGTTTCCCCATATTAAGGACAATCTCGCCGTTTTCTATAATATACTCTTCAAACTCTGTTGTATATCCTTCATCATATGTATAGATCAGCCTTCTCATAAATCCCTGCATCGGAATCTCTGCCGGCCAGACCGGTACGCGGACTGTTGCCGCCTCGCTTCTGTTGTTCACGATAACAACAAACTGTCTTCTGTCATTGAAGCGCGCATAGGCAAGAATCCCTTCTTCCCAGGTCAGCATCTTGAGCGATCCTGTCCGGAATGCGCGGTAACGTTTGTGAATAGCGATAACTTCCTTGTGGAAAGCAATCATCTCTTTATCTTCATTTCCCCACGGGTATGTTCTCCGGTTGTCCGGATCTGTAAATCCGTATACCCCGGCCTCATCGCCATAATAGATTGTCGGCGCTCCTACCCAGGTCATCTGCATCACGACAGCTTCTCTCATGATAGCCGGATTCGTATAGATCTCTGCCGCTTCATGTCCCAGCTGGTCAACACGTCCCACCATATGATTCGTCCGTGTCAGGAAACGGGAATGGTCATGGTTTGACAGTTCATTCATTGCCGTCATAAGTGACGGAGTCGGCATTGCTGCCATATGGTGCGTAATGGAATTGATAAAATAATCCGCATTGTCACACAGATCCGGCCGGCTGAAATCGCTGTGCTTTTCCATACCGGTTAAAAACCAGGTCAGCGGTTCCATAAACGCATCGTAATTCATGACTGTATCCCATTCATCTCCCTGAAGCCATTCTTTCGGATCTCCATAGTGCTCCGCAAGAATAATCGCCTGCGGATTCGCACTTTTGACAGCCATCCGGAAGCGTTTCCAGAAATCGTGATTGTATTCCTTTGACATCCCAAGATCAGCCGCTACGTCCAGTCTCCATCCGTCCACATTATACGGCGGCGAAACCCATTTTTTCCCGATCCTGAGAATATAGTTTTCCAGTTTTACGGACTCTTCATAATTCAGCTTTGGCAACGTTTCATGACCCCACCAGCCGTCATAGTTTCCGTTATCCGGCCATGCGCCCGGATCTTCGTTATAAAACTTGAAGAAGTCCCGGTACGGGCTGTCCGCTGAAATGTATGCGCCCGGCTCATACGTTCCTTCTTTCAGGTAGATCTTTTCTCTGTCCATCCACTTGTTGAAGGATCCGCAGTGATTAAAAACTCCGTCAAGAATGACTTTCATGCCGCGTCTGTGAATCTCCTCGACCACATGGGCAAAAAACTGATTGCTTGCCTCCAGATTTGCCCTTCCGGCACTTCGTACCTGATATTTTGTCGCCTGACTGTTGTCCGCACACCCCTCCGGAAGGATCTCTCCGCCGTCTTTTACGATCCTGCCAAAGTGCGGATCAATATAATCATAATCCTGAATATCGTATTTGTGATTAGACGGCGAAACGAACAGCGGGTTAAAATATATGACTTCAACACCGAGCTCCTGCAGGTAGTCAAGCTTATCAAGCACTCCCTGAAGATCCCCGCCGTAAAATTCACGGATCGCCATCGCCTTGGCCGGTTTCTGGTTCCAGTCTTCTACTTTCTCGGATCTGGCTCCAAGATAATAGTATTCCCCTGTCACAACATCATTATCCGGATCTCCATTATAAAAACGGTCCGTATAGATCTGATACATTACCGCCCCTTTGGCCCATTCCGGTGTGGAGAAGTTGGGAATCAACACAAACTCGTAGGTCTTCATCGGCTCTTCGACTACCCCGTAGCGGTTAAAATACACCACTTCTCCATCATTTCCCCGAATTTCAAAGTGATATTTCAAAGGCTCGTTTCCTATCTGAATACGGGTATTATAATAATCAAAAACTTCTGATGACTGCCCTTTTTCCATAGAAAAACAGGCCTCACTTGTGACCACTTTTACTTCCTGCACATCATCTTTCGCCGTTCGGAATCTTAAAATTATCTTCTGATTTTCTACCGGTTCCGGCGGGATGACATATACTCCCGTCCCATCACAAAATAATGCCTGTTTATTCATAAACATACTCCCTTTCTTCCCGTATCTACTCCGGCAGCATCTGTTCTTCCTGAGAGCTTTCTGTAAATAAACTTTCAAACTCTTCTCTGGAAATTTTTTCTTTTTCCAGAAGGAGAGATGCACACTTGTGTAATACGTCCATATGCTCATTTATTATTGTCTTTGCTTCTTCATAACATTCGTCAATAATTCGTTTCACTTCCTCATCAATCTTCCCTGCAACCGCTTCACCGTAGCCCCTTGTATGGGCAAGGTCTCTTCCTATGAAGACTTCGTCGCTGTCATTGTCATAATTGATCAAGCCGACCTCCTTTGACATGCCGAACTTGGTCACCATCGCTTTTGCGAGGCTTGTAGCCTGTTTAATATCCTGTGACGCTCCTGTCGTAATGTCATCGAAGATGATTTCTTCAGCCACCCGGCCTCCAAGGGAAACCGTGATGTCCTGAAGCATTTTCCCTTTTGTGTTGAACATTTCGTCCTTTTCCGGAAGCGGCATCGTATATCCTGCCGCACCGTTTCCTGTCGGAATGATGGAAACCGTATAGACCGGCCCAACATCCGGTAGGAGATGGAACAGGATCGCGTGTCCTGACTCATGGTAGGCCGTAATCCTCTTTTCCTTGTCTGAAATCACACGGCTCTTCTTCTCCGCGCCGATTCCGACTTTGACAAATGCCCGCCGGATATCCTCCTGTGTAATGTACATGCGGGCCTGCTTTGCCGCGTAAATCGCGCTTTCATTGAGCAGGTTTTCCAGATCCGCCCCGGTAAATCCGGCTGTCGTCTGCGCGATCTGCCGCAGATCAACGTCATCTCCGAGCGGCTTGGATCTTGCGTGTACGGCAAGAATCTCAAATCTTCCCTGTACATCCGGACGTCCTACGAGAACCTTTCTGTCAAATCGTCCCGGACGCAGGATTGCTGGATCCAGAATATCTACCCGGTTCGTCGCAGCCATGACAATGATGCCCTCATTGACTCCGAATCCGTCCATCTCCACAAGGAGCTGGTTCAGTGTCTGCTCTCTTTCGTCATGTCCGCCTCCCATACCGGTTCCTCTGCGTCTTGCAACAGCGTCAATCTCATCGATAAAAATAATACACGGTGCATGTTTCTTGGCATCTTCAAACAGATCTCTTACCCGGGATGCTCCGACTCCGACAAACATTTCCACGAAGTCTGAACCGGAAATCGTAAAGAACGGTACATCCGCCTCTCCGGCTACAGCCTTCGCAAGCAGTGTCTTACCTGTTCCCGGAGGTCCTTCCAGCAGTACTCCTTTCGGAATTCTCGCCCCTACCTGAATATATCTTTGAGGATTTTTCAGAAAATCCACAATTTCCTCAAGTTCCTCTTTTTCCTCTTTGAGTCCTGCCACATCATCGAATGTGACTTTTTTGTCTTTATCCGTACTCATTCTGGCCCGGCTCTTTCCGAAATTCATTGCTTTGGCACCCGCTCCTCCGTCAGCTGCGCCGCTCTGTCTTCGCATAAATGCGAAAAGCAGGAAAATCGCGCCTACCATAATGATCGTTGGAAGAATCGATGTCAGAAATACATTTTCACCCGGTACTTCACTTAACTCACAGCTGATTCCTTCACTTTCCAGATAATTCTGTTCGTTCTGAACATTGGAAATATTGACATACCGGTATTCTCCGGAATCTTTCATCAAAAGTTCAACCTGACCCGTCGGAACTGCCTGATCCTGATAGATGACAGCGCTTTCCACCCGGTTCCCTTCGACGGCCTCATGGTATTCATCCAGCGTCAGCGTCCTGCTTCTCTGCTGTGACTGATTGGTTACCCAGAAAGCAAGGAAGATCAGCACGATGAATATCAGTACTGATACGCTGCCGAAGCCTCTGTTCTTTTTATTATTCAACCTTCCTTTTTCTCCTTTCTATTCTACTCCTTCGACCACTCCGATATACGGAAGGTTCCGGTACTTCTGGTCATAGTCAAGACCGTAGCCGACTACAAATTCATCCGGAATATTAAAGCCGACATAGTCAACGTGAACATCTTTCACGCGGCGTTCCGGTTTGTCCAGAAGTGTACAGATATGCATGCTTTTCGGCCCTCTTTCGTTTAAAATTTTCATCAGATGAAAAAGCGTGCGGCCGGAATCGATGATATCCTCCACAATAATCACATCTTTCCCCTCAAGCGGTTCATCCAGATCCTTCACGATCTTTACCACGCCGCTTGATTCCGTGCCTGATCCATAGCTGCTGACACTCATAAAATCCATGGAAACCGGAACTGTAATTCTCTTTGCAAGTTCACACATAAAAAAGACCCCGCCTTTCAGGACGCAGATCAGATGTACATGCTTTCCGGCATAATCTTCACTGATCTTCTTTCCAAGCTCCTCGATCCTTTGATTTACCTGCTCCTCCGGAACCAATACTTTAATTGTCTCTGCCATTTTTTTCTCCTCCGTAAATCTCTATTTGTACTATTTTTACTGTTCTTTCCGTAATCTGATACGCTTTATTCTGCCGGTACCCGACGATCCAGACGATCTCATTCCCGTCTGCAATCAGCGGAATTTCATCTCGTTTGCCGGCCGGAACCTTCTGATTAATAAAAAATTTCTTTAAAGTCTGACGCTTTCCGTCTGCGGTGACCGTAATATAGTCACCCTCCCGGCGTGTCCGCATGACAAGTCTGCCTTTTATTATATCATAATCAAACCATTTCGTGTAGGGGGTATCTGGCCACTTTTCGCCCTCCCGGCGGTCAAAGACCTGCATTTTAAACCCGATTTCCGGTTTTTTCTCCAGCTGTTCTCCCATCTTCTCTTTTTTCTGTATCAATACTCCTTCGTATGTCCGAAGTGCTCTGACTCCGTAAGGAAGTGATAGGCTTCTCCCCGGCTGTTTTTCCATAAGCCCGTGGATATCCTGCACATGAACCGCCCGCAGATTTTTTTCACCTGCGCACACCTCGCAGAGTACAGAACGGATAACTTCCTCCCGGAACACCTTCGGAACTCTTTCCAGTTCCGCTTTCCGGATGAGCTTTCCGCCGTCTGTTTCCTTCACACATTCTTTAATATATGTTCCCGTTTCGGCTTCCATATATTCCCACAACTCAGACATTTTTTCCGCCATTCTGGAAATATGTTCTGCCGTTCCCGGATTGATCTCATTTAGTTCTTTCATGACTCTGTTGCGGATCCGGTTTCTTGTGTAAGCATCCTCCAGGTTGGTCGCGTCGATTCTCCACGGAATCCCCTGCTCTTTCAGCGCCGCCTCGATTTCTGCCTTTCCCACGCAGAGGAGGGGATGAATCAGTTCCCCGAAGACCGGGAGAATCCCCCGCATCCCCTTTACCCGGCTTCCCCTGCATAGATTCATAATGACAGTCTCCGCATTATCGTCCTGATGGTGGGCAAACGCGATTTTGTCCGCATGCTCTTCCACCATCACCTTGCGCATGGCTTCCCGGCGGACTTCCCGGCCCGCCTCCTCCTGGGAGCATTTTCTCTTTTCCGCCTCTTTTGCCACATCAATCCGAAACACACGGCATGGGACGTTCTGCTGCCTGCATAGTTCTTCCACAAACCGTTCGTCCGCGTCGGCCGCCTCTCCCCGCAGCATGTGATTGACGTGAACCGCTGTGACCCGGATTCCCATTGTCTTTTGCAGGCTCAAAAGTACAAAAAGCAGGCATACCGAATCAGCTCCTCCGGATATACCTGCAACTATATGTTCCCCTCGCTCTATCATATTCCATCGTCTTAGATAGGATTCCACTTTTTTCTGCAATCCTTCCCGTTTTTTCTCTTCAGCCACGTCGTTTTCTCCTGTATCTCTTTTTCTTCATCTTATATAATAATTCCGTAAAAAGCAAGTTATATTCTCCAGATTCCCACAACCAGCACGGTCATGTCGTCCATCGGCTCTTCCCCCGTCCACTCCAGCACCTGTTCCAGGATGTGGTGCGCCATTTCTTTCGGATTGTTCAGGCTTGTTCCTCGGATGATAGTGTCCAGAAGAAACTCCTGCTCCCCTACCGGAAGCGCATCCATGATGCCGTCTGTAATCATAATGACGAAATCCCCGCTCTGCAAATGCTTATGTACGCTCTGGATTTCCAGATCCTGAATCACCCCGAGGGGAAGATTGGTAGAGCAGATCCTCTCCACTCCATTTTGATGGCGGATAAAAGTTGTGGACGCCCCTGCTTTTAAAATATCCACGGTCCCCTCATACAGATCGAAAATGCTGATGTCAATGGTGGAAAAACGGATCTCCTCCCGGCCGATCACCAGCGCCGTATTCATCATCTCCAGAGCTGTCCGCGCCGGAAATCCCGCCTCCAGAAGTTCCTCCAGCATATCCACTACCATGGCGCTCTCCCGGTATGCCTCCTCTCCGGAACCCATGCCGTCAGAAAGAACCGCTCCCTGTTTTCCTGCCGGAAGCTCCATCATGGAAAAGCTGTCCCCGGAAATATCCGCACACCCCTTTCCGATCTTTGCCACTCCCTGAAGCGTATAGTAGTGCTGCATCTCCAGGAAAATAATGGTCGCATACTCCTGCCCCAGCGATCTTCTCTCGTCTTTTGCCGGCTCCATGATCCGTCCGGTGCAGGCCGACAGCACCCGTGCCAGTTCTTTCGTGCTGACGCACTGTCCTTTCCCCGCCTTTGCAGTCAGATGGATTTCATATCTTCCCTGCGGTGTCATCAAAAAGACCATGCTCAGTATCCGCATATTCTCGTTTTTCAGCTTTGTCCTGATCCGCTTTTCCAGACGCTCATCCGAAAAAATACTCGCGTCCAGCTCCCTTGTCGCATGCCGGATCAGTCGCGCAAAGGCGTCCAGTTCCACCGCGCATCCTTCTCTGCTCTGTACAATACGATTGGTCCAGAACATCGCCTGCTTGGCATCCTGAAATGTTTCCATCGTCTCACGTAGAAACCGCGGCGCCAGGATACAGTATCTTTGAAGCCTCTTTTTCAGATCCATATTCAGTTCCGCTCCGTATTCATCCGCAGTTTTTAAAATTTCATATACCATCTGATGCGTCCGCACCCTGTTTTCTCCCAGACACCAGGACCGGTTTTCACAGTTTCTGCACACGTTCTCAGATACCCTGGAAAACATTTCTTCCACCTCGCCGGAGGTAAACTGCCCTTTCCTTTCTTCCATTCTGAAAAACGTATCCGCCAGATGCTCCAGCGATCTCCCGAATTTCTCCATCTGCTCCACATAAGGATTCATCATACAACTCTTCTTTTCCATCTTCTGCCCCTTCTTATATCTGTATCGTGAAAAGACTTTGCCTGAATAGAATAAAAAACAGCTTCGGGAAATCAGTCTTTCCCAAAGCTATCTTCTGTGTGCAATGTCATATCATTATTCCTCAGCTTTAAAGAGAATTTCATTCTCCTTTACCATGCCGAGCTTGTCTCTGGCCGTATCTTCGACGTACTCATCCGTCCCTACATATTCTTTGTACTCTTCGATCTCTTCTGTGCGCTGCTTCTCTGCCTTCTTCTCTTTTTCCAGCTCTGTGATCTGCGCATTTTTGTCTTGCAGTTCAGCTCCGAGCGAAATGCTGTGCACGGTCGTCACCGCCGTAAGCACAAGCAGAATACAGGATATAAATACAACGCTTCCTTTATATCTGGAAAACCGCGGTCCCTTCTGAGACGTGCGTGTTTTTTTCTTAAAAATCTTCATCTTTACCTCACCGTAGATTCAGGTTGTTCCAGGTTATACATATAATAGTATCCTTTTTCCCACGATTAATCAACTCTTTTTCCGTGTTTTCCAGTTTTTTTCTCAAAAATCTTTCCGCAGAACTTGCCGGTTTTTGACAAAACCGCAAAAAAGGCGACTGCTCCTGCCACAGTTCCCGCGATAAAGTACCACCGGATTTCTCCGGAACTTGTCTGAAAGATTTCGCCAAACAGATAGAATCCGCAAAACAGCCAGTACAGAAAATCTTCGGCGGAAACGACAATAGAATGATGCCGGATAATCCTCCGGAAAAGACGCAGCACCTCATATACCCCACAGAGGAACATCCCTGAAAAAAATGCTCTTAAAAATGCATCCGCCTCGACTCCCAGCCCGCTCATCGCCCGCCTCCTAATGGAACAGGCGCGCAAGAAGTTTTCCGCCCTGTTTGGTCGTCTGTTTCATATCTGAATATGTAATGCTGTCAATATTTCCGGAAAGGTCGACTTCTCCCTTTTCCAGACTGAGCCGGTTGACATGGAGGTCGCTCCCTTTCACCATCATCATCCCCTGTTCTGTCTCCAGGAGAATCTCATTCAGATCAAAGGACAGGACATCCAGCACTCCGGTCACAAGACTTGTCTTTCTGTTATTGACAACCAGTTTGTGTGCTTTCCGGACCTGTGCCTCTTCTGTAACGCTCATCATACCGCTGCTCATCATCATCTTCTCTCAACCTCTCTTTCGTTGTCAGCCTGTCTGCTTCTTCCAACGTGCTTCTGAGATATACTATGAATCCGCGCCCGCCTTTATTCCTTTTCTGAATTAAATATAACGGAAAAGCTCTTTTGCCTCTTCCTTCTTCGTCGTATCCTGAATATCCAGTACTTCCGCCTTTACTGCTTTCGTGCCGAACTGAATCTCGATCACGTCACCTTTTTTTACCTTTGTAGATGCCTTCGCCGGCTTGCCGTTTACCGTAACTCTGCCCGCGTCGCACGCTTCATTTGCAACGGTGCGCCGTTTGATCAGACGTGAAACTTTTAAAAATTTGTCCAGTCTCATAACTGCCTCCTGTATCTTTAATATAGTAACAAAATAGAGGGCCTGACAGCCCTCTATTTCCGTTCATAAATATCTTATGCGTTGATTGCGTCTTTTAATGCTTTTCCAGCTTTGAATTTAGGAGCTTTGCAAGCTTCGATCTTCATAGTCTTTCCTGTCTGAGGATTTCTTCCTTCTCTTGCTGCTCTTTCGCTTACTTCAAAAGTACCAAATCCTACTAACTGGATCTTTCCGCCAGCTTTTAACTCGTCTGTTACAACGTCGATGAATGCTTTTAATGCTTTTTCAGAATCTTTTTTGGAAATTTCTGCCTTTTCTGCCACTGCTGCGATTAATTCTGTTTTGTTCATAAATACTTATCCTCCTATTTTCCCGTTATAAAAGTATCTTTCTGATCTCTTATGATCTAACTTTCCAAACCCTTGATTTTCGTGGGCTATCTTCATTAAAAGTTATAACGGTTTCTTGTATATTTGTCAAGTGAATTATAGTGCTGCGCCCCTGTTTTCCGCAGGTTTCACAAAGTTTTCTGATATTTTAAAGCATATTGTCGATCATTTCCAGAACAGCTTTCCCAAGAGCCTCTGACTTGGCATCTGCGTCCTCAAGAGAAGTGCCCTTGATGCCATAGTAGAACTTCACTTTCGGCTCTGTTCCGGATGGTCTTACGCAAAGCCATGCGTCGTCTGTCAGATCGTAGTAGAGAACATTGGACTTCGGAAGTCCTGTTGCTGTCACTTCGCCTGTTGCCAGATCTTTGATCGTATCTGCGTTGTAATCACGGGCTTTTAATACCTGGTATTCTCCCACTTTGACCGGAGGATTATTCCTCAGCGTCTCAAGAATCGCCTGGATCTTTTCCAGTCCTTCGATTCCTTTCATTGTGATGGACTGGATGCTGTCCTTGTAGTAGCCGTATTTGTTATACATATCGATCATGGCATCCCACAGTGTCTTGCCCTGTGTCTTATAGTAAGCCGCTGCCTCGCACAGTGCCATGGTTGCTACAATCGCGTCTTTATCTCTTGCATGGGTTCCGATCAGACATCCGTAGCTTTCTTCAAAGCCGAATACATACTCGCCCTTTCCTGTCGTTTCAAATCCGAGAATCTGCTGTCCGATGTACTTGAATCCTGTCAGAACTTCGATCAGTCTGAGGCCGTATGACTTTGCAATGGCGTCTGCCATATTGGTCGTAACGATCGTCTTGATCAGGCAGCCGTCCTCCGGCAGTCCTTTTAACGCCTGTCTCTGACTGATCTCATATTCAGCAAGAAGGCATCCGGACATATTTCCTGTCAGCACCTTATACTCGCTGGACTTCGTATCTTTTACATAAACACCAAGACGGTCAGCATCCGGATCTGTCGCAAGAACAAGATCTGCGTCCACCTCTTTTGCCAGTTTCAGTCCGAGTTCAAATGCCTCTTCGGATTCCGGGTTCGGGTAGGATACCGTCGGGAATTCGCCGTCCGGCAGCTCCTGCTCTTTTACTACATATACATTTTCAAATCCGAGCTCTTTTAATACTCTTCTTGCAGGGATATTTCCTGTACCGTGAAGAGGGGAATATACGATCTTGAGCTCTTTGCCGACCTGATCAATGGCATCCTGATGCAGTACCTGTTTTTTCAGCTCTGCGATATAAGCATCGTCAATCGCCGCTCCGATGACTTCGTAAAGGCCTGCTTCTTTGGCAGCCTCTTTGTCCATCGTCTTAACAGTGGCAAAATCTGTCACTGCCTTTACCTCGTCCATGATACCTTTGTCGTGAGGAGGTGTAATCTGCGCGCCGTCCTCCCAGTATACTTTATATCCGTTGTATTCCGGCGGGTTATGGCTTGCTGTGATATTGATTCCGGCAATGCATCCTAACTTTCTCACCGCGAATGAAAGCTCCGGAGTCGGTCTGAGACTTTCAAATACATAAGCCTTGATTCCGTTTGCCGCAAGGCAGAGCGCTGCTTCATCCGCAAATTCCGGGGACATCCGTCTGGAATCGTATGCAATCGCAACGCCCTGTGCCTGCGCACCTTTTCCGGCGATGTAGTTTGCCAGTCCCTGGGTTGCCTTACGTACCGTATAGATATTCATACGGTTCGTTCCTGCGCCGATGACTCCGCGGAGTCCTGCTGTACCGAACTCCAGATCCTTATAAAAACGGTCTTCGATTTCTTTTTCATTGGATTCGATCTCTTTTAACTCTGCTTTTGTCTCAGCGTCAAAGTATGTACTTGTCAACCATTCATCGTATTTTTCACGATATCCCATATCTTTGTACCTCCTGATTGGTCTTCTATGCTGTCTATTATACACCACTCTTATCTAAATGGAAAGAAAATATCTGTTCTAAAAACGCCTTCTTTACCTCGTTCTGCTCAATGGAAAGCCGCAGTTTTTCGACACTTTTGGAAGAAATCCATGCTTTGTTGGAATTATAGTACGTGTTGGCGCATTTCCAGAATTTCTCCGGATAGGAAAGCCGGAGCGCAATGTATTCTTTTTCTTCTTCTCTGAGGGGATTGACCGCACAGTATGCCCGCAGAATCTCCGCACCGAGTTTTTCATTCCACTGATGCTTTTCCATAACTTTCCGGAGAAAATAATAAAGATCCGACGGCTGAATGTCTCTGCCCACATGTTCAAAGTTCACCACTGTCATGCCGTCCGGAGCAATCAGAATATTGTGGTAATTGTATTCTCCATGGACAAAACTTCCTTTTTCTCTGCTCTGTTCCATCAGCTGCCGGTAGGCCGAATCCTCAAGACGCTGCTCCACCCTGGCCGCCACGCAGTACATAGCCTCAAAATATTCCAGGAATCTGCTTTCAAACTCCCCTTTGATTGTCTTTTTCCGGATAAAATTCCATACTTTCTTCAGTTCTCTGTTATGTCTGCGGTACTCATCCACAAGATCCGGTTCCCGGAATCCTTCCCTGCACCGGGGAAATTCCATCAGCCTGTGAACTTTGGCCAGCAGCTTTGCCGACTCCAGAATTTCCGAGTGTTTCCGGACGTCGCACTCTCGTCCCTGATACCACGCTTTCAGATAATAAGATACCCCGTCCTCAGAGACTGTCAGAAACTCTCCTTCTTTATTCGGAATCAGCTCATCGCACTTCAGATGTTCCTGATTTTTCATCGCTTTATGGATTTCATTCATAACTAAAATGCGCGGCTTTGATAATGCCGCCTGTTTCAAAAGCATCAGACCCCGATCCGTCTCACACAGGATGGCACCCCTCACTTTTCGGACATTGTCCACTTGTATCGGATATTGTTCCAGTACCTCTAAATCATAATCACCCATAACTGCCCCCTGCCTTCTGATTCAATCGTCTTTCTAGCTTATGAATGCGGGGGATTAAATAGAACCGGTTCAATCATTCTCCATCAGTATGGCAGACAGAAGCTATACAAAGAGACAGCCGTGATAATGCTGGTGCACGCCAGCTATCACGGCTGTCTTTTTGTTTTGTATCTTTGTACTATAAATGATTCATATTGGCCGCCCGGGTAATCAGGTAGTCTTTTTGATTTTTCTCCGGATCTTCCAGCACCTCTTCAAGAAGAGCATTCAAAATCTCTCCCATCTGCGGTCCCGGACTGATTCCGGCATCGATCAGATCTTTCCCTGTCACAGCAAGTTCTTTCAGCGATACGCATTCGCCCTCATCCACAATCTCCTGAAAGCACTTTGCAACGCCTTCAATATCTGAAATCTTATCGTCTCTGTGATACAGGCTCTGTGCCAGAGTATCTGCCATCCGGATTTCCAGATAGTAAGGGAACAGATCTTTTCCGATCTTGTTCACCGCCCTGCGGACCAGTCTCCGGTTCGGCGGCATCCGGTAGTCATGGTAGTAGACAAGTTTTGACACCTTCCGGATCGTATCATTATCAAATTTCAGCCGTCGCATGATCTCTTTTGAAATCCGTTCGCTTCCGATGGCATGTTTCTTGAAATGGGCAGTTCCGTCCGGATCCATCGTCTTGTATTCCGGCTTGCCCATGTCATGGAACAGCATGGAAAGGCGGAGAATCCGGTCTGCGCGGATATGCTTTAATGCCTCCACTGTATGCACGCCTACGTTATACATATGGTGCGGCGTCTCCTGTGTTGTCTCCATCATCCGGTCAAATTCCGGAAGAATCACTTTGGTGATGCCAAGTTCCCACGCCGTCAGCATCTCTTCCGGGTGCGGTGACACGAGAAGCTTTACAAGCTCGCTCTGAATCCGCTCCGCGCTGATTTTGACAAGGGTTCCGGCAAGCGCGCCCGCTGCCTCCTTTGTCTTCTCTTCCATGGAAAATCCAAGCTGTGCTGAAAATCGGACAGCCCGCAGAATCCGGAGTGCATCCTCCGTAAACCGCTCACGGGCATCTCCCACGCACCGGATGATCCCTTTTTGCAGATCCTCCTGTCCTCCGAACAGGTCACAAAGGCCGTCTTCATCGTTGTATGCCATGGCATTGATCGTAAAATCCCGTCTCTTGAGGTCTTCTGCAAGCTTTCCTGTAAACCAGACTTCTTTTGGGTGCCTTCCGTCTTCGTACTCGCCGTCAATCCGGTATGTCGTTACTTCAAATCCTTCTTTTTCTGCCAGAACAGTCACTGTGCCGTGCTCGATTCCGGTATCCACCGTCCGCCGGAAGATCTGCTTGATCTCTTCCGGCTTTGCGGACGTTGTGATATCCCAGTCCTCCGGCTCCCTTCCCAGTATCGAGTCTCTGACACATCCGCCCACTGCGTACGCGTCAAAGCCCTGTTCTTTGAGCTTTCGGATGATCCACTGCACTTTTTCCGGCAGTCTGATCCTGACCTGTTCCATTTTAGTATGCTTTACCCCAGAAAACTTTGTGTTTTGCCGGTTTTCCGCAGTAAATACATCTGTCGGAAATCGGCTCTTCATCTTCGATCAGACATCTGGATCCGGCTCCGCCTGTCTCTGCCTTGATCGCTTCTTCACAGCTTTCATCTCCACACCACATCGCTTTGATGAATCCTCTGTTGTCCTTGAATTTTGCAACCATTTCATCCATGGTCTCTGCCTCATCGATGTGGCCGTCCAGGAATGCTTTTGCTCTTGTATACATATCCTGCTGAATTGTCTCGAGAAGTTCCGCCAGTGCTGCCGGTACCTCGTCGATTGCTACAACAGTCTTCTCTCTTGTGTCACGTCTTACAAGGACTGCCTGACCGTTTTCGATATCTTTCGGTCCAAGTTCCACACGTACCGGAATTCCAAGCATCTCCTGCTCGCTGAATTTCCATCCCGGACTCTTTTCGGACTCGTCGATGTCTGCACGTAATCCTTCTGCGCGGATCGCTGCCAGCAGCTCTTCTGCACGGTCAAGAACACCTTCCTTGTGCTGTGCCACCGGGATCACGCGTACCTGTTTCGGAGCGATTCTTGGCGGAAGCACCAGGCCGCTGTCATCGCCATGTACCATAATGATCGCACCAATAATTCTTGTAGAAAGTCCCCAGGATGTTTCATAAACACTGTGGAGCTCATTGTTCTTATCCAGATATTTGATGTCGTATGCATCCGGGAATCCATTTCCGAAGAAGTGGCTTGTCGCGGACTGAAGTGCCTTTCCATCATGCATCAGCGCTTCTACTGTGTATGTGTCTTCTGCACCTGCAAACTTCTCACTTTCTGTCTTTCTTCCAGCTACATATGGAATCGCAAGAGACTCGCTGATGAAGTCTTTGTAGACCTTCCACATCATAAGTGTTCTCTCTTCTGCTTCCTCGTAAGTTGCGTGGATGGTATGTCCTTCCTGCCACAGGAACTCTCTGGAACGAAGGAATGGACGTGTCGTCTTTTCCCATCTCAGTACGGAATTCCACTGGTTCCATACTTTCGGAAGGTCACGGTAAGACTGCACGATACGGCTCCACAGATCACAGAACAGTGTCTCTGATGTCGGACGGATCGCATATCTTTCCTGTAATCTCTCTGTTCCGCCATGTGTCACCCATGCAGCTTCCGGAGCGAATCCTTCTACGTGATCCGCTTCTTTCTGAAGCAGATTCTCCGGAATCAGCATCGGAAGGTATACGTTCTCTACTCCTGTATCTTTAAATCTCTTGTCCAGATCTGCCTTGATATTTTCCCAGATTGCATATCCATTCGGCAGATAGTTCAGGCATCCTTTCACGCTGGAATAGTCGCAAAGCTCTGCCTCTCTCACCACATCCGTGTACCACTGAGCGAAATCTTCATCTCTGGATGTGATAGACTTTACAAATTTTTTGTTGTCCTTTGCCATGTCGCATTCTCCTCTCAATCAATATTTTTCACAGCTTCCAAGGACTTCTGCCCCCTGTTTTTAGAACGAAGTTTTCTGTTAAATAAACAAAAACACCGGGCATCCGTCCCAAACAGGGACCGGATGTCCGGCGGTACCACCCTCATTAACCACAAAATCTGCGGCTCACTTCATTGATCATTAACGCTGATAAAACGCTGTACTTTTCATACAGGAACTCCAGGTCCGGTTCAGCCGTGATCCGTCAAAGGCTCGCACCACCCGCCTCTTCTCTGAAACTTCTCTTAGGCTTACTATTCCCCTTCATCGTTCATTTATTCGGCTTTCGCCATGAAATTATTCAAATTTTACCCGAAAAAACCGGGAGTGTCAAGTAAAACGCATTGATTGCCACTATTTTGCCCGTTTTTGTGTTACTGTTCACACCGTACTCAGCAGAAGAAAGATGCAGAGTCATGCTTGCATGTACGATACATCTTCCTTCTGTTGAGTACGGGTGGAACTCATAACGTTTTTGTACATGGTATGTCATGGTTTTTACAATTTCTTTTTCTTTTCTTCTATGCTATGATTAGAAAAAGAAAGGAGTGCAGTATAATGAGTGAAATCACAAAACTACACACTTCTATGAAAATCACACCCTCCAGCACCGGAATCAATCAAAGAGTCCTTAATGAAATCTCCTCATTGGCCCAGAAGTACAACATTCGGCAAGTTATTCTGTTTGGCTCCCGTGCAAGAGGAGATTTTTCCCCAACCAGTGACATTGATCTTGCGGTAAGCGGCGGAAATATAGCCCGTTTTTCTTTGGATCTGGATGAAGAAACTTCTACGCTGTTAAAATATGATATTGTTGATCTGGAACGGGCAATGCAGCCCGAATTACGCGAGTCTATAAAAAAGGAGGGGAAAACACTCTATGAAAAAATATGATAATTTTTGTTCCGCTTTATCAAACATGAAGCAGATATATAAATATACTGAACCTTATGAATGATGATACGGTTATTCTTACTGGCTTGGTCGGGTTATATGAAATCTGTTTCGAGCAGTCATGGAAAATGATGAAAGAAATCCTTTCTATGCATGGTTATGAAGCCAGTGCAACAGGATCACCTAAAATTATTCTAAAAACTGCTTATCAGGCTGGTATGATCAAGGACGAAGAATTATGGCTACGCGCCTTACAGGAACACAATAATGTTGCACATTCATACAATGAAGACATTGCTCTGGAAATTGTGTCTCAGGCAAAGGAATCTTTCTATGCAATGTTTTGCAACTTAAAAAATGAAATAGACGCTAACTGGCTGTAGTTTCGTAATCTATGATAAATTTTCGTAAGGAGTGATCAAATGAAACCAATAAAGCAGACACTCATCAGCTTTATCGTATTTTTGATTTCGTATGCTGCTATGACTTTGATACTGACTCACTCTATTGACATCAAAATTCTTGCTGTCTTATCTATCTTTTACTTGATTTTAAACCTCATCATATATACGGTGCTGGATAAAGTTTCGAAAAGCTAATCATACACTATATGAATATTTGAGGAGAAATTTTGAGCGTTCTACATTAAAAGGAGCCGCAATGAAAAAATGTAACATTGTTTATGTGGGGAAAAACCGAAACGGTACTGACCGTTACTGGTGTACGACACATCATGCTCCGGCCGGTAACGGAAAAGGTGAAAAATTTCATACTTGTTTAGCCCAGAGCAATCCTGCTACAGACGTGCCGCAGGATTCTTTGACCGTAAATCTCCAGGAGGAGTCCGGCAACATCGCTTTATGGGCATATGTTCCGGCCGTATATGATACTGCAAAGATGGATTCCGCCTTTGGAATTCGTGTTCAAACGGGTAACGAGGCTGACAAATTCTGCCATCTTCTCCAGATAACAAATGGAGACCAGCAAGTTTCTTTTGATTATACTGCTGCGGTTTCATACCTGGCCTCCAATATCTTAAATCAGAAAACTGCTTACCTGGAATGTCCACACTGCGGATTTCCGCATCTTGATAAAGACTGGTTTGCCGCAAATCCCCACAAAAAACATCTTTGTTCAGGCTGCGGACGAAATTTTTATGAAAAAACTGCAGGAATTGGAAATCCTATTATAAAAGCCAATGGTTTATTTAGCGAATTTCATTTTCCTGCAAATTTCGTAAAGGCTACTCGCAAATTAAGCATAAAACAGCAGGATTTCCCTTTGGGCATCTCAATCTGGGGTTTCAATCCGGCTTTCTTCTGTACTGGCCCAGAAACAGAAACTGAGGGAATCCATGTCCATGCATATACTCAGGATAATTCCCGCCCGATTATTGATGCCACCTACAGCGAAGTAGAAATTGACGGGATTTGTCTGGATGCAAACATGGTCCAGCTCTATATGGCGCAAAAGACGCTTCCATACTTAAAAGATCAAATTGCTTCTGTCAAATGCCCTGATTGCGGTACTGATCTGTTTGAAACAGGCAGGCAAAGTTGTCTTCCTGCTACGCAGCACGTCTGCCCGAAATGTGGGAAAGAAATAAAAACCCGAAGAAAAATCGTCGCTTCTCCCATGCCTGACATTATCGAAAGACTGAAAGGCAAAACCAACCTTCCGTTATCCGGACAAGATATATTGGATGTTTGTCCCCAGTTATCCGAATGGTAAAAAAGGAGGCCGCTTTATGAATACCTTTGATCTTGAATTCTGGAATCTTTTAGATGAACTGGTTCATAGCAGCGACATTGTCATTGATCGTCCTAAGGGAAGCGCGCATCCCCGGTATCCAGAACAGATTTACGAAGCAGACTATGGATATCTAAAAGGCACTGCATTCATGGACGGCGGCGGAATTGATGTCTGGGTTGGAACCGGCGGGAAAGAAGTTGACGCTGTCATCTGTACCGTGGATATCGTAAAAAAAGATTCTGAAATAAAAGTCTTGATTGGATGTACTGAAGAAGAGAAAGAAACGATATATAAGATGCATAACCGGACGTCTAATATGAAAGGGCTTTTGATCCGCCGTCCGGTCTGATGCTGTCTGGCAGAAAGTTCCGCATCTTTACAATTTTTATTATGAGGGAAAGAAATTATGAATGTAATCATCATTAATGGCCCGATGGGTGTCGGAAAAACCACAGTCGGGAGATACATTGCGGATCAGTATCCCGGCACCGCCTTTATCGACGGTGACTGGTGTCTGGATCTGCATCCATTTGTCGGCAATCAGGAGACAAAAGTAATGGCCGTCGACAATATTCTACATATGATCGGAAATTATAAAAACTGTTCTGTATGCCGGATGATTGTACTCGTATGGCTGATAGATGATGAATGGGTATATCGGCGTATCATTGACGGTATTTGCGCCCTGCAACTGGAACTGGTCAGCGTCACATTGCTGTGCGGTGAAGAACAGCTCATTCAGCGCTGGAGACAGGATAAGACCTGTGAATGGCGGACAGATCAATGGCTCGAAATCAGTCTGAAATCATTACCGCATTTTTCGACACTGGAAAACTGCATGGATACCAGCTATCTGTCAATCAGCGAAACCGCTGAACGGATTGTACAACACAGTTTCCATACAGGAAAAGAAAAAACATCATAAACAATGCCCCTCATCGGAAGCTCCCGGATGATTTCATCCACTTCCCGATGAGGGGCATTATCATTTTAAACAGAATCCGTTTCACTTACAGTTTCTGTACGAAACCGGAGCGCCCGCTATTTCCGTCTTACCTTTGTACCAAGCACTGCTGCAATAACAGCCAGTGATACGATCGCCGCAGTTCCCGCAGCTTCAACCGGAGCTTCATCACCGGTCTTTACTGCTTTTTTCTGTCCGTCTGCACCGTTATCTGTTTTTGTTGTATTGCCTGTGTTTGTCGTTCCGTCCGAAGCCCCCGGATCCTTCTTATCGTTTTCCGAACCGCCGGAACCTGTTCCCGTATCTTTTCCCGGGTCTGTGGTTTCGTCATCTTTGGACGGATCTTCCGGATCCTCCGGGTCTTTCGGTTCCTCTGTGCTGTTTACCGGGATTTCACTTCCTGCTTCCGGTGCCGTCAGCTGAGGCATTGTTCTTAATGTATCTTCTACAATACCAAGTCCCGCATAGTTGTCCACATAGACCTCATCCTGTGAATCGGAAACACGGATTCCATGTCCGCCGTCTGTAACGGTGATATTAAGGATTCCGTTTTCATCAGTCCTGCCCATCTGGCCTTCGCCGCCGTCTACACGGTAACTGATCTCCTGATTTGCGAAGACGCTTCCATCTTCATTTACGATTTTCACGGAAGCGGTATAATCTTTCGGCTGGTAAACGCTTCCTGTATAAGCGATCCTTCCTTTTGTTCCCTGATATCCGGACAGCGTGCCGTTATTCAGACTGTTCTCAACATAAGCCTCGATTGTCTCCAGCTCTCCTCCTGCTTCCGCGTATTTCGGAAGATCTGCAAGCATGGTATAATCGTTGCCGCCGCTCATAATGTAATTGTTTCCCGCCATAATAATCTGGGTCGTATCATCTGTCCGGTCAAGCGGAGTGCTCTGTCCGTCAAGGGTGATGGACACGACTCTGCTTCCCTGTTCCGCATCCGGATTAAATACGACCTGGAATCCGGAAATCTGTAAAAATCCTCCGGACACTGACTGCTGAAGCAACATACCTGTCTCCGGATCCTGCCCGTCCAGACTGGAGCCGGACTGTTCCATCACCTCATACAAAATCTTCGGAGTGATTTTCTTCATATAGATCGTGTTGGAAAACGGGAATGTGGACACAAGGTCTCCCTTTGTGATATCTCCATTGGAAATCATCTCCCGGATTCCTCCGCCGTTTTCCACACCGACTACCGGCATCTGTTTTTCCTCTTCAGTTCCATTCTGCTGTACCATAGCTTTTGCCGCACCTGCGATGGCATCTGCCGCCAGATCTCCATAGTTGGTCTCTACAAACCTTGTCGGCGGTACATTCCCGATCCATCCTGCCCAGAGCGTGGTCGGCGTGGATCCAATCACTTCCTGAAGCGAATCATTCTGCTCACTGGTAATTTTCTCAAGTTCTGCGGCTACCTCTGCATCCGGCGTTACTTCCGCAAAGTCTTCTATTCCAAGCAGTTCCTCCGTCACGACCGGATCACTGTTCTCACTTACCGATACAGTCAGTTTTCCGACTGCACTCAGACCGGTTCCGGTCTGTACAATCTGGACGTCGTTGACCTCCTCGTTTTCCACGGTATGGCTGTGTCCGTCAATGATCGCATCCAGCTTTCCCTGATACTCGCCGGTCATCCCGTTTGCCAGATCTTCCGACGTACAGTCCGCTCCACCGGTCTCATCTCCCATGTGGGCGACTGCAATCACAACATCCGCTCCTGCTTCTTCCAGATGCGCAATCTCTGTTTTTGCTGTTTCAATCTCGTCAGCAAAAGTCACGCCCTGGATTCCTTCCGGATTTGTCGCTGAAGCGGTCTCTGTTGTCGTCAGACCAAAAAATCCGATCTTCTTTCCCTGTCTTTCAATGATCACATGACAGCCGTCTGTATCGTCCTGCTGTCCTGCAAGCAGCAGCTGATTATCTTTGTAAATATTCGCCGCCAGCACCGGGAATTCTGCCAGTGACACATTTTTAAGAAATGCGTCTGTTCCAAAATCAAACTCATGGTTTCCTGCCGCCATGACATCATAGCCCGCCAGATTCATCAGTTGGATCACATCGTTTCCCTGCGTCAGCGAGGCAAGCGGCAGTCCCTGCGTAGCGTCTCCGGCATCTACCAGAATCGCATTCTCATCCGCATTTTTCAGTCCGGCCACAAGCGGCAGCCCGATTACAGATTCCCCGTCACCCTGGAGATATCCATGGGTATCATTCGTATGATAAATCGTAATCTCTGTCGTCTCTTCCTCTGTCTGCACAGTGTCTTCCTCCTGCTGTGCCGTCTCTTCGGTCGACTGTGTTGTTTCTTCGGTCGCCTGTACCGTTTCATCGATTGCCTCTACCGTCTCTTCCGCTGAAACCGGAACAGCCTGGAAAGTCAGTCCGAGCGCCAGAACAGCCGCAAGAATACATTTTCTGTTTCTCATCTTCCACTCCTTATTGAATCGTCTCCCTGGTTCCGTTTCTATTATACCATTCCCTTTGCCCGGCCGAAACATTGTTTCTCCCATTTTTTTGTGCCGTCCGGCCACATGGATTTTCCTTTGCCAACCATTCCAGGATATGATATGATGTGTGAAATGAAAGGAGCACATTATGAAACCAGAAATCTTATTCGAGGATTCCGAGATCCTCGTCTGTCATAAACCTGCCGGGACGGCTGTCCAGACTGCATCTTTTTCGTCCCGGGACATGGTCAGCCTTCTGAAAAATCATCTCATGCGGGAGGCAAGGAAAAGCGGGACTCCGTTGAAGGGGGCACCGTATCTTGCTGTCATCCATCGGCTTGACCAGCCTGTAGAAGGAATTCTCGTATTTGGGAAGACGAAAAAGGCGGCCGCCGCATTAAACACCCAGCTTACCGGGGATGGTTTCGGGAAATATTATGAGGCTGTCACGGAAGGTGCTCCGACTGAGTCTTCCGGAACTTTGACCGACTGGCTTGTCCGGGATGGACGCACGAATCTTTCTTCCGTCTGTTCACCGGATACGCCCGATGCCAAAAAGGCCGTCCTGGACTACCAGATGCTGGATCAGCATACCCGGGACGGGCGGCTCGTTTCCCGTCTGTCCATTCATCTGCACACGGGACGGCATCACCAGATCCGTGTCCAGCTTGCCCATGCAGGCTGTCCGATTCTGGGGGACCGCAAATACAATCCGGACGGCATTCCTTCCCGCAGACTCCATCTCTGCGCCTGCCGCCTTGATTTTCTGCATCCGTCCACCAAAAAGCCGCTTCACTTTGAAATCCGTCCTTTCTTTTCCGGGGAAGATTTGAACTAGTCTTTCTAAGTCTTTTCCGGGGGCGGCCTTGGGAATTCAGACAGGATTTCCCGCAACAAAAAGCCGGAAAAAGCATCCCTTTCCGGTATCTGCTTTTTCCGGCTTTCTTATCCTTTCAATTGTCCTTTACATAACCCTAAAACATTTTATTCCTGGTCTTCTCCGTCCTCTTCTGTCAAAGCCTGCTCATATTTCTCGAGGATGATGCTCTGGATACGGTTTCTTGTATCAGAATTGATTGGGTGAGCGATATCTCTGTACTCTCCGTCCAAAGCCTTTTTGCTAGGCATCGCGATGAACAGTCCTTTTTCCCCTTCGATAACTTTGATGTCGTGTACGACAAACTCTTCATCCATCGTTATTGACACAACTGCCTTTAATTTCCCCTCTTTTGCTACTTTTCTTACGCGCACATCTGTAATCTGCATATTACCTGCCCCTTTCTTAAGTACTATATATGCTCGCTAAAGCGCATATCTCTCATTCTTTTCGACAACAATTTTGATGCCGTTTTCCCCGACGTGCCTTGTGTTGGCACGGATTGTATCGCGGCTTTCCACGATACAGTTTTCAATGTATGTATTATCTCCAAGATAAACATCATTCATGATAATTGAATTTCTTACAACACAGTTGTTTCCGATGAATGCTTTCTTGAACAGGATCGAATTTTCCACGGTTCCGTTCACAATACATCCACTGGAGACAAGACTGTTCTTTACGTAGGATCCCGGATTGTATTTTGCCGGCGGAAGATCACTGACTTTGGAGTATACCGGCGGATACTCTTTGAAAAAGTAATTCCGCACTTCCGGCCTCAGGAAATCCATATTTGTCTGATAGTATGCTTCTGCTGTGGAAATATTGCTCCAGTAGCTGGAGATCTTATATCCGTAAATCTTTTTAAGATTCTTATAACGGATCAGGATATCGTTGACGAAATCGTAACGGTCCTCCTGTGCTGCATGTTCAATCAGATCGATCAGCTGTCTGCGGCGGATCACATAGATTCCAGTGGAAATGGTATTGGAATTTGCCACCATCGGTTTTTCCTCGAACTCCTGAATTCTCATGGAATCGTCCATCTTGATTGTTCCGAATCTCGTCGCATCTTCGCCCGGTGCGAGATCCTTGCATACTACTGTAATATCTGCTTTTTTCTTAATATGATATTCCAGAACTTCGTTGTAATCCAGTTTGTACACAGCATCACCGGATGTAATGATAACGTACGGCTCATGGCATTTTTTCAGGAAGTCGAGATTCTGATAAATCGCGTCTGCGGTTCCCCGGTACCAGCTGCCGTTTTCCAGTGTAATCGTCGGAGTAAAAACAAAAAGTCCTCCCTGTTTTCTACCGAAATCCCACCATTTGGATGAACTCAGGTGCTCATTTAAAGATCTCGCGTTGTACTGTGTCAATACTGCAACTTTCTGAATATGGGAATTGGTCATATTGCTGAGTGCGAAGTCAATGCACCGGTAGCTTCCTGCCACCGGCATGGCTGCCACAGCCCGTTTATATGTCAGTTCACGCATTTTATGATTATTGCCGCCTGCCAGAATGATCCCTACTGCTCTCATACGCGTTCACCTGCCTTTATCAATGTCTCTCCGCTTTCCAGCACTCCGTTCGGATAGTCCTCTGCCTCTGTCACGCCGCTGATGGCAGTATTCTTGCCAATCTGAACATTGGACGGGATCACGGAATTCTCTCCGATCGTCACAAGCCCGAAGGAGTAGATCGCCGGCTTTTCCTTATTCGGCACATCACTTCCGATGCCCAGCGTCACATGATCTCCAATCCGGACATTCTCCGCAATGATCGACTTGTCAATCACGCCGTTTTCACCGATCACGGTGTCTTTCATAATAATAGAATCTCTGACAACCGTTCCTTTTCCGATCACAACCCCGGCACCGATCACGGAATTACGGACTTCTCCGTAAATCTCGGAACCATTGCTGATAATGCTGCGTTCCACAACCGCCTGATCGGAAATATACTGCGGCGGCAGGATCGAACTGTTTGTGTAAATCTTCCAGAATTCTTCGTAAAGGTTGAATTCCGGGATCAGATCTATCAGTTCCATGTTGGCTTCCCAGTAGGATCCAAGTGTTCCTACATCTTTCCAGTAACCATTGTACTCATACGCGAAAAGACGCTTGCCATTTTCATGGCAGTACGGAATCACGTGCTTTCCAAAGTCACAGGACGGCTCGTCTGACATTTTTACAAGCGCATCTTTGAGCACCGGCCAGCTGAAAATATAAATTCCCATGGACGCCAGATTGCTCCTCGGCTCCTTTGGTTTTTCCTGGAAATCATTGATGTGTCCTTCCTCATCTGCAACTACAATTCCAAACCGGCTTGCCTCCTCAAGCGGCACCGGCATGGCAGCGATGGTGACATCCGCATTGTGCTCTTTATGATAATCCAGCATTACTTCATAATCCATTTTGTAAATATGATCACCGGATAAAATAAGCACATAGTCCGGATTAAACGACTCCATATAATCCAGGTTCTGATAGATCGCATTTGCCGTTCCAGTATACCACTCGCTGTTCGTGCTTTTCTCATATGGCGGCAGAATCGTGACACCGCCCACATTGCGGTCCAGATCCCATGGGATTCCGATTCCAATATGAGAATTCAGACGAAGCGGCTGATACTGTGTCAGGACTCCGACTGTATCGATCCCCGAATTAATGCAGTTACTGAGCGGAAAATCGATAATCCTGTACTTGCCGCCGAACGCTACTGCAGGCTTCGCCACTTTGGCAGTCAAAACACCAAGCCTGCTTCCCTGTCCACCGGCCAGCAGCATTGCTATCATCTCTTTTTTTATCATGTCCTCACCCCTTGTCAGTAATTTAATGTCATTATTATAACACACTTTTTATAAATATCGAGTAAATTTTATATATTTTTGCCGTTTTTCTTCTATTTTTTATGCATTTTACATAATCTTAACCGCTTTTTATAGACACCGTGTTGTTTTTAAGGCAATTTTGTGTATTTTTTTCTCTCCTGCTCTATATATTACTATGCGGACAGGCTTTCTTTCAGAACTGCTTTTTCACATTTTTCAGGGTAAAATGTTCTGGCCTTGAAGCGTTGTATCTTTCATTTTGTTATGCTACAATGAACGGGAACAGCAGACCGGCAGGGATTTTCTCCCCGCCGGTATGTAAAATAAGCCAGAAACGGAAGTGTAAAATATGTACAAAATTAACTTTAATGAACCTGTTCATATTCATTTTATCGGCATCGGCGGTATCAGCATGAGCGGGCTTGCCGAAATATTACTGGACGAACATTTTACCGTCAGCGGTTCTGATAATAAGGAGTCTTCTCTCACAGATCATCTGGTTTCGATGGGTGCGAAAGTTTTCATCGGTCAGAAGGCTTCCAATATAGAAGATACTGTACAGGTCGTCGTGTACACGGCGGCCATCCATGAGGATAACGAGGAATATCAGGAGGCGGTAAGACGCGGCCTTCCGATGCTCAGCCGGGCCGAGCTGCTTGGCCAGCTGATGACCAACTACAAAATTCCGGTCGCAGTAGCCGGAACCCACGGGAAGACGACGACGACTTCCATGCTTTCCCATATTCTTCTCGCCGGAGAGAAAGATCCTACGATCTCCGTAGGCGGTATTTTAAAGGCCATCCACGGCAATATCCGTGTCGGCGGCTCCGAGGTCTTTGTCACAGAAGCCTGTGAATATACAAACAGCTACCATCACTTCTTCCCGAAGATCAGTATCATCCTGAATATCGAGGAAGACCATATGGACTTCTTTAAAGATATTGACGACATCCGCAATTCTTTCCATACCTTTGCGAAGCTTCTTCCTGATGACGGCACTCTGATTATCAATGGAGAGATCAGCCATCTGGAAGAGATTCTGGAGGGACTTGACTGTAATGTCATCATCTACGATGTGCACAGGGAAAATGCGGATTTCAGCGCAAAAGAGATTACCCACGATGAGAAAGGCAATGTTTCTTTCCTTCTCCTTGTAAAAGGACAGGAGGCCGGTCGGATTCATCTTTCCGTAAACGGACTTCACAACGTATCCAATGCCCTCGCGGCCATTGCTGCTGCATCGCTTCTGGATGTCCCGATGGAGAAGATTCAGGAGGGACTTCTCTCTTTTGAAGGGACAGACCGTCGTTTCCAGTATAAAGGAGACGTGAACGGTTTCCACATTGTGGACGATTACGCGCACCATCCGACCGAGATCCGGGCTACTCTGGAGGCTGCAAAGTCTTACCCGCACAAGGAGACATGGTGCGTCTTCCAGCCTCACACCTACAGCCGGACAAAAGCCTTTTTCCATGAGTTCGCGGATGCACTTTCCCTTGCGGATCATATCATTCTTGCAGATATCTACGCGGCCCGCGAGACCGATACCCTCGGTATGTCTTCCGGACTTCTGGCGGACGAATTGAGGGCAAAAGGCTGCGATGTACACTATTTTCCAGGCTTTGACGAGATCGAAACATTTATTTTAGAAAATTGTAAAACAGACGACCTGTTGATAACTATGGGGGCCGGAGATGTTGTAAATATTGGGGAGAGTCTTCTCAAACGGTAGTTTTCCACAGAATCCACACTGTTTTATCCACAAAGTGTGGGAAAAATAATGCTTTTTCTCCCGGCCTGAAAGTGCTATAATACCTTTACTTTAGAAAGAAAGACAGAGGTTTCAAGGAATGGGCATGTTAAAAATCACAGACTGTACGGGACAACATTTTACATGTGTTGATCATGCATTTATCGACTCCTACATGGCAAAGGCAAACGGGGAATACGTTAAAGTATACCTCCTTTTGCTGCGCCGTATGGAGAGCAGTTCTCCTTTTTCGGTTTCCGAATTTGCGGAGATTCTGGATAACACGGAGGGAGATATTATCCGCGCTTTGAAATACTGGGCGAAGAAAGGGCTTCTCACGATCGAATACGGACCGGACGGCGAGATGCGCGGACTTCAGATGGATGCGCCGCAGAAAGCGGATACGCCGAAAAAGGCGGCTGCGCCTTCTGTCTCTGTGGACATGCCTGCGCCGGACAGTCAGGGTGCTGCTCCTTCGCCGATTTCGGAGGATGCGCCTGTTTCTTCCGCGGACATTCCTGTAGATTCTGCTCCTGCGGCTCCTTTGATCGGTGATATCAGCGAGTACAAAAGCCGCCGGGAGTTCAAGCAGCTTCTGTTCATCGCCGAACAGTACATCGGACGTACCCTGTCTCCTTCCGATGTGGAGACACTTACTTATTTCTATGACACCTTACAGTTCTCCGTGGAGCTGACCGAGTATCTGATTGAATACTGTGTGGAGAACGGACACCGGAGTATGCATTACATCAAGTCCGTAGCACTTGCCTGGGCGGATGCTGGAATCCGTACCGTTTCGGAGGCAAGAAGATCCGCTTCCTTTTACAACAAGGACTGCACAGCAGTTCTGAAGGCTTTCGGCATCACCGGACGCATGGCCGCTCCGGTTGAGACAGAGCTTGTAAAGAAGTGGACCGGACAGTACGGCTTTACTATCGATATCATTATCGAAGCATGCAGCCGTACCGTTTCCGCCATCCACCAGCCAAGTTTTGAATACGCGGACAAGATCCTGACGAACTGGCACCAGAAAGGTGTACATCACCTTGCGGATATTGCGGCGATCGATGCCGCTTACATAAAAAAGCGCTCCGAGAAGTCCGCTTCCCAGCAGCCTTCATCTTCCGGGAAAAAGACAAAATTCAGCAATTTCGAGGAGCGTGACTACAATATGGACGACCTGGAGAGACAGCTTTTACAGAGCTGAGTAAAGGAGAAGTTTCATGGCACTGACGAATTCACAGTATGACGCCATCATGCGGATCTACGAGCAGAAGCATCTTCGGACGCACGACAGGCTGACCCGCCATTACAGTGAAATATATAAAAAGATTCCCCGGATCCGTGAGATTGATGAGGAGATCTCACACCTTGGTGTTGCAGGAGCCAAAGCGCTGATCGATGGCAATGCCGATGCGCCTGCCCGATTCCGGGAAAGGCTTCATGCCCTGAGGGATGAAAAGCAGGCACTGCTTGCCGGTTCCGGTTACCCTTCGGACTATCTGGAACCTTCCTATGAATGTCCGGACTGTCAGGACACAGGATATCTTGACGGCCGGAAATGCCGTTGTTTCCAGAAGGCGGAGATTGACCTGCTCTACACCCAGTCCAACCTGCAGGATATTTTAGAGAGTGAAAATTTTTCTTCTTTCCGGATGGATTACTATTCTTCGGATTTTATTGATCCGGTGAGCGGCAAAAGTTCGCTGGATATGGCAAAAGAGGCGCTTCATGTGTGCCGATCCTTTGTGGACAGCTTTGGAAGCAAGTTCCAGAATCTTCTGATCTATGGAAATACCGGAGTCGGAAAGACCTTTCTGACCCACTGTATTGCCAGAGAGCTGATGGATCATATTCACTCGGTGATTTACGTGACGTCCTCCCAGCTCTTTGATATTCTGGGAAGCAGAGAGTTCGATACAGATCCGGAAAAGCGCCAGGCCGGCGCCCTGCTGGACGAGTGCGAGCTTCTGATTATCGATGACCTTGGGACGGAGCTTACCAATTCCTTTACGGTCTCCCAGCTGTTTATCTGCCTGAATGACCGGATTTTGCAGAAGAAATCTACTATTATCTCTACCAATTTGTCATTAAATGAGATAAAATCAATATATAGCGAAAGAACGTTTTCCCGCATCAGCAGTAACTACCGCCTGCTCAAACTTGCGGGTGACGATATCAGAATCAAAAAGAAACTAATGAAATAGGAGGCAAAGCAATGCTGCACCGTACAGAACGAAATCTGGAAAATATCCCTGTAGGAGCCCTTGGCATTATCGCCCTGACGGGCTGTGAGGAGATGGGCCAGAAAGTCAATGACTATATTGTCAAATGGCGAAAAGAAGATGGACATGTCTTCAAAGACGACGTTGTTTTTACCGGATATGAAAAAGACAATTATCTGATCCACGCCGCTACACCGCGTTTCGGCTCAGGAGAAGCAAAAGGCGTACTCAGCGAATCCATCCGTGGAAAGGATATCTATCTGATGGTGGATGTCTGCAACTACAGCCTGACCTATTCCCTGAACGGTCAGATCAACCACATGTCCCCGGACGACCACTTTCAGAATCTGAAGCGTATCATCGCCGCGATCGGAGGGAAGGCGCGCCGTGTCAATGTCATCATGCCGTTCCTCTACGAGAGCCGCCAGCACAAGCGCAGCAGCCGTGAGTCTCTGGACTGTGCCCTGGCTCTTCAGGAGCTTGTAAAAATGGGTGTGGACAATATCATTACCTTTGACGCCCACGATCCACGAGTACAGAACGCGATTCCGCTGAGCGGATTTGAAACTGTCCGTCCGACTTATCAGTTTGTAAAGGGACTTTTAAGAACTGTAAAAGATTTGAAGATCGACAGTGATCACATGATGGCAATCAGCCCGGACGAAGGTGCGACCGGACGTGCAATCTATCTTGCCAATGTCCTTGGCCTGAATATGGGTATGTTCTATAAACGCCGTGATTACACAAGAATCGTTGACGGCCGCAATCCGATCGTTGCCCACGAGTTCCTCGGTGATTCCGTAGAGGGCAAGGATGTGATCATTCTTGACGATATGATCTCCTCCGGAGACAGTATGATCGATGTCGCAAAACAGCTGAAAGAAAGAAAGGCAAACCGGATCTTTGCCGCTGCAACATTCGGTCTGTTCACAAATGGTCTTGAGAAATTCGACAAGGCATACGAGGAAGGCATCATCAACAATATCCTCACAACTAACCTGATTTATCAGACGCCGGAGCTTTTAAGCCGTCCGTACTATATCAACTGCGACATGAGCAAGTACATCGCTCTTCTGATCGATACACTGAATCATGACGATTCTATCAGCAGTATCTTAAGTCCGAGCGAGCGTATCCAGCATGTAGTAAACAAATACCGCAACGGAGAGGAGATTTAATCCCATCCGTCACGGTATGCAAGATGCATATGATCAAGTGCTTCTTTTTCCCTGTTCTGACAGGTGAAGAGGAGCACTTGTTTTTTCTGTCCGGCCAGCCACCGGAGTGCCGCTTCCATTCGTTTATCATCGTAATACGCAAAGGTGTCGTCGAGAATGATCGGGAGTGGTTCTTCGTAAAGAATTTCAGATGCCGCCATCCTTACCGCAAAGTAGATCTGCTCAATCGTTCCCCGGCTCATCATGTGAATCGGAATCTTACGGATGCCGTCAAAAATGCTGATTTCCAGCCCTTCTTCGATAAAGATCCTGGTATAGCGTCCGTCCGTAAGCTCTCCCAGAATTTCAGCTGCCCGCTTTGCAAGGCGGTTTCCTGTTTCTTTTCTTACATCTCCGGATACCTCCTGCATTCTTTCGGCCGCGAGTTCCAGTGCCGCTTTTTTCTGTTCCAGGTTCTTCTCCTCTTCGGAAACAGTACATGCCTCGGAAATCATTTCCTGCAGGTTCTCATATTCCACCTGTCTGTCTCTTCGGTCCGATCTCAGTTTCTCCCTGTTCCATTTCAGCTTGTCAATCCGTCTTCTGACAGCCTGTTCTTCCTCTGTCTGCTCTCTCTCCGGCTCCGGCCGCATTACCCAAAGTTCGGCCAGAAGCCCTGCCGCTGCCCAGATCACAGCTGTAAAATAACGGATGGAGGATGGAAGAAGTATCATCAGGAGAATCAGCACTACAAACCAGACCGCCGCTCCTTTCAGCGGGAACTTCTTCTTTTTCTGTTCACCCCGCGCCTGCTCATACGTATCCAGGAGCCGCTTCCCTCTCCGGATCTCTTCTTCGCCTGCTGCCGCTTCCCGTTGAATACGGTCCAGATCTTTTGCGATATATTCGGCCGCACGTTCCGCCTCTTCCCGTTTCTGAAGCCGTTTCCGGGCTTCCTCGCGCAGAAGAATGCTTATCTCCTTTTTTCGCTTCTGAAGTCCTGCAAGGGCCGCCTCCAGATCCATATTTCCCGCACCCGATGCATAATAGTTGGCCGCATAATTTTTCAGAGCAGAGGAAAGCTCTTCTCCAGGCCTGACCTTCAGCTGTCCGACTGCCACTGTATTTTCAAACCCGGCAGCATCCAGATCCAGCAGCAGCGCCTGAAGATCCCCGCTCTCTTCGGAAAGTTCCTCTCCATCATCCAGACAGAAAAGCCTTGTCTTCTTTCCCTTTCTGGCAAAATCCCTTTCCAGCTGGAAATGCCGTCCTCCGCTCTCAAACCGGACCATTCCGCAGTACTGAGTCGGATTCCTCCACGGCTCATACTGGTGGAACTCATCCTTTGCCGCGCCTCTTCCGCGTCCTCTTTCCACATCAAAGAGCATACTTTTAATAAACGCATAGACCGTCGATTTCCCCGCCTCATTTTCTGCGCTGAACAGATTGATCCCGTCGGAAAGTTCAATCGTTCTGTTATGGAATTTTCCGAAACTCCAAAGTTCCAGTCGCTCTAACTTCATCTCTTCTTGTATCCCCTTTTTCTCTCTTTTGTGTATCGGTTACTCTTTTCTCGTCTCCAGAATCGCCTGTACACCCTCGTACAGCGCCATCTGCTCTACTTCGCCGCGGCTTTCCTCTTCCTGTTCAAGAAAACTCTGGATAAATCTTCCAAGGAGGTTCTGGCCGTTGGAAGCGCACAGCTTTTCATAGTCATAAGCCGGGGTTGTCATATCCCGGATGTCAACGACACCTCCGCCCGCATCCATATTTACGGTATCAAAACGGATATCCGGGTCCCGGAGTCCTTTCAGTGTAAAGCGGTACATATTTTCCACGCCGTTTTCCTCGATCTTCTCCCGGAGGGTATCCAGAAGGAGACGGCCTGTCATGTCCTCGTCCACCGGAATATCCAGATGGATGTACTCCCGCTTTGCCGCAGGAACAAACTCCGTCTCGACTACGCCATTCTCTGCGGTTCCTATCACATACCCGTGTTTTCCGGTGTCATTCGGGTCTGTCGGCTCCGGAGAACCGCTGTACCGGCATTTTCCCGTTATTTCCGGATCCGGTTTGTGAATGTGGCCAAGAGCCGTATAATCATAACCGAGCAGATCCACCTCTGCCCTCTTAAACGAAAGATGTTTCTCGTCTCCTCCGTGAAGGAGAAGAATCTCGTTTTCCATGCTCCGGACACACTTCCACTCTACCCTGATTCCGCCCTGCAATTCTCTGTCCAGGTAACTGAATCCGGATACTGCGGTCCGAAATTCCGGGAACTCGACTTTCAGAAGGCGTCCTTCCAGAAGCGGGACGACATTGCCCGCCCACTTGAAATTCCGGTACATGGAATTAGGTTTTAAGTAATCATGATTTCCGGCCGTAAATACGACTTTTGTATGAGACAGTCCCGCAAACATGGCGTTGAGCTCTTTCAGTTCCCGTAAAAGCGGCTGTCTGTGGAACACATCCCCCGAAATCAGAAGCAGGTCAATCTGCTCGTCCTCACACCGGTCAAGAATGCTTTTGAAGGTCTCCCAGATCTCTTCCGGGCGTCTCTTCGTATATTCCGGTCCCGCATCAGGCCTCACTCCGAGATGCAGGTCCGATGTATGTATGAATTTCATCCTGAAGTTCCCCTTTCTCTTTCTTTGGAAGGACTACGATAAACCGGGTCTCATGATCATCGCTCTGGGCAGAGATTCTGCCGCCGTGAAGTTCCACGATCTCTTTTGCGATGGCAAGACCGAGCCCCGCTCCTCCGGTTTCACTGGACCTGGAATCGTCCGCCCGGAAGAATTTCTCAAAAATATGCTGCAGCTTGTCATTGGAAATTTTCGGTCCTTCGTTGACAAAGACAATCAGCGCGTTACTCTCATCCTGTGAAACATGGATCCGGATCGTCGAATCCTTCCTGCAGTAGGCAATGGCATTCCGCATGAGATTGTCAAATACTCTGGCAAGCTTATCCGGGTCGGCCCGGACAACGATATCGTCATCCGCCTCCACCTCACATTTTAAGTTCTTGCCCTGAAGGACCGCGTACATCTCATCTGCAATCTGCTCCAGCATTCTGCTTAAATTCAGTTCTGTCTTTTCCAGAACAATGTCCTGTGCATTAAATTTCGTGATCTCAAAAAACTCTTCGATCAGTTTCCCGAGTCGGATTGCCTTCTCAAGGGAAATCCCCGTGTACTTGATCCTCTCCTCCTCCGGAAGATCCGGATGGGATTCCAGCATACTCAAATACGCCACAATGGATGTCAGCGGCGTTTTGAGGTCATGCGCCAGAAAGACGACCAGATCATTCTTTCTCTGTTCACTTTCCTGCACCTCACGCTCCTGCCGCTCCAGCGTATACTTGATATTGTTCAGCTTTGTCTCGATCGGCTCCAGTTCCGGAATCAGATGGATCGGCTCCTGGGAACGGGAGACGAGTTTCCCGATCTCTTTTTCAACGTCTTCCAGATACGTAATCATTTTTGACAGCGCAATATAGAAAAAAAGCGCAAACAGTGCCAAAAACCCGATCATCATGAAGAACGTCTTATTGTTTCCAAGAATCTGCCAGTACAATGCGATGGCATGCTGCTCTTCTACATGAAAGAATTTCAGGAAGCCAATGAAAATCTCGGATACGTCATCGTTGTAGACCCCATCGATGATGTATTCCAGCAGAAATCCACCGACCAGAACTGTAAGCGCGGTGATCAATACTGTCTGCAGAAGCAGGCTGATCTTCAGTTTCCTGTATTTACTTTTCTTAAATTTTTTCAATCTACTCTTCAACCTTGTATCCCACTCCCCAGACCGTCTTGATGAAATCTGATTTTCCCATAGGACCGCTCATCTTCTCCCGAAGATGTCTGATATGTACCATGACGGTATTGTTGCTGTTCTTATAGTACTTCTCGTGCCACACGTTTTCAAAGAGCTCTTCCGAACTGATGACCTTTCCTCTGTTCTCACAGAGCAGCCACAGAATGTCAAACTCGATCGGAGTCAGTGTCAGATTTTTTTCATTGAAGACACACTCGTGGGAATTGCGGTCCAGAAACAGACCGCCAAAATCAATGACATCGCTCTCCGCCCTGCCGCCGTCATTGTACTTCGTGTAGCGGCGGATCTGTGCCTTTACTCTGGCAACCAGCTCCAGCGGGTTAAACGGCTTTGCGATGTAATCGTCCGCTCCGAGTGTCAGTCCGGTAATCTTGTCGATATACTCGGTCTTTGCCGTCAGCATGATCACCGGGAAATTGTACTTCTCCCTGATCTTTTTCAGAATCGTAAATCCATCGATATCCGGCAGCATGACGTCCAGAAGCGCCAGATCAATCTTCGTGGTTTCTATACAGGCAAGGGCCTCCTCGCCCGTATAGAATTTCAACACCTCATACTGGTCATTTTTCAAATACAGCTCAATAACATCCGCTATCTCCCTCTCATCATCCACAACCAGAATATGATTCATGATTTCTCCCCTTTTCTGAATTTTATCTACAGTTCACAGTTGTTGACCGTTCTTGGGAACGGCAGTACGTCACGGATATTGGACATTCCGGTCAGGTACATGATGCACCGTTCAAATCCGAGTCCGTAGCCTGCGTGACGGGTGGATCCGTATTTTCTCAGATCCAGATAGAATCCGTATTCATCCAGATCCATGCCGAGTTCCTCCATTCTGCTGCGGAGTTTCCCGTAGTCGTCCTCCCTCTGGCTTCCTCCGATGATTTCACCGATTCCCGGCACAAGGCAGTCCATGGCGGCAACGGTCTTTCCATCGTCGTTCTGCTTCATATAGAATGCTTTGATTTCCTTCGGATAGTCGGTTACAAATACCGGTTTCTTATAAATTTCTTCGGTCAGGTATCTCTCATGCTCGGTCTGAAGATCACATCCCCATGATACCTTATACTCGAAGTTGTCGTTGTTTTTCTCCAGAATCTCAATCGCTTCTGTATATGTCACTCTTGCGAATTCGGATTCGACCACATTTGTCAGACGGTCCAGAAGTCCTTTGTCAATAAAGGAGTTGAAAAACTTCATCTCTTCCGGTGCGTTTTCCATCACGTAGCGGATCACATATTTTAACATTGCTTCTGCAAGATCCATATCGTCTTCCAGATCCGCAAATGCGATCTCCGGCTCGATCATCCAGAACTCTGCCGCATGGCGGGTCGTGTTGGAATTCTCCGCACGGAATGTCGGTCCGAATGTATAGACATCACGGAAGGACTGTGCAAATGTCTCTGCGTTGAGCTGTCCGCTTACCGTCAGGCTTGTGTGTTTGTTGAAGAAATCCTTGCTGTAATCGATGCTTCCATCTTCCAGTTTCGGCGGATTCTGAAGATCCATTGTCGTTACCTGGAACATCTCTCCTGCACCTTCACAGTCACTTCCGGTGATCAGCGGAGTGTGCACATACACGAATCCTCTCTCCTGGAAGAACTGGTGAATCGCGTAGGCTGCAAGAGAACGTACGCGGAACACTGCCTGGAACGTATTTGTTCTTGGGCGCAGATGTGTCATTGTTCTTAAAAATTCCAGTGTGTGGCGCTTCTTCTGAAGCGGGTAGTCCGGAGCGGAAGCTCCTTCTACCGTAATCTCTTCTGCCTGAATCTCAAACGGCTGCTTTGCCTGCGGCGTCGCAACGAGAGTTCCCTTTACTACAATGGCTGCCCCTACGTTTAATCTGGAGATCTCTTTGAAGTTCTCCATCGTATCGTGGTATACCACCTGAATCGGCTCAAAGAAAGAGCCGTCATTTACTACAATAAAACCAAACGCCTTGGAATCCCGGATGCTTCTTACCCATCCTCCGATGGATACCTCCTTGTCCAGGTACGAATCTGTTTTCCTGTATAATTCTTTTACTGTTACTAATTCCATCTTTATTATCCTCCAGTCTCTTTTCGACTTTGTATCATTATAGCATGGTTTGTGCTATTGTGTATATCCCACAAACGTATTCCCGCTTGCATTTACCATCTGATCCATCTCTTCAAATGTCACCGTGTCCACTTCCTGTGTGGAAAGATTGAGATACTGAACATTCGTCCGACTGTATCCCGTCAAAAGTACTGCATTGCCGTTTCCTGTCAACGCCGCCACCGGAGTGCCCTGTCCGATCAGATAAAGGACGTCTTCTGTCCGGCAGTCGGAAAGTTCCAGCGCTTCCCCGGAAACCTGGCTGCCTATGAAGTCAATGATGGATTCTCCATCCTCCATATCCTTCTGGAAATCAATCTCATTTCCTGCTGAGGCAAGGATGATTCTCATACATGCTTCCAGCGTGCTCTCACCCTCACGGACCGCAGTATCCCCAAGATCCGAAATCTCATACGCAGACGGCCTGTTGCCGCTTTCATATACATTTGCCAGTCTGGAGGTCACCGCTACTCCGCTGAATTCGGATGCTCTCTGCACCGCATATCCCGCATTCTGGTAAATCCCCTGAAGTTCACCGTATCCATAGACATAGTAGGTTCCCTTCCGGGACGGTGAATCAAAGGAAAGCGTCATCTGCTCCCTTGCGATCGTAAGCTGTGGCTTTAGAATCTTCGGAGAACTGTCGTCCACTCCATCCTCGTAGGTAATCCGCATTTCACGGCCTTTGAGCTCGCTTGTATAGGAATCAATCGTGATATTGCTCTCTTCCCTCTCTTCATTGTTCGTAATATAATCTTCGCTTGTATACGTATAGAAATCTCCGCTTTTTACAGCACGTTTCAACGCCGCCATATCGTTTTCAAATACGACGTCCAGAATAAAGATGTTATCCGCCTGGTAGTCTTTGACCGTTTCGTTTTTCTGGTTGCGGATTTCCAGACGGTACATCGGAAGCACTGTCTCGCCGGATGCTGTCGTGCCCGAGTCGCCGCTCCTTGCAGTTCCAAACACGAAGTCATTCCGGATAAATCCGAGCGGCCGGATGCTTTCATCCGCACCTGCCTCCACCTGATATCCCTTTCCGGTGGAAAGATTCAACACCTCTATCTGAGTCGCGTTATTGATCTCCCCGTCCTTCTGGTATGCCAGAAGGTGGCCGTCCCCGGAGCTTACATACTGCCCCGTTTCCAGATTGGTCACAAGGGTGGTACGCGTATTATTAACCAAATCTACCTCATACAGCGTTCCTTCCTGCATCACATACAGCTTTCCGCTGGAATTGCTGTAATAAAGAAGCTTGCCCGGATCATTTGTCAGCACCGGGTAGGACTTCGTACTTGGGATAAATACCTTCTCCTCCACGGAATTTTTATTGATATCGTAATAATATACGCTGACGCCGACCTCACCTTCATGGGTGCCCCTGTTTACATAGCCGGACACCGTAAATGTCGTACTTCCATCCTCGTCCATGGATACAAGCTGTGCGCTGTGCTGGTCGTAACCATTCTGCGCATTCTGGCTGCCGCTGTCCTCATAGCTGAATACACGGGAGAGTTCGTCATTTTCCTTATTGTAGTTCCAAAGCTCCCTCTCCTGTACAAAGGAGACGACTGTTCCCTCCTGATTGATCAGATAATCCACATCGGAATCTGTCACGCCGAGAAGAACACCATTCTCATCGATGTCATTCTCTTCCCCGTCAAAGAGCTGGTTCATCGTCCGGTTATAGTCCAGAAGATACATCTGCTGATTTTCCGAATATCTGACACGGAAAAACTCTTTGACATTATACCGGTCTGTCTCGTTTTCGCCTTCCCCTTTACAGTCAACCTGATAGGTCAGAAGGACAGACATGTACATCGAGTTGGCTTCCTTGATATCCCACCGGACATCCCCGACGATCTCAGGCGCAAGGTCTCCCCATGTCACATGCTCAAAATCCGAGTGAATCGTGACAGTCTGGTACGTTGTGTTGTCGCCCTCACTGCTTGGCTCCAGCGCGGACTGCAGCTCGGTTGCCGCGTCTTTGTCCCGCTCTTTGTCAAAAAAGTTCTTGATATAGGCCATGCAGCGGTTCATATTCCAGTTGGATCCGTCTGAAATCCGTGTGTAATAATATGCCCGTTCGTCATCGTCAAAGGAAAGCGTCACTCTCAGGAAGCGCTCTCCCTCTTCCAGAACCTTCTCCGGAATCTCGATCTGAGCCGCATTTTCTTTCAGTTCCAGATCGGCCGAATACAGCTTTTTTCTGCCGTCGATGGAATAGATCTCATAGGACGCGGAACGGACCGTTTTGTCGTTTTCCTTCACCTGCATGCTGATTTTGCCGTCCATGACCGGTGTGATCTGATCCCGCATGGTCGCCATTTCCATCTCATTCGTATATCCGGCAAGCGTGTTGAATGTATAAGAATCATGGGTAAAAGAAACCTGCGGAAGCGACGCATTTCCAATGTCTGCCGTCATATCCACATGGTTTCTGTTCACCGCATAGCTGAATATGATAATCGCCACTACGAATACACAGGCCAGAATACCTGCATGTATCGCTTTTTTTCTCATGAATAACTCCCCTTTTTATAAAAGCTTTCCTATCGTTGGTTTCACATGAAGAAATTCCTCGCACGCTTCTATTATGTGCTGATTTTCCGCTTTCTTCCCTGTTTTAACTGCACGGATCAGAATATTTTTCGGCGTGTGTTCCATGTCGATGAACTCCAGAATCTGAGTATCATACCCCTCTTTTTTCAGATACTCGGCGCGGAGCCCGTCTGTGACCAGAGCCGCCATTCTTTCTTTCAGAAGCCCGTAGGACAATACCGGGCTTAAAATGTCATTTTCAATCTGCCGGTTCAGCTCATGCTGGCAGCACGGCACGGAAAGAATCACGTCCGCACCCCAGGAAACCGCCTTTGCAAGGGCATAGTCTGTTGCCGTATCGCAGGCGTGGAGCGTCACCACCATATCGACCTTCGTCATTCCTTCATACTGCGCAATGTCTCCGGTCAGGAAGTGGAGATGGTCGTAGCCATATTTCTCTGCAAGTGCGTTGCAGTGCTCGATCACATCTTCCTTCAGATCCAGTCCCACCATGCGGACCTCGTACCCTCTCATCTCATGCAGAAAATAATACATGGCAAAGGTCAGGTACGACTTCCCGCATCCAAAATCCAGAATCGTGATCTCCCGGTCTTTCGGAAGCTTCGGAAGGACATCCTCGATAAATTCCAGATACCGGTTGATCTGGCGGAATTTGTCGAATCTGGAGCGGACAATCTTTCCCTCCTGCGTCATGACTCCAAGATCACGCAGGAACGGAATATCCATTCCTTCCTTTAATATATACTGTTTCTCCCGGTTGTGGGAAAGATCCTGTTTCCCCTGATCCGGGCGTGTTACCTTTTTTCTGTTGATGGTCACTTTCCCCTTCTTGCTGATCAGCACCGATGCCCGTTCGCTTTTTGTGTCAATCTGCATCTGGCGGAAATGCTCCATCCACTCACAGGCGCGGTCCACCGCTGCCTTCGTTTCCAGATTCTCATGAAAAACCTGTTTCCCTTTAAAAATCTCAAACTGAAATACGAGATTTCCTTTTTTAAGCACCGGACGAATCCGGCCCTTGAACGCTTTTTCTCTGTCTCTTGGGTTACTCAGAACCGCGGACAGAAGCTCTATGCAAAATACCTGTTCCAGGTATGCTCTCAGTTCTTCCATTTGGAACTTCCTTTCCACTTTTTTCTTGTATTATTGTAATGCGTATTCCGCCAAAACGCAAGGAGAGGATATCGAAATACCCTCTCCTGAATCTAAAGATTTCCTTATTTTTTATCTGTTTCTTCCGGTTTTGTCTCCGGCTCCGTTTTCTTGTCTTCTTTTTTCGGGGTCTGCTCCTTGATCAGCCGTCTCACCCGTGGAAAAGTAATGATTACCTTAAACAGATCGCCGTCAAGATAAAGCTCAAACGTTCCTCCCTGAAGCTCCGTCAGATTTTTCGCAATGGAAAGTCCCAGTCCGCTTCCTTCCGTACTTCTGGAAACGTCTCCCCGGATAAAGCGTTCCGTCAGCTCGTCTGCCGAAATATTCAGCTGCTGATCCGAAACATTTTTCAGGATAAACTTTGCCGTCCCCGGCTGGAGCATCAGATCCGCATAGACGCGGCTTCCCTCCATGGCATATTTGGCTGCATTGTTAAAGATATTGGCAAATACCCGCCACATCCTTCTGCCATCCACCCGGACAGTTACCGGTTCATCCGGCATATTGAGGATCACTTTGATATTGCGCGCTTCAAACTTCTCCTCGTATTCTCCTTCCACCTGATAGATCAGTTCCACCAGATTCAACGTCATAAATTCTAGCTTGATATTTCCGCTGCTGACTTTTGAAGCCTCCACCACGTCTTCTGTCAGGGTCTTCAGTCTCTGGGCCTTCATCTCCAGAATGTTGAGGTAATTCTGAATTTTCGGATCCTGGAAATTTTCCCGTTTTAAGATGTCCACGTAATTGATAATGGACGTCAGCGGCGTCTTGATATCATGCGACACGTTCGTGATCAGATCAGTCTTGAGCCGCTCATCCCGGACACTTTTCTCCAGTGCACGGTTCAGGCCCTCGCCCAGCCGGTTGATTGTCTGGGCGATTTCCAGCGTTTCGCCTCTTAAATCATCCAACGGAATCTTGTAGTTTACATTTCCTTTCGCAATCTCAAGCAGCCCTTTTTTAATCTTCTGCCTTGCCAGAGCATACCTCACGAGAAATACGCCCACTCCAATATTGACCACAATGCCGATAACCATCAGCGGAGTATTTCCCCACGTAATCAGTTCTACGAGCAGGAAGGCAATGTAAGCCACCACGATTTTAGTCGTCGTCTTCTTATTTCCCCATCCATGTCTGAAAATCTCGCAGACCGCTTTCATAATACTGTTCTTCCAGAGCGTATGAGCCTTGATCCTCCGAATCATGCTCAGGTAGAACCAGAAGAAGAACAGACAGCTTACAAAAGCGATTGTTCCCGCCATCACCATAGTGTAGATCGGCAGTCCGTCTTCCCTCCAGATATCGGAAGAATAGTAATAATCGTATGCCATCACGTACTGGGATCCCCACTCGGAAATCAGATACATGCTCACGATCCAGAATATGATTACAAATGCCGCCGCCAGCTCTGTCTTCCACCGGTCGAATCCGGACAGCGCAATCTCCCCGTTCTCAGAACGGTTGCTGTGTCCGGAGATTACAGTCAGACATACAAGCAGGATAAAGAAAAGAATCAGCGTTCCCCATGCCGCCTCACACGCAATCGTGATATACGGCACAATCTCCTGATAATATTCTCTGTCACTCTCAAACTCATCCGGAACCGAGTAAGTCGTGTCAACGGATGCCATAAAGACATAATTGGTATTACGTCCGATAATCCGGTGGGATTCCACAATATCCGATTTCCACTCCTGCGCGCTCTGTGCCGGATTCTCAAACGTTGACTCAAACCCGGCAAGCTTCGGTGTCACAATAACGTATGCACCTGCCTGCTTGATCTTCTCCTGATAATGATCAATCTCTTTAATATCCTGGAATTCCTGCCGGTTGGAATAAATCTCATTCTCGTCATAGTCTACATAAATGTAACTGTAATTGGTATTTCCTTCTTCCCATCCTCCCGGCGCTTCTTTATAGTTTTGAATATCACCTGAAATCGCCGCCAGTGTATTGGACAGGGCATGATATGCATCTGCAAGCTTTCCATTCCACCGCTCATCTGTATTTGCAAGCTCCACCAGATTTGCAGCTCCATCCAGAGAATACGGTTCCTTTAAAACTTCTTCGCCCAGCCCCAGATTCCAGCAGTCCGCATAAAGTTTCTGCCCGTTCTGATCCAGCACTTCTCCATAGCCTGCCGTATTGTAATCATCTTCCAGAAGTGCCGAAAGCTTCTCCTCATTGGAAACAAATTCACCATTTGACGCAAAGACAAGCTCTCCTGCGGACATTTTGTTCCGGAAATCATCCCCATAATAATAGTGGTAGCTTCCGTCCTCTTTCAGGCACACAATCACGGTTGTCACATAGTCATGCAGGAACTGGTCCCAGCTTTCCTGATCCGCCGCCGCGTTCTGATATCCCCGGCTCCACTGCTCCAGGTCTTTCAGCCGGTAGGCGATGCCGGAATGATTTGTCCCGTCCTGGTCCAGGCTTCCATTATCATAACGTACCACATCAATCAGCTTATCGGGATTGTAGCTTCCGTTTGTCTCGAACTTTGCTTTGGTATCCAGCTGATCCAGGACTTCCCGGGACATTGTCTTCATCCTGTTCTCAAACTGGGCAGTTGATTCATAATGGCTCTGCACCTTTTCAAACGGAATCAGATAACGAAGTCCTGCCGAGGTTCCGACCCAGACAAAGCTCACCACACTTACGACAATGCACAGGTGCGCAAGAATCAGGAGCAGTCCCTTACATGTTGCAGAATAAAACCATTTATTCATATCGTTTTTCTATCTGCTCCTTCCTAAAGCTTTTCAATTTTATATCCGACTCCCCATACGACCTTCAGATAGCGCGGGTCTTTCGGATTGATCTCAATCTTCTCACGGATATGCCGGATATGAACCGCCACGGTATTATCCGCCCCGATCGCCTCTTCGTTCCAGATGTTTTCATAGATCTGGTCGATGGAAAAGACCTTGCCCTGATTCTTTACAAGCAGGAGGAGAATATCGTACTCCGTCGGCGTCAGCTTCACAACCTCGCCGTCCACCGTCACTTCCTTGAGATCATCGTTGATGGTAAGACCTCCCACCGTGTAGATCTCTTCCTGATCTCCGGCGCCGACCGTGCTGCCAAGCTTCGTATATCTGCGGAGCTGTGACTTGACTCTCGCCACAAGCTCCAGCGGATTGAACGGCTTTGTCACATAGTCGTCGGCTCCGATATTCAGCCCGAGAATCTTGTCTGAGTCCTCTGATTTCGCTGAAAGAATGATAATCGGAAGACTCATCTTCTCCCGGATCTTCAGCGTCGCCCGGATCCCGTCAAGCCTTGGCATCATCACATCGATCACAAGCAGATCCACTTTCTCCTCATTCAGAACTTTCAGTGCCTGCTCCCCGTCATACGCTTTCAGTATCCGGTATCCTTCCTGAGACAGATAAATCTCAATCGCTTCTACAATTTCCTTATCATCATCACATACTAAAACGGTATACATCGTCTCTCACCTCTCTATTATTCCTGAAATAGAAAGCGGGCCTCCCCCCTTGTTTTCGCACGCAGAATCCCCGCTCTTTTTTCTACTTATTAGAATACCAGAAATTTTTTAAGAGCCAAAGCATAAATTCTTAATTGTTGATGAATATGTCCGTTTTTATTCATTGCAGGGTCCAATCAAGTATGGTAAATTATTAGGAGGGGAAATTTTAAAATGAAAGAGAGGTTAGTCTATGGATACACTAAAACGTTTTATTCACTATTATAAACCTTACCGGACGGTCTTTTTTCTGGATCTGCTCTGCGCGGCTGTCATCAGTCTGATCGATCTTGTCTACCCGCAGATTCTAAGGACCGCTACAAACTCTCTGTTCACCAGAGACAGCAGCACCATCCTGAAGATGCTTCTGCCGATCGGTATCGGACTTTTCGTCATGTACACCATCCAGAGTCTCTGCAAGTACTACGTCAGCTACCAGGGACATATGATGGGTGCCAATATGGAACGGGATATGCGCCAGCAGCTGTTTGAGCACTACGAGACGCTTTCTTTTTCCTATTATAACAGCCACAATTCCGGCCAGATGATGAGCAAACTCGTATCCGACCTGTTTGATATTGCCGAGTTCGCCCACCACGGACCGGAAAACCTGTTCATTTCACTGATCAAGATCATCGGTTCCTTTATCTTTTTATTCCTGATCAACTGGCGGCTCGCCATTCCTCTGGCAGTCATCGTTGTGATCATGTTCTTCTTCTCCATGAAGCAGAACAAACGTATGCAGGAAACCTTTATGGAGAACCGCCGCAAGATCGGTGATGTCAATGCAAGCCTGCAGGATACCCTCGGCGGAATCCGTGTTGTGCAGTCCTTTGCAAACGAAGAAATTGAAAAGAAAAAATTCTCAAAGAGCAACCATGCATTCCTGCTTTCCAAGGACGCCAACTATAACTGCATGGGCGGGTTCATGGGATGGAATCTGTTCTTCCAGGGCATGATGTATCTTGTCACACTGGTATTCGGCGGATATCTCATCGCACACGGACAGATGGATCCGGCGGATCTTGCCATGTATGCGCTGTATATCGGAATCTTCATCAGCCCGATCCAGATCCTTGTGGAGCTGGCAGAGATGATTCAGAAGGGATTCTCCGGATTCCGGCGTTTTCTCGATGTCATGGATACAGAGCCGTCCATTCAGGACAAGCCGGACGCAAAAGACCTGACCGATGTGAAAGGCCTTGTCTCCTACGAGGATGTATCTTTCTGTTATGATGACGATGATACACCGGTTCTCCAGAATGTGTCTTTCCAGATCCCGGCCGGCCGCTCCATCGCACTGGTAGGTCCGTCTGGCGGCGGAAAGACGACGATCTGCAACCTGCTGCCGCGCTTTTATGATGTCACAGGCGGCCGCATCACCATCGACGGCAAAGATGTCCGAGGGCTGACATTAAAATCCCTGCGGAATAATATCGGAATCGTCCAGCAGGATGTCTATCTGTTCTGCGGAACCATCAAGGAAAACATTGCTTACGGAAAACCGGGCGCTTCCATGGATGAAATCGTGGACGCTGCCAAACGCGCTAATATCCATGACTTCGTCATGTCTCTGCCTGACGGCTATGACACCTATGTGGGCGAACGTGGAACAAGGCTCTCCGGCGGACAGAAGCAGCGGATCTCCATCGCGCGTGTCTTCCTGAAGAATCCGCCGATCCTGATCCTCGACGAGGCGACCAGCGCACTGGACAACGAAAGCGAACGCCATATTCAGAAGAGTCTTGAGGCTCTGGCCAAGAACCGTACCACCATCACAATCGCACACCGGCTCTCCACGATCCGGAACGCCGACGAGATTATCGTCATCACGGAAAACGGTATCGCTGAACGCGGTTCCCACCAGAATCTTCTGAAACGAAACGGCATCTACGCACACTATTACAAGATGCAGTTTGAAGGTCTGGAAACCGAAGAAATGATGTAAAACATACAGGGTAAATCCCTTAAAAATGTGCGCCTCCCGGCGCACGAAACTGCAGAAGCCGGGACTTTTCCAGTACCCCGGCTTCTGTTTTTCTTAATAATTTTTGCATTTCTTTTATAAAATCAACACATTTTAGACACATTTTCTGGTTATACTAGGACTCAGATAGTTGATAAACAAATCACTATCTCCCCCCTCATAAAGTAAGCACTTCGGAGAGATACCTCCAAGTGCCACTTTACTCTCATTCCTTTAGATAACTTATAAACAGCGAA
>NZ_JACJKH010000149.1 GCF_016900655.1 Drancourtella massiliensis
TTGTGATGGGCTTAAGTGGACTCGAACCACCGACCTCACGCTTATCAGGCGTGCGCTCTAACCGGCTGAGCTATAAGCCCACACTTTATATGAAAACGGCTTCCGCCGGTTTCTTCTTTTTTGGAGCTGGCGGCCACCTGCTCTCCCACACCGTCTCCAGTGCAGTACCATCGGCCGTCTGGGGCTTAACCATCGTGTTCGGGATGGGTACGGGTGTTTCCCCCAGG
>NZ_JACJKH010000150.1 GCF_016900655.1 Drancourtella massiliensis
ATGGCGGCCTTCCTCCCATGGTAAAACGCAGGCAGTACTATGAGGCTTTGGAGGTGGCTGCATAGTCAGTGATATCCTTGAGAAAAATGTGTCAACTAATCTTGACAATATCAATGTGATTGCTATGATCAAGAAAAGCAGCCGCATCAAGTATTCATACTGTGGTGAACAGCTGAATATCAAAGAGATCTATTCCAGGAACAAAAAACGCCGTGGCAGATCAAAGT
>NZ_JACJKH010000151.1 GCF_016900655.1 Drancourtella massiliensis
CTGTACTTTGTATTCATGGTCATATTTACGTGCCACTTTGAATGCCTCCTTATTCTCTTGGTTTTATTATGAAATCCTTGAGAATAAGCTGTCAACTTTTTTTATACCACACCACATCCATCCCCTTTGAATGGATGGCTGTGATCTGTGCCGGGTTGGAAAACCAGGAATCAAAAAGGACATAATCAGCCTTTAGTCCTGCACTGAGAGCAGTATCCAACAAGGC
>NZ_JACJKH010000152.1 GCF_016900655.1 Drancourtella massiliensis
TCCCACACCGTCTCCAGTGCAGTACCATCGGCCGTCTGGGGCTTAACCATCGTGTTCGGGATGGGTACGGGTGTTTCCCCCAGGCGCATCACCACCAGCGAAGCTTGAGTGCTCTCTTCGATCACTCAACAATAGACAACGTCCCTTACTTCTTCCCTTAGAAAGGAGGTGATCCAGCCGCACCTTCCGATACGGCTACCTTGTTACGACTTCACCCCAGTTATC
>NZ_JACJKH010000153.1 GCF_016900655.1 Drancourtella massiliensis
TCTGAATAATTCTCATGAATTTTCAGGGATCGTTGTCTATTGTTCAGTTATCAAAGTTCTTTGTTTTCGTTGCCGCTCTCTCGCGACAGCTATATTAGATTATCACATCCGTTCCTTTTTGTCAACCACTTTTTTCATCTTTTTTCGAGTAATTTCTGTGGCGGTCCGTCAAGCCAATGCGGAAAAGCCGTCCTCAGGATTGTCACTCTGAGATGTTTTGTGCT
>NZ_JACJKH010000154.1 GCF_016900655.1 Drancourtella massiliensis
GCGGCGATATCCGTGATAGGGAAAAATAGTGAATTCAGGGAGATCCACCAGTATTATCAAACAAGAGAGAAAAATCCTCTGAAGAAGATGCAGTCGGTGGTAACGGTAGCATGTAAAGTCCTTCGAGTCTTCTATGCCATACTGACAAAAGGTGTAGATTACGATGGAGAAAAGATGCTGGGAGATATCAGGAGACCCGAAAGGGGTGTCCAGGCTGCATAAG
>NZ_JACJKH010000155.1 GCF_016900655.1 Drancourtella massiliensis
GCCTTGTTGGATACTGCTCTCAGTGCAGGACTAAAGGCTGATTATGTCCTTTTTGATTCCTGGTTTTCCAACCCGGCACAGATCACAGCCATCCATTCAAAGGGGATGGATGTGATTGCTATGATCAAGAAAAGCAGCCGCATCAAGTATTCATACTGTGGTGAACAGCTGAATATCAAAGAGATCTATTCCAGGAACAAAAAACGCCGTGGCAGATCAAAGT
>NZ_JACJKH010000156.1 GCF_016900655.1 Drancourtella massiliensis
ATGTGATTGCTATGATCAAGAAAAGCAGCCGCATCAAGTATTCATACTGTGGTGAACAGCTGAATATCAAAGAGATCTATTCCAGGAACAAAAAACGCCGTGGCAGATCAAAGTATCTGCTTTCTGTTGACGTCATGGTAGGAAAAGAGAATCCTATTCCGGCGAAAATCGTTTGCGTAAGGAATAAAGCAAATCGCAAGGACTGGCTTGCTTTTATCT
>NZ_JACJKH010000157.1 GCF_016900655.1 Drancourtella massiliensis
GCGACATTCCAGTACCGAAGGCGAATGAAGGATATGAAGGCGGAAGCTGGACACCGACAGAGCCAACGGAAGAGACCAAGGTAGAAGACGGTGCGAAGTATACCTATACCTTTGTAGCACAGGAAAGAAGCCTGAAAGTGAACTATGTGATGGATGATGAAAAGGGAACAGCCCTTAAGGCACCATACACAGAAGCTACCAGCTACGATGCAGCA
>NZ_JACJKH010000017.1 GCF_016900655.1 Drancourtella massiliensis
AGCATAGGACTTACCACTTTCATAAAGCAGATAGCTTATTAAAGTGCGCCTAAAATATCCGGTTATCCACTTTTCATTCCAAAACTCCTTCCCTGTACGAATTTTCCTTGTTTTGCTTCAAGTTTACGAAGGAGTTTCGCAATTACCTATAATAATATGGATGCGAGGAAAGAAACTGCTCTTTTTCAGCAGCATCATTTAAAACGGACTCCACAATTTCCATTAAAAATTCTCTGGGATATTTCCGGTTCTCTGGAAGAATGAGAAATTCATCAACAGTATACGGCAAAAGATAGAAATTATGTTGAAGTTCCTTCCCCAGATCAGCCAGTACGTTGTCATAGAGAATACAGGATGCTCCATAAGACTGATTGCGATTGCTGAGAATTTTTAATGTAGATAGAAAGCTGCGAAACGGCTCATTTTCGTTCATTATCTCCGGGAAGCGGATGAGATCCACAAATGGATTTATCACGCTGGGAAAAAGACGTTTCGTGTTGGCGTGCGCCAGAGGATATAATTCTGAGGAATCAATCCCCCAGTATTTCAGATGCCGATTACTGATTGTAAGCGCTGCGCAGCCAGAAGCGTTGTTGTCTATAAGCACATGAAATGTAATTGCCAGATCTAAATATGGCATATAAGGAACGGATCGCAGAAAAACCTGATTTTTTTCCTGATTGACAATCCGATAGATGACTTTCTCTCTTAGCTGGTCAAAGTTCCCTAGCTGTGCAATTTCATAGCTGTCTATACTCTGGTAAAAATGTGCCATTTCTGCAGCAATTTTCTGGATGGAGACGCCCTCTTTGAGTTCTTCATAGTATTTTTTTAATGGGATTGTGTACATAATATTTGATCCGGCCGCTTCGATCAAAAGGCCGAGTAACAAAGTATGATTATTCTTTAGAGCTGTCTCTGAATAGATACAGATGTCATCCCGGTTCAGTTTCTCCTTTAGCGCTATTTTTATTTCTTCTGTAAATTCTTTAAAATTCATAATAATTCCTTTCGTGTTTATTAGATTTTGAAAGTTATGTTTTCTTTCCGAAAGCATGGTTAATGGTTACACATTGCTCTTTCATAGTTAAGAAGCTGTTCCCAGGTCAACCATTCAGGTTTTTTGTCTGCGGGAAACACCTTCCATAATTCTTTCATCCGATCAATATGCTGTTTCGGATCATTTCCATATAATCGGGAATTGCTCCGATTTCCATATCCGAGGTAATATTCGCAGTCACTCCGCATTCTGCCTAACAGCATATATTCGAATTCATATTTGTCATTCTGATATGGCTTGGGTTTGAAAACATGTTCATACCGGATTGGGGCAATTGGCTCTCCGTCGGGCTCGTTGCCAGTAACGGAGTAGAGGTCAGGCGTTTTAGATTGACCTAAATTGAGATCTTTCCATAAATGTCCGAACTGATCTTGGTATGTCGGGCATGAAAAACCATCGATGCCAATGAGCTCGAGAGTTAAGATTGTTTTCTTATTTTTATTCATATTTTCCATAGTATTTTTCCTTTCTGTTACCATATGTCTTTCCGAAAAGGTGAAATATGACCGCCTTTCCTGTATTCAGGCATAAAAAAAGAGAACGAAACAAACGTTCATTCTCAGATTCTAACCAAATAATTCAACGAAATGTAAAAAGGAACTGCCTTATAGTCAGAGCGGTTCCCTTTAATGATCATAGTATTCCTTTTTTCTGAAGATAGCTTGAAATAAAGTCATGAAATGTTTGCGCTTTCTGTACCTGCTCTTCAGCATCCCTGCGGGAAGCTGTGAAAAAATCCTCATAATCTGCATGTTCACGCATCTCCGAAGATGTTCGAATGATCCTCGAGGCTTCTTTTGGAAAATCGCCTGTCTTAACATGATATTGATTAAAATGGGTGATGACACCACTATGCTTGCTGCTGTCAAATTCATCTAAGACGTTAACCGTGCGCATTCCGTGAAAAATAGAATAATAGGAACGGTTAAGAGCAAGTTTAAATTTGCCGCTTTCTAACATTGTTTTTGCATTTTCCAATTCTTCAGAGGATCGTTCATACTGGTATTTTGATAAATCCTTTATGCTGCCGGCCATAATACAATCCCCTCCTTTTTCACATTTTTATAGAATGGCATTACATTTTCCCATTCGGTAAATTTATCATAATCGATGAGGAGTACGGAGAGGACTTTGTCATATTCTAATTCCAAGTCTACAACAAGATCCGTCATCTGTTCATGCATCTCTTTTGTATAAGAGCCGACCAAGACTGCGATATCAATATCCGATTCTTCCGTTTGAGTGCCTCTAGCCACAGATCCGTAGAGGATAATGCTGGTGATTGAACCCTGAAAAATTCGGACAAGTTCGGGAATTAATTTTTCTAGTAGATTTGTGTAATTTTTCATTATGTGCCTCCTTTCTCCTGTTTGAGATTATTTTACCCCATATTGAGAACGAAATCAATCAGGTGAAGAAAACCGTGGGTCTGCCAGATCGGAAGAGAGTTCACAAAAGAGTTTCTGGAACGGTATGACAGGATGCTGATGGAGGGCAGGGACAAAAAGAAGTACCGGAACAAGGGTGCCAGACAGACAACCGTAAAAACCGTGTATGGGGAAGTAACTTATCAGAGGACTGTCTATGAAGTAACCGAGGAAGACGGAACCAGGCACTTTGTATATCTGCTGGATGAAACACTGGAACTGGACCATGTAGGTCTGATTTCAACGAACATGGCGGAACTGCTAGTAAAAGGGATCACTGAACTATCTTACAGAGAATGCGCCCGGCAGGTCAGCGAGATGACTGGACAGACCATCAGTGCGATGGGCGTATGGAACGTCATCCAGGCTTTAGGGGAAAAGGTTTGTGAGGACGAAGCAGAGTTGACAGAAGCATATAAGAAAGGCCAAGTGAAAGGGAAAAGAGAGGTTCCTGTTCTGTTTGAAGAAGCGGATGGAGTTTATATCAAGCTGCAGGGAAAAGACAGAAAAAAGGAAAAACAGGATAAATCAGAGATCAAGATCGGGATAGCTTATGACGGATGGCGGAAAACCGGCCCGGATCGTTATGCGCTGGAAAACAAAGTGGTAGTTGCCGGATTTTCTAAAGCAAAAGAGTTTCAGGAATACCGGGAAGCGGCAATCGCACGGGAGTTTAACCTGGATGAGGTAGATCAAAGAATCTTAAATGCGGACGGAGCGTCGTGGATCAAGAAAGTGAAAGATAAAAGCACCTGTTTTCAGTTAGACCCATTCCACCGGAACAAAGCTGTGAAAGAAAAAATCCATGAACCGGCTGCGAGGGATGCTGTTTTAGAACTGATAAAAGGAGAAGAGATCGAAGAAGTATTCCGGTATCTGGAAATCTATCGGAACAGCTTGAGTGATGAAGCTGAGATTGAAGATGTAGAAGAACTGATCCGATACTATGAAAACAACCGGGAAGGGCTTCTGCCGTATCAGTCTCAGGAACTGGAGCTGCCAGACCCACCGGAGGGTCTGGAATACCGGAACATGGGAACAATGGAAAACCATGTGTGCAGCGGGAAACTGTATGAAGTGACAGAACGTCTGAGGAGGCCGGTATTTGAAGAAGAGAAAGTAGAAGAGTTATACGGCGAGATCCTGATGTCAGCGAAGACACCAAAGAAAGACGGAAAGGGTTATCAATATCCAGCAGTAGGGCATGTGGTTGGATTGGAGGGAAAGATACAGGGAGAGAGAAAGCGACTGCTGTACATGGCTGGATATTAGAAACCAGAAAAAGGACTGCTTGAACAAAAAAGATAAATCGGAAAGAAAGTTGCCAATGATTACTTGACAGTAACGAACACGGCGGTGACCTGCAGGGTTGTTTCATGAATGATTTTTAAAAGTATAAATCGATCTGATTTTATCGAGGGTTATATATGCTATACATCAGTATATGTAATCCTCGACTTTTTGTTCGAGTAGAGGTATAATGTCTTATATAGTATAGGTATATTCTACCTATGTAGGAAGGAGGATTTTATGCCGGTAACTGAAAAGAAATATCCAGAGTGGGTCCAAAAATATCGGACCAGAGGAACTACAGTAAAGAAAAAAGGGGATTCCTATTATCTTTATAAAAGGACTTCCCGGCGCGTGAAAGGGAAAAAATATCCACAGCCAGTCGATACTTATATCGGCGTGATTACTCCGAATGGAGTGATACAAAGTAACAAAAAGAAAGTTTCTCTGACGGATGCGGAAGTTTGGGAGTACGGCTTTTCGAAAGCCGTCTGGGAATTATGCCCGGATGATTGGAAAAAACCATTAGGCGATGACTGGGAAGATGTCCTCTCCATCATTCTTTTCAAACAGTCCCCAACATCTTATATCCAACGAACCAGAACAATCAAAAAAGAATCGGATTTCCGCTATCAGTTTGCAGCCCAGACAGCCTCCCTGTCGCGACGGATTTATAAAACGTGTGGTGTCGGGCTGGAAGAGCTGCATCAGCTGGAGACCATCTATCTGATATGTCTTGGCAAAACCGAAATCATTTCCAGAATTCATGAAGAACAGCGGGAACTCCTGAGAAAAATACAGGTGGCATTTGATATGTGCTGAAAGAGAATTCCGAACGGCCCCGCTGATCTATTACTTTAGACAGATTCCGGATTATCGGTGTGGCAGGGAGAAAAAGCATGACCTTGCAGAAATGTTGGTGTGTGTCACGATCGGATTTCTTTGTGGCAGAACAACCATCCGCAGGAGTCTGAACTGGTGCAGGAACCATATAGAATGGCTGCGAAGCACCTGGAACTGAAAAACGGGATTGCCTCTCCGTCAACGATCAGCCGGATGTTGAGCGGGATTGATCCTGGCGCAGCTTCCCATAGACTCAAAGACAAATGAAATTACAGCAATCCCTAAATTGTTAAAACTACTGGATATCAGCGGAAGCACCGTAACGATCGATGCCATCGGTACCCAGACCGCAATCATGAATCAGATCCATGAACAGGGCGGGCATTTTGTCCTGACAGTAAAGAATAACCAGCCAGAGGCCTGCGAAGAAATCCATGCAGTCATGGACCGGTTAGAAAGGGAAACTGCAAAAAAGAAAAAAGGAGAACGTCTGGATCCGGTATTGAGGAAGAGCCTAAAAAACTATGAAGAAGTCAGCCGGACAGAAAAGAACCGCGACCGATATGAACACAGGACTTATCAGATATGCGGAGATGTGTCATGGCTGACAAAGAGTCAGGAAGAATGGAACATGGTGAAAAGTATCGGACGAATCAAGCAGGTAAGAGTACCGGTAGAAAGAGACAAAGAGGGGAATGATATTACGCCGTCATTGGAAGAATTCTTAAAGAAAGGTTCGATAAGAGCCCCGGTTCCGTCTGCGGCAGAAGGAACAGGAAAAGACATCCAGTGTACCGCAATGATATCAGACCTGACCCTTACCGCAGAGAAACTGGGAAGCATTAAAAGAATGCACTGGTCAATAGAGAACCGGCTCCACCATGTATTGGACGATACGTTCAGGGAAGACCGTTCGCCTGCAAAAAAATCCCGAAACAACCTGGCATTAATCAGAAAATATGCGTATAATATCCTGCGCCTGTCAATGCTCGAAGCCGGCATGACAAACATTATGACAGAAATGATGGATTGTTTTTGTGACAATGCCGTCCTGCGAGAACAGTATGTGTTTCAAGGCATAACCGGTTTGTATTGACTATATATAAAGAATAGCTCTAAAAAAAGGCAATGTAAAGAGAAGAGGGGGGAATTTGCGCTTTTTTTCGTATTAAGCTCAACAGAACCGATATAGGAAAATAATTTCAGGTATAGTCCGGTCTGAGTTGTTCATGAAACAACCCTGACACGTCCCCGATAATTGTTGTATGTATGGTTTTTGGCTGATATAATGTGGTTGAAATTGCATTTTTGCATGATTTCTGTTATGATAGAATTCCGTGTGAGTGTGCTTCTGACGGGAGTGGAGAGGACACGGGAAGAGTTTAGAAATTGTTTAAGAATTCATAAAAATTTGTTTAGTCGAAGATGCTAGTCTTTGAGAGAGAAAAGTAGTGCAGGAGGCGTAGTGTGATGAGTGAGAATCTGTCTGGGCTGTCGGCCCGGGAAGTGGAGGAACGGAAGGCCCGTGGTGAGGGTGGTACCGGAGCCGCAAAGATTACGAAAACGAAGCCGCAGATTGTGCGGGAGAATCTTTGTACGTTGTTCAACTTTCTGAACTTTTTAATTGCGGTGCTGCTGTTTTTGGTGGGGGCATATTCGAATATGCTGTTCATCGCGATTATTATTCTGAATATTGTGATTGGGATTGCGCAGGAGTTCAAGGCGAAGAAGCTTGTGGACGAGCTGTCGATTCTGAACCGTCCGACTGTGCGTGTGCGCAGGGATAACCGGGAAATGACCGTGGAGATGGAAGAGATCGTAAAGGATGATCTGATGGTGCTTGCCAGCGGTAATCAGATCTGTAATGATGCGGTCGTTGTGGATGGGATGCTTGAGGTCAATGAGTCTCTTCTGACCGGTGAGAGTGATGCTGTTGTCAAGGAACAGGGAGCGGAGCTTTTTTCGGGAAGTTCTGTTATTTCCGGTAAGGCGTATGCGAGAGTAACCCATGTCGGGAATGAAAACTATGCGACGAAACTTGCAAATGAAGTAAAGCAGGAAAAGCAGATTCATTCGGAGCTTCTTGGTTCCATGCGTAAAGTGACGAAATTTACGAGTTTTCTGATTATCCCGCTTGGAATTATCCTGTTCCTGGAAGCGTATTTCCTTAGAAATACTCCGGTTGATGAGGCGGTGATTTCTTCTTCGGCGGCACTTCTTGGTATGCTTCCGAAGGGACTTGTTCTTCTGATATCTGTTTCTCTGGCAGCCGGTGTCATTCGGCTTGCGAGAATGAAAATTCTTGTGCAGAATATTTATTCACTGGAGACGCTTGCACATGTGGATACCATTTGTCTGGACAAGACAGGGACGATCACAGATGGAAAGCTGAGAGTCCATTCGGTGATTCCGCTGACGGATCTGCCGGGCGGCGATATGGATGCGCTTGTGCAGTCTTATATGGCCGCCAGTGATGACAACAATGCGACGTTTCAGGCGCTGAAAGAAAAGTTTGAGCCGAAAGCGGCGTACCGTCCGGTTCACAAGATCGCGTTCTCTTCGAAGAGAAAATGGGGATGCATCAGTTTTGAAGGTGCGGGAAGTATTTTTGTGGGCGCGCCGGAGCGGTTGATGGGAAATCTTCCGGAAAATCTGGAGTGTGAGCTGGAAAAAGGACGAAGAGTGATTATTATCGGATATTCCGGACAGACGTGGGAGAATGATAATGAGCTGCCGGCGGGAATCCGTCCGGTTTACAGTGTGATTCTGGAAGATACGATCCGGAAGAATGCCGAGGAGACGCTTGCGTTCTTTAAGAGAGAGGGCGTGGATGTCAAAGTTATTTCCGGAGACCATGTAAAGACGGTATCGATGATTGCAAAACGTGCCGGACTGGAGAGATGGGAAGATGCCATCGATCTGTCCACGCTTGGCGAAGATCTGGATTATGATATGCTCTGCCGGAGATATGCTGTTTTTGCCAGAGTGACGCCGAAGCAGAAGCAGGAGCTTGTGCTGGCGCTGAAGCGTCAGGGCCATCAGGTGGCGATGACAGGCGACGGAGTCAATGACCTGCTGGCACTGCGTGAGGCGGACTGCTCGATTGCAGTTGCGGACGGAAGTGACGCAAGCCGCCAGATTGCGCAGATAGTGCTTCTGGATTCCGACTTTACGAACCTTCCACATGTTGTGATGGAAGGCCGGAAGGTCATCAACAACGTAACGAGAACAGCGCAGGTATTCTTTATCAAGACGATCTATTCTGTACTGGTATCGTTTTTCTGTCTGATCACGAATAAGGCGTTCCCGTTTATTCCGATTCAGATCACGCTGATCGATGCCTGCATCGAGGCATATCCGTCCTTCGTATCGATTGTGGAGTCGGATATAAGGAGAATCCGCGGGAAATTCCTCCCGACGGCACTTTCCCATGCCGCACCGTTTGGTATTACGGTTGCATGTATGATTGCGGTATTTACGCTGCTTGCGCCGTTTGGCACTGAGGAAAGACAGACGGTGATGTATCTTCTGCTGATTCTGATTTCCATGCTGGCAGTGATCAAGAGCTGTATCCCGCTTACTCCGCTCAGACTGTTTGTCTGCGTGACCATGGTCGGCGGTACGTTCCTGGCTCTTGCACTGTTCCCGTCTCTGCTTGAGATTGTCGCAGTTACCATGCCGATGGCGGTCACGGTTCTGATCGGCGCAGCTGTCTGCTTTGCGGTGATTCTGATTCTGGAGCAGCTGCGGAAGGCAAAAATGAAATAGAGATATGTTTCCCATAGGAGGAACTGATATGACGAAGATTCTGATTGTGGAGGATGATGAAAAAATTGCCTGGCTGGAAAAAGATTATCTGGAGAGCAATGGATATGAAACCGTGTTGTTAGATGACGGGAGATCCGGGATCAGATCGATATTCCGATCCTGATGGTGACAGCCCGCACCGAGGCCGTGGATGTGATCCGCGGCCTCGGACTGGGCGCTGATGACTATATTACAAAACCTTTTGATCAGTCTCAGCTGGTGGCGCGGGTACGCTCCCATCTGAAGCAGTACGAACGGCTGACATCCGGGCGCGGCAGGGAGGAGCGGAACAAGGGAGATAAGATCACGATCCAGGACGTGGTGATCGAGCCAAAGACCTGGAAAGTATGGAAACATGGTGTGGAACTGAAAATCCCGAACCGGGAGTTTGAGCTGCTTCGGTTCCTTGCAGAAAATCCAAATATCGTGTTTTCAAAAGAAGAACTTTTTGAAAAGATATGGGGATTTGAGTATGTATCCGATGCGGCGACGGTATCGGTTCATGTGAACCGTCTGAGAGAGAAAATTGAGGATGATGCCAGAAATCCGAAGATCATCGAGACGGTGTGGGGTGCTGGTTACCGGTTAAATGACCGGGAATCCTGATAGAGAAAGAAGGAATGTCTGATGTGGCTTTTGTATGCTGTGGGTTCTGCTTTTTTTGCGGGGGTCACGTCCATTCTGGCAAAATGCGGAATCAGGAAAACCGATTCTACTGTAGCCACAGCGGTACGGACGATCGTGATCCTGATTTTTTCGTGGGTGATTGTAGGAATTGTAGGATCGGCAGATGAGATTTCAGTGATTGATGCGAGAACGCTTGTCTTTCTGATTCTGTCCGGCGCGGCCACGGGAGCATCGTGGCTCTGTTATTTTAAGGCGCTGCAGACAGGGGATATCAACAAGGTTGTTCCGATTGACAAGTCCAGTACAGTGCTGACAATCTTGCTTGCCCTGATCTTTCTGCAGGAAGGAATCTCAATTCCGAAAGCGGCAGCGGTAATTGTGATTGCGGCCGGAATTTTTCTGATGATCGAGAAAAAGGATGTGGAGATTAAAGATTCCAGGGGCGGTGCAGGCTGGATTCTCTATGCGGCAGGATCCGCAGTATTTGCAAGTCTTACGGCGATCCTCGGAAAGGTCGGGATCTCCGGCGTGGAATCCAATCTCGGCACAGCAATCCGTACCTGTGTGGTGCTTGTGATGGCCTGGCTTATGGTGGGAATCCGGAAAAAGCAGCAGGAAGTCCGGCAGATTCCGAAAATAGAGCTGATCTTTATCTGTTGCTCCGGGATCGCTACAGGAGCTTCATGGCTCTGCTATTACCGGGCTCTTCAGGAAGGCCCGGCCAGTATTGTGGCTCCTGTTGACAAGCTGAGCGTGCTTGTGACTGTTGTATTTTCCTACTTTGTATTTGGAGAAAAGCTCAGCAGGAAAGCGGCGGCAGGACTGGTTCTGCTGACTGCAGGCACGATTGCCATGGCAGCACTTTGATACCTGAAAAAGAATCAATCAAAAAAGAAACAAGGAGAAAATAAATGGAAATTATAAAAGCAGTTTTGTTTGGAATTGTGGAGGGAATCACGGAATGGCTTCCTGTCAGCAGTACAGGACACATGATCCTTCTGGACGAGTTTGTCAAGCTGAAAGGAAGCGCGGACTTTGTCAATGTCTTTCTTGTTGTGATTCAGCTTGGCGCGATTTTTGCGGTCGTACTGCAGTTCTGGAACCAGCTGTTCCCGTTTCAGTTTAAAGACAAAAACAGACCGGTAATCGAAATGGACAAAATGATCCTCTGGGGAAAGATCCTTCTGGCCTGCATTCCGGCAGCTGTGATCGGGATTCTGTTTGATGATGTATTTGAAGCAATGTTCTATCATGCAGTTCCGGTTGCGATTGCCCTGATTGTTTTTGGTATTGCGTTCATCGTGATTGAACGCTGGAATAAAGGGAAAAGACCGCGGATGAAGACAGTGGAGGATCTGACAATTTCGGCTGTGCTGATCATCGGAGTCTTCCAGCTGATTGCGGCAATCTTTCCTGGAACCTCCCGGTCCGGTGCCACGATTGTCGGCGCCCTGCTTATCGGTGTATCAAGAAAAGCGGCATCCGAATTTACTTTCTTCCTTGCGGTTCCGGTTATGCTTGGCGCAAGCCTTTTAAAAGTTCTTCAGTATGGATTTGCCTTTAGCGGATCCGAACTGTTGGTGCTTGCGGTCGGTATGATTACCGCCTTTCTTGTGTCTATCGTAGTTATTCGTTTCCTGATGGACTACATCAAAAAGCATGACTTCCAGGCCTTCGGATGGTACCGGATTGTTCTTGGAATTATCGTCCTGCTCTGCAGCATGGCAGGAGTGATTCAGGTATAATAAAAAAACAGATTTTTTGTGTTGCCCGGTTTGTACCGGGCAATATTTTATTAAACAGGAAACTTTGTTCTGTAGTTAATAACCGTTTATGAAAAATGCAGTCATTTTGTTCAATTGATACAGGACAAAAAAGTAAGTTGCAATTGCAATAGAGCATGGAAGTGGTGGAATGAAAAATAAGATTGCAGGTGCTTTGTTTGGTATGGCATTGGGGGATGCCATGGGAATGCCGGATGCAACGGATATCGCGGCAGATCACATCAAGGAAAGTTATATTGAGATATTGAAAAAACAAAATGATGTAGATTTCGACCATTATATCGAAGTTCTGATGAAAGGACGGGAAACCTTGGCATGTTGAAAATCTGCCGAGGTCCGATGGCTTTTCAATAATCACCTTTTTGTGTAAAGTAAAAATATATAAGAGGGCAATAAAAATCCACTGTATCGATTTCGCATTCGTACAGTGGATTATTTACCTATTCCATCCATGGGTCTTTCCTCCTTGTTTAATTGATATCTATTTAAAACTATCCTTTCTGAATAGTGTTTTCAATAATATTTCGATTACTTTGCCATTGGACTATACCTCGTTTCTTTAAAATTTAAATGTTGAACTTATGTTTTTGGTGGTCCGTCCTCCTTTTCTTTTGATGTCTTAATAATAACTCATAAATCGGGACGTGTCAATATAAAGTCAGAAAAAAATCCATATAAAATAAAAAAACCAGAATAGACAGAAAATAATTATGATAAACAAAGAAAGAGGTTAACTTCGTATTGTCCTGAGGATCAGATTTCCTGTCAGGAAGGACAGCATATCATTTTCGCTGTTTTTAGTTATATGGAATCAGATTGCTGACGTACGGCCTTTTTCCGGAAAGGACATCGTCATAAAAATCCTGTTTCCAGTCAATATAGTCTACACAGCCCTTTAGCTCTTCGATTGAGGACAGGAGGGATTCTCTTTTTTTCGCAAGCATTTCTTTGCGTTCCTGAATCGTGGACGGCCCCTGCAGGCATAGATTCAGATATTCTTTCATCTCCACAATACTCATTCCGCATTTTTTCAGGCAGATCAGATCCTTGATCCACTTCAGGTCACGCTCATCAAATACCCGGCGATTGTTTTTGTCCCTCTTGACATTCGGAATCAGTCCTTCATTACAGTAATATTTTAATGTCTGGTAAGTCATTTCGGCCTCTTTACAGACCTGCATCATAGTATACATTTCCCAGCCTCCATTCTTTGTTTCGTTTTTTGTGAAAAATCTGCGAATTTCATTAAACACAATTGACCGGTTGTTACAACCGGTTGTTACAATCCAATTGTAAAGCAGAAAAACAGAAAATACAAGCAGATTTTTTTAGAATCAGGAGGATGATAACGATGAAGGAATTTACATTTACTTACCCGGCAAGAGTACATTTTGGAGAAAAAACGGCGAAAAAAAGCCTGCAGGCAGAGCTTGGATCCATGGGAAAACAGTGATGCTTGCCTACGGCGGCGGTTCCATCAAAGGAAACGGCGTGTATGAAGAAGTGATGGAAGCGCTCAAAGAGGCTGAAAAGGAAGTTGTAGAATTTTCCGGCATCATGCCGAATCCAACTTACGCGAAAGTGCAGGAAGGAGCGGCCCTTGCAAAATAAAGAAGCGGGGCTCAGGAAGGTCATTCAAGAAAACAGGAAACGGACTTGGCGCTTGTTTTTCCAGAATCCATGTAATATAATTAAAAAAGGACAAAGAAGTTCGCGTTTGCACGGATTTTCTTTGTCCTTTTCTTATTTTTAAGGTTCTGTGACAGAAGTCTTTCTGTTATGAAGGTTTCGCAAAAGTGAAGGAGGTGTGTTATGGGAGCATTTGATAAGATACAGAGCGGGCTGCCGGGAATGGACGGACTTTTCCTGATCGTAAATGAAACAGACGGTACGGATATGAAAACCGTATGTCCGGTACTGTAAGAGGAGTTTATGCGGATTTTAAATCAGTAAACAGAAAAATTGACATTTTCCTCACTTTGTGTTAATAATTCAATCATGACAAATTGAATGGGATTCCCCTGCCGACAGATGGTCCGTCAGGGGAATCCTGTTTCAAGGTAGATGAAAAAATTTAAGATACATTAAGAAAAGGCAGATGAAGTATATGATTAGCAGAGATTTAAGACTTTCATCTGATCAGGAATTACTGGTTGGAATTGACGTTGGATCCACCACGACAAAGATCGTTGCGGTGGACCCGGAACAAGGGACAATCCTGTATTCAAATTACAGACGGCACCATGCAAAGCAGTTAAAAAGTGTCGTCCGCGCGGTAGAGGAATTCGCGCGGGAATGCCCGGATGTGCCGGTGCGGATCGCGCTGACCGGTTCGGGAGCCAAACCCGTTGCAAAGAAAATGGATGTCCCTTTTGTACAGGAGGTGGCGGCAAATGCCATCGCGCTTCAGGACAAGTATGAGTCCGTAGGGAGCGCCATTGAGCTTGGAGGACAGGATGCAAAGATGATCTTCTTCCGCAGGGAAGAGGGGACGGGAGCACTTCAGGTCGCAGACATGCGGATGAATGGAAGCTGTGCCGGAGGGACCGGCGCATTTATCGATGAGATCGCGTCCGTTCTCAAAGTTTCCGTGGAGGATTTCAATGCGCTGGCTGAACAGGGAACCTGTGTCTATGATATTTCAGGACGGTGCGGCGTGTATGCCAAGACCGATATCCAGCCCCTTTTGAATCAGGGAGTGGCCAAGTCCGATCTGGCTCTTTCTGCATTTCACGCGATTGCCAAGCAGACCATCGGCGGTCTCGCCCAGGGACTTGAGATCGAAAAGCCGGTAGCATTTGAGGGAGGACCGCTTACCTTTAATCCGGTTCTCGTCCGTGTCTTTGCCGAGCGTCTGGATCTTTCTCCGGAGGATATTTTAAGGCCGGAACACCCGGAACTGATGGTGGCCTATGGCGCAGCCATCTCGCTGAAGACGATGTTTGAAACGAAAAGCCGTACCGCTTCCGAGTACGCACAGCTTCTTCAGAATGCAAAAGAAGAAAAGGATGCCGACTCGAAGGAAGCCCGGCCATTTTTTGCGTCTAAAGAAGAGGAAGAGATATTCCGCCGCAGACATGCGACAAAACCGGTGGAATGGAAACAGCCGGAACCGGGAGAGACGGTGAGAGCCTATCTGGGAATCGATTCGGGCAGTACGACGACAAAATTTGTTCTGATCGGAGAAGACGAGGAAATTCTCGGCTCTTTCTATGCACCGAATGAAGGAGAACCGCTTATGGTGGCAAAGCGTGCCCTGATTGAGATGCGGGAGCGCTACAAAAAGGCGGGTGCCAGACTGGAAATCATTGCGGCAGGGACAACCGGATACGGTGAGCAGCTCTTTGCCAAGGCATTCCAGGCAGAGTACCATACCGTAGAGACGGTAGCACACGCAAGGGCGGTGCAGAAATATGTCAGTGATGCGACATTTATTCTAGATATCGGCGGACAGGACATGAAAGCGATCTGGATGGACAACGGTGTTATTACCAACATTCTTGTCAATGAGGCATGTTCATCAGGCTGCGGTTCCTTCCTGGAAAACTTCGCATCTACCTTGCAGATACCATCAAAGCAGATCGCCGAGGTGGCATTTTCGTCCAGGCATCCGGCGGTGCTTGGAAGCCGGTGTACGGTCTTTATGAACAGCAGCATTATTACAGAGCAGAGAAACGGAAGACAGCCGGAGGATATCATGGCCGGTCTGTGCCGTTCCATTATAGAAAATGTCTTTACGAAAGTCGTCCGCATTTCCAACCGGGACTCTCTGGGAGACCGGATTGTCGTGCAGGGCGGCACGTTTGAAAATGATGCGGTAGTCCGGGCGATGGAAGAATACCTCGGGCGGGAAGTATTCCGGGCGCCGTATCCGGGCATCATGGGAGCCATCGGAATTGCGCTGATCGCAAAGGAACGCCACCAGAAAGAACCGGAGAAAAGGACGTTTATCGATCTGGACTCTCTGGATGATTTTTCCTATAAGCAGGAGTCCAATTCTCCGTGCCCGTTCTGCCAGAACCATTGTAAGAGGACGATCGTCACCTTCTCCAACGGCAATGCGTGGATCACGAACAACCGGTGTGAGAGGGGAACGGTGCTTGGCATGCCGGAGGATTCCAATGTTCGGCAGCAGTTAAAGGAAAAGACGCAGAAGGCAAATGCCGTGCCGAACCTGTTCCGGAAGCGGGAAAAGCTTCTGTTCCGGGAGTATCCGCATCCGGAGCTTGCACCGAAAAGGAACATTACCATCGGAATTCCGCGTGTTCTTTCCTTCTGGGAGACGATGCCGTTCTGGGTAACATTTTTTGAATCTCTGGGATTTGATGTAAAGATTTCGGATCCGAGTACAAGGAAGATTTATGAAAAAGGTCTTTCAGCGGTAACTTCAGATACAGTCTGCTTTCCGGCAAAGCTTGTCCACGGGCACCTGAGAAATCTGGCGTCCAAAAAGGTGGACCGGATTTTCATGCCATCGATCACGACGGTTCCGACCGAGAACACGGAAAAGACAAGTGAGTCCATGTGCGCGGTTGTAAAGGGATATCCGATTGTCGTGCGCAACTCGGACAATCCGGCGCAGATGTGGGGAATCCCGTATGACGCCCCGCTGTTCCACTGGTATACGAAGGAAGACCGGGACAGGCAGCTGACTCAGTATATGAAAGCGACCTTCCAGATCCCGGAAGAGATGACAAGACAGGCCATGGAAGCGGCAGACCGGGCGGAAGATACCTTCCACACCGAACTGAAAAAAGCGGGAAGCGCCATCCTTGAGGAAGTGACCCGTACCGGAAGATTCGCGGTGGTACTGGCGGCAAGGCCGTATCAGAATGATTCTCTGGTCAACCACGATCTGCCGGATATGTTTACGCGGATGGGAATCCCGGTGCTGACGGCGGACTCCCTGCCGGAGGCCAATGAGGTGGATTTAAGCAAAAGCCGGCTGGATATCGTAAACAACTACCATGCACGGATGATTTCTTCTGCAATCCTTGCGGCTGGCAACGAACATCTGGAATATGTGCAGATCGTAAGCTTTGGCTGCGGTCATGATGCATACCTTTCAGACGAAATCATCCGTCTCATGAAGGAGATTTCCGGTAAGACACCGCTTGTTTTGAAGCTGGATGAAAGTGATATTCAAGGACCGCTCCGAATCCGTGTCCGTTCCTTCCTGGAGACGGTAGCCATGGGAAGGGAGAAAAAACGGGGACTTGAACTTCATGAACTGAAAGATCCGTATCCGGTGAAATATACGAAAGAAAGCAGACAGGAAAAAGTTGTGTTGATCCCGAATACATCCCATGCCTTTTCCAGACTGATGGCAGCGGCCTATGCAGGGCAGGGAATCCGCACGGTTCCGCTGGAGATCGGTCGGGAGGAAGCGATCCGGCTCGGGAAGCAGTATGTGCACAATGATATCTGCTTCCCGGCACAGATTGTCATTGGCGAAGCTCTTGCGGCGCTGAAAAGCGGAAAGTACGATACCGACCATGTGGCAATCGCAATGGGAAAATATATCGGAGACTGCCGTCTTACCCATTACGGTGCGCTGCTTCGCAAGGCTCTGGATGATGCGGGATACGAGAATGTTCCGATTCTGACCAATGACGATATGGATTATCACAACCTGCATCCGGGCTTTCAGATGAATCTGCTTTCCGCCATGCGGATTGCCTTCGGTCTTCCGATGATCGATGTGCTGGAGGAACTTCTTCGGAAGATCCGGCCGTATGAGACGGAAGAAGGAAGTGCGGACCGGGCATTTGAAAAAGCAATGGATCAGGTGATAGGAGGACTGGAACGCTCCGGCATTTCCGGAATGAAGAAAGGCTTTAAAAAGGCCATCGAAATCATGAAACAGGTTTCATATGACCGGACAACCCCGCGGCCGCGGGTACTGATTGTCGGAGAGTACCTTCTGAATTTCCATCCGGGTGCCAATCATGAGATTGAAAGATATCTGGAAAACAACGGGTTTGAGATTGTTGAAGCGCGGATGACGGATGTAATCCGTAAGACTTATTTTTATAAAGACAGCCAGAACAGGGAATATCATCTGAAGAAGCCGGTCAAGGATAAGGTGTGGTTCCACACAGCAAATCAGATCTTCAATCTGGCCCACAACGTGACGGATTCGATCGCAAAAATGCATCCGCTTTATCGCCCGGCATGCAGAATGCAGGATCTGGTCAAGGACAGCGATCCGATCATTCATCATACGTTTGACGCGGGAGAAGGGGTGCTGATTCCGGGAGAAATACTGCACCACGCAAAGAATGGCTGTAAGTTCTTCGTTATTTTACAGCCGTTTGGATGTCTACCGAACCATGTGGTCGGAAGAGGAATTTCCAAGAGGCTCAAAGAGCGGTATCCGGATATCCAGATCCTGACGCTGGATTATGATCCGGATGTCAGTTTTGCAAATATAGAAAACCGGCTCCAGATGCTTGTAATGAATGCGAAAACACGGAAAGAATAGCAGGAAAACCGCCTCATCCGTTTTCCCATGTTTTTTTAGAAAATGCACACAAAATTCTTACAATTACACTTTACAATAGAAAAAATGAACCCGAAAAGGGGTACTGTCCATGGGGCAGGATGGAAGGAGGGGTAAGGATGAGGCGGATGCTGAGAAGGATGCTGATCGCGGATGATGACATGCATCTGAGAAAACTGGTATCGACTTACGCAGAACTGGAGGGATTCCAGTGCCAGGAGGCGGAAAATGCGCAGGAAGCAATCGACCTGCTGGATAAGACGGATTTTGATATATTGATTCTGGATATTATGATGCCGGGAAAGGACGGTTTTGAGGCTCTTGCGGAGATCCGGGAGCACTCACAGATCCCGGTGATCATGCTGACTGCAAGGAGCGAGGAGTATGACAAGCTTCTTGGATTTAATCTGGGCGCGGACGATTATGTCTCCAAGCCGTTCAGTCCGAAAGAACTGATGGCAAGAGTGAATGCGGTACTCAAAAGGACCGGAAGCGCGCCGAATATGATTTTACAGTTTGGTGATCTGAGGATTCAGATCGATGCGAGGCTGGTGGAAATCGGGGAGAAGACGATCAATCTGCCGCCCAAGGAATTTGATTTGCTGGTTAAGCTGGCACAAAATGAACACATTGTCCTGACAAGGGAACAGCTTCTGGAGACAGTATGGGGATACGAGTACCATGGAGATACAAGGACCGTAGATTCCCATGTCAAATCTCTGAGAGAGCATCTGGGAGACCGCCGGAAGCTGATTCAGACTGTGTGGGGAGTCGGATATAAATTTGAGTACAGAGAATAAAAAAAAGCACTGCCTTTTTTCCAGCATGATGGCGCGTCTCTGGCTCATCATGATGGCTCTTGTCATCTTTACGATCGTCCTGATGTGGGTTATCCAGATCCTTGTCCTGGAGAGAAATTATACCAAGGTGGCGATTGAAGGGATACAGGAACGGCTGGAACCGGTGGAGGAACAGCTCAACAGTGAAGATCTGGCAGACAATGATCAGCTGATTCCATATTTGAGCAAGACGATTAACGGCAAGCTGATGATTGTCGATTCCGAAGGCCGGCTGGAAGCCATTTACAGTTACGGACACCAGCTGGACATCGATGAAGATGAGAAAAATATCAAGCCCTGGCAGAATATCAGAGACAGCGAAGAATACCAATCCATTCTGGACGGGGAGTCTTTCAGCAGGGAAGTGAGGGAAAGATCACAGCTGATATCTTATGAAATCGGGATTCCGGTCCTCTATAACGGAGAAAAGGAATATATTATTCTGACACAGAATTTTACGGAACTGAATCAGGTACTGGATATGAACCGCAGACAGCTGATCTTTTTCAGCGTTCTTCTGATGATTGCTTCGGCAATTCTGGCGCATATCCTTTCCAGAAAGTTTACGAAACCGATACATATTATCAAAGGTACCGTAGATGACCTGGCAAAAGGGGATCTGACAGCGGTACCGAACCTGAAGCTGAATGATGAAGTCGGACAGCTGGCGGACTCCGTGGAAGAGCTTTCACGGGCACTTCGGAGAGTGGACGATCTACGGAAAGAAGTCATTGCCAATGTCTCTCATGAACTCCGTTCTCCTCTGGCCCTGATCGGAGGGTATGCGGAAATGGTCCGCGACATCCACTGGAAGGATGAGGAAAAACGTACGGAAGATCTGAACCTGATTATCCGGGAATCAAAGCGTATGAGCGAGATGGTAAATGATATTCTGGACTATTCTCAGCTTCAGACTGGCTATCTTCAGTTGAAAAAAGAATGGTACAACCTGTATGAAATCGTAGAATCTGAAATCATGTTTTGCGAGCCGAGTGCCAGAGAGTACGGAATTCAGCTTCGGTTTGTTTCGGATGAAACGGAGATTCCGGTATATGTAGATGCGCTGAAAATGAGCCAGGTGATCCGAAACCTTCTATATAATGCTTTGAATCATACTGAAAATAAAAAGGAAATTATCGTATCCCTGAAGACGGGAGAAGATGGCTGTCTTGTAGAAGTGAAAAATCCGGGAAATCCAATTCCGGAGGAGGAGCGGGAACTGATCTGGGAGAGGTATCAGAGAAGCCAGCATCAGGCAGGACGCAGGGAGGGAACCGGGCTTGGGCTTTCCATTGTCAGCACGATCCTGAAAGCGCATGGCATGACCTATGGGGTGGATTATCAGGATCAGATGACGGTCTTCTGGTTCCGGACTTTAAAGAACGAGGAAGAAAAATAGCAAAAAATCATTCAAAGACAATTCAACCGGGGAAAGGGACATCTCCCTTTCTCCTTTTCTGAAAACAATTCTGAGTTATCAATCGGCTTATCATAAAAACCACGAAAAGAGGATGTTATGAATATCGTATGTGAACTACTGTTTCTGACAGTACTTTTTGGTGCGGCAGTGTCGGACTGGAACGAAAAAAAGATTCCGGACCGTTATCCGGCACTTCTCCTGATTACGGGGCTGCTTGCCGTTTTTACGGATACGTGGCAGCAGCTGTCTCTTCTGCAGGCGGTGTCAGGGGCAGTGTCCAGTGCATTTCCGTTGTTTCTTTCCGCCCTGCTTGTAAAGGGAGCGTTTGGAGGCGGAGATATCAAACTGATGGCGGCAGCCGGCTTCTGCCTCGGAACAAGTCGGGGGATCCTTGGGCTGTTTCTGGGGCTTCTGGCGGGAGGAATCTATGGACTTGCCATGACAGCCGTCAAAAAGCGCAAAAGGAAAGAGACCATTCCCCTTGGCCCCTTTCTTGCCCTCGGTCTTGCGGCCGCAAGTATGCTTCCATAAATTTGTGCAAAAAAGAAGTTAGTCTTGATTGCTTTGGAGAAAAATGTCATAATAAGCGTTATGAAGTAAAATGGACAGGCGGAGGAACACCATTGTATACATTAACAGGAATCATTATTCACGGAAAAGGAAATGGAAGAAAGGTCGGTATGCCGACGGCGAATCTACAGTATCAGGAAGAGGACAAACTTCCGGAGCACGGAGTCTACGGAGTTATGGCGTGGATTGACGGGAAGCGGTACGCAGGTGTCACCAATGTAGGGACAAGACCTTCGGTGGACAATGATCCGAAGACTACGGTGGAGACATATATACCGGGGCTTGACATGGACCTGTACGGGAAAAAAGTGATGATTGAGTTTTATCTTTTCCTGCGGGGGATTCAGAAGTTTGATTCCCTTGAGGAAGTCAAAAATCAGGTGGATCAGGATGTCCGCCGGACAAGAGACTATTTTCACAAGATGTTTCCGGGAGGTTTTGCAAATGAGGAAGAGACGAAAGAGACGAGTTAAAAAGCGGGTGCTGATTCCGTTGATTCTTCTTGCCGTCTCAGTGGCCCTGATGGCTGCGTCGGTGTATGTAGACGGATTTGCCGACTGGCATACAGAGCATATCTATCCGGCTCTGACGGGAAGTATCGGGCGGATTTTCGGGCTGGTTCCGACCTCTGTGGCGGAGATCGGCCTGTATCTTTTTGTGCTGACTCTCATTTTAGGTTTTCTGTACATTCTGCTTTCGATTATCCATAAAAACTGGAATTTTTACCGGACGAAGAAGACGGCGGTCGTACTGCTGTGGACCGTATCGGTTCTCGCATTTCTATATGTGATCAACTGCGGGATCAATTACCGGAGCACCTCGTTTGCAGAGCGGAGCGGAATTCTTCCGCGGGACTATACCGTGGATGAACTGCGGAGCGTCTGCCTGACGCTGACTCAGGCGGTGCAGGATACGGAGCCTTCTGTTACAAGGGACGATGACGGGGAGCTTCTCTTTACGACCGATGCCGGAAAGAATGCGGTCCGGGCCATGCAGACGCTGGGGGAAGACTACCGGGAACTGAAGGGTTATTATCCGGAGCCGAAAAAGCTGATTTTTTCGGAATTCCTTTCCATACAGTCACTGACGGGAATTTATTCCCCGTTTACGGTGGAAGCCAATTATAATGGGGACATGACTGCGTATAATATTCCGTTTACCATGTGCCACGAGCTCTCTCACCTGAAAGGATTCATGCAGGAGCGGGAGGCAAACTTCATCGCCTGGCTTGCGTGCAGCCGGTCGGATGTGGCGGAATTCCGGTACAGTGCGGCTTTATCCGGATGGCTGTATGCGACCAACCAGCTCTGGAATTATGATCAGGCATCCTACGAGGAACTTTACGGGATGCTTCCGGAAAACGCAAGAAAAGACCTTCAGAGAAATGATGCGTTCTGGGCAGAGCATGAAGGCAGGATTGCGGAGGTGTCCAATCAGATTAACGATGCCTATTTAAAGTCGAACGGGCAGGAAAACGGTGTGGAAAGCTATGACAAGATGGTGGATATGCTTGTTGTCTATCTGCTGGATCATGCGTCCGGGCAGGGCGTATCCTAAAACGGCTGCGTATATGCCTTTTACATAATGACAGAAAAGAAACAGGAGAAAAATATGAAAGTATTACGGCAATTTTTAATTATAATGATAATTTCACTTCTGGGGGAGATCCTTAACCGGATCCTCCCGTTTCCGGTTCCGGCCAGTGTTTATGGACTGGTGCTGATGTTGACGGCATTGATGACCGGATTAATCCGTGTGCCTCAGGTCAAAGAGGCATCGGTGATTTTAATCGAACTGATGCCGGTGATGTTTATTCCGGCGGCGGTAGGACTGATGACAGCCTGGGATAAGCTGCGCCCGGTGGTAGTGCCGGTGATAGTGATCACCTTTGTGACGACGCTTCTCGTCATGGGAGTGACCGGCATTGTGACGGAAAAGGTCATCGAGAAAACGGAGAAAGGAGCAGAAGAATAAGATGCAGAGCTTTATTGAATATTCCCTCTTTTTTGGACCGGTGATCAGCCTGGTTGTCTACGAAGGGGGGCTTCTGCTGAAACGGAAGTACAAACTTGCGGTGCTGAACCCGCTTCTGATCACAGCGATTGTACTGATCGCCTTTCTGGCGCTCACCAACGTAGAGTACGAGTCCTATAATGCAAGCGCCAAATATATCAGTTATTTTCTGACTCCGGCGACGGTTGCCCTTGCGGTGCCGCTTTACGAACAGCTCAAGCTTCTGAAGGAAAATCTGGCGGCTGTTCTGTGCGGGCTCCTGGCGGGCGTACTGACAAGCCTTGTCAGCATTTTTCTGTTATCCAAACTGTTCGGTTTAAACCACGAGCAGTATGTAACCCTGCTCCCGAAGTCCATCACCACAGCTATCGGGATGGGAGTCTCAGAGGAAATGGGTGGTATAACCGCCATCACCGTGGCGGTCATCTGCGTGACCGGAATGATCGGAGATATCACGTCAGAATGGCTTTATAAGATCTTAAAGATCCGCCATCCGATCGCAAAAGGACTGGCCCTTGGGACCGCCTCCCATGCGATGGGAACCGCCAAGGCCATGGAGATGGGCGAAGTCGAGGGAGCCATGGGAAGCCTTGCGATCGTCACGGCAGGACTTTTGACGGTTGTGGGCGCATCCTTTTTCGCACAGCTTATGTAAATGTCCGGAAAATGTGATATACTGATAACGTTGGCATGAAATGCGGAGCAATCCGCAGCGTTATAGAGAGTTATAAGGATTAAAAGAACGGACAGGAGGGTAAGACTATGATTATGTTTCAGAATGATTATGTGGAAGGAGCGCATCCGGCCGTCCTTCAGAAACTGATAGATACGAATATGGAGCAGAGTGTCGGGTACGGGGAAGATCCGTACTGCGAAGAGGCAAGAGCCCGTATCAGAAAAGTAGTTGGCCGGGAGGACGTGGACATCCATTTTCTTGTGGGCGGCACTCAGACCAATCTGACCGTGATCGACGCGGCACTTCGCCCGTATCAGGGGGCGCTTTGCGCGCAGACCGGACATATCAATGTTCATGAAACCGGTGCTGTTGAGGCGTGCGGCCATAAAGTTCTTGCTCTGCCGGGCAAGGACGGAAAGATTACGGCGGCGCAGGTCAAAGAGGCCCATGACAGCCACTGGGCGGATGGAGCGCATGAACATATGGTACAGCCAAAGCTGGTATACATCTCACATCCGACAGAGCTTGGCACGCTGTATACAAAACAGGAACTGACAGATCTGAGAAAGGTCTGCGACGAGTGCGGACTGTATCTTTTCCTGGACGGTGCAAGGCTTGCCTATGGACTTGCAGCGGAAGGGACCGATGTGACGCTTTCTGACATTGCGGCACTGACAGATGCCTTTTATATCGGAGGCACCAAAGTGGGAGCGCTGTTCGGGGAGTGTGTCGTTATCAGCCATTCGGCGCTGAAGGAGGACTTCCGCTACCTGATCAAGCAGAAAGGCGGAATGCTCGCAAAGGGACGGCTCCTCGGCCTACAGTTCCTTGCCATGTTTGAGAATGACCTCTACATGGAGATGGGACGCCATGCGGACCGGCTTGCCATGAAGCTGAAAAAGGAGCTTCAGGAGAAAGGATACCGCTTCTATATGGACAGTATCACGAATCAGCAGTTCGTGATTGTGGAAGATACGAAATTACAGGAACTGGAAAAAGAATTCCTGTTTAACCATGAGACACGCTATGACGCGGACCATACGGTGATCAGGATCTGTACGTCATGGGCAACAAAAGAAGAACATATTGAAAAACTGCTTGCGGCATTTTAAGACGCCCGGCCCTGATGAAAAAACAGGAGAATCCTCTTTTCATCGGGGCTTTCGTACCGCTTACAAAGAAATAAGGAGGGATGACAGCATGTCAGTTGCAGACAAATATATTGACTTTGTAAGACAGGAAGCAATCGAGCATCCTGAGAAAAGCTGGAACAAAATGATTTTCGGGTTTCAGGCAAACAAATGGAGAACCAGACTTCTGCCAAAGAGCGGGCTTTCCAAAGGATATCAGAAGCTGGAATCGATGATGATGTCACTGGTGGCGGACGCTCTTGCCAGAGAGGACAGCTATGTGTGGAGCAATATTTTCGCGCCGTGCGAGATCATGCAGAGCATGGGAATCCGGACACTCTCCATCGAGTGTCTTTCGTGCTATTTAAGCGGATATCATCTGGAAGATCAGTTCATCGACTACGCACAGAATGCCGGAATTGCGCCGACACTCTGTTCCTATCATAAGACTTTTGTCGGAGGCGTGGACAGCGGCGTGGTGCGCCAGCCCCACTATGCGGTGACGACCTCTCTTTCCTGTGACGGAAACCTCAATACGTTCCGTTATCTGGAGAAGAAAAAGGGAGTACCGTTTACCTTTCTGGATGTCCCGTACCGGGATGATGAGGCGTCAGTCTCCTATCTGGCGGATCAGCTTCGGGAACTTGCAGAGAAGCTTTCCGAAACTTTTGGAGTACGTTTCAGCGAGGAAAAACTGCGGGAGACCATCCGGATCGAAAATGAGACGAGAAAAGAGCTGTTCCGGTTTTTTGAACTTCAGAATACCTATTATTATCCGGGAGAGATTATCAGCCAGTTGTATCTGATGATGGGAACCCATCTGCTTATCGGAACGCAGGAATTTCTTGACTTGATCCGTTTTATGGTCGAGGATATTCAGACATACCCGAAATTTGAAGGAAAGAGGATTCTCTGGATTCATCTTCTGCCGTTTTATCAGGAAACACTGAAGAAATATTTTAACGGAAGCAAAGAGTATCAGATCACGGCAGGGGATATTGTCATTGATTACATGGAGAAGATGGATCCGGAAAAACCGTTTGAGTCACTTGCCAAAAAGATCATCCGGAATCTGTACAATGGCTCTTATTCACGGAAGGCCGATATGGTCGGAGAGCTGGCGGACCGGCTGAAACCGGACGCGGTTATCCATTTCTGCCACTGGGGATGCAAGCAGGCATCCGGCGGAAGTCTGATCTTGAAAGACCGGATGAAAGAAAAAGGCATCCCGATGCTGATTCTGGACGGTGACGGGATTGACAAGAGAAACAGCCACGACGGACAGATCAAGACGCGTCTGGAGGCATTTTTAGAATTGTTGGAGACAGAGGAAAAGGAATGTTAGGATATATATGTAAATATGCACCTGTGGAAGTCTTCGCGGCCATGGGAGAAACGGTTCAGAGGATTGAGCCGCAGGTGACCAGTTTTAATCAGGCGGATATGAAGATGCATCCGAACATCTGCAGCTTTGCGAAGGGCGTGCTGGAGGAAGTGTCAAAAGGAGAGTATGACGGAATCATCTTGACGACGTGCTGCGACAGCATCCGCAGGCTCTATGACGTACTGACCGAGGAGATGCCGGATAAATTCATTTACATGCTGGATACGCCGCGGATCATCAAAGATGCGGGGATCACACTTTACGCACAGCGGATCCGTGACATGATCCATGCTTATGAAGTATATTCCGGTAAGAAGTTTGAGGAGGAAAAGCTGGAAGAAATTATCCGGGCCCATCAAAGGGAGGAAATGATTTCCCTGAAAAAGGGCGGGCCGAATATCGGAATCATCGGTGCAAGAGCCGACGAGACGATCAAACAGATCTTAAAGGACAAAGGGGCCAATGTGGCATTTGACCTGACCTGTACCGGTCTTGCGAGAAAGCTGCTCTACGATGCGGAAGATGTGTTTGGCGGATATGTAAGAGGGCTTTTAAGCCAGTTTCCGTGTATGCGGATGGAGGCTGCCGCCGGAAGAGACGATCTGATTCAGAAATATGCAGAAAGTGTGGACGGGGTACTTTACCATACCGTCCAATTCTGCGATAATTATTCGTATGAGTACGCATGGCTCAAAGGGATTTTAAAGAAGCCGATGCTGCTTCTGGAGACAGATTACACGAAGCAGAGTTACGGACAGGTGCTGACCAGGATGGAAGCATTTCTGGAATCACTGAAAGGCAGCAGGAAAGAGACATCACAAAGGAGAGGTGAGGAAAGCATGTATGTAATGGGGATTGACAGCGGATCGACGTCGACCAATGCCGTGATCATGGATCAGGACAGAAAAATCCGGGCATTTTCCGTGATCCGGACCGGAGCAAAGTCCGGCGAGAGTGCGGACCGGATTTTAAAAGAGGTGCTTGACCGGGCCGGACTGAAACGAGAAGACATCGCAAGAATTGTATCTACCGGATATGGAAGAGTCAGCATTCCGTTTGCAGATGAAAATGTTACCGAGATCAGCTGCCACGGCAAGGGCGCTCATTATTTCAATCCGAAGATCCGGACGATTCTCGACATCGGAGGACAGGACAGTAAGGGAATCCGGTTAAATGAAAACGGCGAAGTCGTGGACTTTGTCATGAATGACAAGTGCGCGGCAGGAACTGGACGTTTCCTTGAGATGATAGCAAGATCTCTGGAGATCGATATCGATGAACTGGGACCGATCGCCATGAAATCGACGGAGGATATTGAAATCACAAGCATGTGTTCCGTTTTTGCGGAGTCGGAGGTGATCTCTCTGATCGCCAATAACAAAGAAAAGGCGGATATCGCAAATGGAATCTGCAGGGCGATCGCGAATAAATCCTACTCACTTTTAAAGAGAGCAGGAATGGAGCCGGAATTTATGATGACCGGCGGTGTCGCGAAAAATCCGGGAGTTGTACGTGCGGTAGAAGAAAAAATCGGGGGAAAACTTTATATCTGTCCGGAACCGGAGATCGTAGGAGCAGCAGGAGCTGCACTTTATGCACTGGAACAGATATAGGTAGAAAGAGAGGAAGAGATGAAGAAAGCGGCGAAAATCTGGAGAATCGTTTTATCTCTGATTGTAGTGATTTTATATTCAGTTGTATGGCAGCTGCCGGTAGGAGGGGAAAACTACAATCTGATCAGCGCATGGATTCAGGCGCTTCAGGCCGGTGACTATATGCACTTCTGGCTTGGATCATCGGCAGGTCCGACGCTGGCGTTTTGCCATATTCTGGGAACCATTGCCGCACTGCTTTATGTGGTGCGTCTGATTCTGATGCTTTTGAAAAAAGAGGTTCATGCGCTGGACCTGGCATCACGGGCAATGGTATTTCTGTGCCTGATCGCCTGCATTCAGGCGGCAAACGCTTATGAAGGCGTACACGGAACAGAACTGAATAGCGAACAGGCTGAGCTGATGCCGTTGCTTTTTGTATCCATTGCCAGCCTGTTTGAATATGTAGGTTTCCGTTTCCTGGATGAATGGTATGAGCAGATGGCAGCTTACCGGGAGGTCAAACGTCAGGAGAGAGCGGCAAAGCTCCGTAGAAAGCAGGCACTTTATTTTCCTGGGCGGTATCCGAAAGAACTTGGAATCCTTATATGGGAAAACTTTCGTTCCAGCATGAAAGACGGTGTGCTTCTCATTCTGGGAGGGATCTTTACTGCGATCTTCCTTATTGTTGCCTTCGGAGTATTCCTTTCATCCGGAAATATTCCGCAGGTACCGGGAATTCCGGAGTGGATTTTGAAACTGCAGGGGATCTTTACAAGTTCTACAGTGATGATTATTTTCCTCTGCATCCTGCTGATGTACAACCTGATTTCCAATTATACAAAGGTGAGAAACCGGGAATACCGGACTTTCCTGATTCTCGGTATCCGTACCCGGACGATCTACCTTCTGTTTGCGGTAGAATTTGGCATCAGTATGGTATTATCCGCCATTCTCGGCATACTTGCCGGAGGGGGTCTCTACTCTGTACTCAGAGAAGCGCTTCAGGGAAGAATCGTGCTTCCATCGTTCTTTTCCTCCTATGTCATCGGCTGGGGCGGGATCGCGTTTCTCCTGACACTGATTTTTTCTACTATGCTGAATCAGGAAAATATCCTGCGGATGGGCAATTCCACTGTGCTCTACGAGGAGAAAGAGGCGGAGACCGTGCCGTCTGCCGTATGGAGAAGGGTGATTATGGGGCTGGTGCTGCTTGATGTGGCAGCGACATGGTATACATCGGAAGCCTGGAGCGAGAATAAGGGAAGCTATCTGTTTGTTGTCCTTGGCGTGTTCCTCATTCTGACCGGAGTGATGGTAAGAAGCGTCAAAAAAGCCCGGCTGAATCCGAAAAAATATATCAAGGATGTGCTTTGGAACAAGGAATGGAGATACCGGTTTAAAAAGAACCGGTGGAGTATTTACGTCATGACGGTTGTACATATCTGTGTCCTTTCCTTTGCCGGAATTCCGTTGATCAGTGGAATGATTACGCCATCGGCGGAGGCGCAGCTGCCATATGATATTGTCAGCATGGCCTATGATCAGGATATGGACCGGGTGGAAGCGGTCATGGAAGAGTATGACGTGAAAACGCAGATTTATCCGATGGTGCGGGTTAACTCGGTAAGAGGAAACAGCAGTCTGGAAGACGAGCGGATGGTAAGCATGGAGCAGGGACAGTATATCGGGATTTCCGAAGATACCTACCGGGCTTTGAAAGAGGCACTTGGAAAAACACCGGAGAATCTGGATTTAAAAGATGGAGAGATTCACACGGTTTACCAGCAGAATGTATCCATGCCGGCCAGAAATCTGGATTACAGCGGTTCCAGAACGGGAAATTATCTCCGGTTCGGACAGCCGCTTCTCTACTACAGCGTAGACCGCAGGCATGAGATTTATACCGGTCATGAGGAAGTCGGCAGAGAGCGGGACATTCTGACGGGAGTTCTGGGAGAAGGAGAACAGGAACATCTTGTTGTCTTTTCCGATGAAGAATTTGAGCGGGGATACGAATCCGTACGGAAGAAAAATGAAGAAAACATGCCGGTTCTTCTGGAGCAGGGAGAGGCAGCATGGGAAGAATACATGGTTCAGAATGAGGACAACCTGACGGACGGGCCGACCAATCTGATTCTGTGGGAAGTACCGAAGGATCAGTACGAGGATGTGGTTTCGGCGCTTTCTTTCCTGGAGGAAGAGCATCCGATCGACCGGTTATTTGATGAGCGGGTCGGCAATCTTTATCCGAAGGATGAGATGATTGGAAAGGTGAAAGAGAGTAATGTCCGGGATCTGACGACACAGGCTGTGGCAGCGGCGCTTGTCTTTGTATTCGGACTCTTCCAGATTTATTCCAAGACGCAGAGCGAGGCGGGAACGATGCAGGAGCAGGATCTGTTCCTGATCCGGCTTGGAATGAAGGGAAAAGAGCGTCGGAAACTGATGCACCGTCAGATTCACCGGCCATTCTGGATTTCCGCGGCCGCCGGAATTCTGATCGAGACAGTATTTGCGCTGCTGACATTTGAAGTGCGGTCCTACCAGACAGAGGATATGCTGCGGTATACGGTTGCGGCAGCGGTCTTTACCATCCTCTACTACCTGATCTGGGAGATCTGGCTGACCGTGATGGAACGGAAAATATGGAAAGAAGCCGGGAACGGGAAATAAAAGGGAATCAGCGGATTCCGGCTGAAATATGGGCACAGGCTCAGGGGGGAAAACGTGTACAACCTGGCAATGAGAGAAGTGGCAAAGAGACATATTTCACAAGTACTTTCGATTGAGCGGGCGGAAAGAAAAGACAGAACCAATTTGAGGAGATGAGTGAAATAAACAGGAAGAAATGGCTGCTTGTTCCGGTGGCGGTCTGGGTGACGATGAATTATGCACCGCCGGCCTACTCGGATTCCTACACATGGATCCTTCCGGACGGCGAAGAATATGTGCCTTATACCAACCTGCGCTGTGTCGTTCTGACCGGGGAAGAATACGGGCAGTATCGGGTTGCGGATCCGATAAACGGATGGCAGACCGTGGAGAAAGAGACATTCTGGAGCAGCTTTGATGCGGTAGGGCGAAGGGCGGTGACCATAGCAGGAAACGAGGAGGCACTTGCCTGAAAAACAGGTTCAGACAAAATAAAAAATGGAAATATTACCGACTCTGTCAGGCAAAACCTGACGGAGTCTTTTTTTGTTTAACAGGAAACTTCGTTCCCTGTTAAACAAAAACGCTCCGCGGGATGCACACTCGCGCAAAGCAGAAATTTGTCGCTAAAGCGACCACGCCCGGTGCGAAAGTTCCGCAAGCGCAACTCGTTGTTCTACGAAACGCCGCTGCTGTCTTTTATGCCGGATTTTCTTTCTTTCGTGCTGTGGTACTTGAAGATAAAAATTCAGAGAATTATAATGAACGCACAAGGGGAAAAGGAGGGGCTTATGATTCGGATTGCAGTCTGTGACGATCAGGAAATTGTGTGTGAAAATGTCAGGAAAATGATCCTGCATGAAGAGGAGGACCGATACGAAGTAGATCTCTTTCGAAGCGGAAAGGAATTACTGGAGGCAGGCCGTAAATATGATATTCTGTTTCTGGATATTGATATGCCGGGGATGGACGGAATCATGACGGCGAAGGAGATCAGAAAGACAGATAAGCAGGTTGAAATTATTTATATTACCAATTATGGCGGATATGCAGGATATGCTTTCGGAGTTCATGCCTTCGGCTACCTGCTCAAACCGGTCAAAGAAAAGGAAATTAAACGGCAGCTTAAGGAAGCGCTGGAATACATGCAGAAGGAAAATCAGAAGCCGGTTGTGGATCTTCTGACGAAGGAGGGAAGAATCCGGATTCCGGCGGAGGAAATCTATTACTTTGAATATACATTCCGGATGCTTGAGGTGCATACAAAGGAAGGCGTCTATTACCAGCAGGCAAAGATCAGTGAATGCCTGGAAAAAATGCGGCCGTATGGCTTTGCAATGCCGCACAAAAGCTTTGTAGTCAATCTGGATCAGGTCAGGGGAATTAAAGGATACGAGATTACCATGATGGATGGAAGCGTTCTTCCGCTTTCGCAGAAAAAGGGAAAGGCATTCCGGGAGGAACTGAATCTGTTTCTGGCCGGACGGCTGTGAGGAAATGGTTATGAATACAGGATTTACAGAAACAGAAAGAATCATTATTGTACTGGCAGAGCTTCTCTACTGCCTGGCATACACCTATGCGGCATGGTATTTCATGAAGCGGAACCACAGGGCGGAAGAGATCCCGCACATCATCCGTATTCCGACGGTTTTGATTTTATTCTTAAGTTCGGTTTTAACACTCAGGCAGGAAAACGCGCTGCTTTATGCGGGGTGCGGTATGCTTATTCTCTTCGTCCTGTCATCGCTGTTTTACCTTCGGACCAAGGCGGGAATTGTGGAGACCATCCTGTTTGCCATGGCGGTATTTGGAAGTTATCTGGTATTTACGATGCTGTTTGATTTTTTCGGATACGGCTTTGGATCTTCCGTGACACTGATGGTCGGAAACTGGTATTTTCTGCTCCGGGCGGCGGTTTATCTGCTGCTGGCAGCTGAATACATTCTGGTCTCCCGGTATTTTGTCAAAGTGTTCCGTGAAAAGGATCAGGTGTTTCTTTCCAACGGGCAGACAGCAGTATTTCTGCTTATTCCATTCCTGATGCTGGCTTTGATTTTTGCTTTGTATCTGAACGGTGAGACACTGCTGATGATCTACGGGTACGGGAGCCTGGCAGTGGCGGTGCTCGGGATTGTACTGCTTCATCTTCTGGTTATTTATCTTTTCGGATATATGATCGGCCAGCAAAAGAAAAATTTACAGTATCAGCTCTACGAACAGCAAAAGGAGATGATGATGCATCAGTACCGGGAACTGGAAGAGAAGTATCAGGCATCCAGAAAGGTAATTCACGATGTGAAAAATCATATTCAGATGATCGGGGAACTGTATCACCTGGGTGATCTGGAGGCGGCGGACCGGTATTGCAGTGATATCGGAGGAATGTTAAGGAGTCTGGAACGGGTCACCTATACGGAACACCGGATGCTGAATCTGATCCTCAATGAAAAGCTGAATCTTCAGGAAATGAAAGGGGCAAGGCTTCGTATTGAGATCGGGCAGGCGGATCTTTCGTTCATGAAAGATATCGATGTAACGACGATTTTTTCCAATCTGCTGGACAATGCGAGGGAAGCAGTTGCCGAGTGCGGCGAAGAGCGTTATCTTTCGCTCAAGATGGATGAAGCAAAAGATTTTCTTGTGATCTGCCTTCGAAATTCCTGCCCGGCAAAGCGGAAAAAGAGAAAGGGACACGAAGGGCTCGGACTTGTCAATGTCCGGTATGTTGTGGAATCATATGGAGGAACGATGCAGGTTTCGAGACTGAAAGACGGATACCAGACGAGTATCACCATACCAATAGAAAGAAGGGAAGAAAAATGAAAAAGGGAAAAAGAATAATTTGTATTATGGTGGCGGCAATCATGTTGATGCTTCCTGCGGCCGGATGTGCATCGAGGCTTTCGTCAAACTTCGATGAAAGGGAGGTGCAGGAAAAAGCGGAAGAAATCGCAGAGCTTTCCTGTACGGGAAAGATCGGCGAAGCTTACGGAATGCTCAGCGAGATGATGAAAGCACAGATTACGGAGGATCAGATCCGGGCCGGAATCGAGGGAACCATCGAACCGCTGGGGGATTTCGAAAAGATCAGCGGAACCAATATCAGCGGACAGAAGGACAAGGACACGGGAACAGAATACGCGCTGGCCATTGTAATGGCTCAGTTTTCAGACGGCAGGGCACAGTTTACCATTTCCTTTGATACGGAAATGAACTGTATTGGATTTTACATCAAATAAGATGGGAGGGACCAGGTATGAAGATGTTTGAACACTACAGAAAGACTGAGATTTTTTCTATGCTTCTGATGTGGATTGTTACGATCGGCGTGGGAATCTATATTGCAGTGATGTATCAGAAGATTCCGGATGTGATCCCGACGCATTTTGGACTATGGGGACAGCCGGACAGCTGGGGAAGCAAAACAAGCCTTCTCTTTCTCTACGGAGTGAGCGTGGTGATGGCCGTGATCGAACAGTGGGCTCTCCATGCGGCGGTGAAAAATTCCGTAAAGACCGGGGCCGGCAGTATGATGAACAGAGATACCCTCGCGGTGACCGGACCCTTTCTCGCATTGATCTTTGGATGGTGCAGCGTGGGGACGATCTGGCTTGGAAGACTCGGAAAATACTTTTTCTTTGTTGTCCTCGGATTTGTTGCAGCTTTGTTTGTTTTCATATTTATCAGACAGAGACAGGAGCAGAGACGGGCGCAGGAGAGCGGCAGGATCAGAGTACAGAGAGAAGAGGAAGTATACAGAACCGAAAAACGGGACGATACTCTTGGAATTCCGGATATGAAGTTTCAGGGAAAAGTGGATCTGTGGGCATGGGCGCTTCTGATTTTTGTCAATGTACTGGTTCTCTGGTCAGTCATTCCGGCTGCAGGAGGAGAAAAAGAGGAAATCGCATCTGTGATCACAGCCCTGATTGTACTCGTTCTGGTGGATCTTCTGATGGTACCGATATATTTCAGAAATTATATTTACCTTGGAGAGCAGGAACTGCTGATCGTATTCGGTTTCATAAAAAAACGTATTCGGTACAGAAACATTGAACTGCTTGAGGAGACACACAATCCGCTATCATCACTTGCTATGTCGCTGGACCGGATTTATATTCATACAAATTCCGGGGATGATGTTCTTGTTGCTGTAAAGGAGAAGCAGGCATTTATCGAGGAAGTGTACCGAAGAGCAGGAATCTGGGAGTAAGGGCTGGATAAAATGGAGATGCTAAAAATGGAAGTCAGAGATAAAATCGTATCTGGAAGTGATTTCGTTGGTTAGAGAAAAGGAATTAGAAGCAGGAAATCAAAGGTATACGACCCGACAGGGAGATGATTTGGAATAACATAATATATTTAGAAAATCACGGGGACAGACGATCAGTTTCCGTGATTTTTATGTCATAGTATTGCATAGACCTCTTCGAATACGCACATTGTTTTCCAGGTGCGGCATATTGTATCTGTCAGAAAGATGATGTTTCCGGCATTTTGAACAATAAATATGAAAGTTAATGTATATGATGACGTGCGGGAAAAGCTGGTGGCAAAAGGTATCCCCAGGGAGGAGATTGCTTTTATCCATGAAGCAGGTACAGAGGCAAAAAAAGCGGAACTGTTCGCAAAGGTGCGTTCCGGGAAGGTGCGCATTCTCCTTGGATCTACGCCAAAGCTGGGGGCAGGCACAAATATCCAGGACAGGCTCATTGAAACTTCAGGTGGCAATTGACAGGACAGATCTTGAGACGGCAGAGGCTATGATAGAAGAGATTAAAGAGTCTGCCGATATTATTGAAATCGGAACATCCCTGATCAAAGACTACGGTCTGGACAGAAGCGTTGCGTATTTTCGGAAGCGGTTTCCGGAACAGTGTTTTCTGGCAGACATCAAGACCTGCGATGAGGGAGCTTACGAGTTCAGGAAAACATATGAGGCCGGAGGAGATATCCGACAGTCATGGGATTTTCTTCCGTGACAACGATCCGGGCATGTGCCGATGTGGCCAGGGAGTTTGGAAAGGAATATATGATTGACCTGCTGGAAGTGCCGGCAGAACGGATCCGGGTACTTGGCGAAGCATTTCCGGAGGCTGTTTTCTGTATTCACCTTCCGTCCGACAGACAGGGGGAAGGGCTCGCGGAACTGGTCAGAAGCAGCGTCAGAGAGCTCTCTGGAGTCCGAAAGATAGCGGCAGCCGGAGGCGTAACACTTGATACGGTACCTTTGTTAAAAGAGTGCGGAATTGAAATCGGGATCGTGGGAAGCGCGATTACGAAATCAGGAAACAAACGAGAGACGGCTGCGCGGTTTGCCGGGGCCGTCCGGATGTAAGATATGGATAGAGAACGGAGGCAGGACAATGGATGTATTACGGACAATCATGGACGAGATTGAACATGTAGTCGCAAATGTAAAGAAAGACGAGATTGATCAGGTGATCGGTCTGATCCAGAAGGACCAGAGGATCTTCGTGGCGGGAGAAGGACGTTCCGGATTCAGCGCGAAAGGATTTGCGATGAGGCTGATGCATCTTGGATACACCGTATATGTGGTGGGAGAGACCATCACACCGGCCATAAAGGAGGGGGATATTCTGATAGGAGTATCCGGATCCGGAAAGAGCATCAGCGTTGTGGACGCTGCCAGAAAAGCGAAAGAGAAAAATGCATCGGTAATTGCTGTGACAAGCAAAAGAGAGTCGCCGCTTGCGGGATTTGCGGATCAGATCCTTGTGATTCCGGGGACCGTAAAAGGAGATACCGGGGAGAAGCGTGGTTCCATTCAGCTTTTGAGTTCCCTTTTTGACCAGAGCCTTCACATTGTTCTGGATGCGGTCTGCCTGCTCTTAAGTTACAGAGACAACACGGCAAACGAAAGTGCAACCGGGGCACACTGGTAGGCGGAGGAAGCGTAGAAGGAGGAAACACGAAATGAAAACAATAGATGAAAGGTTTGAAGAAATCCGGATTGTTCCTGTAGTCAAGCTTGAGAAAGCGGAGGATGCCAAAGATCTTGCCGGAGCTCTTGTAAGAGGCGGCATCCCGTGTGCAGAGGTGACCTTTCGGACAGATGCGGCCGCGGAAGCGATCCGCCGGATGAGCGAGTCATATCCGGACATGCTGGTAGGCGCAGGCACCGTCCTGGAGACAGAACAGGTGGATGCAGCCATCGAGGCCGGGGCAAAGTTTATCGTAAGTCCGGGGCTCAATCCCAAGATTGTACGCTACTGTCAGGAAAAAGGAATTCCGGTTTATCCGGGTGTGGCAACGGCAAGCGAGATTGAACAGGCGCTGGAGCTTGGTTTGTCTGTCGTAAAATTTTTCCCGGCAGAAGTAAACGGAGGCGTCAAAGCAATCAAAGCACTGTCGGCACCTTATTTCCAGCTCCGGTTTATGCCGACAGGCGGTATCAGCCAGGAGAATATTGGAAGCTACCTCTCCTGCCCGCAGGTCATTGCATGCGGAGGCAGCTGGATGGTAAAAGAAAGTCTGATTGCAGAGAAAAAGTATGATGAAATTGAAGCACTCTGCAAAGAAGCGGTGGAGCAGATCAGATAAAAGAATATGAGACAAGAGGAAAGCGGATCCTATAGCGGGTCCGCTTTTTGCTGCTATAAAAGATTTAATGAACTGAAATCAATCTGAAGATCACCGTAGATTCCTGCTTTTACAGAATCGGCGAAAGTGAATTCCGCGGTATCTTCAGATTGGAAATTATAAACGGTAACTCTGTTTTTATCAGGATCGACAATCCAGTATTCAAGAACTCCAGCTGTTCGATACTTGAAGAGTTTAGTGAAATAGTCTGTCTGTCTGCTTCCGGGAGAGACAATTTCAATGATCCAGTCCGGAGCGCCGGTACATCCTTTATCATTCAGCTTTTTGGAGTCGCATATTACACTGATATCCGGTTCGACGTAGTTTTTATCATCTGCGTTTAAAAATACGGCAAATGGAGCAATATCGACTTCGCAGGATCCGCCTTTCTGTTCGATATAATCAGCAATTTTGCGGTAAAGGAAACCAAGTATTAACTGGTGTCTCCTGCCCGGCGGTGCTATCATGTACATCTGACCGTCGATCAGTTCTGCACGCTGCCCGTCAGGCAGAGCGTAGATATCATCGATCGTGTACTCGTTATTCTTCTGTGTTAATGCCATGGTAACACATCCTTTCTTCTCCTATGAATTTAGTATACCATAAAATTAAGAGTAGGTATACAAAACAAAGGTAGGATAACGCGGGGAAATCATTTCCGTTTTATCTACAGATTCTCCCTGCACCAGTGTTCTGCAAATGCCCGGAACTGTAAAACTGCTTTGGACGGCGTAATGCCGGACGGAAGAGCGATCCCGAGGGTACGGGTGTAGTGCTCGGTAAACGGGCGGATGCAGACTTCAAACGGGGCGTTGTGGAGAAGCAGTTTTGGCAGAATGGTAATGCCAAAGCCCTGTTCTACCATTTTCAATGTTGTGAAATCTTCGTTGAGCTGATAGCGGATGTTTGGAGAAATCTGGTTCAGCTCGAAGATTTTGCCGGTTTCGTAGTCCAGACCGTCTGCGGACAGAATGAAGTCCTGGTTGTTGACGTCTGCCAGGGAGACGGACAGGTGACTTGCAAGAGGATGCGAAAGGGGTGTGACGAGCATCAGTTCATCACTTCCAAGTGGTACAAACGGCAGTCCCGGAACGGAGAATTCGGACACGAAAATGCAGTCCAGCTCATTGCCCATCAGTTTTTCCTTCAGTTCGCCAAAGCCGCCGATCGTAAGCTGGAAAAGAATGTTCGGATATTCTTCAGAAAAATCTTTGATAATGCCCGGCAACCAGTGATAGGAAATGCTCTGGATCGTGCCGATGCGGATCAGGCCGCTGTCCAGAGTGGAAAGAGAAGCGGCGGTCCGTGCAATCTGGTTTTCGGCCTCGCAAATGGTCCGAAGAGACTCTTTGATCCAGGCCATGTCGGATTTCAGTTCCATACCGTTTTTGGAACGGATGAAAAGTTCAAGCCCCAGCTCTTTTTCAAAATTTTTGATCGTCTGGCTGACCGCCGACTGGGTATAGTTCAGCAAAGCGGCGGTTTTGGAGATGCTGCGTGTTTCGCAGACGCTTAAAATGGTCTGATACTTGTTCATGATTCACCTTCCATTCGATTTCTTAATGGTTCATATTAGAAAAAATGAATTAAAATGATTTTCTATAATGCAAATGCAGATATAAGCAAAACCGAATAGTATATTTAAAAAATATTAATTCAGAAATTGCAGTTTCTATTTTATTATTATCATCAAAGGCAATTTATTTGTCAAGAGATTGAAGAGAAAGCAAAGCGCAGACAGGAGGAAATTATGGGAACAGAATACTGGAATGGCGCCGAGGCGGCGCACAGAAGAGTTATGATGAAAGCGGCAGGGTATTCCGACGAGGACATCCGTAAGAAACCGCATATCGGAGTTCCGAATTCATATATGTCAGGATCTCCGGGATCTGCCCACTTAAGACAGATCGCTGAAGCGGTAAAAGAAGGAATCTGGGCAGCAGGAGGAGTGCCGGTGGAATTCGGAATCCCGGCAACCTGCGGAAACATCGCAAACGGAGCAGAAGAACTGAAATACGAACAGGTTGGACGGGACATCGTGGCAATGTCCGTGGAATTTGTTACACGCGTACACAATTTCGATGGTCTTGTTATGGTCGCATCCTGTGATAATATCATTGCCGGATGTTACCTTGCGGCAATGCGTCTGGACATTCCGTCCATGATCGTGACGGGCGGTTCCATGCAGCCGGGACAGTACTGCGGGAAAACCGTGGTGGAAGCGGATCTGGATTCCGCAAGATTTTCAGGCGCTACAGAAGAAGAGCTGATGGACATGGAAGACAATGTCTGTCCGTCCTTTGGTGCATGTCCGTCCATGGGAACAGCAAATACCATGCAGATGCTTGGAGAGGTGCTGAATCTGGTGCTTCCGGGTACGTCTACGATCCCTGCATCCGACAACGCAAAGCTCCGCAGAGCAAGAGAAGCCGGAAAATACGCGGTAAAGATGGCAAAAGAAGGAAGAAAACCTTCAGATCTGATCACGAAAGAAGTGCTTCTCAATGCGATTATGTTTGATATGGCCGTGGCTGGATCCACCAATGCGGTTCTTCACATTCTTTCCTACGCATATGAACTGGGAATCAAACTGACTCTGGAAGATTTTGAAAAATACGCAGATGAAATTTACTGCATCAATGCAGTAGTACCGAGCGGCCCGTATACTGTTGTGGATTTCCACTACGCAGGCGGTGTTATGAATGTGATGAAGATGCTGGAGAGCAAACTGTTTACCGATGCTCCGAGTATGTACGGCGGCACATGGAAAGAGCTCCTTTCCAAGGTAACGCCAAAAGAAAATGAAGTTATTCATTCTCTGGAACGTCCGTTATTCCATGAGCCGGGACTTAAGATCTTAAGAGGAAACCTTTCACCGAACGGTGCGATTGTCCGTCCGACAGCCGTATACGAAGAAGTGAAATATCTGAAAGGGAAAGCAAAAGTATTCGAAGGCGACCGTCCGGCGTTTGAGGCAATCCAGGCAGGAGAAATCGTACCGGGTGACATCATTGTCATTCGTTATGAAGGATGTAAAGGGGCTCCTGGCATGAAGGAACTGATGCTGAGCATCGATGCCCTGATCGGACTGGGACTGCACAAGAGTGTGGGGCTGATCACGGACGCCAGATTCTCAGGATTTAACTATGGTGCAATTATCGGGCATGTATCACCGGAAGCATACGATGGAGGAACGATCGCACTTGTGGAAAATGGGGATGAAATCGTGATCGATATTCCAAATGGAGAGGTCAATCTGCTTGTTTCCGATGAAGAACTGGAAAGAAGAAAGGCAAACTGGGTATGTCCGCCGTTGAAAGAGGAAAAAGGATGTCTGAATATTTACGCAAAAATGTGCAGACCGGCAGAAGAGGGAGGCGCTATGCAGCCGTGGGGACTGGATGCGCGCTTTAAACGATAGGATACAAGGAGAACAGGAGGTTCAGAAATGTTATTATTATCAAGAGAAGATATCAAAAAAGTATTTACCATGAAAGACGCCGTGGAAGCGGACAAAAAAGCGTTTCAGCTTGTAGTGGAGGGAAAATGTGACTCTCCTATCAGGACAAACATTCAGGCGCCGAAATATGACGGAAGCTTCCTTTTTATGCCGGCGTACGTGGAAGAGATGGATACAGCTTCCTTAAAAGTAGTTAATATTTTCCCGCACAATATTGACCGTGGGCTTCCGTCATCACCGGCACAGGTCTTTCTGATCGATGGAACAACCGGAATTGTGGAGGCCGTGCTGGACGGAACTTATGTGACACAGCTTCGTACAGGAGCAGCTACAGGAGCCGCATTTGATCTTCTTGCAAAGAAAGACTGCCGTGTCGGCGCGCTGATCGGAACAGGCGGACAGGCAGCGACTCAGCTGGAGGCAATGGTGACAGTAAGAGATCTGGAAGAGGTCCGTGTGTATGACATGAATCCGGAACGGACAAAAGCCTTCGCGGAGCAGATGAATGAAGAATTAAAATCATATGGTGCCAGAATCGTTGCGGCAGCATCTTCTGATGAAGCGGTAGAAGGTGCAGATCTTCTTGTGACGGTAACTCCGTCCTCCAGACCGGTGTTTGATGCTTCCAAAGTAAAGGCGGGAGCAACGATCAGCTGCGTAGGAGCTTATCAGCCGCATATGCAGGAGATGGATCCGGCCATTCTTCCGAGAGCGTCCAAAATCTATTTTGATTCTGAGGAAGCGGTACTTTCCGAATCCGGAGACATTCTGATTCCGCTGGATGAAGGAATCATCACAAAAGAGGATTTTACAGGCGATCTGGGACAGCTGATTAAAGGAGAAATTCCGGGACGTGAAAACGATGAAGAAATTATTGTGTTTGAGACAGTCGGTGTGGCAACACAGGACCTGATTGCGGCAAAAGCAATCTATGACAAAGCAAAAGAAGCAGGAATCGGAATGATCTGGGGATAAGGAGCTTCGTGATGGAGAAAATAGAAAAAGTACTTGAGATTTTAAAAGAACAGGGTCTGGACGGTATTTATATCACAAAAGAGGCCAATGTCAAATACATCAGTGGATATCCGGATGAGCTGGCATATGCACTGATCTGCCCGCAGGGGAATTATCTCATTACGGACAGCCGCTTTACAGAGCTGGCAGAGCAGTCCTGCCCGGACTTTGAGGTTGTCAACTGGCATAACTGTGGCAGGAGTATCCCAAAGGCCGTGGAAAGCATCTGCGTCAAGTCGGGAATCCGGAGACTGGGATTTGAGGAATGCTTTACAACCTATGATAAATATGAAGAAATCCACAGACTTCTTTCAGAGCATCGGATTGAACTGACCGGAACGAGAAACATTGTGGAAGAGCTGCGGTATGTAAAGAGCGAAGAAGAAGTGGCCAATACAAGAATTGCCTGCGAGATTGCGGACAAAGCGTTGGAAGAGCTGATTCCGTATATTAAACCAGGTGTTACGGAAAGAGAATTGTGTGCGCGTCTGGAATTTAGCATGAAGATGCACGGAGCGCAGGATATCGGATTTGAGACGATTCTGATTTCCGGAGCAAAGACATCACTGCTCCATGGAAAGCCGGGAGATAAGAAGGTAGAAGAAGGCGATTTTGTTCTTGTGGACTATGGTGCGAAATACAACGGATATATTTCCGATACGACCCGTACGTTTGCGGTAGGACATGTGTCTGAACAGCAAAAAGAAATTTACGAACTGGTACGCGAAGCGCAGGAAACAGGAGTCCGGAACATGGGTCCTGGAATTGTTGCTTCCAAACCGGATGCAGAGATTCGTAAAGTAGTGAAAAAGTATGAAGAGTATTATTATTCCGGAATGGGACATGGCGTAGGACTTGATCTTCATGAAGAGCCGTTCCTTGGAATGTATGGTACGAAAATAATGCAGCCCGGCTGCGTGATTACCATGGAACCGGGAATCTATATTCCGGGATGGGGAGGTGTCCGTATCGAGGATACGGTACTGATTACGGAAAACGGTGCAGAGACACTGACGCACTTCCCGAAAGATCTGATGATTCTATAAATAAAAAAGAAAGCCTCGGCCATCTTTAAAGACGGCTGAGGCAGTTTTTTGCAAAATCCGCGGCGCGTGTAAGATCATCTTTTGTCGGATGAATCATCGCTTCATCAAAATTTGACAGCTGAAGCTTCAGATGGTGATCGTGAGCCTGATCTCCATTTAACATGGACTCGTATTTCTGGCGAATCTGCACAGGCATCTTGCCCTGACAGAAGAATCCGCCCAGATAGAGATTGTCATCTTCGAGCCAGATCCGGGCACTGTTTTCGATGTTTTTATAGTAGTTATCCACATTACCGGCCCCGCATGTGCCGAATAAGGCGACATTCTTTCCGGAGATGGAAGAAAGCAGATTTCCAACCTCAAGGCTGCAGGTGCCACGGTGGACACAAAAACCGACAAAATAAGTGGCTGCATCCGGCAGACCGTTCAGTTCATCGATACTTCTGAGATCTTTTGCCATTCCAGGAAGGGCGGCAAAAATGGATGTGGCAAGTTTTTTTGTGTTGCCGGTTTCACTTTGATACAGAACCATATAATCAAGCATGATAATGGCCCTCCTTTCTCAGCTTTTCTTAATAAAATGGGCATTACATTTCGGACACCGGATTTCGATCCTGCCTTTTCCGCGGGGAATCCGGATTTTCTGTCCGCAGGAAGGACACTTATATATGTGATAGTGTTTTCTCTGACTGAGACCGTAACGGATGGCGGAAAACTTTTTCCGGATCCCGGCCGTGTATTTCAAATAGAGCTGATTTTCAGCGTAACGTTTGGAATGGTTTCGTGAAAACATTCGAAAATAGGAATAAATTAAAACGGCAAGCGAAAACAGATATAGAATTCCGCCGTATCGGGTAAATCCGGATAACAGTAAAAAAATGATCCCTGTTATCACCAGGAATTTTGAAAACTGGTCAACGCCGTAGCGGCCGTACATAAAGCGTAAAAACTTATCTTTCATTTTTCTACACAACCTGTCTTAATATTTTTATGAATTCTATTTTACCGCATTTTTCTCAGGAATCAATAAACTGTATATAAAAATTATATTAAATTCGTAAATGGAGAGGGGCGGGGGTATCGACATTTTTGATAAAATGATCTAAAATATAGAAAGAATGTATTGGAAAACAGTGATAAACAGGACTAAGATGAAAGAAACAGAATTATGAAGGAGGAATAGATATGTCTATCACAGCAGAAACAGCAAAACAGCATGCTCATGATCCTGCAGTACTTTGCTGCAGGGCAGAGGAAGGCATTACAATAGGACCGGAAAATCTGGAAGATCCGGCTATTTTTGATGAGCTGGTTGAAAGCGGCCTTCTGAATCTGGACGGATGCCTTCAGATTCATCAGATCCTTGGCGCAAAACTGATCAAGACATGTGATTCATTGACACCGGTGACAGCAGATGTGATCGATGCCGTTGTCGAGGGCGCGGATGAAGGAGAGGAGCCGGAAAAAGAGGAAGAAGAGCAGGCAGCTCCGGCACCGGAGGTTTCTGTAGAGGGAGCCAGGGTGACTGCAGGAGCAGGCAAGCTTGTGATTTCGATCAAAGAAGGAAAGGATATTTATCTGGAAATTCCATTCTAAGACAGGAAAACAGAACGGGCCGGGAGGATGTGCGGAAAAGGAGAGTCCATTTTCTGCAACATCCTCTTTTTCTATTGCGAAAAATACGTTATACTAGAAACTGTACGATATAGAAACCCTGATGATAAAATAAAACAGACAGAGGTAAGGTTACATGGACGAATACCGCATTAAAGATAGAAAAAAACGGCTTGAGGAAGAAAAAGCCCGGAAAAGGGCATCATCCGGGGCAGGGGAAGCCGGAACAAAAGAAAAGAGAGAAGAAAGACCTGCTATTAATCAGAAGACAGGCGGAAGAAAAAAGAAGAAAAAGGGAGGAATCTTTTCCACAATTATACTCGTTGCCGCAATTATCGTGTTCTGCTTTTCGGGATTCCAGCTGTTCCGGATTTTTTACGGATATCACAAAGGAGATCAGGAGTACGATAACCTGAAGGAGATCGGAATTTCCGCCGATGCGGGAACGGGAGAAGAGAGCACGAGATACACGGTGGATTTCGAGGAGCTCTGGAAAGTCAACGAGGACATCATTGCGTGGATCCGGTTTGATGAGCCGTCCATCATCAGCTATCCGGTTGTGCAGGGAAAAGATAATCAGGAATATCTGGATAAGACCATATCAGGCTATCCGAACACCTATGGCGCGATTTTCCTGAACGTTTCCAATAATAAGGATATGACGGACAAAAACAGTGTCATATACGGGCACAGAATGAACAGTAAATCCATGTTTGGAAAACTGGAGGAATATCAGGATGAGGAATTCTATAGATCCTATCCGTATTTTTACATTTATACACCGGATGGAAAAGAACTGAAATATCAGATCTTTGCAGTAGGAGAGGTTAATGATACATCAGACGCGTATCAGACAGTCTTTGAAAATGACGAGGCATTCCAGTCGTTTCTGGCATTTTCAAAGGAACATTCCTTTTATGATACAGGGGTGGAAGTTCCGTCCAATGCAAAAGTAGTGACACTGTCGACATGTACAAAAGCAAATAATGAAGAACGTCTGATTGTACAGGGATACCAGGTGGAAGTAAACTGACAGGAAAAGAGGGAAGAATATGTCAGAGATCAAGTATGAGGTGGGCGATAAGATCCGGATGAAAAAGAAACATCCGTGTGGCAGTTTTGAGTGGGAGATTCTGCGGGTGGGTGCGGATTTCAGGCTGAAATGCTGCGGCTGCGGACATCAGATCATGATTTCCAGGAAAATCGTGGAAAAAAATACGAAAGAAATTCAAAAAAAGGCTTGAAACTTACGCGGGATAATGTTAAAATAATACACCGTGATATATTATTTATCCTTGTCCCCGGCCGGGGAGCCGGGAGCCAAAAGACCATAAGGAGGTGCAAGTGACATGAACAAATATGAATTAGCTGTTGTTGTCAATGCAAAAATCGAAGACGATGCCAGAACAGATGTAATCGAAAGAGTGAAAGCGTTAATCACACGTTTCGGTGGCAATGTTACTGACGTTGATGAATGGGGTAAGAAAAAACTTGCTTACGAAATTCAGAAGATGAAAGAAGGATATTATTATTTCATCCACTTCGAATCTGATGCAACGACTCCGGGCGAGATCGAACAGAGAATCCGTATTATGGACAACGTGCTCAGATATTTATGCGTGAAACAGGAAGCATAAAGAAGAAAAGAGGAAATATATGAATAAAGTAATTTTAATGGGACGCCTGACAAGAGATCCTGAGGTCCGCTATTCTCAGGGCGGGGAAAACCCGCTGGCCATTGCCCGTTATACACTGGCCGTCGACAGACGGTTCCGGCGCGATGGAGAGCAGACGGCAGACTTTATCAGCTGTGTATCATTCGGAAGAACAGCTGAGTTCGCGGAGAAGTATTTCCGCCAGGGAATGCGTATCACGATCTGTGGACGCATCCAGACAGGAAGCTATACGAACAGAGATGGCGTAAAGGTCTATACGACAGAAGTTGTCGTAGAAGAGCAGGAATTTGCAGAAAGCAAGAGCGCGAGTGAAGCAAATCAGAGCCGTTATCAGGCAAGCCCGGTTCCTCCGGCACCGCAGGCACCAAGTGTGGATGCGGGTGATGGATTTATGAACATCCCGGATGGAATTGATGAGGAATTACCATTTAATTAGTATTGGAGGTAAGAACAATGGCTTACGATAAAACAAGCAAACCGGATTCTCAGATGAGAAGAAGACCAGGCCGCAGAAGAAAAAAAGTTTGTGTATTCTGTGGAAAAGAAAACAATGAGATCGATTACAAAGATGTAGCAAAATTAAGAAAATACGTTTCCGAAAGAGGAAAGATTCTTCCGAGAAGAATCACAGGAAACTGTGCAAAGCATCAGAGAGCCCTGACAGTTGCAATCAAGAGAGCAAGACACATCGCTCTTATGCCATACGTTCAGGAATAAGTAGAGATAAGGAAAGATCCCGAAAGCGAAAGCTTTCGGGATTTTTTTTGTTTACCAGGAAACTTCGTTCCCTGGTAAACAAAAACGCTCCGCGGGATGCGCACTCGGGCAAAGCTGTTTTCGAAATTATTAAGAAACAAATGTAAAAAATACGACAGAAAAAAGAAATATATATTACGTTATTGTGACAAAGTGAAGTTGGTATTATTTGCAGAAATTGTCGAAAAGTGGAAAATAGTATAGGAATCCTCGAGATTGTCGGACAATTAAAAATATACAAAATACATAAAAAGCGATTGGGAAAATCGTTAAAATACTTCAAAAATGTACTAAAATAGGTGCAAAGGTTGACAGAAAAAGAAAACTCTGCTATTATTAACACCGTCGCAAGAAGATGTAACAAATTCGTAATATTTGTAATAAACAAAAGCGGCAGAACGTAATATATATTATGTTCGATTGATACAGGGACTGAGAATGAGGAAGACGCAGAAGGAAGTCTGCGGATAATTAAAGGAGGACAAAAATGAAAACATGGAACAGTCATAGAAGACGTCTGGAGAAAGGTGCGGTCGCAGGAGTTCTTTCGGCGGTGATCCTTACAGCGAGCATGAGTGTTCAGGTATTTGCAGCTGATGGAAATTCCGTATTTGCTCCGGAGGAGCCGCAGGGCGCAAAGCTTGTTGTGACAGCGGATGCCGAAACTGCACAGAATGTTTCACAGAGTTTTCTTACTTATACAGAAACCGCAAAACAGCAGAAAGCAGAAGCAGAAAAACAGGCTGAGGAAGCGAGAAAAGCTGAGGAGGCCAGAAAAGCAGAAGAAGCAAGAAAGGCTGAAGAAGAACGTCAGAAAAAGCTGGCTCAGGAGGCGGACACGACACTTCTGGCTGCGCTGATCTACTGCGAAGCGGGTAACCAGCCGTATGACGGACAGGTAGCAGTAGGAGCTGTTGTAATGAACCGTCTGAAAGCAGGATATGCAAGCACACTGAGAGGAGTTATTTACCAGAGCGGACAGTTCGGACCGGCGATGACAGGAAAGCTTGACCGGGTACTGGCATCCGGAAATATTCCATCATCCTGCCGCCAGGCAGCGGTAGACGCACTTTCAGGCGTCAGCCCGGTAGGAAACGCGCTGCATTTCGGGGACGGAGTAAATGCAGGAATCAAGATTGGAGCACATTGGTTCCACTAGGGGTTAGAAAGAAAAGATAGATTTCAAAAAAGAGTTTCTGATTAGGAAGAAACTCTTTTTTTGCTTTACGGGGAATTGGAAACGGCTTATAATTGTATACAAGCAGCATGGATTTATAAAAATACATGAAATCATGCCGCGGAAAACCTGGTGGGAAAATCGGTGAAAAGCTGACAGATCCATGTTTTACACAAGAAAGAGATAAAAAAATGAAAAAGATTGTTGAAAATATAGATTGTAATTTTATGCAAAAAAGAGTATTATAATGCATAAGGAGTGAAAGAATGAAACCTGTGATCGATTTATCAAAAGAATACGGGCTTGTGCTGGACGGTGGAGGAGCACGAGGCGCATACCAGATTGGGGCGTGGAAGGCACTTCGTGAGGCAGGGGTCCGGATCAGAGGGGTAGCAGGAACTTCCGTAGGCGCACTGAATGGAGCGCTGATCTGTATGGGAGATGTAGGAGAAGCAGAACGTGTCTGGGAAGAAATGACATTTTCAAAAGTCATGGACGTGGATGATAACTGGATGGAGCGTTTCTTTCAGAAAGAAGTCACAGTACGGGAACTCATAAAAGAGCTGATGAGCTGTCTGAAAGACGGCGGAGTTGATGTGACGCCTCTGAAAGAGCTGATTCATCAGGTGCTGGATGAAGAAAAAATCCGGAATGCAGGGATTGATTTTTCCCTTCTCACATTTTCCGTATCAGATATGAAAGAACTCGATCTTACACTGGATCAGATTCCGGAAGGGCTGCTTGCAGATTTTCTTCTGGCAAGCGCCTATCTGCTCGGTTTTAAAAACGAACCGCTTCATGGGAAAACGTATCTGGACGGAGGGGTAATCAATAATGTACCGCTGAATTCGCTTGTGAAACGCGGCTATAAGAACATTATTACCGTGCGGATTTACGGACCGGGGCGGGAGCCTCGGGTACATCTGGATGAGGATACGAAAGTGTATGAGATCGCGCCGAGAGTCAGTCTGGGAAGCATTCTGGAATTTCACGGGAAACGCAGCAGACAGAATCTGAAAATCGGATACCATGATGCGAAACGGGTGATTTACGGGCTGAAAGGCCTGATTTACTACATTGACACAGACAGGACAGAAGAGGACTATCAGCAGATGCTCTCCAGCCTCCGGGAAAAAGAAAAACGGGAAATCAAATTTGTGCTCAAAGTTCCGCTGGGAGCGACAGATGAGACCTTGTATCTGTCCATGCTGGAAGCAAGCGCAAAATATTTCCGGATCCCCAAATATCAGATTTATACAGAAGATGAACTCGCGGCACTTGTGCATATGAAATATGAGAAGATGAAAGGAGAACCCGGATTACCGGGATTTATCCATATATTGGCAGGAATCAGGGAGGAGAAGAACATGAATTTAAAAGGAAGAAGCTTTTTAACATTGAAAGATTTCACGCCGGATGAGATCCGTTATCTCGTAAACCTGGCGGCAGAACTGAAGGAAAAAAAGAAAAAAGGAATCCGGGGCCATGCGCTGGAAGGAAAGAATATTGCACTGATTTTCGAAAAACCGTCCACCAGAACAAGATGCGCCTTTACGGTAGCTGCAAATGACGAAGGAGGATTTCCTACCTATTTAAGCGGCAATGAAATTCAGCTCGGACATAAAGAAAGCGTGGAGGATACAGCACGGGTACTCGGAAGAATGTTTGACGGAATCGAATTCCGGGGCTTCCGGCACTCCCACGTAGAACTGCTGGCAAAATACAGCGGAGTCCCGGTATGGAACGGGCTGACCGATGATTACCATCCGACCCAGGTACTCGCCGATCTTCTCACCATCCAGGAACATTTCCAGTACTTTGAAGGACTGAAATTCGTTTATATCGGCGATGGAAGAAACAATATGGCAAACAGCCTCATGATCGGCTGCGCCAAAGTCGGAATCGACTTCGTGCTGATCGCACCGTCCGAACTGTGGCCGATGCGCTCCCTCGTCCGCACATGCCAGGAATATGCCGACGCCTCCGGATCCACCATCACCATCTCCGATAACACAAACGACGTCGAAGGCGCTGACATCATTTACACGGACGTATGGATCTCCATGGGCGAAGAAGAAAAAACAGACGAAAGAAAAGCACTCCTCCACAAGTACCAGGTTAACAGAAAACTGATGGAAAAGACACAAAAAGACACAACTATATTTATGCACTGTCTGCCAGCGGTCAAAGGATACGAAGTCACAGAAGACGTATTCGAAAGCCCGGCGTCCGTCGTATTCGACGAAGCAGAAAACAGACTCCACACCATCAAAGCCGTGATGGTAGCAACACTCGGAGAAGAATAAATATTGAATACGGTGTATATTTTTATCATTGGGGACGGGTTCCGATGCATCGGAACCCGTCCCCAATGAAAATTTTCAGAATCGTTTATGGATTTGCGTTTTGTGAAAGGTGTGTTATAATTCATCAGGAAAGTATCAGATTCAGAGCGGAAAAAAGAATAGTTCTGAGTGAAGGAGTGGCTTGGTTATGCGCGGACAGGAGATTATATCCCGGCTTCGGACGGGATGGATGGGCCGGGAGATCCGGGTTTTGGACGAAGCGGATTCGACGAATCTGAGAGTGAAGACGGCAGCCGGTGAGGGCGCGAGTGCGGGTCTGGTAATTCTGGCGGAGCAGCAGACGGACGGCCGCGGCCGGAGGGGCCGGGCCTGGCAGTCGCCTGCGGGTGAGAATATTTATATGACGGTGCTTCTGCGCCCGGACTTTGAGCCGGAGAAGGCGCCGATGCTGACGCTTCTTGCGGCCTGTGCGGCGGCGCGGGCAGTGTACCAGCCCGGCGAGAAGAGGCCTCAGATCAAGTGGCCGAATGACCTGGTTATGGATGGAAAGAAGATCTGCGGGATTCTAACCGAGATGGGGATGAAAGGTGTAAGCACGGAATATGTGATCGTTGGGATCGGAATCAACTGTAATCAGACGGAGTTCCCGGAGGAGATCCGGCAGAAAGCGACTTCGTTGAAATGTGAGTACGGCCATGAGGTCTGCCGGGAAGAGATCGTGGTGCGTTTTTTGCAGGAGTTTGAGAGCCTGTACGAAGAGTTCGCAAGAAGAAAGTCGCTGGAGTTTATCCAGGATGAGTATGAGACCCTTCTTGTCAATGAAGGAAAGCGTGTCTGCGTGCTGGAGCCGGGAAAGGAATGGACCGGAGTGGCTGCGGGAATCACGGAGACGGGTGAGCTGATCGTGAAAAAGGACAGTGGGGAGATCTGTGAGATTTCATCCGGGGAAGTGTCTGTCCGCGGCGTGTACGGCTATGTATAGAAAATAAAATGTCAGGAGAAAAGCAGGATGTACGAAGAAAAAGTAGTATTGTGCGGTGCAAATTCATATGAAGAAAAATATTATCTGAATCCGGATTTTGATAATCTTCCGGATCATATCAAGGACGAACTGAAGATTATGTGTGTTCTCTATGTCCACGATGTCGGCGGAATTCTTACACTTGTATATGAAGAGGATGGTTCCCTTTGCTTTGAAGTTACGTCAGAAGAGGGAGATCCGATGTTTGACGATATCGGAAGCGCCCTGAAAATCAAGGAACTTCAGAGAACAAAGGAGGAGCTGCTTCAGTCACTTCAGCTCTATTACAGAGTCTTCTTCATGGGAGAAGATCTGGAAGAGCAGGAGGATCAGGAAGAAAACGTATGAAAACATTAACCATTGGAAACGTAGAACTGGCAAACCGCTACATTCTGGCGCCGATGGCGGGGGTGACGGATCTTCCCTTCCGCCTTCTGTGCAGGGAAATGGGAGCGGGCCTTCTCTGTATGGAGATGGTCAGCGCGAAAGCTATTTTATATGGAAATAAAAATACGAAAAGCCTTCTGGAAATTCATCCGGAAGAGCCGCCGGTATCGCTGCAGCTTTTTGGATCGGATCCGGATATCATGAGTGAAATCGCAAAGAGGATCGAGGAGCTTCCGTTTGCGTTTCTGGATATCAATATGGGATGTCCGGTGCCGAAAATTGTGAAGAACGGGGAGGGCTCCGCTTTGATGCAGAACCCGAAACTGGTGCATGAGATTGTGTCGAAAGTTTCCCGGGCTATTAAAAAGCCGCTGACGGTGAAAATCCGGAAGGGCTTTGACGATGATCATGTCAACGCAGTAGAAATCGCGAAAATCATCGAAGACGCCGGTGGCGCCGCAGTGGCTGTGCACGGCCGGACGAGGGAACAGTATTATTCCGGACATGCAGACTGGGAGATTATCCGCAAAGTGAAAGAGGCGGTATCCATTCCGGTGATCGGAAACGGAGACGTGGCTTCCGGGAAAGATGCCGAGAGGATGTTTCAGGAGACCGGCTGCGACGGCATCATGATCGGCCGTGCCGCCCAGGGAAATCCGTGGATCTTCCGCGATCTGATTACTTACGAGGAGACGGGAGAAGAGCCGGCAAAGCGGACGGCGGATGAGGTGCGGGAGATGATGCTGCGCCATGCGAAGCTTCAGATCCTGTACAAAGGAGACTACACGGCAATCCGGGAAATGCGGAAGCATGTGGCGTGGTATACATCCGGATTTCCGAATTCCGCAAAACTGCGGGATGAGATCAATCATGCCGAAAGTTATGAGGAACTGGAAGCACTTTTAAATGACCGTCTGCAGGGCCTGGAAACGCCTGGGAAATAGTGAGGAAAGTGCAAGGAATCCCGCAGAAATCTTGACATGCTGGGATGCGTTATGTATAATATTGAAATTACGGAAGTAGAATATTCCATACCGTTTTGCAGCAGATCCGGCTGCGTACTAGTTCATTTATGTAAGGAAGGTAAACAAGATGGAAGAAAAGAAAACAATATTGACTTATGCGGGCTTGAAAGCTTTGGAAGATGAACTTGAAAATTTAAGGGTCGTAAAGCGGAAAGAAGTTGCCGAGAAGATCAAAGAGGCAAGAGAGCAGGGCGACTTGTCAGAGAACGCAGAATACGATGCAGCAAAAGATGAACAAAGAGATATTGAAGCCCGGATCGATGAACTCGAAAAAATCCTCAAAAATGTTGAGGTTGTTGTAGAAGAAGAAGTAGATCTGGAAAAGATTAACGTTGGATGTACAGTTCTGGTACATGACGACGAATATGATGAAGAGATTGAATTCAAAATCGTAGGTTCCACAGAGGCAAACAGCCTTCAGGGCAAAATTTCCAACGAGTCTCCGGTAGGCCAGGCTCTGATGGGAAAGAAGGTCGGAGATGTTGTAGATGTTGAGACACCGGCCGGAAATATCAGATATACAGTATTAAAGATTGAGCGTTCTATCTAACCGTACGGTACGGGAGAACATATCTGTCTGACAGAAAAAAGGAGTGAAAAAAGTGGCAGGACAGCAGAATAATGCGCAGGATCAGGATCTGAATCAGCTTAGAAAGGTGCGCCGTGAGAAACTGGCGGAGCTTCAGGCAAGAGGAGATGACCCGTTTCTGATTACAAAATATGATGTGACACATCACAGCCAGGAAATCAAGGATCATTTTGAGGAACTGGAAAATAAAGAAGTTTCCGTAGCGGGACGTATCATGCAGAAACGTGTGATGGGAAAAGCGTCCTTCTGCAACATTCAGGATTTAGAAGGAAACATTCAGTCTTACGTTGCGAGAGACAATATCGGTGAAGACCACTATAAAGATTTTAAGAAGTTTGATATCGGTGATATCGTAGGAATCAGGGGAACTGTCTTTAAGACAAAGACAGGAGAGATCTCGATTCACGCAGAAAGTGTACAGCTGCTTTCAAAGAGTCTGCAGGTGCTTCCGGAGAAATTCCACGGCCTGACAGATACAGATACAAGATACAGACAGAGATATGTGGATCTGATCATGAACCGCGAGGTAAAAGATACATTTATCAAACGTTCCAAAATTTTGAGTAGCATCCGGAAATACCTGGATTCTCAGGGATTCCTGGAAGTTGAGACTCCGATGCTTGTGGCAAACGCAGGCGGAGCAGCAGCAAGACCGTTTGAGACACATTTTAACGCACTGGACGAAGACTTCAAGCTTCGTATTTCTCTGGAGCTTTATCTGAAACGTCTGATCGTCGGCGGAATGGAACGTGTTTATGAGATCGGACGAGTATTCCGGAACGAGGGTCTGGACACCCGCCACAATCCGGAATTTACTCTGATGGAGCTCTACCAGGCATATACCGATTATAACGGTATGATGGATCTGACAGAGAACCTGTACCGCCATGTGGCACAGGATGTACTTGGAACAACAAAGATCGTTTACAACGGAGTTGAGATGGATCTCGGCAAGCCGTTTGAGCGTATCACCATGGTAGACGCCGTTAAGAAATACGCAGGTGTAGACTGGAACGAAGTAAAGACATTAAAGCAGGCAAGAGAGCTTGCAAAAGAACATCATGTAGAATATGAGGAGCGCCATAAGAAAGGTGACATCCTCTCCCTCTTCTTCGAGGAATTCGCAGAAGAGCACCTGATCCAGCCGACTTTTGTCATGGATCACCCGATTGAGATTTCTCCACTTACAAAGAAGAAACCGGGAAATCCGGACTATGTAGAGCGTTTTGAGTTCTTTATGAACGGCTGGGAGATGGCAAATGCCTACTCCGAGCTGAATGACCCGATCGATCAGAGAGAGCGGTTCAAAGCACAGGAAGAGCTTCTGGCACAGGGAGATGAAGAGGCCAACACAACAGACGAAGATTTCCTCAACGCACTGGAAATCGGTATGCCTCCGACAGGTGGTATCGGATTTGGAATCGACAGAATGTGTATGCTTCTCACCAATTCCGCAGCCATCCGTGATGTATTGCTCTTCCCGACAATGAAGAGCATCGGCGGATCTGACAGCAAGAAAACGGACAAGAAAGAGGAGTCCGAGCCGGCTGTGAAGATCGATCTCTCCAAGGTGAAAGTCGAGCCGTTGTTTGAGGATGCCGTTGATTTTGACACCTTCAGCAAGTCCGATTTCCGGGTTGTAAAGGTAGAGGCATGTGAGGCAGTTCCGAAGAGTAAGAAGCTCCTGAAGTTCACACTGAACGACGGAACAGAACGGAAACGTACGATTTTAAGCGGAATTCACGAGTATTACGAGCCGGAAGAGCTGGTCGGAAAGACCTGTGTGGCGATCACGAATCTGCCGCCGAGGAAGATGATGGGTATCGACTCCGAGGGTATGCTGATTAGTGCGGTGTACGAGTACGACGGACACGAAGGACTGAATCTGCTGATGCTGGATGACAGTATCCCGGCAGGAGCGAAGCTCTACTAAGGATAAGAAATGACCTTCAGATTTGACAGCAAAAATTCATTTTGACAACATTTTGACAACAAATTCAAAGGGAATCACGAATTATCATGAAGCGTGGTGAAGAGTTGTCATTCTTGAATTGTATCGGGAAACCGATTATTCGAGCACTTTTTGAAAGAAAAACTTTCGAAGAGTGCTCTTTTTTTATTCCTCACGTATAAACAGCAGTAGTGGCCGAATCAAAGAAGGGAGACTGTTTTATGAGAACAGAAGATATGTACTATAACGAGCAGAAACGCAGTGAAGTTATGGAGGCGGCCCGGAGACTTAGAAGAAAATTTCTCCGGTATCAGCAGGCAGAGATTGTATACAGTCTGTCTCATAAGAAATTAATGGAATTAGCCAATGCCGCAGGAGCAATTTACAGAATGGATGGAATCGTGTTGATTAATCGAGATATATTTGATGAATACCTTGAAAGATTTCATGAAACAAAAGATGCTTTTCCTATGGAAGAAGAGGAGGATAAGTATGCACAGTAAAGTATGGATGTTTTCACATCTGATCGATGATGAGGATCTGGCGTTCCTGCAGAGGGAATTTGTCAGTTACCAGCAGGCAATGGACTACTACGGATTGGGTTATAAACCAATTGTCAGGCTGTCTCATATATCGGGATCTGTTTATAAGATTGGAAAAAAGGTATTGATCCGGCGAAGCATTTTTGAAGAATATCTGAGAAATTATGTGAAAAGGGGGACTGAAGAATGGGAAGAGTTATTGCCGTAGCAAATCAGAAGGGCGGAGTCGCTAAAACAACAACAGCGGTAAATTTAGGAATTGGACTTGCAAGAGAAGGGAAAAGTGTGCTGCTTGTTGATACAGATCCCCAGGGGAGCCTCACAGCCAGCCTTCCTTATGGTACATACCTAGTCCGTGAGACAACCACACCCCATAACTATAAGCCGGTGGATGATTTCATCGTCCGGATCACCGAGCATCATCCCAACACGCCCCAGGTGTGGCGGGTGCTTCTGGATGAGGAATTTGAGGCGAAGCTGAAAATTATCAAGCAGGATGATGAGACGAAAAAGCCGGTGCTTCATAAAGGCACTGAGTTCCGGATCTATGATCTGAATAACAAAGAATACGTTGAACAGGTAACGACTTATCCTACGACCACGGTTCACAAGACATTTTTTACCGACGAGGAAGGCTACCTGATCCTGCCCCAGAACCTGAAGATCGGGCATTACCGGATTGAGGAAGTCACAGCGCCTTACGGCTATACGCTGAATGAGAATTATTTTGAGATTGCAGTGGATTCCGATACTGCTTACCAGATCGACCCGGTGTCCGGGGATGTGGTGATCGAAGCAGTCTATGAGAACCATCCGGTAAAAGGAAAACTGAAAATCGTAAAACAGGGCGAAGTACTGGACGGTTTCAGCAAGGATTTTGTCTATGAAGTGGAGAATCTGGCGGGCGCAGTCTTTGAGGTGTACGCTGCGGATGATATTTATACCGCTGACTTCCAAAAGGACGCAGAGGGGAACCGCATCCTGGAGTACGCTGCCGGCGAGCTGGTAGGAATGGTGACTACGGATGAAAACGGGGAGGCATATCTTTCTGATCTTCCTCTTGGCAGTTACAAGGTTGTGGAAGTTACCGCCCCAGAAGGCTTTGTGCTGAACGGGGAAGCGCAGACAGTGGCTTTTACTTACAAAGATCAGGAGACGCCTGTGATTGAACAGGAAGCTGTTTTCCAGAATGAACGCCAGAAGGTGGAAGTTTGCCGGTGAAACCGGAAGAGATAATAACAGAGGATTCTAATTCGGGGTTTGAATTTTTTAAAGCGGTAGGGAAAGAAAATGGTATCAATTGCGAATGCGCCGGAGGGAAATCTAATATTTTTCATATGCTGGAGCAGACGGAAGAGAAAAAGATCTGCGTTATAGCAGACGGGGCAGCGATCGGACCAGAGGTGGACCGCCTTTATCAATATGCTTCCCGGAGGGATAATATATATCTGTATTTTCCAGAATCCTTTGAATGGCTTATCCTGAGTTCCGGATTGATTGAAGGGAAAGAACTTCAGGATATATTAGAGAATCCGGAAGTCTATATTGACAGTAGAACGTATTTTAGCTGGGAAAGATTTTTCTCACATCTTTTGACAGAAAAGACCAGGGATACCTATCTGCAATACAGCAAGTCAAAATTGAACGAAGTTTATCTGCATGAAAAGAACCGGGAAATGATCTTAAAAGTGATAAAAGGAATAGAATGGAAATAACAGTGTAAAAGGATGTCGCGGGTTCATCTTACAAGATGGATCTGCGGCATTTAATTAAATAGTGAAAAAATAGTGTAATTTTAGTGGAAATCCTACCCGTTTTTAGATACAATATTTTTAACGAAACGGGGTGATACATTGATAAAAGTAACTCTTACAAACGAGATATTAAGACGAATAGCAGAAATCGATGAGAACCGTTTTTTTTCTCGGTACGATGAAACTTCCTTCTGTTAAAAAACAGGATCAGGAAGAATTCCAAGAAAAAGAGTTCCTGGCGTTTTTGTTAAAGAAGGGACTCTATGAATTTACACCGATCGATGTAAGCAGAATGATCGGAGTGACAAACAAAACAGTGATCAACAGATGTCGATCTTATCGGTTAAGTGACTTTTCAAGAGCAAATGAAAAAAAGATTCTGAGAGAAATATCGTAGCTGAAAAGTTGCCCGGTGTTTGACTTATTCCGGGAGTATGAAACGAAGCGGGAATTATTAGCTGGAATAGCTGAATAATTACCCGCTTATTTCTGTTTCTATTCTTTATCAGTTTCTATCTTATCTTGGCTAAATCATTGCAGATTCACGATATTTGGCATTTGTCCGTACATACATGATGCGATATGGAGTCTCTGGTTCGCGGATGCGTGAGAGCAGCAGATCGGCCGCAATGTACCCCATTTTTGAACTCGGAATATCGATCGTAGTCAGATGGGGTTCGATGATCCGTGATTCGGCGGAATTATCGAAGCCGGTGATGAATATATCTTCCGGCACCCGGACCCCCTGCCTGCGCAGTGCACGGATCAGATCAATGGCGATGAAATCGTTGGCACAGATAAATACTTCAGGCAGTTTTAATGTGCGTTTTAGTGTCTCGTCCAGAAGGGCGGCTTCTGCGAAGACATTGGTATCTGTGAACTGTGTTGTACACGGTGTAAGACCGTTTTCCGTCATGGCGTCTGTGAATCCCTGCCATCTTTCGAAGAAAGAGCGGCAGTGTCTGCGGTCGCCGGCGAAAGCAAGCCGTGTAAGCCCTTTCTGGATCAGAGCGTCTGTCATGTTGTACACGCTGATCCGGTTTTCCATCATCAGAAAATCAGCATTGATCTGTGTGAAGTCTGTGTCATATGCGGCGTCAATAAACAACAGGGGAATGCCGAGTGAATTCAGCATTTCCATATACTCGGGCTGGAACATCTCCATACAGATGATGCCGGCTGTCTTTTCTCTGTCAAATCCAAGAGGGAGCTGCAGGGTGGCAATCTCTTCTTCGCGGATCGGAAACATGGTGAGCCGGTAGTTGTTCTGGCTGATCTTCTCCTGAAATGTATTGAGTGCATAGGTTCCAAAATGGGAACCGTAGGGCATATTCTGGGAAATCAGCGCCAGTTCGCCGGGAGGAGTATTATGTTCCGGCTGGCCCTGCTGCAGGTATATGAATCTCCGGTATCCCATTTCTGCTGCCCGCGTCAGGATTTTCTGGCGGGTTTCTTCGGCGAGGATACCGGTGTTATTCAGCGCTTTTGAAACTGTATTTCTGGATAAGCCGAGACTGTCTGCAATATCCTGGATCGTAACTTTTTTCTCCATAATACAATACTCCGTTTATATGATACTGTTACATTTAATGTAAATCATTGTGCATGATTTGTCAAATGTAACATCGTAAATAAGCGAAAAATACAATAAAAGATATAATAACACAGAAAGTAAAACAAAATGATGCAAATGCACAATATAAATGTTATGCAAATGTAAAATAGATATTGACATTATGCACAAATAATGGTACTGTAAAAGTAACCTTTAGATAAACCATGCATAAAAATGACCGGTCAAACAATGTGGATGGTGCAAATGTAAAAAAAGGAGGGGGTTACTGAATGAGAGTTCTCCGTAAAAGTAAAACAGCGGTTGTTACTGTAAAGCAGACGCCGCGGGAAAAACTGAAGTATGTAAAGAAGAACTGGCAGCTTTATGTATTCTTTCTGCTTCCGGGACTTCTGCTTACGCTGATCTTCAAGTACGGGCCCATGGGCGGTATTCTGATCGCGTTCGAGGATTACAATGTTATCGAAGGCGTACTCGGAAGTCCGTGGGTGGGACTTGATTATTTCAGACGGTTCCTGTCTTCACCGGATTTCATGAATTATCTGATGAACACATTGAAGCTGAGCGTCTTCGGACTGCTCTGGGGTTTCCCGATTCCGATCATTCTGGCGCTTCTGCTCAATCAGATCCGCCGGGTAGGGATCCGCAAAAAGATCCAGCTTCTGATCTACGCACCGAATTTTATCTCTGTCATCGTTCTCTGTGGTATGGTGCGTATGTTCCTGTCACCGGTTGGCCCGATCAACTCCCTGTTCGGTATTGATACCAACTGGATGACCATGCCGGAGGCATTCCGGACCATTTACATAGCCAGCGGGATCTGGCAGACGGCAGGCTGGGCTTCGATCATGTACACGGCAGCGCTTTCAAATGCCAGCAAAGATCTGGAAGAAGCGGCGATCGTGGACGGCGCGAACGTCCTGCAGCAGATCAGATACGTACAGCTTCCTGCCATCAAGAATATCATCGTAATACAGTTCATCCTGCAGGCAGGTAATATTATGAGCATCGGATTTGAGAAGGCATATGCACTGCAGACAGATATGAACCTGCCGGCTTCCGAGATTCTTTCTACATATGTATACAGACTCGGTCTTCTGAATGGCGACTACGGTTATTCTACGGCAGTGGGATTGTTTAATTCCATCATAAATGTGATCCTGCTGATCTTCGTAAACCAGGTAGTAAAGAAACTGAATGACGGTGAAGGATTATAAAAGGGGGATATGATTATGAAAACGAGAAGAAAAATAAAACTCGGGACATCCGACCGCATAATCCTGGGTGTGGGTTATACACTTCTTGGGCTCTTCGTGCTCGCGGTTTTTGTCCCGCTGGTCTATGTGGTGCTCGCCTCTTTTATGGATCCGAATGTACTGAACAACCAGGGGATCAGTTTTGATTTTAAAGACTGGACGCTGGATGCATATAAACGGGTACTGGAAAATGATATGATCTGGAGAGGATTTGCCAACTCATTCTTCTATTCGGCAGCATTTACCGTGATTTCGGTTTTTATCACACTGCTCGCCGCTTACCCGATGTCCAAGAAGGACTTTGTGGGACGTAAGTTTTTTAACATTATTTTTGTGATCACGATGTTCTTCGGCGGCGGAATGATCCCGACATTCATCCTCGTCAACAACCTGCATATGGTCAATACCGTGTGGGCTATCCTGCTCCCGGGTGCATTTAATGTGTGGAATATGATCCTTGCCAGAACATACTTCCAGTCGATCCCGGCCGAGCTCAGAGAGGCATCCGAACTGGACGGGGCAACCGAGATCCAGCACTTCTTCAAGATCATGCTGCCGGTGTGCAAACCGATCATCGCGGTGCTGGCGCTCTGGTCTTTTGTAGGAATGTGGAACAGCTATTTCGACGCAATGATCTACTTAAACGACGCGGATATGCAGCCGCTGCAGCTTGTCTTAAGATCGATCCTCGTGCAGAATACGCCGCAGCCGGGAATGATCGCGGATATTCAGAGCACGGCGGAGATGGCGAAGGTGGCGGAACTTTTGAAATACGCGACAATTGTTGTATCGAGCCTTCCGCTGCTGATCATGTATCCGTTCTTCCAGAAGTATTTTGACAAAGGAATCATGGTTGGTTCTGTCAAAGGTTAGGAGGCCGAGAAGTGATGAGAAAAAGAATAAAAAGACTGACGGGTCTTGGCCTGTCGCTGATACTGATAATGTCCCTGTTCGGATGCAGCAGTGGAAATGCGCAGGTTGCAGATACAGATCCGGATACGCCGGTGGAAGAAGTAACCTTTCCGCTCGAAGAGACGAAAGAACTTTCGTTTATTACAAGCGCTCCGGCGACGACTACGCAGGAGCCGAATGAGAAACTGATCTTCCAGAGGCTGGAGGAGCAGACTAACGTACATATTGACTGGACATGCTTTGTAGATGACCAGTTTGCCGACAAGAAAAACCTTGCTCTGGCGCAGTTCGGCAATCTTCCGGACGGACTTTTTACGGCGGGTATGAACGATTACGATCTGCTCCGGTATGCGAAGCAGGGCATCATCATACCACTGGAAAACCTGATCGACAAATATATGCCAAATCTTCAGGCTGTGTTTGAGAAATATCCGGAATACAGGACCATGGTCGAAGCGCCGGACGGCCACATTTATTCCTTCCCCTGGATTGAGCAGCTGGGTGAGGGCAAGGAAGCAATCCAGGCTATCGGTGATATCCCGTATATCAATAAGAAGTGGCTGGATTTCCTCGGACTTGAAGTGCCGACTACAACGGAAGAACTGGAGCAGGCGCTCATCGCATTCCGGGACAATGCAGACGCTCTTGAAAAAGAATTCAATATTGAAGGCGATGTGATCCCGATGTCGTTTATCATCAACAACGGCGACCAGGATCCGGCGATTTTGATCAACGGCTTCGGTGAGGGCTATGGAGATACCGGGGATCATTTTGCAGTGACAGATGAAGGCGAGGTAATATATACCACCGTACAGGAAGGGTATAAAGAAGGGATCAAGTGGCTGCACTCTCTGGTAGAGCAGGATCTTGTGGATCCCGAGGCATTTACCCAGGAGTGGTCCTCATATGTTGCGAAAGGAAAGAACCACAGATACGGCCTCTGCTTTACATGGGATATCGCAAATATCGACAACTATGAGGACTACGTGATGATGCCGGCGCTGGCAGGACCGGATGGTCTTGTCAATATTACAAGGCAGAACGGAAGTGAGACAAGCGGCTTTGACCGCGGAAGATGCGTGCTTACGACCAGCTGCCGCGATACGGCGCTGGCAGCAGCGTGGATCGACCAGATGTATGCACCGCTCCAGTCACCGCAGAACAACTGGGGAACCTATGGCGAGAAAGATGCGGATAATATCTTCGAGATGAGTACAAATGCAGAAGGCGGACCGATGCTGAAGCACCTGGACCTGGGCGACGCCTCGCCGGTGGAGGTGCGGCAGGCACAGTCTGTAAACGGACCGCTCGCTGTGCTCAATGATTATTATGATGTGTATGTAACACAGCCGGACGATGCGAAATGGCGTCTTGACAACATGCATGAGGTCTATCTGGATGACATGCATAGTAAATATGTTTATCCGAATGTGTTTATGAGCATTGATGATACGAACCGGGTTTCACAGCTTGATACGGATATCAAGAAATATGCGGAACAGAAGAAAGCGGACTGGATCTTAAACGGCGGGATTGATGAGGAGTGGGACGAGTATCTCCAGAAGATGGAGGACTACGGCTTATCCGAATATCTGCAGATCAAGCAGAAATATTTCGACAGCTATCAGGAATCCCTTGCAGAGCTTGAAGCGGCAGGATCCGCGGACGACGCGTCCGGAAATTAAGAAGGAAAGGAACTGAATCAATATGACAAGTCAGACACTGCGTGAAGCAAGAAAATACGAAGAAGCTTCTGAAAAGATGATAAAGAAAGAGGAGCGGCCGGATTTCCATTTGTCTGCGCGCACTGGCTGGATGAATGATCCGAACGGCTTCTCATACTACAATGGGCAGTATCATATGTTTTATCAGTATTATCCGTATGAAACAAAATGGGGACCAATGCACTGGGGACACGCGGTAAGCAGTGATCTCCTGCACTGGGAATACCTTCCGGCGGCACTTGCACCGGATGATGCTTTTGACCGGGACGGATGTTTCTCCGGGAGCGCGGTAGCGCTTCCGGACGGCAGGCATCTGCTGATGTATACCGGTGTGCTCCGGGAACGGCAGGCAAACGGCGGATATGGAGATATCCAGACGCAGTGTCTTGCCGTAGGCGATGGTGTGGATTATGAAAAGTGTGAGATGAACCCGGTCCTGGATAAAGCGGATCTTCCGGAGGGGAGCAGCGCGCATGATTTCCGGGATCCAAAAATGTGGCAAAAAGAAGACGGCACATACTGCTGCGTGGTCGGAAGCCGGCCAGCAGACGGGAGCGGACAGATATTATTATATACCAGCCCGGATGGATTCAAATGGAAGTTTAAGAGCATTCTGGCATCCAATCATAATCGTTTCGGAAAGATGTGGGAGTGTCCGGATTTCTTCAGACTGGACGGGAAATGGGTGCTGCTGACAAGTCCGCAGGATATGCTGCCGAAAGGATTTGAATACCATAACGGAAACGGAACGCTCTGCCTGATCGGAGAATATGATGAGGAGACAGGAACCTTTACAGAACAGCATGATCAGGCCATTGATTATGGAATTGACTTCTATGCGACTCAGACGATCCTGACACCGGACGGACGTCGGGTGATGATCGGCTGGATGCAGAACTGGGATGCATGTGCGATCCGCTCGCCGGAAGAAAAATGGCTGGGGCAGATGAGCCTTCCGAGAGAGATTTTTATAAAGAACAACAGGCTTTACCAGCGTCCGGTCAGAGAGCTGGAAGGGATGCGGAAGAATAAAACAGAGTACCGCAATGTTGCATTTACCGATGTGATACGGCTGGACGGGATCCGGGGCAGAAGGATCGATCTGGAACTGACCCTCCGCCCCGGCGATTTAGAAAATATGTACCGGAAATTCGCGCTTCGTTTTGCTCAGGATGACACATACCAGACAGCGCTCAGTTTTCGCCCTCATGAATCCGTTCTTAAAATCGACAGAAAATTCTCCGGTTCCCGAAGAGCGATCATCCATCAGCGCCGGTGTCTGGTGAACAGTAAAAACGGTGAACTGAAACTGCGGGTGATCCTTGACAGGTTCAGTGCAGAGGTCTTCATAAACGACGGTGAGCAGGTTATGACGGCGACAATCTATACAGACCAGTCAGCGGAAGCGATTTCCTTTTTCGCAGACGGAGACGTAAATATCGATGTCGTGAAATATGATCTTGTATAGGATACTATATGGCGGAATCGTATCGTCCATTCGTTCCTGCGGACAGAAAACCCCATGTATCCTGGAGAATGAAACGGAGTGGGTAATTACCAGAAGATCAAATGGTAATTACCCGCTTCTTGACATTTACACAAAACGGATGTAAGATAGTCCATAGTATTTAGAGTTCTAATTAAAGGATGGCAGATTATGAATGAGAAAAGTATTATGGAAAAATATGATAAACTGAATCGGAAAATGCAGCGGTATTTTTCCAGCTTTTTTACAGGGACGGCGGTGACCAGCATTCAGGCATTGGTGCTGCAGTATCTTATTGTTGAAACCAAGAAAAGGGATGTTTTTCCGAAGGACCTGGAAGAGTTCCTGGAGATCAAGCCATCTTCTGTTACAAGCCTGATCAGCAATTTAGAGCGTAACGGTTATCTGCGCAGGGAAAGTCTGGCGAAGGACGGACGTTACAAAAAGCTTGTTCTGACAGAGAAAACAATGGAAATGGAAGAGGAAATAGAAAAGTGTATTGACAGTTATATGAAAAATATGTTTCTGGGAATATCAGAAGATGATCTGAAAGTATTTGAAAAAGTGATACTGCAGATGACGGAAAATACGGGCAGGTAATTTTTTTAAACAAATACTTAGAATTCTAAATAATGAAACATTTAACAGCAAAAGGAGGAATTTTAACTATGAATCAGACTACAACAGCCGCAAATCCTCTTGGGTATGAACGGATTGGAAAATTACTGAGGAGTTATGCGATTCCCAGTATCATTTCTTTGATCATCAACTCTCTCTATAATATGGTTGACCAGATTTTTATCGGCCAGGGAGTAGGATTTCTTGGAAACGGAGCTACAAATATCATTGCGCCGATTACAATGATAGCCATTGCGATCGGCTCTTTATTTGGTACACGGTAAATTCTCAGTACCGTGCTAGTTTCCTCGCTCCATGAGATAATAACTCCAGAAAACTACAAGTTTTTTAAAGGAGTTAGTGCCATGGATAAAATCACACATCAGGTCCGTGCAGAGCACTGGGCCAGGATCCTGAATGAATGTCTGAACAGCGGGATGTCAAAGAACGCCTGGTGCCGGGCAAACGGGATCTCTGAGAAACAGTTCTTTTACTGGCAGTGCATCCTGCGCCGGGAAGCTTATGGAGCATCTCAGGATCCATCCTTACCTGCAGTTACAGAGGCAGGACAATTGTCTCCCGTTCAGCAGTCCGTATCTTTTGCCGAGATCAAACTTCCTGCTGTGTCACCAGACGCATTACCTGTTTTCCATCCGGATCTTGTGATCCGGAAAGGGAAACTTGTCCTGGAGATTGCGAATTCGGCTTCGGCAGAACTGCTCTCCCGGGTAGGAGGGATCCTCCATGCTGAATAACGCATCCGGATTTCGAAAGGTTTACATTGCTGCCGGCTATACGGATCTGCGGCGGGGCATTGACGGACTGGCATCCATTGTGAAATTCAACTTCCAGCTGGATCCATACGAAAAGGATATCCTCTTCCTGTTCTGCGGTAGACGCAGTGACCGCATTAAAGGGTTGGTCTGGGAAGGGGACGGATTCCTTCTCCTCTACAAAAGGCTGGAGCTTGGCGGTTTCAGCTGGCCCCGTACAAAAGAAGAGGCGCTGGAGATCACGCCGGAACAATACCGGGCGCTGATGCAGGGGCTGGAGATCGTATCCAGGCACCCGATCCAGGAAGTGCAGCCCAGCGATCTCCTGTGATACATTGTGCAAAACGGAGAAATTTAAAAATCTTTTCCGGCCCGCCCTCGCAGATACAGTGGAAGTTATCCACATCCGGGTTTCATACCATTCATTCACTTAAGAGTACTCCACAGCGATCAGCTGCTGTGTGGATAAGTACTCTGAAAAACTGAAAAAACTAGTAGTTTTTTCGGCTTTTCAGAGTGTTTATCCGTTGGTGAGAATGACGGACTCATTTTTCGTCCGGTTCGCTTTTTCTTTTTGTTTGCGGTACAATAGTCCCAGCAAGACAAAGGAGCGCCGAACATGACGAAGATCTACTCACCGGAAGAACTGAATAGTTTCAGCAGGGAAACACTCGTGGCAGTGATCCTGTCCATGCAGGACCAGCTGGCCAGGCTGAATACAAACATGGAACGCCTGATCGAGCAGATCGCGTCTGCAAACAATCACCGTTATGGGCGCTCTTCCGAAAAGCTGGATGTGATCGCCGGACAACTGGAACTGGAGCTCATCTTTAACGAAGCGGAAGCTCTGACAGAGACACTTTATGTTGTCGAACCTGCCGAAGAGGATGTGATCCAGGTCACGCGCCGGAAGAAAAAAGGAAAACGCGAGGCAGATCTTAAGGATCTTCCCGTGGAAATCATTCCCCATACCCTTCCGGAAGAAAAGCTGCAGGAGATCTTCGGCGCTGTTGGCTGGAAGCAGCTTCCGGATGAAGTTTATAAAAGAGTCCGGGTACAGCCGGCAGGTCTACACAGTTGAAGAGCACCATGTGGCCGTGTATGCCGGAAAGGACAACCAGACGATCGTGAAGGCAGACCGGCCGAAGGAATTGCTCCGAAACAGCATCCTGACCCTCTCCCTGGCTGCAAGCATCCTGAATGCCAAGTATGTCAACGGACTTCCCTTATACCGGATCAGCCAGGAATTCCTGCGGAATGACATCCATATCTCCCGGCAGGTAATGGCAAACTGGGTGATCCAGTGTGCCGACCGGTATCTGGGACCCCTTTATGATTACCTTCATAACAGGATGTACCGCTTCCATGTGCTGCAGGCCGATGAGACACCGGTCAAGGTATCGAAAGATGGGCGTCCGGCGAATAGCAAGAGTTACATGTGGGTCTACCGGACGGGAAAGGGATATAAGGATACACCCATTATCCTGTATGAATACCAGAAGACCCGGAAAGCAGACCATCCGCTGGAATTCCTGAAAGGATTCACGGGAGTTGTCGTCTGCGACGGATACTCTGCCTACCGGAAGCTGGACCGGGAAACCGAAGCCATCGTCTTCGCAGGGTGCTGGACCCATGCGAGAAGGTATTTCGCCGATGCCCTGAAAGCACTGCCGAAAAAGGAGCATGAAGCAGCCAGGGATACGGTCGCTTATGAAGCAATCAAGCGGATTGGTGCGATCTATCATCTGGATAACCAGCTTGCCGGTCTGAAACCGGATGACCGCAGAAAGCAGCGGCAGATCAACCTCAAACCTCTGGTGGAGGCTTTCTTTGCGTGGGTAAAAGAGATCCAGATTTCCGGCCGTCTCTCTAAAGGGAAAACGCTGGAAGGAATCAACTATTGTATCAATCAGGAAGAGGCATTAAAAGTATTCCTGGATGACGGTGAAGTCCCGCTTGATAACAATGCAACAGAGGGGGCGCTGCGCAGCTTCTGCCTGCACAAACATGCATGGAAACTGATCGACAGTATCGATGGTGCGAAATCCAGTGCGATCGTCTACAGCATTACGGAAACAGCAAAGGCAAATCACCTGAATCCCTTCCGATACCTGGAACACGTCCTGACTGTGATGAAGGATCATCAGGAAGATACGGATTACCGTTTTATGGAAGATCTGCTTCCATGGTCTGAGCAGCTACCGGAAATCTGCCGAAGCAAAACCAAAACAACGAATGTGTAAACCGGCCGCCAGGAAACGGCGGTCAAAAAATATGCTGGTACTCATGATTTACCGTGTACGATTGATTGCCGCTATTATCTTTTGGGTTTCTTTGTTCAGGGAATCGAGACTTGTAAATATGTTTTCTTTTAAGCGCTCGATTAAATGTGTCTCCAAAAAACGGACGTGGTTTTCTATCGTCGG
>NZ_JACJKH010000158.1 GCF_016900655.1 Drancourtella massiliensis
TTTTCTTTTGTTGTTTCTCATAATTCGATCCTTTCCCGGCTTCTCATCCACTGGAAAAGGATATTTCTGTCTGCTGTAAGTGTAGCACATTTTCTTCATTGGAAAAAGTGGTTTAGGGAATAAATGATCCTGATAGAAAAGCGAAAAAGAAACTGTCCGATTGCCAGCCATTAGATCTGCCGTATACAATAATAAGATTTGAATAATTCGGCGA
>NZ_JACJKH010000159.1 GCF_016900655.1 Drancourtella massiliensis
TCTAATTCAATTCAATCGAAATGTCGGAAACCCGCGTTTTTTCTAGGAAAATCCAGATTATCCGCTTAATTCCGGCATTCCCGTCAGAAAGCGAAAAAATAAATGAGGATTATTGAGATTTAACGATTTTATGCCGTTTCTCGGCTATTTTGTTGCAAATGTGTTGCAAATAAAATTAATTTAATTGATGCGAAGATGATACAATATTTTCCC
>NZ_JACJKH010000160.1 GCF_016900655.1 Drancourtella massiliensis
CAGAACGTCGTGAGACAGTTCGGTCCCTATCCGGCGTGGGCGTAGGATATTTGAGAGGAGCTGTCCTTAGTACGAGAGGACCGGGATGGACCGGCCGCTGGTGTACCTGTTGCATTACCAAGTGCATGGCAGGGTAGCCAAGCCGGGAAGGGATAAACGCTGAAGGCATCTAAGCGTGAAGCCCCCCTCAAGATGAGATATCCCATACG
>NZ_JACJKH010000161.1 GCF_016900655.1 Drancourtella massiliensis
TACCAAGTGCATGGCAGGGTAGCCAAGCCGGGAAGGGATAAACGCTGAAGGCATCTAAGCGTGAAGCCCCCCTCAAGATGAGATATCCCATACGCAAGTAGTAAGACCCCTTGAAGACGACGAGGTAGATAGGGCAGAGGTGGAAGTGTGGTAACACATGGAGCTGACTGTTACTAATAGGTCGAGGGCATAACCAAGGAATGGTGGAT
>NZ_JACJKH010000162.1 GCF_016900655.1 Drancourtella massiliensis
ATGGGATATCTCATCTTGAGGGGGGCTTCACGCTTAGATGCCTTCAGCGTTTATCCCTTCCCGGCTTGGCTACCCTGCCATGCACTTGGTAGTGCAACAGGTACACCAGCGGCCGGTCCATCCCGGTCCTCTCGTACTAAGGACAGCTCCTCTCAAATATCCTACGCCCACGCCGGATAGGGACCGAACTGTCTCACGACGTTCTG
>NZ_JACJKH010000163.1 GCF_016900655.1 Drancourtella massiliensis
GCGATAGAAAATCAAAAAGAAATGAGAAAGGGATAAACAAGGGGGAGATATCCTCTTTGGAAATGGGAGTGTAGTCATGAGGAAGAAAAACTATCTGAAGAAAAAGCAATATCTGGACATCTATTTATCTTTGATGGCGCTGGTGTTCCTGTCGCCATTCTTTCTTGCGCTGATGATCGCAATCAAACTGGATTCACCAGG
>NZ_JACJKH010000164.1 GCF_016900655.1 Drancourtella massiliensis
AGTGCGTAATAGCTCACTAGTCGAGAGGTCCTGCGCCGAAAATGTCCGGGGCTGAAACACACCACCGAAGCTCAGGAATGTCGTAGACATTGGTAGAGGAGCATTGCATACAGGGCGAAGCAGTACCGGAAGGAGCTGTGGACTGTATGGAAGAGAGAATGCCGGAATGAGTAGCGAGAGGAAGGTGGGAATCCTTCCGG
>NZ_JACJKH010000018.1 GCF_016900655.1 Drancourtella massiliensis
GCTGCGAACCCACAACATTATAACATAGGAGGTTTTTCCTATGGTACCTTATGTAACGCTACGGCTTCGCCTATTCCCCCATCTCAGATGGGGGTTTGCGAATTATTCAATCAATATTCTTGCTTTTTCTGTCGATACGGATTCCGGCCGAAAATCCGGGGCAACAAAAAAAGCAGATCAAGTAACTTCTCCATCATGAGAAGTCCTTTCATCTGCCTCTGTCCTTTTACCTGAAAGATTATCCAGCAGTGCTGTGCTGCACGCCAGATTACTTCTTCGGTACAATCATATTGTTCTCCAGAGTGTTGTCCGAACCTGTTCCTTTTGCCTGAGAGTTTCTTGCATGCCCCTTCGGCTCCGGCTATCATTCCCGCGCCGCACACTGCGCTATAGTGGTATCTCACAGGTTCATCATTCAACTTTAAAGTTATTATAAAATTCACTTACTCCAGAGTCAAGTGTTAAATAATAAACTTGTCAGTTAATATTTTGACAGTTATTTTATAGACAATTTCTTTTTATTTATCGCTTTTTTCTATGCTTTTTCCTCTTTAGCCAAGTGCCAGGCACCAAAGCGGAAGTGTCAGAAGCGACAACAGGGTACTGAGGAAAATCATCCCTGTCGCGTACCGTTCATCCCCGTGGTACTTGGAAGAAAGAAGCGCCGTTGTGACCGGAGCCGGCATTCCGGCCATGATTACGGTAATCCCCCGCAGCACCGGATTCACCGGAAGAGGAGCTGTCACGGCAAATACAACCGCCGGGATCAATACGAGGCGGACTGCCGCATAAAATACCATGGTGCGGTCAATCAATCCTCTTGGATCCATCTCCGCCAGCATCATTCCGATCAGCATCATACTCATCGGCGTATTGGCGCTGCTCAATCCCTCCACCGCCCGGGTAAAGAAGTCCGGCCAGGATACCGGAAGAAACATGACGATCAGCCCCAGATAAATCGAAACAATGCACGGATGGGTGACTACCTTTTTCAGCACGTTCTTTTTCTGACCCGGCAGAAAGCAGGAGACGCCCACCGACCACATGACCACCCGGACCGGGAGCATGAAGACTGACGCATACAAAAGCCCGGACGTCCCGTAAATACTTTCAATTACCGGATTTCCCAGAAAGCCGCCGTTAGAAACAATCGTCCCGTACCGGAGCGGCTTTCTCTTTTCCTCATCTGTTTTTTTGTACAACAGAAACGCTGACGCCACAGATATCATATTATACAGCACGGATAACAGCACCGTCATGACAACCGGCTTCCAGACATCATGATGGGGCTGTACAAGAAACGCATGAAAAATGTTAAACGGCAGCAGCACATACAGACACAGATCCACCATGTTCAACCTTCCTGTCGTGCCTACTATTCCTCTTTTTCTTACGATAAATCCAACGATCACAAAGAAGAACATCATCCCCTGCATCGTCAGCATATTTTCAAATACCATCTGCCTGCTCCTACAATCCTATCCGGTCCGCAATACCGCGCATTGCTTCCAGTGCAATGTCGATAAATTCGTCAAAATCCATGCCCGTAAATTCAATCGCTTCCATATAGTCGCGGTTGGCACCGGCTGCAAACCGAAGCTCACGGAAACGTTTGAGCACAGATTTATGTTTGACGCTTGCAATCTTTTTATCCGGATAGATCTGAGCAATGGCTTTCAAAAAACCACTCATCGGATCGGATGCAAGAATCGCATACTGAAGTTTTGTTTTTGCTTTCACGCCGCTTTCCGGATTGTGGGCACAAATGGCGTCAAACAGTACCGGATCATCAATTCCTTCTTTTTTCAGGATTTCCACCGATGTCGGTCCGTGGGTCTCCGGGTGCTCCTTCCACTCGCAGTGTTCCTCATCCAGATCATGAAGAAGCCCCACTACGCCCCAGTATTCCACTTCTTCAGGAGCAAGCTTTTCTGCGACTCCCCGCATGATCGCTTCCACCGCATAGGAATGCTCCAGGTAGCGTTCTCCTTCCATGTATTTATGTAAAATCTCATATGCCTGATCGCGTGTAATCGCCATTGTTCTTTCCTCCTGAATACATTTTTGTCTAGTATGTTATCGAGCCAGTGTTCCCATCGGATCCCATGGATTCAGATGAACCGGCTCCTGCGCAGCCTCCTCAAGCTGCTCTTTGGTCAAATATTTTTTATTAATCACTGCCTGGTACACATACCGGTCAAACCAGTCCGCGCTCATCAGATAATATCCCTTTTCACCGTGCTCATCACTCCAGCTGTTCTGGATTTTCCATTTGAGTGCTTTTCCTTCCTCATCCAGATCCACACCGGTAATCACCATGGCATGGTTCATCGCGCTCTCCCGGTAGTCAAGCCCGGCACCTTTTTCCATATCAAACTGCATGCCGTAGGTACCCTCAAAATCATAGCACTCCGTGCACCAGAGTCCCATGTCTCTTTCACCGTATTTTCCGACATCGCTTCCAAACCATACGACCTCTCCGCCTGACAGCTGGCAGATAATCAGACCTTTCAGCGTATCCATCGGCAGATTATAGTAACGCACCGGAGCGCCCTCTGCCACATTGCCAAGATAGTCTACCGTGTAGCTTTTTCCAAACGGCTTGTCTTCGGTCGGCGAATTGATAATGCTGACATAATCTTCATGGAGCTTCAGTCCCACATACTCCTCATAAAAAGTCTTTGGAGTCAGATTCCGTACTACATGGTACTTCTTCTCTTTATCTACATACTCAAAATCAAAGGTCTTCGGCGGCTTGCCGAAGCACATGCACAGGAAGCTGTAGATATCTGCCATCATCTCTTTTTTCTCTGCATGGGCATCCCCGCCGTTTCGTACAGTCTCACGAAGCTTTGCAGCACACAGGCGCAGTCTGGAATTCAGAAGCGCATTCATATCTCTCGTATTGCTGCTCTGGTAGGTTTCCTCCATGGCACTCTTCGGAACCACTCCGTACTTTTCCACGAGATTGACAAACATATCCCACTGGCCTCCGTCGCCGACGCCTTCTGAAAGAATGTGGCACACGGTACGGTCGTCCACCGAGCGGTCCGCCAGATCAATAATGCTCTCCAGCATATAATTGGCCTTTTCAAACTTGTCCCAGAATGCTGTGTAGTTCTGGGAAAGCTCAAATTTGTCCAGATTGCATTTCTTTGCCGTCACTTCACGGAGCACATTCAGCGCAGAGAAAATCCAGCAGCGTCCGCTGGCTTTCTGATTCGTCACCGGAAGCGTCGGGATATCAATGGAGAATGCATACTGGGAGGATGCAAGCCCTGCATGGCAAAACGCCGCATCCTTTACCGAATGTTTATAAAGCGCGTTCGTCATCGCACGGCAGAGCGCACTGCCCGCATACTTCTCCTCAAAGCCTGAAATATCATCTGTTGTCAATCCTTGAAACTGATTCATTTTTCATCATCCTTTCCCTTTTTCTTTTGTCTTTACCCTATAGTATAGCACGAATTTGAAAACGGCGAAATACCCGATACTTGCTTTACAGGGTCAAAATATAAGCGCCCTGCGGGATTTCCCGCAGGGCGCTATGCTTTACCTGAGTAAACTATTCTACAGATCGTTCTTATTCTTCTGTTTCTGTCTCCTGGCTTTCCTCTTCGGATGTTTCTTCGGAAACTTCCTCTGCCGTCTCTTCAGCTGTTTCCGCTTCCGGTTCTTCTGTCAGATCCAGATCTGCACCAAGAATCTCTGTATCCTCCTCAGCTGCTTCGGATTCTGCTTTCTCGTCTTCTTTTGCATTTTCCTTTTCTTCAGCTTCTCTGCGGAGGCGTGCCTCTTCTTCTTTCTGAGCTTCGATCATCGCATCTGTATTCAGCTTGATATTGCGGTATTTGCTCATACCGGTACCAACCGGAATCAGTTTACCGATGATAACGTTCTCTTTCAGACCGATCAGCGGATCGACTTTTCCTTTGATGGCTGCTTCTGTGAGGACTTTTGTTGTCTCCTGGAAGGAAGCTGCGGACAGGAAGGAGTTTGTAGCAAGTGCCGCCTTGGTAATACCAAGCATGATCTGCTCTCCTGTTGCCGGCTCTTTACCTTCAGCCACGAGTTCTTTATTTCTGTCTTCGAACTCAAGGGCGTCTACCATAGTGCCCGGAAGGAATTCGGAATCTCCATTCTCCTCGATACGGACTTTCTTCAGCATCTGACGCACAATGACTTCGATGTGCTTATCGTTGATATCTACACCCTGGAGACGGTATACTCTCTGCACTTCCTGAATCATGTAATCCTGTACAGCACGCAGACCTTTGATTCTCAGGATATCGTGCGGGTTGACACTACCTTCTGTAAGCTCGTCTCCGGCTTCCAGTTCCACGCCGTCCTGAATCTTGATTCTGGAACCGTACGGAATGAGGTATGCCTTGGATTCCCCTGTCTCATTGTTGGTAACGATGATCTCACGTTTCTTCTTTGTATCGTTGATCGTTGCTTTTCCGGCGAACTCTGTAATGATTGCAAGTCCCTTCGGCTTTCTTGCCTCGAAAAGCTCTTCGACACGAGGAAGACCCTGTGTGATATCGTCACCGGCAACACCACCTGTATGGAAGGTACGCATGGTAAGCTGTGTACCAGGCTCACCGATGGACTGGGCAGCAATGATTCCGACTGCCTCGCCGACCTGTACCGGCTCTCCTGTTGCCATGTTGGCACCGTAACATTTTGCGCAGACACCCAGATGGGATTTACATGTCAGGATGGTACGGATCTTCACCTTTTTGATCTCGTTGCCGTTTTCATCCACACCTTTTGTTACGATCGCAGCCGCACGTTTTGGTGTGATCATGTGATTTGCTTTGACAATCACATTGCCTTCTCTGTCGCAGATCGTCTCGCAGGAATAACGTCCTGTGATACGCTCCTGAAGGCTTTCAATCTCTTCATTTCCGTCCGTAAATGCCTTGACATACATTCCCGGGATTTCTTCTCCCTTCTCCACGCAGTCTACTTCGCGGATAGAAAGTTCCTGGGAAACGTCTACAAGACGTCTTGTCAAGTAACCGGAATCGGCTGTACGAAGCGCCGTATCGGACAGACCTTTACGTGCTCCGTGGGCGGACATGAAGTATTCCAGTACGTCCAGACCTTCACGGAAGTTGGACTTGATCGGCAGCTCGATCGTACGTCCGGTCGTATCTGCCATCAGACCACGCATACCGGCAAGCTGTTTGATCTGCTTGTCAGAACCACGGGCTCCGGAATCCGCCATCATGAAGATATTGTTGTATTTATCCAGACCGGAAAGCAGTGCCTCTGTCAGGGCATCGTCAGTTGCCTTCCATGTCTCAACGACTTCTTTGTAACGCTCCTCTTCTGTGATGAGACCACGTTTGAAGTTTCTTGTGATCTTATCCACCGTATCCTGTGCCTGCTGGATCATCTGCGGCTTCTGCGGCGGAACGGTCATATCGGAGATAGATACTGTCATAGCAGCTCTCGTAGAGAACTTGTATCCGATGGATTTTACGTTATCAAGTACTTCTGCTGTTGCAGATGCACCATGTGTATTGATAACCTTTTCCAGGATCTTCTTTAACTGCTTCTTGCCGACATGGAAATCGACTTCCAGAAGAAGCTCATTTCCTTCTACGGTTCTATCCACGAATCCGAGATCCTGCGGAATGATTTCGTTGAAGAGGAACCGTCCCAGTGTGGACTCTACTGTTCCTGACTTCACAGTTCCGTCCGGCATTGTCTTGGAGACACGTACCTTGATCCGTGAGTGCAGTGTGATTACCTGGTTTTCGTAGGCAAGGATTGCTTCGTTTACGCTCTTGAAGAACTTGCCTTCACCTTTCACACCTGGTCTTTCCTGTGTCAGGTAGTAGATACCAAGTACCATATCCTGTGAAGGAACGGCTACCGGGCCACCGTCTGAAGGTTTCAGAAGGTTGTTCGGTGAAAGGAGAAGGAAACGGCACTCTGCCTGTGCTTCTACGGAAAGCGGAAGATGAACCGCCATCTGGTCACCATCGAAGTCGGCGTTGAACGCTGTACATACGAGCGGGTGAAGCTTGATTGCCTTACCTTCTACAAGAATCGGCTCGAATGCCTGGATACCAAGTCTGTGCAGTGTAGGGGCACGGTTCAGCATAACCGGATGCTCTTTAATGACATCTTCCAGGACATCCCAGACTTCCGTCTGAAGTCTTTCCACCATTTTCTTTGCGTTTTTGATATTGTGTGCTGTACCGTTTGCAACAAGCTCTTTCATTACGAACGGTTTGAACAGCTCGATTGCCATTTCTTTCGGCAGACCGCACTGATAGATCTTCAGTTCCGGTCCTACTACGATAACGGAACGTCCGGAATAGTCAACACGTTTTCCGAGCAGGTTCTGACGGAAACGTCCGGACTTTCCTTTTAACATATCGGAAAGAGATTTCAGGGCACGGTTTCCCGGTCCTGTAACCGGACGGCCGCGGCGGCCGTTGTCGATCAGGGCGTCAACTGCTTCCTGAAGCATTCTCTTTTCGTTTCTTACGATGATATCCGGGGCTCCAAGCTCCAGAAGTCTTCTCAGACGGTTGTTACGGTTGATGATTCTTCTGTAAAGGTCATTTAAGTCAGATGTTGCAAAACGTCCTCCATCAAGCTGAACCATCGGACGCAGATCCGGCGGAATAACCGGGATGACCGTCATGATCATCCACTCCGGTTTGTTTCCGGATTCACGGAACGCTTCCACAACTTCCAGACGTTTTACGATTCTTGCACGTTTCTGTCCGGTCGCTCCTTCGAGTCCGTCTCTTAACTCATGGTATTCCTTTTCCAGATCAATATTCTTTAACAGTTCCTGAATCGCTTCCGCGCCCATGCCGACACGGAATGCGCTTCCCCATTTTTCTCTTGCTTCCTGATATTCCTGTTCGGAGAGCACCTGTTTGTACTGTAAATCTGTCTCCCCTTTATCGAGTACAATGTAGGAAGCAAAGTACAGTACTTTCTCCAGTGTTCTCGGAGAAAGGTCGAGAATCAGTCCCATCCGGCTCGGGATTCCTTTAAAATACCAGATATGGGATACCGGAGCCGCCAGTGCGATATGTCCCATACGCTCACGGCGTACTGCAGATTTCGTAACCTCAACACCGCAGCGGTCACAGATCACACCTTTATAACGGATTTTCTTATATTTACCACAGTGACATTCCCAGTCCTTGCTTGGTCCGAAAATACGTTCGCAGAACAGCCCGTCGCGTTCCGGCTTTAAAGTTCTGTAGTTGATGGTCTCCGGCTTTGTTACCTCGCCTCTTGACCACTCCAGAATCTTTTCAGGTGATGCCAGCCCGATCTTGATCGCATCAAAGGTCATCGGCTGATACGTCGCTTCATTATTGTTTCCCGTCATTACGGCACCCCTTTCTATTCTTCATCTGACATTTCGTCAAAATCAATCGTAAAGTCTTCGTCGTTAAAATCCAGTTCTTCTTCATCCTGTCCTTCTTCGATGTCAACTAATTCTTCTCCCTGGAATTCCTGCTGTGAGAAACCATGCTCTCCGTAGGACTCCCTGTCGTTGGAATACCTTCTGTCTCCTTCAATGATTGCATTTAAGTTCGTCTCACCGTAATCGGATGTCTCCATGATCTCAACTTCTGTATTGTCGTCTCTGAGCACACGTACATCCAGTCCGAGAGACTGAAGCTCTTTTAAAAGTACCTTGAAGGACTCCGGAATACCCGGCTCCGGAATGTTGTCTCCTTTGATGATGGCTTCGTATGTCTTCACACGGCCGATCACATCGTCGGATTTTACTGTCAGGATCTCCTGCAGGGTGTAGGACGCACCGTATGCCTCCAGTGCCCATACCTCCATCTCTCCGAAACGCTGTCCACCGAACTGTGCTTTACCACCGAGCGGCTGCTGTGTAACGAGGGAGTAAGGACCTGTGGAACGTGCATGGATCTTGTCATCAACAAGGTGGTGCAGTTTCAGGTAATGCATGTGTCCGATCGTAACCGGGCTGTCGAAGTACTCACCTGTACGTCCGTCTCTCAGGCGTACTTTACCGTCTCTGGAAATCGGCACGCCTTTCCACAGCTTTCTGTGTTCCCTGTTGTCATAGAGATACTGCATTACTTCAGGAAGAAGCTCCTCTTTATGCTTTTCTTCAAACTCTTCCCAGGAAAGATTTACATAATCGTTCGCCAGGTCAAGTGTATCCATAATGTCATTTTCGTTTGCTCCGTCGAATACCGGAGTTGCCACATTAAATCCAAGTGCTTTTGCCGCAAGACTCAGGTGAATCTCAAGTACCTGTCCGATGTTCATACGGGAAGGCACACCAAGCGGGTTCAGCACGATATCAAGCGGACGTCCGTTTGGAAGGAACGGCATATCCTCTACCGGGAGCACGCGGGAAACGACACCCTTGTTTCCGTGACGTCCGGCCATTTTATCTCCTACAGAGATCTTTCTCTTCTGGGCAATGTAAATGCGCACTGCCTGGTTTACACCCGGAGAAAGTTCGTCTCCGTTTTCTCTTGTGAATACTTTGGCATCTACGACAATACCATATTCACCATGCGGTACTTTCAGAGAAGTATCTCTGACTTCGCGGGCTTTCTCACCGAAGATCGCTCTTAACAGACGCTCTTCCGCTGTCAGCTCCGTCTCTCCTTTCGGAGTAACCTTTCCGACAAGGATATCGCCGGCACGTACTTCCGCACCGATACGGATGATTCCTCTTTCATCCAGGTCTTTAAGTGCATCATCACCGACACCCGGGATATCCCGTGTAATCTCTTCCGGTCCCAGCTTCGTGTCACGTGCTTCTGCCTCATATTCTTCTATATGAACGGATGTATATACATCATCCTGAACAAGGCGCTCGCTTAAGAGAACGGCATCCTCGTAGTTATATCCTTCCCATGTCATGAATCCGATCAGCGGGTTCTTACCAAGAGCCATCTCACCGTTGGATGTGGACGGTCCGTCTGCGATGACTTCTCCCTTCTCCACTCTGTCGCCCTTGAATACAATCGGTCTCTGGTTGTAACAGTTGGACTGGTTGCTTCGTAAGAACTTGGTCAGCTTGTAAGTCTTCTTCACGCCGTCGTCCTGACGGATAATGATCTCTGTGGAAGCAGCTCTTTCTACAACGCCTGCTTCCTCTGCAACGACGCAGACACCGGAGTCTACCGCGGATTTCTCTTCCATACCTGTACCGACTACCGGAGCCTCTGTTGTCAGAAGCGGTACTGCCTGACGCTGCATGTTGGATCCCATCAGCGCACGGTTGGCATCATCGTTTTCCAGGAAAGGAATCAGCGCTGTAGCAACGGAGAATACCATCTTCGGAGACACGTCCATGTAGTCAAATTTGCTTCTCTCGTATTCCTGTGTCTCTTCACGGTAACGACCGGATACATTCTTTCTCACAAAATGTCCTTCTGCATCCAGCGGTTCGTTCGCCTGTGCTACGTGGTAGTTGTCCTCTTCGTCTGCTGTCATGTAGACAACTTCGTCTGTTACGACCGGATTTTCCGGATCGCTCTTGTCGATCTTCCGGTACGGAGCCTCGACAAAACCATATTTATTGATTCTTGCGTAAGTTGCAAGAGAGTTGATCAGACCGATGTTCGGACCTTCAGGCGTCTCGATCGGGCACATTCTTCCGTAATGGGAATAGTGAACGTCTCGCACCTCGAATCCTGCACGGTCTCTGGAAAGACCTCCCGGTCCAAGTGCGGAAAGACGTCTCTTGTGTGTCAGCTCGCCAAGCGGATTGTTCTGATCCATGAACTGGGACAGCTGTGAGGAACCGAAGAACTCCTTCACCGCCGCGGTCACCGGTTTGATGTTGATCAGAGACTGTGGTGAGATACCTTCCAGATCCTGTGTTGTCATTCTTTCACGGACAACTCTTTCCAGACGGGAAAGTCCGATCCGGTACTGGTTCTGGAGAAGTTCTCCTACCGCACGGATACGTCTGTTGCCCAGATGGTCGATATCATCGTCATTTCCAAGGCCGTATTCCAGATGCATGTTGTAGTTGATGGACGCAAAAATGTCCTCCTTTGTGATATGCTTCGGAACAAGCTCATGGAGATTCTTTCTGACTGCTTCTTTGAGCTCTTCTGTATCGCCTGCCGCTTCTTCCATCAGATCTGCAAGAACCGGGTAATACACAAGCTCGGAAACTCCTACTTCTTTTGGCTCAATGCCGGTCACCTCTTTGAGATCTACCGCCATATTGGAAAGGACTTTGATGTCCCTGTCCTCGCCCTCACGGCTGATCCATACAAACGGCACCGCATTGTTCTGAATCGTATCGGCAAGCTCCCTTGTCACTTCCGTTCCTGCTTCCGCCAGGATCTCGCCTGTCAATGGACTGAACACTTCTCTTGCAAGAACATGTCCTGTGATTCTGTTCTTAAGGAGTAATTTCTTATTAAATTTGTAACGTCCGACTCTTGCAAGGTCATATCTTCTTGGATCGAAGAACATGCTTGTAATCAGGCTTTCCGCACTGTCTACTGCAAGCGGCTCGCCCGGACGGATCTTTTTGTAAAGTTCGAGGAGACCTTCCTGATAGTTTTCAGCAGTATCTTTGCCGAAACTTGCAAGAATCTTCGGCTCTTCGCCGAACATTTCGATGATCTCCGGATTGGTGCCCACGCCAAGCGCACGGATCAGCACGGTGATCGGCACCTTTCTTGTCCTGTCTACCCTTACATAGAAAACGTCATTAGAGTCTGTCTCATATTCCAGCCATGCACCACGGTTCGGAATCACGGTACAGGAATAGAGCTGCTTACCGATTTTGTCATGTGCGATTCCGTAGTAAATGCCAGGCGAACGTACAAGCTGGCTTACGATGACACGTTCCGCACCATTGATGACAAAAGTACCTGTCTTCGTCATAATAGGCAGATCGCCCATAAAGATCTCGTGTTCGTTGATCTCATCCGTTTCCTTATTATAAAGCCTTACCCTTACTTTCAAAGGCGCTGCATAAGTCGCATCCCGCTCTTTGCATTCCTCGATCGTATACTTCACATCATCTTCGCATAATGTAAAATCGACAAATTCCAGGCTCAGCTGTCCGCTGTAATCCGTAATCGGCGAAATGTCGTCGAACACTTCTTTCAAGCCCTCGTCGAGGAACCACTGATAGGAATCTTTCTGAACCTCAATCAGATTTGGCATCTCAAGAACTTCTTTTTGTCTGGAATAGGTCATCCGGGAACTTCTTCCGCTTTTCATGGGACGAATTCTGTTTTTCTCCATTGACGTTTCACTCCTTGTATTATTATTCTCGTGAAAATCACCAGTTTTCATAGTTTATTGCGGGAAATTCAAGCATTTTCTGCTCTCTTCACAGCCCATCTTCCCACAATAGTGCATTTTATTGTATCACAAGCACATTCCACGTGTCAAGAAAAATTTTTATTTTTTTCACCCCTTGTAATTCTCCATATATTATGCTATGTTGATAACAAGAATTGTTACTATTTTTTTAGAATTACAATTATTTGGAGGAAACAGATATGATAAATATTAGAAAAGCCGCTATCATCGGCTGCGGATTTGTCGGAGCTTCATCCGCATTCAGCCTGGTACACAAAGGATTATTTTCAGAGCTGGTTCTGATCGATGCCAACCATGCCAAAGCAGAAGGCGAAGCCATGGATTTGAGTCACGGCCGGCCGTTTACTTCCCCTATGAAAATTTACGCCGGAAGTTACGACGACATCAGCGACTGTTCGCTGATTATCATTACAGCGGGCGCCAACCAGAAACCCGGTGAGACAAGACTGGATCTCGTCCACAAGAATGTAGCTATTTTCAAATCCATCATTCCCGAAATCACAAAGAGAAATTTTGAAGGAATCCTGCTGATCGTGGCAAATCCGGTGGACATCCTCACCTACGCCGCCCTCAAAATTTCCGGCTACCCAAAAGAACGGGTCCTCGGAAGCGGCACCGTGCTTGATTCCGCCCGTTTCCGCTACCTCTTAAGCGAGCATCTCAATGTGGACAGCCGAAGCGTTCACGCCTATATTATCGGTGAACACGGCGACAGCGAGCTTGCCGTCTGGAGCAGCGCCAATGTCTCCGGTATCGGCATCAATGATTTCTGCGAGCTCCGCGGCCACTACGAGCATGATGAGGCCATGGACCGGATTTACCGGACCGTGCGGGACAGCGCTTACGAAATCATCGAGCGGAAAGGCGCCACCTACTACGGTGTTGCCATGGCGGTGAACCGGATCGCGGAGAGCATTATCCGCAACGAGCATTCCGTGCTCCCGGTTTCCAGTCTGATGGAGGGAGAATACGGGCTCACGGATCTGTGCATCAGTGTTCCTACCATTGTCTCCGCAAAAGGCGCCGAACAGGTACTGGAAATCCCGCTGAGTCAGGAGGAAAAAGAAAAACTTCAGAAATCCGCTGCAGAATTAAAGAAGGTCCTTGACTCTGCCATTTGACAAATGCCTGCCAATACCTCTAAAATAGAAATGCTGCCAGATTTATGGCAGCATTTCTTAGAAGGAAGGCAGGAATTTTCATGAAACAATCTACGTTCTTCCGTGTACTGTTCTATATCATCGGTCTTCTGGTGCTCGCACTGGGTCTGACCTTGAACACCAAGACAGGGCTCGGAGTCTCACCTATTATCTCAGTCGCTTACAGCACGGCAGTCATCTCCGGACATAATTTCGGCAACATGACTCTTGCTCTCTATTCCCTCTTTGTGGTCATCGAACTTATTCTTCATCTCATAAGAGAACACCGCTATGTAGAAGAATCACACGGCGCACTGTCCCAGGCAGGAAAGCGTGACCGGAAGCTGATTTTCCTGATGGACATTCTCCAGATCCCTTTAAGCCTCATTTTTACGCGGTTTCTCAATGCATTCTCCGCTTTGATCCCGGCTCTTTACTCCGGTTCAGAAAGCAGTGCAGGAGAAATGGCATTTCGCGTCATCGTTCTGGTCATCGCAATCATTCTAACCGGGATCGGAGCCGCCATGTCCCTGAATATGCGCATCGTACCAAATCCAGGTGATGGAATTGTTCAGGCCATCGCAGATACGGCACACAAAAGCGTCGGCTTTACCAAAAACTGCTTCGATGTGCTCAATATTTCCATCACAATCACATTAAGCCTCACTTTCGCCGGGCATCTGATAGGCATCGGCGTCGGCACGATTCTTGCCATGATCGGAGTGGGACGCACGATTGCCGTCTTCAACCACTTTACATACGATAAAATGAAACAGCTGGCCGGCATCGAAAACTAAACAAGGCGAAACAAGTTTCTCAATACAAAAAATCCCCTCCGGGAATCCGCACACCAGCGGCGCGGTCATTTCCGAAGGGGATTTTTCACTTTCTTATATTATTCCCTGTCAGAATCTACAGGAACTCTTCTATTCCAGGGCTGATTTATACAAATCTTACTCCCTGTGAATATACGGTTTTTCCACCAAGGTATACCGTATTGACATTATAAACACAGGAGATGTCTTTGCTCAGATCTCCGTCTACTACAAGAATGTCTGCCAGCAGACCTTCTTTAATCATTCCAAGTTCATCTTCTCTTCCGAGAACTTTTGCAGGGTTTGCTGTTGATGTCTGAATCGCCTGTACCGGAGTGATTCCGTATTTTACCATCAGCTCCATTTCCTGAGCGATTGGAAGAACCGGAGCACCGTACATTACCATATCGCTTCCGGTGCAGACCGTCACACCTGTATCATAAAGCTCTTTAAAATGATCACGGTAGGCTTCATATGCCGGCTCATAGAACTGATAATCCCTCTGCTCTTTTGCGGCAACCGGATCATTGAATACATCCGCGTTTCCCTCCTCGATGTTCTTCTTGCACACTTCATATAAATATGTATAGGCAAAAATCGTCGGCGTCCACGCAATTCCCTTTTCTTTCATCTGCTGCGCCTGCTCTACTGTCAGGAATGTTCCGTGTTCAATCGTATCGAACCCGGCATCAATACACATCTGAATCGATGGATGAGTTCCCGCGTGAACAACACATTTGATTCCTCTTCTGTGGCACTCATCTGCCGCCGCATCTAATTCTTCCTGGGTGTACTCCGGAATATGGGAACGGTGGCTTGTAAGCAGTTTGATCCATTCCGCTCCATCTCTTCTCTGCTTTCTGATCTCTTTGCGGATTGCCCATGGTCCGTCCACTTCAACAACTTCATCCCAGCAGTGTCCACCCGTCATACACATACCTTCTCCCACATGCGTGATACGGGGAATCGTGATAAATCCTTTCTCCTCCGCAAGTTTCAATGTCTTGCACACTCCGTGCGGAGAATAGCAGTCTCTGACACTTGTGATTCCTTTCGTAAATGCTGCCTGCGCATGCTGAAGTGCATACATCATAATCATCTGATCATTATAGTTGAAGCTGTCCGGCTGGCTGAACCAGTATCCCAGATGTGCATGCATATCGGTAAGTCCCGGCAAAATTGTTGCCTCCCCATAATCTTTGACTTCTTCCTCCGGATATTGGGCAGTCAATTCTTCCTTCTTCCCTACTTTTGCAATTTTGCCATCCTTTCCGATCAGCACTGCCGCCTTCTCAAGCACGGTGCTTCCGTCTCCGGTAATCAGATGTTCCGCTGTGATTATCATGTCTTTTTCCTCCTTGATCCCATACTGTCATATGATATTTCTCTTTCATCCCAAAGAGAAATCATCTCCATGCCATTTATTATAATGCACAATTAATCTTATTACAACTGGTGAAAAATATATATTTTGCACAATTTATTTCTGTTCACCCATGCTCAGAAAGGGAACATCTATCATTTGCAGGAACCGAAGCTTCCTGTTAAACAAAAAATGGCAGGATTCCTGCGAATCCTGCCATCATCATTCCATCAACGAAATTATTTAACGTTAACTTCAGCGCCTTCTCCTTCGAGTTTAGCTTTGATTTCTTCAGCTTCTTCTTTGGATACAGCTTCTTTTACTACCTTCGGAGCGTTGTCAACAAGGTCTTTTGCTTCTTTTAATCCAAGTCCTGTGATTTCACGAACAACTTTGATTACTTTAACTTTGGAAGCACCTGCAGAAACAAGTTCTACATCGAACTCTGTCTTTTCTTCAGCTGCTGCTGCTTCTCCGCCTGCTGCTGCTACAACAACACCTGCTGCTGCGGATACACCAAATTCTTCTTCACATGCTTTTACTAAATCGTTTAATTCTAATACAGATAATTCTTTGATAGCTTCAATAAATTCAGCTGTTGTTAATTTTGCCATTTTATTTACCTCCATATTTTGTATCGGTTTCGTTCTCTTGAATCAATGATTCTGAATCAATTACTCAGCTGGTGTTTCAGCTGGTTCTTCTGCCGGAGCTTCCTCTGCTGCTGCCTCGCACGCCTCTGCTCCACCCTGTTCAGCGATCTGATTAAGTACACGAGCAAGATTTGTGATAGGTGACTGTAAGCTTCCAAGCAATTTGGAAAGGAGCTCTTCTCTTGAAGGAATCTTGGAAAGTTCTGTGATTCCTGCTGCATCGTAAACGGTTCCTTCTACTACACCGGCTTTTACTTCCAGAGCCTCTGCTGTCTTGGCGAACTTGCAGATGATTCTTGCCGGAGCTGTAGCATCGTCTTTAGATACAACCATTGCGCTCGGTCCTTCCAGGTATTCTTCCAGACCTGCGAAATCCGTACCTTCAAAAGCTCTTTTCATCATTGTGTTCTTGCAGACTTTGTAAATGACACCTGCTTCTCTTAACTGTTTACGCAGTTCTGTGTCCTGTGCTACTGTAAGTCCACGGTAGTCAACAATGACAACTGACTGTGCATCCTTGATGTCATCAGCGATCGCCTGCACGATTGGCTGTTTTAATTCCACTTTTGCCACGATTAACGCACCTCCTTGTAGTATTTGTGAGCTGCCAGAAAAAACCTCTCTGCAAAAAGACAGAGAGGTCAACATTCAAGTAAAGAATTTTGTCTTCCTCGGTAGGCGTTTTGATCCTTATGCCGTCCGGCACCTACTGTCTTCGGCAGTTACTTCGTAACAATACCATATATACTCATGGTTGTCAATATTTTTTGCTAATTTTTATTCTTCTGTTTTTGACGGGATTTTCATCGCTCTGTAAAACAGCAGACTCCCAAGAAGCGGTGCCAGTACCGCAAAGCACATTCCTGCTTTCATTCCAAACTGTTCCGCTGTATATCCAAACTGCTGCGCAAAGGCCGTCACATTTTCACTTCTGACGGCGCTGTCTGTGATCACCCCGACAATCTGCGGATAGAAGGTCGCCCCCAGATCTCCTCCGACAGCCATCAGAGCAAACAGCGCAACCCCCGCATTCGGAACCTTGTTTGTCACCGCAATCGGGCTTCCCGGCCAGAGCATCGAAACAAAAAATCCGGTTATTGCACAGGAAACCAGTCCTGCCGCAGCCGAATCAGAAAGTGCTGCAACTGCATAGCATGCGGTTGTTCCCAAAGCTCCGAACAAAAGAATCCGGTCAATGCCTTTTCCATATTTTGAATACAGCGTCCGCCCCAGCCCGATTGCGGCTCCAAAGAGCGCCAGGCCAAGCAGGTCGCCATCATAATAGATGTTACTGCAGGGAGCAAGGTCAGAACCAACGTTATGCTCTGCCAGTTTTCACTGCCAAAAGCAGTCATAAATCCCGCCGAAACTACTACGACAGCCAGCACACCCCACGCGTAGCAGGAATGAAGGCGGCTTTTGTGATCCGATATCGTTCCATTTTCATTCTCATAGCCCCCCTCTTCATATTTAAGCTTCATTCTATCATATTGAAATCAGATGATGCAAGAAATCTTCTTTCGGGTTTCTATAATACCCAGATTCCATCATTCATGGTACAATGATCCTGAATAAAGTAAAAAAACGGCATCCGGATTCCGGATGCGGCTGACGGAGGATTTGAACATGATTTTAATCAAACAAGCAGAAGTCTATACACCTCACATTATCGGAATCAAAGATGTACTCGTCTGCGGAGGACAGATCGAAGCCATAGAGGACCGCATCTCTCTCCCGCTTCCATCCTGTCATGTGATTGACGGAACAGGAAAACTGCTCATTCCCGGAATCATCGATCCGCACGTGCACGTCACCGGAGGCGGCGGCGAAGGCAGTTTTCACACTCAGGTTCCTCCTGTCTCCCTGTCAGATCTGATTCGGGGCGGTGTCACTACTGTAGTCGGTCTTCTCGGAACAGACGGAATTACCAGAAGCGTTGAAAATCTGCTTGCCCGTGTCAAAGCACTGAAAGAAGAAGGAATCAGCACCTATGCCTGCACCGGTTCCTATGGCTTTCCGTCCGTCACTCTGACCGGAGACGTCAAAAGAGATCTCGTATTTATCGATGAGATTTTGGGGGTGAAACTCGCCCTTTCGGATCACAGAGCGCCAAACGTCACTGTCAATGAGCTCATGCGGCTCGGAAGTGACACCCGTACCGCCGGAATGCTCTCCGGAAAATGCGGTATCGTTGTCCTTCATATGGGCGATGCCCCGTCCGGTCTTGCACCTGTCCGGGAAGCACTTGCACGGACAGCCATTCCGGTCAAGATCTTTCATCCGACCCACGTCAACCGTAAACGTGAGCTTCTGGAGGAAGCGTTTGCGTTTGCCCGCCAGGGCGGCTTCATCGATCTGACCTGCGGGATTGACGGAGCCGGACGCCCGGCCGCCTGTATCATGGAGGCCAGAGAACGTGGTATCCCGATGGAGCAGATCACCATAAGTTCCGATGGAATGGGAAGCTGGTCCACTTATGATGAATCCGGCAGTCTTCTTGCAATCGGATACGCACCGGTAGATACGGTTCTGAAGGAGGTCAAAGTCCTCGTCCAGGAATATCAGCTCCCTCTGGAAGAGGCTCTGTGCTTTGCCACTTCCAACACGGCCAGATCGCTGGAACTCTTCCCGAAAAAAGGATGTATCCGTGCCGGCTCCGATGCAGACCTTTTACTTCTGGAAGAAGATCTTTCCATCCATACGGTCATTGCCGGCGGCAGGCGTATGCTGGAAGATCATGTGCTTCTTCAGAAAGGCACCTACGAAATCTGATCCGATACTGTGAAATTTCTGCTAAACAAAAAGCAGGCACGGTCCGGGATGTCTGATTCCCGGCCGATGCCTGTTTTTCAATACTTATACTTATTTCAATGCTTATTCATGAATGGTCATTCGGATGGTACCGTCGGCCTCTTCCAGCAGTTGTGTGCGGAAAAAGATTTCTGACGCTTGTTCCAGATACACAAGATCCTTGATTCCCGAAGTCTCATAGGATGAATGCATGGCAAGCTGCGGGAGCCCGATATCAACGGCTTTCATAGACATCTGCGCCATGGCAAGATTGCCAAGCGTGCTTCCTCCGGCCATGTCAGAGCGGTTAGCAAAATACTGTACCGGCACCCCCGCTTTCCGGCAGATTTCCTGAAACAGCGCCGTACTGATGCCGTCACTTGTATATTTCTGTCCCGCATGGGACTTAATAACAATTCCCTCATTTAAATATGCACAGTTCCCCTCATCGGTTTTCTGAGGGTAATTCGGATGCACAGCATGTGCATTGTCACAGCTCAGAAGAAAGCTGGATGCAGCTGCCCGGCAGAAATCATCTTCCCCTTTTCCAAGGGCCCTGTTGACCCGTTTCAGGACATCTGTCAGGAACGTGGATGCGGCACCCTGTTTGGTCCCGGATCCCACTTCCTCGTTGTCAAAGCACGCAAAGACATTGATGCCTCCCGGATTTTCCCCTTTCAGGAATCCTTTCAAAGATGCATAGGCGCATTGAAGGTCATCCAGCTGAGGGCAGGAAAGGAACTCTTCCTCCAGCCCCCAGATCGAAGGTTTCATCCTGTTATATAAGAAAAGATCCATTCCAAGAATATGTTCCGGCCTTATCTGCAATTCCTCCGCGATCAGCTTCCTGACCGTATCCAGCTCCAGTTCCCTGGCAGACAACAGAGGCAGCATATCCTCCTGAAGGTTAAATTTCTGTCCCTCATTGACTTTACGGTTCATGTGAATTGCAAGACTCGGAATCAACAGAAGATCTCTGTCGATCTTCACCAGACGCTCCTGTATTCCGTCTTTTGTGCGCACGACTGCTCTTCCCGCCAGAGAAAGCGGACGGTCAAACCACGGTGCGCAGAGCATTCCACCATAGCCTTCTGTGTTAAGCTTTGTATAATGCCCTTTCACTGTCATTTCGGCACGTTCTTTTACCTTGAATGTGGGAGAATCACTGTGAGACGCCGCAATCTGGAATCCATAGTCCTGCACGTCGTTTCCCACCTCAAATGCCAGGATACTGGAATGATTGCGGGTCACATAATAGCGCCCGCCTCTGTGGATTTCCCATCTTTCGGATTCTGCCAGCGGGAGAAATCCCTCCCGCTTCAAAATCTCTGCCATCTGCTCCACCGCATGAAACGGTGTCGGCGAATTCTGGATAAAGGCTGCCAGTTCCAGCGCCTCATCTTTGCACACCTGCGTATCCATCATCTTATTATACATCCTGTACCATTCCTTTCTCCCGTTCCCGCTTTGCAATCTTTGGCAGGATCAGGCCAAGTGCAGTCAGAACAATCGGTGTGATGATGTTGAGCGCCATGGTCATCGGATCTTTGCTGTACATTCCCATAATACAGCACGCCGCTGTCACAACAAAACACCAGCCTCCGAAGAAATATGCTATCTTTTGGCTCTTCACAAACCGGTACTCTGCCGGAATACGCTTGATCGCTCTCCGCAGCGCAATGTAGGCTACAAATACCCACAGATAACGGAGCGGCATACAGACAGAATTCAATCTTGTCAGCTGCTGAAGAACGGATGCCGCTCCAGGCATCACGGTCTGGATCAAAATAATTGCGCCGGAAAGAATGACCACCAGCCAGATTCCATTGCTGAACGCACCGTATTTGTTCTTTTTCAACAGTTTGCTTGGAATGAATTCTTTTGTCTTCTCGTTATCAAGAAGCATACGAAGAGGTGCGTCAATACTTAAAATCAAAATTGCGAACTGTCCGATCATGTTGCAGAGCGCATAAAGAACCAGGAACAAGTCTCCCACATGGTAATACTCGCCCAGACGCTGGAACGCCCAATAAGCACCGTTCGCGGCATAAGAATCAAACGTCTCCTGGCTTTCATTGATCACCGCCGGATCAAACATCATTCCCATGGCGATTGTTCCAAGGATCGCACATCCTGCCACCATGACCGCCATAAAGATAATTCCCTTTGGAAAACCTTTACTTGGATCTTTTACTTTATTGACATAAGGAGAAATTTTCTCGCATCCGCCTACCGCAAAGACCAGAATGGAAAGGCTTGTGAAGTAACCCATATTAAAATTCGGAATCAAATTATCCAGACTGAAATCCAGACTGATAAAATCTGCGCCCGGGTTAATCGCAGGTGCAGCGAACATCATTACGATGTACAAAAGGGACATGACAAACATGCTGGTTCCGGCAATCGTTGTCAGCTTCTTCAATGGATTAAGACCTCTGCTGGCAATATAGCAGCAGATCAGAAATACTGCCAGTGTCGCAAGCTGTACATAAACCGTCGGAATCGTATCATAGGTCTCATGATCACGGAAAATCGCCCAGCTCAGCGCTTTAAGCCCGCCGCTTCCCTTGCTGGCAATGTAAGTGATGTGACATGCCCAGTACGTCCATCCTGCATAATAAGCGATCTTCGGTCCTGTTGTCTCATAGATCCAGGAATTGACACCGCTTCCGCTGTTCTTGAAAGCGGAGCCCAGTTCTCCGACCATCAGGGCATACGGAATAAAGTACAGGGCAAACATCAGAATCCAGCTGAGCATTACCTGCGTTCCGTTAAAATAGATAAATCCGTTTAATACATTTCCAAATCCCCACACGGTAGAAAATGACATAAATGCAAGGACATACCATTGTATTTTCTTATCTTGTGTTTTCATATTTCTTCTACCTTTCTACTGTTTTACGTACAGGGAAAGAATTTCTTTGATCACTCTCACGGCAAGATCCATTCCTTCCGCTGTATCATGTTCATACGGCCCGTGGTACGCATGTCCGCCCGTTCTCCCACAGACCGGAGGTTCATCCTCTCTTCCTTTTAGATTTTCCGGCAGTTCCCTGCCTTTTCGTTCAAGCGCTTTTCACATGATTCCATTATAATTTTTATAAATATCAGTTTCAAATAACTAATCAGAATGACTTATATAACTGTTCCCTTATAATCCCTTTTATTTTGACTGATAATTTTCTCTTTGTATCCATAAATTGTATATCTTTCCCACACAAAAAAACAGCGCCCGAAAACTTTCCTTTTTCCCGGGTACTGTTTTTCTTCTTATTATTTGTTTCTTTTATATGTTTCATAACAGAATGTTTATAATTCTTTTTCTTCCACCGCAATTTTCATAAATTCTGCCATACACTTTGTGAAATATTTATTTTTACGGTAATAGAAATATACATTACGCTGCGCTGCCGGATCATCAATTTTATAGTATATAATATTCCGGTTGTACGGAAGGCTTTTTACTACCGTGTCACTTACAATCGCGATCCCCATCTCCCGTTCTGTATATGCCAGGATAGACAGGATCTGATCCATCTTAAACGCCACACGCGGCACAAATCCGGCCCGTTTACAGATTGCCTCCACCCGTTCTCTTGTATCATTGTGAGCCCGCAGCATGAGGAACGGATCCTGCTCAAACAGTTTCAGCGCCACACCGTAGACTTCCGGACGCATATGGACATTCTGCTTGATATCATCCGATGTCATACCCCATGCCTGAGCCGCTTTGTTGCTTTCAAACGAAGCAGGCACGGCAAGCAGCAGATTCTCTTTCATAAAAAACCGCCTGTCATAGATCTCCTCATCCATCGGATAGTTATCCAGCATCAGATCCACTTCCCCTGAAAAGAGCTTCTTCTCGATCTGGGAAGTGTGCGCTTCCACAAGGTTCAGTTTGATCTGCGGAAATTTCTCACGGAATTTCTTGATAATCCCCGGCAGTACAAACGAGATAAACAGATAGGTCCCGCCGATACTCAGGCGCCCTGTGAGCATGTCGTTCAGATTCCCGACATAACACTCAAACTCCTCCTCCAGATCCATGATCTTTTCTGCCGTCTTGATATATTTTTTCCCGCATTCCGTCAGTTGGATCGGCACCGTGCTTCTGTCGAACAGCGGCATTCCGATCTTCTTTTCAATCTTCTTTACCGTTGCACTAAGAGCAGGCTGCGAAATGTAAAGATTGGCCGCCGCCCTGGAAAAGCTTCCTTCTTTATAAACTTCATAGACATATTCCATGTTTGCAAATGTATTTTCCTTCATGATTCTTCCTTCTCTTTTTTGCTTTCCGCCAGCCGGCACACCGCTCTGCCATCCGCCGCATCCAGATACAATACCGCATGTCCCCGCACATCATACACTTTTACGATCCGCAGCAGTTCCGCCGCGGTTTCTCCGGCTAATCTCTCTGTCACTTCCGGGCAGGCCGAAAGCATCTCCGGGCGGTAGATTCTTGTCTTGCTGTTCTCGTTGATCGCTCCGTAGTAAACGTCAGCCTCAACCAGATTCTGGAACATGTGGCTTCCATAGGAAAGTTCCGGCCGGTACCCTGCCTTCCCGTACGCCACTTCACAGATAGCTCCGAAACTGCTGATATCCGCATAGGAAACCGGAACACCAAGCTCCGGTGACGAAGTCCCGATTCTGCCGGGAGCCAGAAGGAGTGCTTTCTCCTCCGTCTCCTCCAGATAATGATTAATCTTTCCGATCACATGCCCAACATCCGGTTTCTTCTTATATGGATAGTCATAGTACGCCTGCGGATCCACCCAGACAATATAATCAAGCTTCTGCTCTTTGGAACGCCGCATGGAAGTCCGCCGCACATCAAACAGGAATTCTCCATCTTTATCTTTCGGGATCTTGACCTGATCCGAAATTCCCGAACGCAGCGGCCTGCACTGTACAAGGGTTACTTTCCATCCATCTTCCGATGCATTCACGGCAAACTCGATATCCACCGGCTGCCGGTAATTCTCCTCCAGTTTTTTCAGAAGCGTTTTCATCATCCGGATAAACGTACGGTCTTCCACCAGTCCCTGACAGTCCGCAAAATAGATCTTCCGGTAGTCTCCCCGTCTTGCAAGCAGTTCTTCCGCATCCGTATCCCGGTCCAGAAGCAGTCGACGATAAGATTTCGGGAAGATATCCAGAAGCTCCGACAGATTTTTCGTACAGATCTTACGGGCATCCAGATCGATCACATCCACCTGACGCTGAGAGTACTTGTGCTTCTCCCCTGTCGTTCCCCAGAGATTCCCCTGCGCGCAGTCCAGGCCTACCAGCCGCGGATAATCCCCCGGTGTCCGGGTTACGGCTCTCGTTCCAAGCCCTGCCACCAGCCGGAGCATCCCTGCTTCCGGATTGATGTGTTCCATCCATTTGTATGGATTGTAGGAGCATCCCATCCCCGCAGCAGCCGGAAAATACAGACTTCCGATCTGTGTCCCCGCTGCCTTTTGAATCAGAAGCCCCATCTGCTCTTCCTGATCTTTCCGATGCCATTTCTTCCGGTATTCCACCGCTTCCTGATTCTTCACACTGTCGTAGACTCTTGAAACCGCGTTCAGCATTTCCCGGATCCGCTCTTCTTCTGTCCCCTGATTCGAGCAGAAAACGGACTCATACTTTCCAAAAAAAGCATTGTCATACCCGTCTTCCATCAGGCTGCTGGAACGGACGATATACGGTGCTCCGTTAAAATAATTCAGGATCCTCTCAAACTCTCCCCGGAACGTTTCGACCGTTTTTCCGTCCCGTACCTGGCAGAAAATCTCCGTTCCCACAAACCAGGAGGGACAGCGCTCCCACCGGTCTGCATACTCGCCAAGAAGTGTCTCCATCATCTTCTCCACCAGGACAAATCCGCATGCCTTCCCGCCGATCACTCCGCCTCCTGTCTTATGATCAGAAATCCTCTGAAAATCTTCCTCTTCAAAATATGTGAGGATTGTTCTCGCAAGTCTCGGATCCTGCGTCATCATTTCGCGGCAAAGCTCCCTCTTTTTTTCCTCTTCCATAATTCCTCATCCTCTCTGCTCTTCTACTTAAAAGTTTATCCCCTGACATCTCCGATTTCAAATACAGCTCGTCTATAGTCTCTATAACTGTTTATTTATATCATAGCTGTTTTGTCTAATTATTTCAAAATATTTTTGATTTTTTTGTCTATTTTTTCGATTATTCTATGGACTGCTATAGATTTTCTTTTATAAAATTTATACAAATATAAATATTTGTTTTTTCTCCCGGCCATTTCTATAATGAGGGCAGAGCAAGGAGGAAAACGATCATGACATCTCTCAGAGCACTCTCCAAAGATAAACTGACGGATCTTCAGTCTGCACTTTGGAATGAATACAGACAGGAACAGGCGAAGGGACTTCTTTTAAATATGTCCCGCGGAAAGCCGGCCCCGGATCAGCTGGATCTTTCCATGGATCTTCTCCGGCTCCCTGATTCCTGTACATTGGAAGACGGCACCGATGCCAGAAACTATGGGATCCTTCAGGGCATCCCCGAATGCCGGAAGCTGTTCGGGAATCTGCTCGGTATACCGGCAGATCAGATTATTATGGGAGGAAATGCCAGCTTAAATCTCATGTTTGATACAATGGCTTTCCTGTTTTTGTTCGGCACAGGCGGAAACAGGCCGTGGGCCGATTATCGGGCCGAAGGACGTACCGTCAAATTTTTATGCCCGGTTCCAGGCTACGACCGCCACTTCCGGATCTGCGAAGAACTTGGCATCGAAATGATCCCTGTCCGGCTTCTGGAAGACGGCCCGGATATGAACCAGGTGAAAGAACTGGTCAAAAACGACGAGCAGATCAAGGGCATCTGGTGTGTCCCGCTGCACTCCAACCCGCAGGGTGTCTGCTACAGCGATGCTGTGGTAGAGGAACTTGCTTCCATGGAAACAGCCGCGGATGATTTCCGGATTTTCTGGGACAACGCGTACGGAATCCACCATATATACGAAGAGGTACCGCTGAAAGATATCCTTACAGCCTGTGAAAAGGCCGGCCATCCAAACCGGTGCTACTATTTTTTCTCTACCTCAAAAATTACCTTTTCGGGAGCCGGTGTTTCTCTGATCGCCGCAAGTCCGGACAATATAAAAGAGCTTCTGGGCCATATGTCCGCCCAGACGATCAGCCATGACAAGCTGAATCAGCTCCGGCATGTTCAGTTTTTCGGTACGCCGGAAAAGATTCTGATTCATATGCAGAAACTTGCTGATCTTCTGCGCCCCAAATTTGATATCGTCCTTCAGAAACTGGAGGAAGGTATCGGTCAGGATTCTTCCATTGCATTCTGGAGCCATCCGAAAGGAGGCTACTTCATCTCCCTGAATGTCTCCGACGGATGCGCAAAACGGACGGTCGAGCTTGCCGGGCAGGCCGGAGTCACGTTGACAGCAGCCGGCGCCTCTTATCCATACGGAAAGGACCCTGATGACAGCAATATCCGTATTGCCCCGTCTTACCCTTCCGAAGAAGAACTGGCACAGGCCATGGACATCTTGATTCTATGTATAAAAATCGCATATCTTGAAAAACTGCTGGGGAACCAGCCAAAATAGAAAGGTCATCAAAAAGGAGAAATGTAATCATGAAACAGAGCTACAATCCGTATGACAATGTACTGAAGGTAGTACAGGACGCAGCTGCCATTCTTGGATACAATGACAGCGACATTGAAGCAATCAAGTATCCGGAGCGGGAACTGAAGGTTTCCATTCCGGTCCGGATGGATGACGGGACGACACATGTATTCCAGGGGTACAGGATCCAACACTCCACTTCCAGAGGTCCTGCAAAAGGAGGCATTCGTTTCCATCCGGACGTCAATGCAGACGAAGTACGCGCGCTCGCTGCATGGATGACTTTTAAATGCGCTGTTGTCAACATCCCGTACGGCGGCGGCAAAGGCGGCGTTGTCTGTGATCCATCCAAACTTTCCGAAAACGAAATCCGGGCTATCACAAGACGTTATACCGCAGCAATCGCTCCGCTGATCGGACCGGAACAGGATATTCCGGCACCGGATGTAGGAACAAATGCCGCTGTCATGGGATGGATCATGGATACTTACAGCATGCTCAAAGGCCACTGTATTCATGGTGTTGTCACCGGAAAACCGCTGGAACTGGGCGGAGCTCTTGGACGAAACGAAGCTACCGGACGCGGCGTTATGTTTACAACCTTAAATATCCTGAAAAAACTTGGCATCCCTTCTGAAGGTACAACGGTTGCTGTACAGGGTGCCGGAAATGTGGGAAGTGTTTCTGCCAAACTGCTTCATGAAGCAGGATTAAAGGTCGTAGCCATCAGCGACGTTTCCGGCGGCATCTACAATCCGGACGGTCTGGACATTCCGGCCATTTTATCCTACCTGGCCGCAGACCGCAGAAATCTCTTAAAAGATTTCAATGAGGATGGTACCACCCACATCTCCAACGAGGAGCTTCTGGAGCTCCCGGTCACCGTCCTGGTACCGGCCGCTCTGGAAAACCAGATCAATGCAGGAAACGCCGGAAAAATACAGGCAAAGCTTATTGTGGAGGCTGCCAACGGGCCAACCACCTCTGAGGCGGATGAAATCCTTGCAAAACGGGGAATTGAAGTGGTTCCGGACATCCTTGCCAACGCAGGCGGTGTTGTTGTCTCCTACTTCGAGTGGGTGCAGAACATTCAGTCCGTCAGCTGGACCGAGGACGAAGTCAACAAGAAACTCAAAGATATCATGGACGCAGCCTTTGAATCCGTATGGGATCTGACACAGGAAAAGCATACCACACTCCGTATGGGCGCTTATCTGATCGCATTGAAACGTGTTGTGGATGCGAAATCCGCAAGAGCAATCTGGCCGTAAAAAAAGCAAAATCCTCCAGAAAAGTGGAACATATAACTTTTTACATAAACAGGCGCATATATAACTGCGCCTGTTTTTTCTTCCATTTCCCGCTTTCTTCTGCTATACTTATTCTGCATTTATACAATCGGGCTATTTGCCCGGACTGGTTCGTGAACTTCCCAGTATAAAAAACCAAGTATCTCAAAATTCAAAAAAACAAAGGAGATTGGAGAATGAATGCAAGAAAAGTAATTCTGGACTGCGATCCGGGAATCGATGACGCACTGGCGCTCATGCTGGCTCTTTCCCTTCCAGGACTTGACGTCATCGGGATCACAGTTGTCTGCGGGAATGTTCCCGTCGAAAAAGGCGTGAAAAACGCACTGAAAATCCTTGAACTGATGAACAGAACAGAGATCCCTGTCTATGCAGGTGAGGCAAAGCCTCTTGTAAGGCCATACGTAGACGCGATGGATACCCACGGCGGGGACGGTCTCGGAGAATCCGCTTTTCCGGATCCGGCAGGTTCCCCGGCCGAAGCCGACGCAGTTTCTTATCTTTCTGATGTGCTTTTATCAGAGGAACAGGTTTCTGTCATTGCGCTTGGCCCGCTGACAAATCTGGCCCGGCTTCTGGAACGGTCTCCGGAAGCATTTGTCCGGATACAGGAGCTTGTCTCCATGGGAGGCACTTACAAATCACACGGGAACTGTTCTCCTGTGGCGGAGTACAACTACTGGTGTGATCCGGATGCCGCCGCAAAGGTCTTTGAAGCATATGCTTCCTTGCCGGTACTGTCCGGGAAGAACATTCATATGATCGGACTCGACGTCACCCGGAAGATCGTCCTGACTCCAAACCTGATCGAGTACATGAAACGGCTTCATCCGTTCCTTGGCGGAAAAATCGAAGCGATCACCCGGTTTTATCTGGACTTCCACTGGGAGCAGGAAGGCATCATCGGATGCGTCATCAACGACCCGCTTGCTGTCGCCTATTTTGCCGATCATTCCATCTGCAGCGGCTTTGACGCCTATACAGCAGTGGAAACCGGAGGAATCAGCTACGGACAGACTCTGGTGGATGCCTGCGAATTCTGGAAAAAGCCGCACAACAGCCACATCCTGACCGAAACGGATCCGTACCGTTTCTGGCTTTTGTTCTGCTGCCGGGTGCTTGGCGCAGACGAAACGGCTGTCCGTCACATGCTTTCCCAGATTCTGACAGAGGAGGTGACGGCATGAAATTTCCCAAAAAACTGACTGTACTACAGATGTGCTTCCTTGCTCTGGCTGCCGTATTAAACATTGCCGGGGCAAATATCGCGCTTCTGCTTAGAATCCCTCTGTACCTGGATACCCTCGGCACCTTTTTGTCGGCTATGTTGTTCGGCCCGTTTTACGGAATGATCCCGGGACTGTTAAGCGGGCTTCTGACCGGATTCACCACAGATATCTATTCCCTGTTTTATCTCCCGGTTCAGCTGGTCACCGCTCTTGCGGCCGGATTCCTCTTTTACGAGAAAGCTTTCAAAACGGGAAAATACCGGATTCTACTGTACGCTGCGGCAGTGACGGTCCCTGGAACGATTGTTTCCGCTTCCATCACCGCATTTCTGTTCGGCGGAATTACGTCCTCCGGTTCTTCTATCCTCGTACAGCTTTTGCACCATACAGGGCTGAATCTGACGGCAAGCGTGTTCTGTGTGCAGCTTCTGACGGATTATCTGGACCGGGCTGTCATGTTATGCCTGTCTGTACTGGTACTTGGAGTGCTGCCAACTTCCATGCTGGCAGTACTAAAGAAAGGACAAAGAAATTATGGATCGTTATAGTAAAATTACCAATAAAAACCAGCGAGAAATCGTCCTGCTGAAAGCCTATCCATGCGTCTGGGGCAAATGCCGGTTCTGCGATTACATCGATGACAATTCCAGAGACAAAGAAGGCATGCTCGCATTGAACCGTGAAGTGCTCTCCCACGTCACCGGAGAATTCGGTGTTCTGGAAGTCATCAATTCCGGAAGCTGCTTTGAACTTCCAAAAGAGACGCTGGAGGATATCCGAAACATCGTCCGGGAAAAGAACATCCGAAAGCTCTTTTTTGAGGCCCACTGGATCTACCGGAAGCGTCTGGATGAAATGCGGGAATTCTTTGGAATCCAGATCGTCTACAAAACCGGTGCCGAAACCTTTGATTACGACTTCAGAGAACATTACCTGAATAAACATGCGGACTTTCAGGATGCCGAAGAGCTGAGCCGCTACTTTGACTCCCCGTGCCTGATGGTAGGAATCAAAGGCCAGACAAAAGAGATGATCCGAAACGATATTGCGCTTTTAAAGCGTTACTTCAAACTCGGTACCATCAACGTCTTCACCAACAATACGACGGATGTCAAACGGGATGAGGACCTGGTTAAATGGTTTCTGGAAGAATTCCGGTATCTGGAAGAAGACCCTTCCATAGAAGTGCTGTATGAAAATACCGACTTTGGTGTCGGAGACTGATAAAAGGCTGCGCGGCGTGCGCAGCCTTCTTTTATGGCTGGATGGTACGGATATCATTTTCCCGATCTACTTTGCATACATTTCCATCACTTTCCCGATCTCCCGCTTCATCTCTTCTTTGACCCACTCCGGCCCCAGAATTTCCACCCCCTTGCCGAGTGCAAAAATCCATCCGAAAAACTGGCTGCTGACATTGACATCTACGGAAACCGTAAAGTATCCTTCCTGTCCCGGTACCATCATGACCTCTTTTCCAAACCGGTCAATAATGACTCCCGCAAGATCATTTCTGACCCGAAGTCTTACTTTCTCCTCTTTTCCCCCAAACATTCCAAAACTTTTCCTTGAATAGGATGCCAGATCCAGCTTCTGGTAGATCTCCCCTCCTTCTCTTTGTTCTTCCATCATCTGAATATGGAGCATCTTATCCACACGGTAATGCTTGATCTTTTCCGCTCCCGAATCATAGGCAATCAGGTAATAGTTCTCCGCGTCCCAGGACAGTCCCCACGGACTGACACAATAGTATTCTCCGCCCCGGCGCAGCTCCATTTCCTTTTTTGTATTCCATTGGTAATAGTGAAAACGGATCTTCCGGTTCTCAGCAATCGCATGATGAATCTCATCCACATTATAATAGATACTTTCATTCATCGTCTTGATCCGCCCGGATACGTGGACCTGACGCTGAAGCTTTCGCGCGTCATATTCGCTCACAAAACTTTCCAGCTTTTTGATCAGTTCCCGTGATTTCCGTGCTGTAATAAATTTCGAGGACTGAATTGCGTCTACGAGAAGTTTCATCTCCGGAAGTTCAAACTGCCGGTCCACCACGTGATAGTGGTAGGACTTGCCGACCTGTTCCCCTTCCACTTCGATCCCAAGCTTCTCCAGATCTTTCAGATCTGTATAGATACTCTTCCGTTCCGCCGTCACTTCATACCGTTCCAGCTCCCTCAGGATCTCCGGCATTGTAATATAATGTTCTTCATCGGTTTTTTCCAGCATGATTTTCGCGAGGTAATATAACTTAAACTTCTGGTTCATTCCTCTTGGCATCCTCATTTTCCTCCGGCCTTATGGTATATGTACCAGTATATCACAACCTTCCTCTGCTCCGCCCGGTTCTTCTTTCTTTTTCTTTCCGTCATTCAGATCCTTTTTTCGGATTTTGCAGATGACTCCGTTATGGAGCACGTATACCACCTTGGCAGATGCTGTTTCTCCGATCTTGTCATAAATTCTTCCCGCACTCATACTTTCTCCAAAAACCGTGTACGGGCTGTTCGCCACATAACCGATCTTGCCAATCCCCTTAATCTCTGCCCGGATTGCTTCTTTATCATATTCATTGTCCGGTTCTTTGATAAGTTCGATTTTCATTCCCGGTTTCAGGAAATCCTGTCCAAAATAGTATTTCATCCCCGTAATTGTAATATAGACTTTTCCCATCTTTATTCCTCCATATAATCGTAGTACTCTCTTTCGCTGGCGAAGAGAATGTAGCGCCCTTCAACCAGTCCCATATACCCTTTGTCCGTAACATATCCTTTCATATGTTTCACTCCCTTCACCTTTTCTTTTTCTGATTTTATCTTAGCCCTCATGGTGTCCAATAAAAACGACTGTATAAAAAGAATCAGAAAAAGATTGCAATTTGCCGCGTTTCTGCTTATCCTATTATATGGAAGTAAACATAATGAGATCTTAAGAAGCGAGGTATGTAAAATGAAACCGATTAAAGAAGGAAAAGTACGTGAAATCTATGATAATGGTGACAGCCTGATCATGGTCGCTACTGACCGTATCAGCTGCTTTGATGTGATCCTGAACAATACGATCACAAAGAAGGGCACTGTACTGACTCAGATGTCCAGATTCTGGTTTGATATGACAAAAGATATCCTTCCAAACCACATGATTTCCACAGATGTAAAAGATATGCCGGAATTTTTCCAGCAGCCGCAGTTTGACGGCAACAGCATGATGTGCAAGAAACTGAACATGCTCCCGATCGAGTGTATCGTCCGTGGCTATATTACAGGAAGCGGCTGGGCAAGCTATCAGAAAGACGGCACAGTATGCGGCATCAAGCTTCCAGAAGGGCTGGTAGAATCTGACAAACTGCCGGAACCAATCTACACACCATCCACAAAAGCAGAGATCGGTGAACACGACGAAAACATTTCCTATGAGCAGAGCATTGCCCACCTGGAAAAATATTTCCCTGGAAAAGGTGAAGAGTACGCTGCAAAACTTCGTGACTATACCATCGCTCTTTATAAAAAGTGCGCAGATTACGCTTTGACCCGCGGCATCATTATTGCAGACACCAAATTTGAATTTGGTCTGGATGAGGACGGAAACATTGTGATCGGTGATGAGATGCTCACACCGGACAGCTCCCGTTTCTGGCCTGCTGACGGTTATGAGCCGGGACATGGACAGCCGTCCTTTGACAAGCAGTTCGCACGCGACTGGCTGAAAGCAAATCCGGACAATAACTGGACACTGCCGGAAGATGTCGTACAGAAAACCATCGACATCTATCTGCAGGGATATGAAATGCTGACAGGAAAGACACTGTAATCTTTTCAAACTTCTTTATAAACTGATAAAATGCCTCCACCCGTTCGGCGCTGCCGGGTCATGGACCCACAGTTCCATCCGGGGTGGAGGCATTGTCTGTTATATCATTTTCTGAAAGCGTACTTTTAAACAAGCCAGAAACTTCCATCCGGCATCCGGTATAAATTTCCTTTCTCCACGCTGATTTCTTCTCCCGTTTCAACATTTACAGCTACAACATACTCCAGATATTCCGGTGTCTCCGCCCACCTGGAAAAATACAGCGTATTTCCGTCCCGATAAATCATACTGTCGTTTTCTTTAACTGCAAATCTTTTTTTCTCCGGCCAAAGAATCTCATAGACCTGATCTTTCTGTCGGCTAAGTGTCAACGGGGAGGCTTCTATTCTAAGATTATAACAGTCATGGATATCTGTAAGCGGAATCTTATGAAGGATTTGTACTTCTTTTCCAGGCATAAAGGAGTAAATGATCACTTCTCTTTTTCCAAAATCTACTGCCGCAATTCCAAACCTGTCTTCATCCCATACCGGCCTTTCATAATAGACATTTTCTTTCTTTTTCAAAGGGGCATAAACTTCTCCATCCGGATAGTGAATGAAATAAATCTGATTTCCGGAAAAACCAAGGCCCATACTGATCATATCTTCTGCCTCATAGATCTCATAAGGACCGCCTCCATAATGCATTCCTACATACCATTCGTCCGTTTCCTCCGTCTGTTCCATCCAAAGAACGGGCAGCTCCAGCTTTTTCTTTTTCATTGAATCCCTCCTTCCGTTTGTGGTGTCAGTATATCGAAACCGCTCCGGAGAAACAAGGAAGCTTTCCTTAAGATTTTTTAATTTTTACCATCATAATTTTTCATACTACAGTATAAACAATATGCACAAAAAACAGTTGAGTTCTTCCCTATCTGTGCTATAATATTCCCAGAGTATGTTAGCAATACGAAAGGAGCATATTACCAATGAATGACAGAATTTCAAGAGTATTAAGCAAAATGGAAGAGAAAGGCCTGACACAGCTGATCGTATCCGATCCGCTGAGCATCCGTTTCCTGACAGGAATCATGGTTAATCCGGGCGAAAGATTATACGCTCTGATTCTCAGAACAAGCGGAAAGCACACCATGCTTCTGAACTACCTTTACTTCGTAAAGGATACAGGATTTGAAGAAGTCTGGTTCTCAGATATGGAAGACCAGATCTCCATTATTGCAGAAAATATTGATCCGGAAAAACCGCTCGGTATTGACAAAACATGGCCGGCACGTTTCCTCATCCCGCTGCAGGAAAAACTTCCTCAGCTGAAAACAGTATGGGGATCTGACTGTGTAGACGGCGTCCGCGCAGTAAAGAACGAAGAAGAAATCGCAATCATGAAGAAAGCATCCGAAATCAACGATGCTGTTATGGAAAAGGTTGCTGATTACATCAAAGAAGGCATGACAGAAAAACAGATCGCTGACTTCATCGATGCAGAATACCTCAAAGCAGGAGCAAGCGGAAACAGCTTTGATACAATCGTATGCTTTGGACCAAATGCTGCTGACCAGCATCATGAGCCAAGCGATACACGTACTCTGAAAGCAGGCGAATGTGTCCTGATCGACATGGGATGTGTATGGCAGGGATACTGCTCTGATATGACAAGAACATTCTACTGCAAATCCGCTGATCCGGAACAGACAGAAATCCACGACATCGTACGTGAAGCTGTTTTAAGAGCAGAATCTGTAATCAAACCAGGCGTTCGTTTCTGCGATATCGACGCTCAGGCAAGAGATTACATCGATGAAAAAGGATACAGCGAATACTGGAAGATCCGTCTTGGACACTTCATCGGACAGGAAGACCACGAATATGGTGATGTCAGCCCGATCAACAAAAACGTTGCTGAACCAGGCATGATCTTCTCCATCGAGCCGGGTATCTACATCGAAGGAAAATACGGAGTTCGTATCGAAGACCTTGTTCTTGTAACAGAAGATGGACATGAACTTCTCAACTCTGTAGAAAAGAAATATCGTATCGTAGGCTAATCTTTAGATACAAATGCCGCTGCTTTGCAGGACATGTTCCTGAAAAGGCAGCGGCTTTCTTTTTACATTATTATAATCCATATTCCCGATACAGCTCTTCCCGCAGCTTCTCATCCTCGGCAATCCGGCTCAATTCTTCATTTCTTCCTTCTTCCAGCAGTTTCTGACAAAGCTGAAGAACTCTCTGTTCGCCTTCTTTTATCCCTTCTTGGATCCCTTCTTTTCTTCCTTCTTTTCTTCCTTCTTTTATTCCCTCTTTTCTTCCCTCTTTTCTTCCCTCTTTTAATCCCTCTTTTAATCCTTGTTTTCTTCCTTCCTCCAGCCCTATTCTCTGGCTTTCTTCCCGGACTTTTTTCTCATACCATTCACGGTCGAATTCCTCTAAGATCACGTCCTCCACCTCCGAACTGTTCTTTTCCAGGAATTCTTTCAAAATATCTTTGTCAATGCATGCTTTTCTCGCTTCTGCCACTGCACTTTCAATAGGCGCCCCGTTTTTCAGATTTTCCTTTACTTCATTGACAAAGTAAGCATACTCCCATAATGCACGACATTTTTCCATCAGTTCCTTGTTATGCCCGAGATTGATATTCAGCATCACTGCCCTGCATTCAACCGCGGGTTTTTCTTCTGAAGATTCCGTTGGAAGAAATGCATCTGAAAGACATAATTCCTGGTAATCTGCTTCCGCCTGATTTCCATTATAGAATACCACATATTTCGGAACCGGTAAAGGAATCAGGGTTTTCCCATAAATGTTCGCGTCTGTCTGTTTGATATAGTTCTGATAAATTCTTGCCAGGTAGATAAATCCCCGAAGCGGCATATTGGGGTTGGGTGTACTTTGATGCTCATACAGATTCATGGTACAGAATAGAAGAAAAGAAACGTCATTTTTCATCCCTACATAGATTACGTCTTCCAGTGTTGTGATTTCAATTTTTTCCGGATCCGTGTAGTCTGTGTGATTCAAAGCATTGTACAGTTCGAGAAGATTTTCTTTTTCCCGAAAAATCATCCGAAACAATGTATCTTTATATTTTTTATTTACCGGCTTATTTTGATTTTCTTGTTGACTCATAGGCTGTTTCCTCCTGAATGTAGAATTGCGAATTGATGTGTAGTGTTGATGACGTTCTTCCCATTAGATGTGGATGAACATGTTTGATTTGCTTTCCCGAAATGAAATCCGTTACCGACACTTTTCAGACCAGGTAAATGGTAATCATTAACATACCACAGAAACACTAAAGATGCAAGTCCTCTTCCGATACGTCCTTAATTGCAGAAAAGGGAGCACCTTTTGCCGTTTCTGGCGGCAGTCTGGTGCTCCCTGTTTCCAAAATTATTTTTTCTTACTTTTTTATTTGATCAAATCTGGTCCGATGGCAAGGACGTCATCCAGATTCAGATCTGTCTTCGGCTGTACATCAGCCAGTGCTTTCATGGTGATGACTGCAAGCTGTCCGCTTCCGTTGTAGAGCGGCTTGTCACCCCGGTTTGCAAATGCGAGGTTTACATAAGCGGTTCCATCACCGTAAACTTTATTGACTGTCAAATCTTCCATTGAAGCAACTGCGTCTTCCCGGCTGACAGATACAAATTCCAGTTTTGCCGGATCGTAGTCAAGCACCTTTCCGAAGGCATTGATATTTTCAGCCTCTTCTGCCATTGCAGTAATTGTAAAGGTTTCTCCTGCTTTAACCGTTTCTTTTTCCGGCACGAGGAGAATCTTTCCGGAAACAGTTCCGGTCTGCTTTGTGCCTCCGTCCAGCTGGAACATGGTGTATGCGTAGTCGTATACATCGTAAACACCATTCATGTTGATATCTCCGCCTCTCTTTTGAATCTGATCCACGAAGTTGGATCCGTCCTTGATAGAGGTTCCGAGATAGTTCTTCATGTTCGTGTAATCTCCTTCGGAGACTTCTTCATTCTTGTTTGTACTTCCCACAGCAAATGGTTTCGTGCCGTCTTTTTTGTAAACCGGAAGTTCGTGTGCCGCAAAGTAATTTCTTAAAGACTCTGTTACTTCCAGTTTCAGGAAGCGTGCAAGAACACCGGTAAGTGGTACGGTCTGTACGTTTTCCTCCACATCCAGATCCGTATTGTACGTCCATGCATCGTGTTCGGCTCCGTTCCACTCCAGTTTCCAGTGTACTCCGTCCATACTGGAGTAGACGTTCATACGCTGTACTGTACCGCTTCCATAGCTGTCACGCGGATAGTATTCGAATTTGTCCAGTTCGTATGCCGCGCCAAAATCGTAGATGAATGGGATCTTCTGTCCTGCCACATCGTCTGCCGAGAAGAAGAGGCCACGGAAACTGTGATCTGTCGCATATTTCAGCGGGCCGGCCTCATCGCTTCCGGTAAATGTTACCTTACCTGCTGCTCCGATTTCATTTCTCCACGGATCAGACAGCGTCATTGTCCGAACTTCGCTGCTCCATGCAGAATAGCCATCTGCATTTCTGGAACGAATCTGGTAACTATGTTCGGAATGATAATCCAGATCATCGTGCAGATAAGAATCTGCGTCTCCCATCGTATAGAGCTGTCCGTCTACCAGCACTTCGTAACTGGAAGCACCATCTGCCTTTGTCCAGCGGAGCCACATGGAGGAAGCTGTTTTCTCCTCTTCTGCAATCGTAAGCTCCGGTACGGAAAGCGCTGGATTTTCCTGCTCTTTTCTTACTTCCATCTCGCAGACAAATCCCTGGATTTCCACAGACTGTTCTACTGCTGTCACATCTACTTTCGGAAGTCGGATGTAAAGCTTCGGTGCGGTCCGCACTTCATCCGTCATCTTTGCAAGCTCTTTCTCATCTGCTGATGCAAAGGTACGCAGTTTCGGCGCTTTCTCATAGTAATAAAGTGCCTCGCCCGCATCCGGCGTCTGGTTTTCCAGTGTCTGCAGATCTTCCGCTTCTTTTGCTTTCAGCATCTCTGCTCCACTCTTTACAAAAACTGCCTCCGGCTTTTGTGTCAGATGGACAATCCATGTTGTACTACGGTTTGGTTCATATCCTTTATAAGTTCCTTCGGACCGTTCTGCCGTCAGAACTGCCTTGTCTCCCTCTACTTTAGATGTGTACCGGGTAGAAACATGATCCCCGTAGGAAACATGGTCGATCGTTCCGTATGCTTCGTCTTCTTCTGTCTCATTGGAAATATATTTTCCGTCATCCTCGTATACGGTATATGTCGTTTCACCTGCCGGCCATACTTCAACGATTCTATGTTCCTTTTTCACTGCATCCGGCGTATTGTTTGCTTCGTACATCGGCAGAATCGCTCCCTGTTTTACAAAGACAGGCAGCTTCCAGAGCGGAACATCAAAGTTATTTAAAACCTGCCCGCCCTGATACAGTTCTCCGGTCAGATAATCTACCCAGATCTGCTCCGGATCCGGCAGATAAATATGATTTCTTACATCATTTCCCATCTCGTCTCCTGCCACGTTCTGGTAAACCGGCGCCACCAGAATACTGGAGCCGAGCATAAACTGATACTGCATGGAACGGCTGTATGCATACTCATCATCCGGATATTCCAGGAACATCGCTCTCACCATCGGAAGGCCTGTATCCTCATTTCCGGTTTCCAGATTGGATGCGGACACCGCGCAGGTATAAATATACGGCATCAACATGGATTTCATCTTCATATACATCCGGTTGATTCCGGTATACGGATCACCGAAAGTAAACGGTGCTTTCATATAGCTTCCCCATCCGTCCATGTTGAGCATCTGCGGTGTAAAGGATTTCCACTGGTAATCTCTTGCCGCAATCAGCGGTTTCCCGCCGAAAATTCCGTCCATATCACTTCCGATATTCGGGTTTCCGCTTAAGGAGCTTCCAATGTAGGTCGGGATGTGGAAACGGATATATTCCCAGTTTCCTCCGGTCTGGTCGCCGCTCCATACACTGTTAAATCTCTGAGAGCCTGCCCAGCCGTCCAGAGAAATGATGTTCGGGCGGAAGTTCTCTGATGTTGTGACAATGTCGTACGCTGTCTTGACTCCATTTAACTGGAAGGAATATCCCGGTCCGACCCATGCCACGTCCGTTTTCAGCGTAGTAGCACCGCCCCTGGTTACTTCCTTACGGAAATCGCGGAGCAGATGCCAGTAGGTCTTCTCGTCTGAATCCGGGCTTAAGTTGCTCTCTGTCCACAGTCCGGACGCCACACCTCTTTTGTTGGCGTACTCTGTAAAGCGTGCCAGATTTTCTACATTGGCGTCCACTGCAGCGATACGCTCTTCGGAACTGCTTCCATCTTCCAGAACGCCTCCCTGTACATAGTAGCCATTCTGACCGTATCCTCCGCCGTATCCGTCGTTTGGCAGGAAATATCCAAGCGGCATGTCATACTGAAGATATTTGTCCAGTACAGCCCTTGCAGAATATTCATACGGAGTATCGACATTTTCCGGGTAGTTCTCCACAGCCACTGTCGGAGTTTCTCCGTTTAACGACTCGGAATGCTGTCCCTCGGAAAGCCGGTAGCCGGTTGCCATTCCACTTTCATAATGGGTGGTTCCTTCGTTAAGGTGAGACTCGGTTCCCTTGACATTCCAGTCCTTATCTCCCGCTTCCTCTGACCAGGCATCTCTGTTGTAGCAGTTCAGGTGGCCTTCATAGAATCCATACTCCGGAAGCAGCAGCGGATTTCCGGTTACATGATAGTAAGCCCGAAGCAGATCCATAACGATCTGACGGCCTCCTTCATTTTCGGTCACAAAATAATACGCACTGAAATGGTGCTCTTTGTGGGCAGCCGTAACCACATCCGCATCTGACTCACCGAAATCATAGAGTCCGTCTGAGAACGTATTTCTCAGCACACCATATCCGCCTGTCGTATAATAAAATGGATTCGGAGATGCCACACCTCCGTCCATCCATGCACTTTCATTGACAATCTGAATCTTCCGGCCTGTATGCACAAACCGGCCGTTCTGTGTTCCGCCGCCGTAGAAATGCTCATTTTCCCCGCGCAGAAGTGTCTGAACCGTTTCTTCTGAAGTAAATTCCAGAGGCTTTGCCTCCTCCATTACCTTTCGCTCTCCTGCATAGACCGTCATCAGCGCTTTCTCTTTATCGAACACAATCCTTGTTCTGCCGCACTGTACTGTGACAGATGACGTGTCTTCCAGAATCTCTGCCTCCGGCTTTGTGTAGGCGTCCACCTCATCCGGGTACTGCTGGATCTTTGCCGTATGAGCCTCATCTCTCGGAGCGGCATATTCCGGAAATGCTCCATCTGTACTTACATCGTAGCGGAAAATCGATTCTTCCAGAAATGTAATCTTCCCCTTGATTCCTTCCTGAAATGACAGATATACGATATTGCTTCTGTCCGCATCCTTCTGAATGACGGCTGCCTCACTTAATGTCCCACAAAATGCGTTCTTTTCCTCACTCATTACAATCCTCCTTTGACACAACCAGAATGGTTATGCATGATGCCTTAAAATTTTTTAAATTCATTCTACCAGAACAGACAAAAAAGCGCTATCACTGAGCGCTTTTTCTGTCCAATATTACAAAAAGATTGTACTTATGTATAAATATATAAAGTGATTCCATCCTTCAATCTCTGAAGTCCGTCTTTTAGAACCGCCCTCGGGCATGCAATATTCATTCGAAGAAATCCCTCTCCTGTTTTGCCGTACTGGATTCCGGACGACAAATACAGCCCGGTCTCTTTCCTCAGAAACGCAGCCAGTTTTTCCGAATCCTCTGTAATTTCCCGGCAGTCAATCCAGAGAAGATACGTCGCTTCGGAAGGAACCAGATGAATCTTCGGGATCTCTTTTTTGATAAATTCCCCCGCAGTCTGTTTATTTTCATATAGATAGTCTCTCAGTGCATCCAGCCACGGGCCACCTTTCTGGTAAGCCGCGACTGCCCCCGTCATGGCAAAGACATTCGGCTCCGCCGCTTCATCCGTATTCAAGGCCCGCCAGATCTTATGACGCAAAGTTTCATCCGGCACCATCACAGCCGCTGTCTGTAGCCCCGCCAGATTAAATGTCTTGGTAGGCGCAATACAGGTAATACTGTTATTCCTGCACTTTTCCGAAACCGATGCAAACGGGATATAGGATTTTCCAGGATCCGTCAGTTCACAATGAATTTCATCCGAAATGACCACCACATGGTATTTCCAGCACAGCTCTCCAATCCGCTCCATCGTCTCTTTCGTCCAGATTTTCCCCACCGGATTGTGCGGATTACAGAAAATCAACATAGTCGTCTGGGGATCAGAAAGCACTTCTTCCAACGCTTCGAAATCCACATCGTAACATTCTCCATCATAGGAAAGCGGACACTCTACAACATATCTTCCATTATTTACAACCGAATTGAAAAAAATGTTGTAAACCGGTGTCAGAAGCACGACTTTCTCCGCCGGAGTCGTAAGTTTCCGAACCGCACTGGAAATGGCCGGCACCACGCCGGTACAGAAAATCAGCCAGTCTTTTTCTATCCGGAACTGATGGCGCGTCTCCCACCAGTTCTGAATAGACTCATACCATTCATCCGGGATCAAAGTGTATCCAAAAGCACCGTGGCCTGCTCTTTTCTGAATTGCATCCTGGATCTCCGGCGCCGTTTCAAAATCCATATCCGCCACCCACATCGGAAGCTCATTCCCGGCAACGTCCCATTTTACAGACAGAGTTCCACGCCGGTTAACCGGCTTATCAAAATCATAATTCATACCCTGTTTCCTCCTGTCCTGCCCGATTATGCACAAAATCGATCCAGCTTTTCTTCAACCGACTTACAGCAGATCCTGGTCTTCTCCGGGTCAATCCTGTCTTTTTCGATAATCAGTTCTCCGATCTCATCCGCGCAGATCGTACCGCCGGACGGATTCAAAATGCTGTCTACCTTTCCTGTGATTTCAGCATTCACGGTTGAATACTCAAATGCCAGCGTTGTATTCAGCAGACGACAGTTCTTCATTACAAGATTGTCGATGTAACACATTCCCTGAAGACTCTCGATTGTACAGTTAATCAATGTCAGATTTTTCGCATTCCATCCCAGATACTCTCCTGAAATAAAAGAATCATAAACTGTCACATTCTCACTGTTCCAGAACGCATCTTTCGAAAGCATCTTGGCATTTCGGATTTCCATGTTTTTCACACCGTCAAAAGAATAATTCCCTATCAGCTGGAAATCGGACAGCTTCATATTTTCACTGTTCATGGCAAAATAATCACCCTTTGCCGTAACATGTTCCATTGTCACATCACTGCAGTTCCAGAAAGTCTCAGCCGCATTCGGGAATGTCACATATTCCAGATGCACCCCCTGACAGCGCCGGAAATTCTTCGGCGCCTCAATGACCGCATTTTTCACCGTGATATCATTTGTATACCATACACCCGCTCTCGCCATCTCAAACCATGTACAGTCCTCCGCATAGATATGATTACAGTACCAAAGCGGATACTTCCATTTAAACATGCTGCCATAAAGCCTGATATCACTACTCTCCTTTAACGGCGACTCCCCATCTGTAAAAATTGTATCATAAACATCCGTATGCTCCGCATGAAACAACGGCCTTTCCCCTGTCAGATACGCCTGCTTTACTAATTCTCTTTCTGCCATGTTCCAAAACCTCCTCACGATCTTCTTTATAAATACCTGCTCCTGGATAATACCCAGTCTCCTTACTAAACTAACTATAGAACGGCCAAAACAAAATAGCAAATACTTATGTACTATGCCTTTTCATAGCTGAAAGTTATGGATATTTTTCGGGGACGTGTTCCGGCGTTTCGGAACCTGTCCCCGATGAAAAAAATCTGACAATTCGGTTTTGGCCTTATTTTATGCGGGTTTTGAGACTTTTTTGTCCATTTACGTCGTGTACCTGTGCACCGGAACACGTCCCCGATAAAGCGTATAAGATAGTAATTATTTATAGTTTATAAGGATTTATAGTTGAAACCTATTCTGCTTCGGGGTATAGTATTTGTAGTGTTTTATAGTACGTTTTAAATTTTGTATAGTTTATATTTTATGTGATGAGTCTGATGGAGGAATGTGTTTATGGAGCTTCGTGTTCTTCAATATTTTCTTGCGATTGCAAGGGAACAGAGTATTGTTCATGCTGCCGAGTCGTTGCGTCTTTCACAGCCGACGCTTTCTACGCAGATTAAAAACCTGGAGGATGAGCTTGGTAAGAAACTTTTTATCCGGGGTGGTAAGGGTTCCCGGCGGATTACGCTTACAGAAGAGGGGATGATTCTGCGTAAGCGGGCTGAGGAGATTCTTGAGCTTGTCCGAAAGACGGAGTCTGAGATCTCTGCTTCTGATGATGTTCTGATCGGTGATATTTATATTGGTGCCGGTGAGACTGACGGGATCCGGCTGATTGCGCGGGCGGCAAAGCAGATGCAGTCGCGTTATCCCGGCATCCAGTTTCATATTTCAAGTGGAAATGCTGTGTTTGTGAGAGAGTCTCTTGACAGGGGACTGATTGATTTTGGAATTGTTTTTGGTCCTGTAGATCTGACGAAATATCATGCTTTGAAAGTTCCGGTACGGGATATCTGGGGTGTGCTGATGCGTAAGGATTCGCCTCTTGCCGAGAAGGAATCAATCCGGAGAGAAGATCTCTGGGATCAGCCGTTGATCGTCTCCCAGCAGGAGTCCAACGGCGGCCAGGTGCTGCAGTGGTTGAAGCGGGATCCGGCTGATCTTCGTATTGTAGCCACCTACAATCTGATTTACAATGCTTCCCGGTTGGTCGATGAAGGGCTGGGCTATGCGTTTAGTTTTGACCATCTGATCAATACGACCGGAGACAGTACTCTTTGCTTTCGTCCGCTTGATCCGGCACTGGAGATAGAGATGTCAATTATCTGGAAAAAGTATCAGGTGTTTTCCAAACCGGTGGAAAAATTTATTTCTGTCCTGCGGGAATCTCTTTCTCTGGATGAAGCATAGGTTTCTCCTCCATTTTCCCCGCTTTATTTGACAATCGGATGTATTCTCTTTTATAATATAACTATTACATTTGTAAGATTGAAGGGAGGAATCTGTTATGACCCGTTTGCCGCAAATCTCCGAGGCGGAATTTGAAGTCATGAAAATCGTGTGGCAGCGTGCCCCGGTCAACACAAATGAAATCACGGAATGTCTGGAGAAAACGACATCCTGGAGTCCGAAAACGATTCAGACGCTGATCAAGCGGCTGGTCAACAAAGGTGCTCTGACCTACGAAAAGCAGGGACGTATCTTTGTCTACACTCCTCTGGTCGGAGAAAAAGAATATATCGGACAGGAGAGTTCTTCTTTTCTGAAGCGTTTTTACCATGGGGATCTCACCGAAATGGTTTCCTCTTTCCTGGAGGAGGACCGCCTTTCGGAAGAAGACCTCGATGAACTGCGTGCGCTTTTGTCCGGAACATCAAAAAAAGGAGGCCGCTGATCATGGAACGTTTTATGATACATTTTCTGTTCTGCAGCCTTCTTCTTTGTGGAATCATCGGTATCTTTTTCTTTCTCCGGACAGTATTCAAAACACTGCTTGTCGGACGGATGCGGTACCATCTCTGGCTTGTGCTGCTTATACTGTCTGCCATTCCGTTTCTTCCGGGTCTCCCTTTTAAATTTTCCGGAAATATTTTATGGTCTTTCCTGCCGTCAAACCATTCTTTTTCATTTCATGCTGTATCCGGAACAGGCCAGAATATGCAGCCTTACGTTGCTGCCGCCGGATGGATGAATGATTTCGCGGAATCTGTTACACAGAGAACGCCGTCTTCTCTTTGGGGTTTTCTTTTTGCCGTCTGGATTGCCGGCGTCCTTTTTATGGGAATCTTTCTGATCCGTTCTGCACTTCGTCTCCGTGCACTGAAAAACGCTTCCCTTCCTTTGCAGCATGAAAAAGCAAAAGCGCTGTATCAGTCGTGTCTGGAGGAACTGCACATCCGGCGGAAGATTCCTGTGTACAGCAATGCCTTTTTAAAGTCTCCGGTTATGGCCGGGGTCATTCGTCCCGGCATTTACCTTCCGATTCACCTGATCTCTGATTATCAGGAAAAGGATCTCCGGTATATTCTGCTTCACGAACTGTTTCATTACCGCCACCGGGATTCACTCATCGGACATCTGATGAATCTTGCGGGTATGGTCTACTGGTTTCATCCGCTGATGCGCCTTTCTCTTCACACCATGCGGGAAGACCGGGAAATTGCCTGCGATGCTTCTGTGCTGTCCCTGCTCGATGAAGCTTCCTATACCGACTATGGGCAGACCCTCATCCGATTTGCCCGGAAAACATCGCTTCATCCGTTTCCTTTTACAGCCGGACTTGGAGAAAATAAAAAACAGATCCGAAAACGGATTCTTTGCATTGCTTCCTACCAGAAGCCTACACCCTGTAGGCGATTCAAAAGCGGGTGCGCCTTTTTCCTGATCTGTCTCCTTTTGTCCGCATCGGTTCCCTTTCTTTCCTCCGATGCAGCGGCAGAAAATGCGGCGCTTCCCGAAAATGGAGCTTCCGGTACTTCATCTTCCCTTTCCGCCTATTTCCAGGGCTATGAGGGATGTTTTGTCCTGTACGATATGGAAGCGGACGACTGGACCATCTACAACGAATCCCTTGCCCGCAGCCGGGTTTCACCGGATTCGACCTATAAGATTTTTGATGCCCTGTTTGCTCTGGAAGAAGGGATAATCACTCCGGAACACAACTTTCTTCCACAGCCGGACGAATCGTATCCATTTGAAGAGTGGAATCAGGATCAGACACTGCAAAGTGCAATGACCTCCTCCGTCAACTGGTATTTTCAGAATCTGGATCATCAGATGGGCGCATCCGTCCTGCGTTCCTACCTGCATCAGATCGGCTATGGAAATGAATCCCTTCAGGGAGATCTTTCTTCTTACTGGATGGAATCTTCTCTGAAAATTTCTCCGGTGGAGCAGGTGCAGCTTCTTGTTTCATTTTATTACAACGACTGGAATTTCGATCCGTCACATATTGAAACGGTCAAAGATGCTATCTGCCTTTCCTCATCTTCGGGAACTGCCCTTTATGGAAAGACGGGAACCGGACAGATAAATGGGCAGAATATCAACGGTTGCTTTGTCGGTTTTGTAGAGTCTTCCGGGCACCCGGTCTTCTTTGCATCAAACCTTCGGGGCAAAGATGCGGCAGGAAGTACGGCGGCGTCCACCACACTCTCTATCTTATCGGATCTGGGGATTTATTCTGATGAATCCCTTTAAATTCACGCAAAATGAAGCGGACAGGAATATTTACTCCCCGTCCGCTTCTTCCCATTGTTTTCCAAACCGGTACTGATATTCCGGTACTTTCGCCAGTTCCTCCTCGGAAATCTCATTTCCCAGATATTGGAATGTCCCGTCATCCGAAAACTGCACGGTCAGTTTATGGGTCATTGCATTGTCATTGCACGCTGCCATGCACACCGCCTGCACCGTCAGTTCCAGGATACCGTTCCCCTTTTCTTCTGCCTCTACCACTTCCGGAATGGAAGTTCCAAACGTAGTCGGAGAATAGTTCCCGGTCCCAAGCCGTACCCACAGATAGGTTCCTGTCTCTGCATCGTATTCTGCATAATCTCTGAGTTCATCTTTCGTCACCGGAAGATATTCCATGATCAGGCTTTCGAATTCTTCCGCCTTGATCCCGTCCGCATACCGGTCATAATCTATGATCGTTCCATATTTCATTTCATAGAATGATTCAAACACTCCATTGTAATCCAGTCTGGAAAGATCGGACGTATTCCAGTTTGAACAAAGTAGATTATTTCCCTGATATCCAAGTGCCAGAACACACTTCCTGGAAAGTTCTCGGTACGTTTCTTCCATGGGCCGGATCCGTATCATGGTGGATGCGTCCACGACTTCCGTAACTTCCGGCGGCTGCGGTGCACACAACTCGTAGGAAAGCCATCCTTTTTCCGTGTAGTTCCACCATTTCACCCTTGTATAGGAAGTGGAAGAAATGACAGGTTCCCCGTCACCGCTCCACTCGGAAATGGTATCCACCACATACAGGTCTTCCCCGTCATACTCAAACTCCGTCCGGTTCAACCCGCCGCTGGACTTCACCTTATAAAGAACCATCGTTCCCTCTTTTCCATCCTGACAATCTGCCAGAAAGTCTTCCATCGTTTCATAGTTCTCCATTGTCGAATAGGCATCCGCGCCGGTTACCGTCAATCCGTCTTCCTTCAGCACATCCTTCAGGGCGACAATCTCCTCATCGGATAATACTCCATCGGATGTATTCCCTTTATCCATGTTCTGATACTGACTGGAAATCCGCTCCATTGCCGCACTGCACTCTTCTTCTGCATCTTTCTTCTTTTTGGTATCCAGCGGAAGATTGTATCCCTTTTCCCACTGTTCTGTCTGCTCTGTTGCCTCAGCTTCTTCCCCTTTGCTTTGGCTGTGTTCTTCCCTGTCTCTGCTCAGCATGATGCCGCTCAGACCAATCAGCAGAATCAGGAGAACTATAAGCATAGCATATTTTCTGTAAATTTTTTTACTCCCCATAGTAATGATTCCACTCCTCCTCTGTGAGCCTTGGCTTATACCAGAAACTGGTCATCCCTTTCTCCCTGGAAATCACACGGTTGGATACATACTGAAAACTCCCGTCTTTCATCGGGCGCACCACCAGTTCACTCTTCATGGCACAGTCCAGCATCTCCATCTCCCATACCGCTTCCACGGTGAGCTGGATCGTTCCATCCGCCAGCTTTTTATATCCGGTCACTTCCAGATATGGCCCGTATGGCGACCCTCCATCATAACGCCCCCGCGGACGGTAAAGAAAGGTGCCGCTCTCGGGCTGATACTTCATACGGTTCCGGATCGTCTGCCTGCCAAAGGAAAAATAACTTTGCAGGACTTCCTCGATTTCTTCTTCCGGCACATGATATTCTGCCCCTTCCTTTGCTTCATATGGAACAATTTCCCCATATTTTGCGCGGTAAAGCCGTTCATACAGATCGTAAAAATCCAGTTCTTTGCTGTCCTGCTCCGTCCAGTCGGTAATCAGCAGATTATTCCGCTCATATCCAACGGATGCGAGATAGGTCTGGTAAGCCTCCCTGCATGTCTGATCCAGCGGCTTGACCCGGAATGCTTTTTGTCCCGGAGCGCCGTCGTATCCTGCCGGACGGGATTCTTCCAAAAACAGATATCCCTTATCCGTATAATCCCATGAGGCGGCTTCAAATTCATGATAATAATAGACCTCCGGGTTGTCGTTCTCCCACCGCAGGGAAGATTCTGTCACCTCTATGTTGCCGTTCTGAGCCTCCAGATCGTAACGGATCCAGCCGCATTCGTCCGTTACACAGAAAAACACTGCCGCTGCTTCTTCTCCTTGTTCTGCGCTTTCGCAGAAGTCCTGGACCTGCCCGAAATTTACCATGTTAATCTGATTGTCCGTATCAACCGCCGCATATCCCTGCTCCCCGATAGCCTGTATGATCTGTTGCTGAAATGCCAGCGTATCTTTTTCCCCTCTGCCTCTCTCCTCTTCGTAAATTTCCCGGAATCCCTCTGCAAGCTGTTCGGATTCCCTGGAAATCCGCTCTTCTTTTTCCTGTCTTTCTGTTTTTTGCTGATTTTCCTGCTTGTATCCGTCCTCTCTTTCCACGGCAATACTGCACCCCGCCCCGGCAAACAGAAGAATCCAGCCTGCAATCATCCACTTCTTCCAGCTCAAGAACTTCTCTCCTTTTCCATCTGTCACCACTGTAAAATATCTTCCCGGAAATGCAAGAATCTATCTGCTTTTCTTCCTTGTGTCTTAATATTACACTTGTAAGATTTCAAAGTCAAGAAGATTCCAACGGGCTGACTACGAATATTTCGCAGCAGCCCGTACCTCTTTTAGTCCTCTTCACTTATTTGGATTACAGGCGTGTTCCTCTCTCCGGTCTGCTTCCGCACCCATTCCCGGATTCTATCCGCGGAGATCCTCTTTTCTCCAAACACTGCCCGGTCCGGCCGGAACAAAATTTCTGTCCCTGATTCATGATCACACGGCTCACTCATAACCTCGTGCTGCGCGATTCCCCGTATATATTCCTGCCAGAACTCAAAACCGTCCCGGTAAGTCCTGATCTTCAGTTTTTCACAAAGAGAATTCACTGTCTTCAGGCTGTATCCCGCTATCTCCTCTGTCCGCAGACAGGCCGGCCCCGACAGGGGATATCCCGAAAAAATCCTGTCCAGCACTTCCCGGTCTTTCCCGGTATTCTGTGTAAGCGGAATTCCTCTCCCATTATCTGCGATTCGGACACTTCCGTCATCATGCAACACTACCTCGATCTGCGTACAGAATCCCTCTTCTGCTTCTTCCAAAGACGTTCTCAGCACTTCAAATACCAGTTCATGCAGACTGCCTCCCAGATCCATCTGTCTTTCTTCTGATTCCATCTCCATCCTCCCATCGTGTTCATCCGGGATGCGGTACTGCGGCACCTTATACGAGACAAGATACCGTTTCGCCTTACCTGGTGCCATCCCGAACATGTCTGTAAATGCTCTCGTAAACCCCTCATGCGAGTCAAAGCCATATCGAAGCGATACATCCAGCACCTTGTTTCCTTCTGCCAGATCAGACAACGCATGCTGTAGTTTTCGGATCCGTATATATCCGGTCACCGAAATTCCCATGATTCTCGAAAACAGTCTGCTGAAATAAAAAGGACTGTAGCCTGCAAGTTCCGCCAGTTCTGCCAGACTGATTTTCTCAGAAATATGTGTATCAATATAATCAAGTACCCTCTCCAGTCCTTCTGTTTCCATCTTCTTTCACCTCCATATTCACGCATGGTCCGGTCTTGCTAAGTATTAGTTTACACGATGGGACTCCTTTTTTCTTGACCGGATATGTGCAGTTCCATTTTTATTCTTTGTTCCAGCGAATGCCAATGCTACACAGCAGCAGTGCAAGAACCAGAATCACCGCAAGTGGAATGACGTTCTCCATCCATCCTCCCGCTTCTGTCATCAGGCAATATCCCCATGCAGCCGGAAACGCATTTCCGATGACCTGCAGCACGTTCGGGAGCAGTTCTTTCGGGAACAAAATGCCTGACAAAAGAATCGACGGAAGAAAGACAAGCATTGACCACATGGAGGTCTTACTCTGATCTTTCACCATCAGACCGATCACGCCTGCCACGCTGATCGTAACAACCAGAAACAGTACCAGTGAAACCACATATGCAGCCGGATGTTCCGGAAATTCCGCGTCAAAAAACAGTGGCGCAGAAAAAAAGAGAATCATACTCATGCAAAACAAATGTACAAACGCAGAAAGACCTGTCGTAAAGAATCCAAGCCACTCCGGAACCCCGTTGGATTTGTAAACCTGCCGGATCTTACTTCCGTAGATTTCCACAAGAGAAGGTGGAACACCGATGAGCGCACCCATGGAAACGCCAAACACGGTCATGGACTGGATCAGTGTCTCCTTGGCTTCCGGCATGACAGAAGTAAAAATGCCTCCCATCACCGCAAAGAACAGAAGCGGCACCAGATAGCAGGTAAGCAGAAGCGTCCGGCTTCGGATATCCATTTTCCACTGGAGCGAGACTCCGTAAAAGAATGCATTCATCCGTCATTCCCCCTTTGTGATTTTCATAAAGTGTTGTTCCAGCGATCCACGGTCCACATAAAGATCCAGAATCGCCGTCCCCATCTTCCGGTACTGTTCCAACAGTTTCATCAGATCTGTTCCAATGTCTTCTGATTCGTACTCTTCTGTGCCATGTTCTGTCCGAATCGAAATCCGGTACTGCTTCCCAACCTTTTCACCAAGCTCCTCCACCGTTCCGAGAAATACAAGGCTGCCCCCATTTAAAATCCCAATCCGGTCACAGAGGCTTTCCACTTCTGCCATATCATGGCTTGTCATTACAATGGTCTTTCCATTTTCTTTTAGCTTTCGGATCAGGCCATGAAGCGATACCCGCCCTTCCACATCAAGTCCTGCTGTCGGTTCATCCAGAAACAGAAGATCCGGGTTCCGTATCAGGGCAAGTGCCAGGTGGATCCGCCTCTTCTGTCCCGTCGATAACTGATAATACTGCTTCTTTGCAAATTCCGGAATGCCAAGCTCCTTCAGCATTCCCGCATCCGGCACACAGTGATTCCACTTTGCAAACAGCCGGACCGCCTCCATCGCCCGGATATGCTCCGGCAGTGATGCCGACTGCAGCTGAATTCCGGTTTTCCCTTGAACATTGATCTGTCCTTCGTCATATGTTCTCAGCCCCTCGATGCATTCCATGGCCGTCGTTTTACCCGCACCATTTATCCCCAGGATTCCAAAAATTTCCCCCTGATTCACACCAAAATTCAGATCTTTCAACACCGTATGTGTCCCGTAACTTTTCTTTAATCCACAAACCTGTACTGCTTTTGTCATGCATCTTCCTCCTGAAACGGATTCACTCCCAGCCGGGAAAAATAAACATCCAGAACCTGCCCGACATACTCATTGGCCATCGCCTGTTTTTCCTGCCATTTTGGATCCGTTCCTTCAAATTTTCCAACTTCCACCAATTTGGAGAGCATACTCAAATCCCCTCCGGTAAATTCCGTGATCATCTTCCAGTAAATCTCGGCAAAGTGCTGTCCCTGCTCGCTGTCGGCCGGAACTTTCGCTTCGCAAAGCCGTATGGCTTCCTCCTGAAGCTTCTGAAACCGGTTCATAAAATCCGTTCCGCTTTCCCGGTCAAAGCGGCTTCGGATGTACTCCAGTGTCTGATCATCAAAATGCTTGATCAGCCAGTAATACTCATTATTCATCTGCAGGTTTACGATAATATCCGCATACTTTTTGAAATCCACCTCCTGCATCTGAAGCACTTCTTCCCGCAGAATTTCAAGCTCCCTTAATGATTCGGACAGACTTTCGACTTTCCGTCGCACTTCTTCTGCCTGCTGTGCCAGGGCATCCGCCACCTCATCCGGCGTATCCAGCGGAATCAGGCGGTTTTTGATATCCTGCAGGGAGAATCCGAGCTGTTTCAAAGATAAAATCTGGTGCAGACGGATTGCATCTTTATCTGTATAAAGCCTCCGCCCGCCTTCACTGATGGAAGAAGGCAAAAGCAGTCCGTCTCTGTCATAGTGCTGTAAAGTCCGGACCGTGACATTCATCTTCTTTGCCACTTCCCCGATGGTCATAAATCCCGTCGGTACTGCTCTTTGTTTTTCCATGTCCGTGTCACCTCCTGCTCCTAGTATACTTCATGACGTAACGTCACAAGCAAGCCCCTTTAAAAATTTTTTCTTGACCGCAGATCCCGTCTTATGATAGACTGGTGATTCGGAAAATTCAGGTCTTTATTGGAAACGTACATTCTCCCGAATGAATAACGAACAACACGATTTTTCTGCTGATTTATTATTCATTCATAAGGAGGATTTTTTTATGCCAAGAACTAAAAAACAGGAACTCATTTTTTCACTTCTGATGGTATTTTTCATGGTTTATGCCATGATCTGCTACAATATTGCACTGAACATGGGCGGAATGAATTATGCCGTATTCGGAGCAGCATTTCATGAACTGATCATCATGTACCCGATCGCTTTTCTTCTGGACTTTTTCTTTGTAGGTAATGTTGTAAAAAAGACCGCTTTTAAAATCGTAGACCCGGAAAAAGAAAATCCATTTCATCTGGTGCTGGCAATCTCCGCCATTACTGTGATGTGGATGTGTCCGCTGATGAGTCTTGCGGCCACACTGCTGTTCAAAAATGTCGGAATCAACGTGATTCCGGTCTGGATCCAGACCATCGCGATGAATTTCCCGATGGCATTCTTCTGGCAGATGTGCTATGCCGGACCGCTGGTGAGATTCCTGTTCAGAAAGATTATAAGACAGTCATAAAACAGAAAAGGGTACTGAGTTCAAAAGAAAACTCAGTACCTTTTCTCTTTTATTTTACCGGAAACCGCCCGCAGGACTTTTTCTCCGGACAGTAATTTAAGAATTCACATTTGGGCTTGCAATAATGATCTACAATCAGCTCCCATTCCTCTGAAAGATTCCGAAGTTCTTTCAAAATATCCCGCATCAGATCACGATATTCCCAGTATGCTCTCATACACATCCTCTGTTTGCAGATGTCCAGAAAGTTTCTCAGATTCCGCTTGTCCACAATCTTGGTTTCCATGCCAAGCGGCAGGAGCATGGCCGCATCTTCTTTTGGAATCTGACATTCCTCAATCAGAAAAGAAGCACATTTCTGGATTTCTTCCATGCAGGAACGATACCGCTCCAAAGCCAGGTCCTTGTTTTTGACAGAAGGCGGAATTACAAACTCAAAGTTCTGATAATTGATATATCTTGTACTTGCCTGCAGCCTTGTCGGAGCGCCTCCTATATGGGTATACCATTCCCGGATCACTCTGGCCGAATATCCTTCCAGAACCATTTCTATATTTACATACTCCAACACACGTCCATGGTTCGTTTTCAGACATTCCAGCCCTCTCTTATAATTTTTCTCCGGGTCCTCTATATCGCTGCCCCAGCAGATTCCCGCTCTTTTTCCCATCAAAGTAAGTGGTTTTCTCGTTGTTTCCTCCAAAAGCGTAACTTTGCCCATCGTACAGCCCTGATCTGTCCTAAACAGATTTTTTCCTTTCCTCAGTCATTATAAGTATCTTACTACAAAACCTTCGATTTTCCAAATGGTTCTCTTCAGTCAGTATAAAGAATCCCCGACATCATTTGGGAAATTCATCCAAACTCGCTGTGGAACAATACAGTATTCTGTTTGATTTTCTGAAGATCTTATAATCTTCATGTAAATGTAGGCTAAAATATTAGTCATTTCTTGCTTTTTTTAGATTTTAGGATAATATATTCGTTATGAACACCCATATTTTTTCAAAACAACCCCCACTGGAAATCGAAGGAGAACTGGAACATCTGTTTGAGGAAGTTCCATTCCTCTCCATAGAGGAGGTCGCATATGTCAAAGATTGAACGTCTTCATGTTTTCTATCATGGTCGAAAGGTCGGAACAATGATGCTTTACCGGAAACGACTGACAGCATTTGAGTATGATAATACATGGCTGATTGCCGGATTTCCGATCAGTCCGTTTTCTCTTCCGTTGGAAAAAAAATATTTCTTCCTAAAGTCGATCCATTTGAAGGACTGTTCGGTGTATTCGCAGACAGTCTTCCAGACGGATGGGGCGTCTGCTTGTAGACCGGTAATATCCATGAGCGTGTAAACGAATGTCTCGGCATTTATCTCCAAAATCCATCCTGATACACAAAAGATCCCGGCATTTCCATAGAAAAAAGGACGATTCTAGAAAGGATTGAGCGTTTTCAAAGCCTCAATCCTTTCTAGAATCGTCCTATCTCTTTAAACATCATGATTTATGCAAAACATGCTACTGAAATAATGACTGATGCAAACATAAAAAAGAGTCCGCCTATTCGCATAAATGCAATATATAAATCCGTTGGTTCTCCATTTTTCGCGGTAAAATAATGTTCCATTTTCCAAAGCAGCTTCGGATTGATTAACATAAACAATCCTAAAAGAAATAAAATGACCGGCCAAATAAGATTTATATCCTTCATTTTCTATCTCCCACAAATAATTTTATTTCGTGCACGAAAAACAGTATTTCCTCTATATCTGGAAACCTTACCATTATACAAAGGTTTACATAAAAAATTATAACGGATTTCAGCATAGCCGCAGATTCCCTGAAGAAGACCTAGCCTGCAAGATGTCACTTCCAAATACCGCTACCAGATGTTAAATGTCTTATCCGTTGTCCTGCACTGTACCTGAAGTTCATAATAATGCTGGATCAGCCGATCTTCCTTATCTCTTCGTTCCAACAGCTTTACATTGAGTACTTTTCCTTTGAAAAGTACACCTGGCCTTTTCATTCTGAAATGTCCTCTTATGTTGATCGTACCAAGAGCAAATACTGCCGCACCGATCAGTACAAGCACGATTGTCTGGAAAGTAAAAGATCCCATAGCTTTTTCTCCTTTGTCATATTTCCAAAAAGATCCTGCCCCGGCTCATTTCCTTTTAGTTCTGTCCGTAATATGCGTTTGCTCCGTGTTTTCTGTAGTAGTGTTTATCCTGAAGATCCTGCGGTGCCGGTTTTACTTCCGGATTAATCATCTCACAGCGGGCTGCCATCTTCGCCACTTCTTCCAGGACAACGGCATTGTGTACAGCCTCATGGGCATTTTTGCCCCATGTAAATGGCCCATGGTTCTTGCAGAGTACCGCCGGAACAGCCTCGTAATCTTTCTCCTTGAATGTTTCTACAATTAAAAGGCCTGTATTTTTCTCGTACTCATCAAATTCTTTTCCTTCCAGACAGCGCGCACATGGAATTTCACCATACATGTAGTCTGCATGTGTCGTTCCATAGCACGGAATTCCTCTTCCCGCCTGTGCCCAGCTTGTTGCCCACGGAGAATGGGTATGAACTACGCCTCCGATGTTCGGGAATGCTTTATAAAGCTCCAGATGTGTCGCTGTATCGGAAGAAGGGTTGTATTTTCCTTCAACTTTGTTTCCTTCCAGATCCATTACAACCATATCTTCCGGTTTCAGTTTGTCATAATCCACGCCACTTGGCTTGATTACAAAATACCCTTTTTCCCGGTCAATCGCACTTACATTCCCCCATGTGAATGTAACCAATCCATATTTCGGGAGATCCATATTTGCCTCGTAAACAATCTGTTTTAATTCTTCCAGCATTTTTTATTCCTCCGTAATCGTATATAATACTACTTTGTTAATCTCGCGGTTTGTCGATACAATCATCCCTTTTTTATAATATCGATTCCGCTTACTTTCAATTATACCATTGTATATAATTTTTTGTCATTATTTTGGGGATGAATGATCTTAAAATGAGCAGGAATCTTCCTTTAAAAGTATTTTTCCTCAAGTGCCAGAAGATCTTCCGGACCTTTTGCTTCTTTCAGTTCCTCCACAAGTTCTTCATTTGAAAGCATCTCGGCAAGTCTTGACATATTGTCCAGATGCTGATCCGTATTGCAGGAAGCAAGTGTGAAAAACAGAATGGCATCCTTATCATGGTCAGTCGGATCAAAACTTACCGGCTGATCCAGCTTCATAAAGGCAATCTCTGTCTTATGTACGCCTTCTGCAAATTCCTGCGAATGTGGCATCGCAAGCCCTGGCATGATTACAATGTAGGGACCATATTTTTCGACACATTTGATAAGGTCTTCTTTATAATTTTCCTCCACTGTTCCGTCCGCTTCCAGAACTTCACAGCTCATTCGGATTGCATCTTTCCAATCTTTTGCACTCTTTGCAAATTTATAATGTTTCTTTTCCACAAATTCTTTTAACATCTCTCTGACTCCTAGAATAATACTTTGATTTACAACCAGCTCTATTTTCTGCGTCCCTATGTAGGCGCGAGCTCATAAGTCCTGTCTCCTTTTAATTTTCCTGCAGAAGACTGGAAAAATCATGGAAATATCGTTCCCGTTCTTCGGTTGTCATCTTCACCAGTTCCTCAAAGCGATCCATGCTGATATATCCTGCCGAAAATAACAGCTCAGTATACTCTTTTTTGGAGAAACCATATACTTTCTCCCATTCACAGATTTTTTTCATACCATAGTAGTAACAGGTAAAGTATCCCGGGGAGTTCTGATGTGCCCTCACCTGACCTCTTGCTGTCACCCAGTCAAATCCAAGTTCCTTTTCATAAAGCTCAATTACTTCTTCCAACGATGCACCATAGTAAAAAAGCATTAGATCGGCACAGATCCGCACAGAAGCATGATGCCGCCGGTATGCGACAAAAAGTGGAAAAAACGGGTCTTCTGAAAAAAGATCCTGAAAGGCGCGCTCGGTTCGAAGACAGGTTCCTTCCAGAAGTGGCACCAGCTTAGCTCCAATTTTCACCGTCTCCGGTGTCTCATCAACCACAGCACGCACATACTGTACATGATGGCCCGGATATGCTTCATGAAGCGTGTTCATCCGGATCCAACCATCCGTTACATTTTTATAGTTGTATACATTCAGAAACATCTGTCCTACAAGAGGCCGGATACTGAAATCTCCACCTTCATAGCCGCCCCACGGATAAGAATCTTTACAGCACTCCGGCACCGGCAGACAGATACACTCTTCATCCTCCGGAAGCCGGACATACTCATGCGCCAGTGCCCTTGTCCGTTTTAGATACTCATTTGCACGGGCCAGCATCTCTTCCGGGGTGTCACACGGTCCTTCATATTTAAACAGGATTTCATTGATTTCCTCCATGGTAGTCGGCGCCGGTTCCGGAATATCCAGCCTTCCGGCAATATCGAATACGTCCGCCCTGGTCTTTTCAATCTCTTCCTGATACCAGGAAAGGAGCTCATCCAAAGACACACCCATCTGTTTTTGCAAGATAGTACGGTATAATTCTTCGTCCATCTTCACCGTCTGTTTCAGATCCTCTTCCTCCGTCTCCGCTGGTATCATTTTTTTACCATCCCGAAGTTTCTCTGCCATTTCTTCTAAAACAACTTCAGTCTCTGCCAGGGCCTTTTTCAGTCTTTCCAGTTGATTTTGTGAAAAGGATGAAAAAAATCTCTTCAAGTCCGTTCGGTACATCTCCACCATTCTGCTTTCTCTCATGAATTCATCTGAAAGATCTCCTTTTCTTCCCTTCTCTTTTGCCTGAATCAGTTCAAGTACACTATCCTTAGCTTCACAGATCTCGCGTAGATAGTCTAGCAGCCCCTGGCAACGTTCCTCGTCCGGATGCCGGTTCAATCGGGAAGTATTCTCGATTTCCCAGTGAATCCCAAGATGATCTGCCTCCGGATGTTCCTCTTTATCCTTCAAAGTATACTCCAGCGAATCCAGAAAGTCCTTAAAATGATGCTTTATCAAGGAGAATACCCGGTCTGGTTCCTCCAGTTCCTCCATCCTCTTTTTCAATTCCTCCACCCTGCTCCATGCCTGTCTCATGTGCTCTTCTGTTGGAAGAAATATCTTGCTTTTCTTCTGTTTGCCATCCAGCCAAAATCTGGACAGCAACGCGCAGTCTCTGTCCAGTTCCCGGTACTGTCGTCTCAGTTCTTCGTATCCCTTTGCCATCTCCGTTCGCTCCTTTTGTGTCCGATTGATCGGTTTTATGATCTTTTCTTCATCTTAGCACAGCATTTACGCTTCTTCAATACAACACAAAAAGGGACACTCTCTGAAAGTCTGCACTTTCAAAGAGTGTCCCTGATTACTTTATCTTCTGTCTCTTAGCTGAAAGACTGCTCTGTACGGTTAATGATCTCATCCTGAAGCGGTTTATCCAGGTTGCGGAAGAAATCACTGTATCCTGCAACACGAACAATCAGATCTTTATAATCCTCCGGATGTTTCTGTGCATTGATCAGAGTCTGGCGATCCACTACGTTGAACTGGATATGGTGACCATCCATCGCGAAGTAAGAACGGATCAGGTCTGCCATATGATTTAGGCCTTCTTCGCCCGCTACAACGTCCGGTGTAAACTTCTGATTCAGAAGTGTTCCGCCTGTTGCAAGATGATCCATCTTGGAGCAGGATTTAATAACTGCTGTCGGTCCGTTTGTATCTGCGGATTTTTCCGGAGAGATACCTTCGGATACCGGTTTGTGAGCTTTTCTTCCGTTCGGAGTTGCAAGGATGACATCTCCGAAGTATACATGACAGGTTGTCGGCAGCATATCGATGCGGTATTCTCCGCCTCTGATATTCGGACGTCCTGTGATGGTGCTTCTGTAAAGCTCGAAAATATCCTGCATGATATCATCTGCGTAATCATCATCATTACCATATTTCGGGCTGTTGTCATGAACCATCTTGTAGATGGAATCATATCCTTCGAAGTCATGTTCCATTGCTTCGATCAGCTCTTCCATGGTGAAGTTCTTCTTGTCGTAAACATTGTATTTGATTGCAGCAACACAGTCAGTAACTGTTCCGATACCTACACCCTGAATGTAGCTTGTGTTGTATCTTGCTCCACCTGCATTGTAGTCTTTTGCCTTGGAGATACAGTCGTTTGTTACAACAGACAGACATGGTGCCGGCATGTTTTCAGCATATAATTTTTCAATAACATTGTTTCCACGGATCTTAACATCTACGAAGTACTCAAGCTGTTTCTTAAATGCAGCCCATAATTCGTCAAATGTCTTGAAGTCTTTTGCGTATCCAAGCTGAAGACCAAGCTGCTTTTTGCTGTACTCATCGTATCCGTTGAACAGTGTCAGCTGGAAGATCTTCGGAATGTTCAGGTAACCTGTCAGGATATAAGCTTCGCTTCCCCATGCTCCGGTCTCTACACATCCTGAGGATCCACCGCGTCTTGCATCCGGCAGACTCTTTCCTGCATTAAGGAGCTCTGCAATCTGAGCCTCTGTGTTATAGAATGCCGGCTGTCCCCATCCTTCTCTGGAGATTTCACATGCTCTCTTTAAGAATTTTGCCGGTGTCTTCTTGCTGATGGTTACGTTGGAGTTCGGCTGAACCAGTCTCATCTCATCCATGCAGTCAAGGATCAGATAACTTACTTCATTGACACCGTTACGTCCATCCGGTGTTACCCCGCCTGTGTTGATATTTGCGAAATCGGTGTATGTTGCACTTTCTTTCAGTGTGATACCAACTTTTACAGGAGCCGGCTGATTGTAGAATTTTACCCACAGACATTCCAGAAGCTCTTTTGCTTTCTCATCATCCAGAATACCATCGGCAACATCTTTCTGATAATATGGATACAGATGCTGATCCAGTCTTCCCGGGCTGAAAGCATCCCAAGGATTCAGTTCTGTCGTAACTGCAAGGTGTGTAAACCAGTACAGCTGGATTGCCTGCCAGTATGTCTGCGGCTTGTGTGCCGGTACAACTTCCAGGTTTGCAGCAATCTGAAGCAGCTCTGCCTTTCTTGTCTCGTTTTCTTCTTTTTCTGCCATTTCAAGAGCAAGTTTGTGATAACGCTCTCCAAGAATAATGACAGCATCGCACGCGATGTCCATCGCTTTCAGCTCTTCTGCTTTATCCAGAGCTTCCGGATCATTGATATAATCCAGAGCATCCATTGTCTTTTTGATTTTCTCTTTATAATCCATGTATCCGGTTGTGAATACCTGCTCGCCTCCGCATGTATGTCCAGGTCCTCTCTGCTCCATGAACTCTGTGAACATACCTGCTTCATAGCAGTCATGCCATTCCGGTGTCATCTTGGAAAGAAGCTTTTCTCTCATGCTTCTTCCTGTCCAGTACGGGATGATCTCTTCTCTCTGAAGCTTCCGGTCTTCTTCTGTTGTCTTGAAGGATACCAGATCTCTTTCGCTCATGACGATCATATCCTCTTCACTGTGGCAGCAAAGTTCCGGGAATGTCGGAGATGCCTGAGGATCTTTTCCTTTTTCACCAACGATCAGTTCGCCGTCTCCAAGATATAATGTCTTCTTGGAAAAATATTCTTTCAGAGTCATCGCTCTCATAACCGGAATTGAATATTTTCCATCGTTTTCTCTGTAAAAGTCTGTCTCGATTTTTGCTCTTTCCAGGTCAATATGAACCGGAGTAGTTACACTGATCTGTCTGAGTTTCTGAATTCTTTCATTCATACCGCGAAGTTTTGCCATTTTTCTAACCTCCTATTTTGGTGTTCGTATATCCTGCATTGATAAATATAGCCGCCAGTGCTTCCATCTCTTCTTTGTCTGGTGCATGCAGGTCAGTGCCTTTATATTCCATATCCAGCTTTCTGTATTTTCCGCTTCCGGTATCGTGGTAAGGCAGCAGATTGATCTGAGCCGGATGGATATCGTGTTCCTGAAGAAACGCGATGGTTTCTTTCATGTTCTGTTCGTTTCCGTTTACCTCTTTGATGGTAGGAATCCGGATATAGATTCTGGCGCCGTCCTGAGAAAGGCGGACCAGATTTTCAAGTATCAGTTTATTGTCAACTCCGATGTACTTCTTATGAAGCTCCGGATCCATAATCTTCACATCATAAAGGAATGTATCTACATAAGGAAGAATCTTCTGAAATCTTTCATAAGGAGCATATCCGCATGTGTCGATGGTAAGCGATATTCCCTGACGGTCCAGCTCTTTGGCTGCCGCGAGGACAAAATCCATGTCCACTGACATCACTTCACCGCCCGAAAAGGTAACTCCTCCGCCGGACTGTTCGTAAAACATCTGATCCTTCATGAGTTCTTTAACCAGTTCTTTGACTGTATACTCATATCCGACGATTTCTCTTGCGGACGCCGGACAAACATCTGCGCATTTTCCGCAAAATGTACAGGACAGTGAATTCCATACCGGCTTGTGATCCTCCATATGGATCGCACCATTCGGGCAGGCCGCCGCGCAGGCTCCGCATCCTGTGCATTTTTCCCTATCCAGCTCCATCTCTCTTTCAAACCTCTGGGTCTCCGGGTTATGGCACCATACACACTTCAAAGGACATCCTTTGAAAAATACAGTTGTACGAATCCCGTCCCCATCATGAATCGAAAATTTCTGTATATTTGTGATATTTTTCATGATTCTCTCCTGTCAGTTCTCCCTCTTTGAACCTCAGTTTGAACTTTAGTCTAATCGTTAAATTAAATGTACAACAATGTTATAATTTTGTCAATAGGGAATGAAAAGAATTGATAAAAAAATAACATCTTTTACATCCAGATGCTCAAATTATCCCGTGACTTACTCCGTGGAACGTGGAATCTCGTCAATATATTCAAGATATTTCCAGACCCACTCCTCCGTATACTCCCGGGCAGCAGCTTCCAGGGCATTATTGTAATACTCCTCTTTATCTTCCTCCGGCGCAGTATAATGTTCCGATGCGTTTTTGAAAATATAGGCATCGGCGTACATCCGAAGTGTATGATCGTCCTCATACTGGTCTTCCCAGTTCACACTGTCCGCTACCGCCTGTGTGTATGCATGATTGACCTCATGCAGCAGAATCTCAAGCATTCTTTCTCTGGAATAGTACCATGCCTTGCTCGTAACGCTGATCATCTGGTCTGCTTTGGAGTAGTATCCATCTCTCTCGCTTTCCGCTTCATACTGCTCCACCTCCACCGTTGGCGGCTCAATTCCCCAGTACCGGCTTTCCAGATCAACAAGATCCTGCCACAGTTCCTTTTTCTCCCGATTGTCCAGGGTAATATAGACATCCCCTGCCACATGCTCAACATACGTCGGTTCTCATTCCATCCCCTGTCACCGTAAATTTCTGTCGACACTTCCTGTACTTTCGTTTCCGCAGGCGTTGTCCTGCTCATACCGTATCTAAGAGTACCCAGAAAGGACAAGGCTATCAGGACTGAAAAGCTTTTGTAGATGATCTTTGTCCACAGGTGGCCTATTTTCCTGCCGTGGTATTTCCGGATTACGACCTGTGTAAGCAAAGTCAGGTATGCAGCATATTCTTCTGTAAAAACAGCTTCACCAAACAACAGCCTTCGTATTTTTCTCATTTGTACTCCCTTTTCTCTCATCCTTATACACAAACAGCCATGACGGTTCTCTGGCAGTACCATCATGGCTACTTTTTTACCTCTTAGACAGAATCAGCGCAAAACTATTCTTAGATTTTGCTTCCCACATATTCCTCTACTTTCTCAATTAACTCTATCGCTGTGGCAATCTGCTCTTCTGCCTCTTCTCTCGTTGCAAGATAGAAATCATCATAATCGCTCGCATGTCGGATTTCCTCCGCCTCAGCAATTCTTCTTCCTAAAGTTCTTGGAAAGATTTCTGTCTTTATATAATTCTTATTAAAATTTGCAAGAGCGTCCTTATGTCTCTTGTAAGCATTGCCATCAAGTGCATGTATTGCTGAGATAGTATGATAAATTCCGTAGTAGGCCCTGTTGTTCGCTCCTCGGTATTCTCCCGCTTCCAGAAGTATTTTGGCCGATTTTACATCACTCTTTGCAGTTTCAATGCGATACAGAGCCAGATCCCGTTGCGATCCCTTTTCGTTATGCTGCATCAAACAGTTTTACCCCCTCCCTTTCTATATTTGTGTAAAACGGGTATACGTCCACCCACTTATTAAAATGCTCCTTATTCTTGACTATCGGCTTGATATCCAGATCATAATCCATGTTAAAATCATAGGTCATGCCCGACAATTCATGGCGGTATTTTTTTATGTCAATATCGCTCAAATCCAAAAGCACCATAATATCAATGTCCGAATTTTCCGTATAATCTCCTCTCGCATAAGAACCATATAAAATAACCGTCTTTAAATGCTCTCCATATATTTTACTGAGCAGTTCCACATACTGCTTTACCAAATCACTTGTTACTGTCGGCATATCAACACCTTCTCTCCTTAAATTCTCATAGGCTCTGACAAACCTTCTCTAACAACTACTTATATTATACTTGGTTTTGTTCTGTTTCGACAGGCTTTTTTGCTTAGTCGGTTCAAAATCCCGTGACACAGATAACACAAACAGCCATGACGGTTCTCTGGCAGTACCATCATGGCTGTGTTTTATCTTTTATTCTATTCGCTCTTAGTAAAGCTTTGCTCCTGCCGGAATCAATTCCCATCATCTTTCTCGGAGGCAGGTTGACAATCGCAATCAGTGTCTTTCCTACCAGCTCTTCCGGCTCATAGTAGTCGTGGATACCGCTTAAGATCACACGGTCTTCCCCGCTGCCGTCATCGAGAACGAACTTCAGAAGCTTCTTGCTCTTCGGCACTGCTTCACACTCTTTGACTTTTACTGCACGAAAGTCGGATTTGCTGAATGTTTCAAAATCAACCATATCTTCAAATAACGGCTCTACTTCCACGTTGGAGAAATCGATATCAACTTTCACCGGTGTAGTCTCTGCCGGTGCTGCTTCTGCTACTGATTCTGCCGCTTTTCCTGCTGTCTGAGCTGCATTGTGCGCCTCATTCTTTGCTGCGCCCTGTGCTTTCATTGTCGGGAAATATTTTATGATCTCTTCGTGATCACTCATTATCCCTTATCCCGGCTTGCAACTGATTAAGGAATTTATTCACAATCCTTCGTTATCATTCATTATTCAATTCATTTTGTTGTCATTTTGCTGTCATTCAAAACTTTTGTTGTCATTCTCGAATTTGTGAGCCCTTCTCAAAAGATATCTAATTTAGCTGCCAAATTCTCGAATGATTCTTGTTTCTTCTTTTCTGTTGCTTCAGCGTAGATGTCCAATGTAGTCTCAATATTCTTGTGACCCATAATGGACTGGATAACTTTTAAATTCGTTTCGTTTTCGCAAAGTCTGGTGCAAAAAGTGTGCCGCAAATGATGGCATGAAAAATTAGGTAGAATAATCGGATCCCTGTGTTCTTTTTTTGCCCGCACCACTTCATCAGCATTATAGTTGTTGGCAATACGTTTTATTGTGTGATTGACTGTCTGCGGATTTGGCACCGAACCAAAGCGGTTACAGAAAATAAAGCCCGTCATTCCGTCAATCTCTGTCTCATTGAATCCGTTTTCTTTTTGTTCTTCATAGAGCATTTCAAAAGCGTCTTTTACGATATCCAACATCGGTATAGTTCTGATGCCGGCATCTGTTTTCGGAAGTGAAACCCTTAAAACACATTTATTACTTCCATTCGTCGGATAATATACCAGGCTATGATTAATACTGATTACCCGATTTTCAAAGTCAATGTCTTGCCAGCGTAATCCAAGGGCTTCCCCAATCCTGCAGCCTGTTCCCAATAAGATAGTAAACATAGGCCACCAGTGATAATAAATCGGATGATTAGCAATATACTCCATAAAACATCTCTGCTGTTCAATGGTCAACGCATGTCTGACGCCTCTATTTTTCCCTGACTCTCTGCTTATTTCCTTCATTACACCGTCTGTAGGATTTTTTCTGATAATCTCATCCCTTACCGCCAACTGAAATGTAGGATGAAGCAAACAATGCACTGAATCAAGTGTTCCTAATGAAATACCCTGCTGATTAAGAAGATGATAGTAAAACTGCAAAACATCAGAATATTTTATCTCTGCAATTCTTTTCAATCCAAAAGTATCCCTCACATAGTGATCATAAGTATATAAATAAGAACTTCTTGTAGACTCTCTCAAATTGTATTTAGTAGAGATATAACGATCAAAGGTTTCATTCAGAGTAGCCTTCCCGGCCACATATATGTCCAAACCGTCCAACTGATCCTTTAACAGTTTTTCTTCCTTTTCTCTTAATTGTGTAAGATCATTTGCATAAATAAATTTTCGTCTGCCAAGCGGATCCGTATAAGTATACATATACCGCTTATCTGACGTTCTCTGCACCTCTCCTTTTCTTAACGACCTTCCCCGCAGATCTTTCCTTGTCTTTGCCATGTTATTTTCCTCCTCCCAATATGAAAGAAGGACTCACTGATTATTCCTGCTTAGAGATAAAAGCCTCCACTCCACGTAAAACAACATCTGTAGTGGTCATATTGTGTTTTTCGGCGTATGCAAGCAGCTGAGAATATAACTGGTCAGACACACGAATACTCAAGACTTTCTTCTTTGTGTTTTCAGACTTTGGTCTTCCCATCTTAGTCATAGCTACATTCATACCTCCTATAAATCATATTATACTTTTTGTATGACAAAATGTCAACAGGCAACAATCTTATCCGAGTCCTTTTTCGCACTGTAAATAATCAATATTCTCTAAATGTTTCAAGATACTTTTCAAAGATCTCACAGTTCACTAAGACAACTTTATCAATTTTATATGTCGCCTTAGCCTCTTTTGCTAATGCCTGGAATTTTGTCAATCCAAGACTGTATTTTTCAGCGCCTTCCTGATATCTCACAAACTTCTTTTCACAGCGCTTCGTTGCTTCAACATCTTTTCTCGCAAAACCCATGAATAAAAGCCCCTTTCTACAGATTAGATAGGGAATAATACTATTCCCTTCACTTTTCCATAAGAAAGAGGATTATTTCACAAGATGCCAAATTAATTATTATAATTTATTTTGAAATATTATCCCTTAACTTCCTCCAACTCCTCTCAGTTCTCCCGGACCATCTGTACCCGCTTCTTCCTGATGCCTTCCACCTCAAAAAGGTGGCCTATGTCATCTTCAATAACAGCAATAGTGTCCGTTCCAAACTGCTGCACAATCCTCTTCACAAACTTTTGCCCTATTCCCTTTATCAAGCTGCTACCCAAGAATTTCTCGATGCCATAGATGGTGGCAGGCATGGTCTATTCCCATTTTCCGCTATGAACTGCCTGCCGTATTTAGCATCTTCAGCTTCTGATAATGCGACAAATATCTGTTCAGGCATTGTGCCGTCCAGTCCGTATTCAGATTTTTCGATACCTCATCGCAAAACGGCTCAAGATAGCCCGGCGAAGGAGGATGTTATAAAGTTCGATACTTTTTTCTAATCTTGGTTTCATACTTACGTTTCTCAGCCTACAATTTCCGTATATTTCATCCCTCGTCCGCCCATTCTGATTTCATCAGAGAAAATCCAGTTGCTGCCATTCTAATAATCACATAATTGGTCAGTTAAATGCATCCATTAGTTATCTTCCTCCTCAAAAACTTCCCAATACCCTTTACGACTGGTTCCAGCCCTTTTTATCTTGTTCGCCCGTTTTAATTTTTGAACATAATATTTCACCTTACTCACTGACCAATCTAAACTTTCAGCAATCAGTGTATTGGTCATATCAGGATTTAGTTTTATCCAATTCAAAAGTTTCTGTTCCTCTTCCGTCAATCCAGTTTGGTTTGATTGGTTTGATTGGTTTGACCGACCATTCTGACCAAAGTCAAATGAATAAGCATCATTCAGCGGCACAATAATACGAAAAACATCGCCTTCCATAAACGTTGGCTCAGCCCCTGAATAGTATTTACTGTACTTGTAAAGATTTCTTTCAGATCCATCAGCGTATGATGGCGATGGAGACTCCTGATCTTGCATTCCAGTGGTTGGAATACAAAAAAGAGCATCCGAATGGCTATCAACTGTCACAGTTCTA
>NZ_JACJKH010000019.1 GCF_016900655.1 Drancourtella massiliensis
TCTAATTCAATTCAATCGAAATGTCGGAAACCCGCGTTTTTTCTAGGAAAATCCAGATTATCCGCTTAATTCCGGCATTCCCGTCAGAAAGCGAAAAAATAAATGAGGATTATTAAGATTTGTTGAATGTTTTCTTACTGTTCGCGAAATCATATTGACTTTTCAGAGCGGTTCTTTATGATACTGGTAAAGCACTACAGGAGGGAAAAGTTATGAACATTTTATACGAAATCAATCAGACAGCCGTCCGTTTTCCGGACCGCACTGCAATGATATCCGGTGAAGAACGTTTAAGCTACGGAGATCTCTGGAAATATTCTGATCTTCTTGCCGCGGCTCTTCAAAGGCTCTGTAAAGATGACAGGACTCCAATTCCTGTCTACGGACATAAAAGCCCGCTGATGCTCATCTGCTTTCTTGCATGTGTAAAATCAGGAAGAGGATACTGTCCGGTCGATGTTTCTGTACCATGGTCCCGTACCATGCAGATCATCGAAAGCATTCAGCCGCCTTTTGTACTGGCCTGCGAAGATCCGGAGGACAGTTCCAGTACCGTTTCCTTTATCAGGAAAGAAGAAATTCAACATCTGATGCAGGAAGAATATCCGGAGGAGCAATTACAATTGTCCCCGGTTTCCGGCGAAGATCTTTTTTATATGATTTTCACTTCCGGAAGTACCGGAAGCCCGAAAGGCGTTCAGATCACTTCTGACTGTCTGAATCATTATCTGGAGTGGTCTGTCGGCCTTGGTACCTCAAAAAAAGATAAAGAAGGACACATCTTTTTAAACCAGGCACCGTTTTCTTTTGATCTTTCAGTCATGGATCTGTACACGTGCCTGGCCTGCGGCGGAACATTGTATCCTCTTACAAAATCGCAGCAGTCCGATTTTCGTCTCCTTCTTCCGGCACTGGCCGCATCCCGGGCCTCCGTGTGGGTTTCTACGCCGTCTTTCGCAGATATGTGCCTTCGGGATCCGAATTTTGACAGTTCACTGCTTCCGCAGATCAGCCTGTTTTTATTCTGCGGAGAAACGCTGACAAACCGGACCGCACAAAAGCTGGCCGGACGGTTTCCGGATGCTGTCATCATGAATACATATGGGCCGACAGAATCCACGGTAGCAGTGACGGAAGTTCAGGTCACACCGGAACTTACAGAAACGGAAATTCCGCTTCCTGTCGGGCGTCCAAAACCGGGAACATGGATTGAAATCCATTCCCCGGAAGGGGCGCGTCTGACCGATGGAGAAAGGGGCGAGATTGTTATTCTCGGAAACACGGTCAGTCCGGGATATTTCCGGCGGCCGGACCTCTCAGAACCTGTCTTTTTCACTGTCTCCAAAAGCGGAAATACAGTCCGCGGATACCGGACAGGAGATGAGGGTTATATAAAGGATGGCATGCTTTACTACTGCGGACGCATTGATCTTCAGATCAAACTGCATGGATACCGGATTGAACTCGGAGATATCGAAAGCAATCTTTTGAAGCTTCCCGGTATTAAAAACGCTGCCGCTGTCGCGAATATGCGGGATGGAAAAGCAAAAAGTATTACCGCTTTCCTTGTCAAGGAAGATGTCCCGGAAGATGAGTTTGCAGAATCACTGCGCATCAGGCAGGATTTGAAAGAATATCTTCCGGATTACATGATTCCCAAAAAAGTGGTCTTCCTTGACCAGCTCCCGATGACGGCCAACGGAAAAGCTGACCGGAAAGCTCTGGGAGGGATGCTTTCATGAGTTTTTTTGACAATTATCAGTTTTTCTGTGTCCTTATTCTCATTCTTCTTCCGTCATTACTGCTCGGTATTCTGGAGCAGCCGCTGAAATGGTACTCTACTGCCGCAACTATTTTATTTACCGCTCTGGCCTTTTTTTCAAAACCGGAGCAGGCAGCTTACCTGATTCTGTTTTTTATAATCGAACTGACTGTTGTAAAAGGGTACATGGCCTTGCGTGTTTCCAGAGACCGGAATGTCCGGGTGTACAGGCTGGCACTGTTTTTGAGTATTCTGCCGTTGATTCTCAGTAAACTGGCCGGACTGTGGGGAGAATCCATCTTTGCGTTCCTTGGAATTTCCTATCTGACATTCCGGTGTGCCCAGATCATTATCGAGACCTATGACGGATTGATTACCGAAATGTCTGTCTTTGATTTTACAGCCTTCGTGCTGTTCTTTCCGTCTCTTAGTTCAGGTCCTATCGACCGGAGCCGGCGGTTTCTGGAGGACCTGAACAGTATCCGGCCCCGCAGAGAGTACCTGGCGCTTGCCGGAGAAGGCATATTTAAAATTCTGCTTGGACTGATTTACAAGCTGATTCTTGCCTCTGTGTTCTTTAAAGGCATGGGAATGGTTGACGGTGCCCGCACATGGTACTATGTGATTTTCTATGCGTACTGCTATGGATTTTACCTGTTTTTCGACTTTGCCGGGTACAGTCTGATGGCAGTCGGCACCAGCTATCTTCTTGGCATCCGGACTCCGGACAATTTCCGGCGGCCGTTTCAAAGTATTGACATTCAGGAGTTCTGGGACCGCTGGCATATTACACTGTCCCACTGGTTCCGGGATTTTCTCTTCTCCCGGTTTATGATTCAGTCGATCCGGAAAAAGCGTTTTAAAAACAGGCTCAATGCAGCCTGTGCAGGTTTTCTTGTCAACATGCTTGTCATGGGTCTGTGGCACGGCGTGACGCCATCCTATATCCTGTACGGACTTTATCATGGCGTTCTACTGGCCGCTACGGAATGGTACAAGAAAAAATCAACCTTTTACAAAAATCACCGTCAGAAACGGTGGTACCGTTTCCTGTCGTGGCTGATCACACTTCAGCTCGTAATTTTTGGTTTTTATATCTTTTCGGGCAAGTTTGTATGGCTGCTCGGATTATCATAATTTTGGAGGGAATATACTATGAAAGAAACACTGTTTGAAATTTTGGAAAGAATCTGTGAAAATGATATTGTAAAAAGCAACCCGGACATTGATCTGTTTGAAACCGATCTGATGGATTCGCTTGGATTTGCAGAACTGCTTGCAGATATTGAGGACGAACTCGGTATCCTGATCGCCCCGTCCGAGGTAGACCGCAGTACCTTTAACACACCAAACCGGATCCTTACCTATCTGGAAACAAGGAGTGCATCATGAAACGGTTACTGGCATTTTTCCTTGCCGCTGCCCTTACACTGACTTCAGCAGCCGGGCTGCATTTTCTGGCAGAGCGCAGGGTATATGCCGACGGAAATGCATTCGCCTCCTGGTCCGGAGACGGAAAATTTCCGGCCAGGGAAGCTATTTTAAAAAACCTGGATGAAAATACAGTTCTGACATTCGGCTCTTCCGAGTTTCAGTACGGCGTGAAAACACCTTATCATCCGGGAAAGATTTTCAAAGACACAAAATTTCATATGATGCTGATCGGTGCCGGCTATTACCAGTCTCTCAGCCATGCCATCACACTGGCATCGCTGGGAGAACATGCAAAGACAAAGGAAGCGGTTCTTTTCCTTTCTCCGCAGTGGTTCCGGAAGGCAGGTGTACAGCCGGAGGCTTTCACCTCCCGTTTTTCAGAGTCCCATTACATCGCAATGCTCAAAAACAACCATCTGCGCAAAAATGTCAAGGACTATATGATCAAACGCTCCCATGAACTGCTTCGGGTCGATCCTGCTGCCCGGGAACGTGCAGACCTTTATAACCGTGTACTCTACACTCAGGACGCTTCCATGTCCGACCGTGTCAACTACCGGATCTACACGAGGTTCCTGAAAGAAAAAGAACTGCAGACCGCTGTCATGCAGATGGTAAAAGACAATGTTCCAAAAGCATCGTCCAAAGAAAAAACGGATCAGGATCCGGATTTTGCTTCCCTGTTAAAACAGTCCATTAAAGATGGAGAGGCACAGAATCAGGGAAATCCGTTTTATATGGACGACAGTTCCTACAAATGGAAAGTCCGTCCATTCATGAAAAAAAAGAAAAACCAGAGTCTGAATGGAAGTTACAGCACCTCGCCGGAATATGACGATCTCAGATGTTTTCTTGATGTCTGTCAGGATCTTGGAATCCGCCCTCTGCTCGTCATGATGCCAGTTAACGGATACTGGTACGATTATACCGGCTTCCCAAAAGAAGCAAGGGAAGACTACTACCAGAAAATCCGCTCCGTGGCCGCCGAGTACAATGCCTCCATAGCAGATTTCTCCGATCAGGAATACACAAAATACTTCTTCGAAGACGGAGTCCATATAGGTAAGAAAGGATGGGTGATGATCAATGAAAGCATTTACAGATTTTATCAGAAAACTGAAGAAAAATAAATTTGCCGCATTCGCAGGGTGGACGGCTGTATTTTATGCAATGCTCATGATACTCTACCTGTATCTCATGTACGCCAATCTGTCCACCGCACCAAAATTTGTCTACAATATGTTCTAATATTAATTTTTTACCAATTTATAAGGGACGTGTTCCTGTGCACCGGAACACGTCCCCAATGAAATCTTTTTTTATTTAGTGTGTTTCGCCCATTGCTTTCTGCACATCTTCTTTGTTTGTCACTGCGGCTTCGATGCCGTATTCCAGGGCTTTTGCTATCATTTCCAGGGACATAAACGGTGTGCCGTTTGCCTTGTCCACAACCTGTCCGCTTTCAAATGGTACATGTACAAATCCGGCGCGGATTCCAGGATATTTTTTCGCTGCAAGATAAAGCACATTGTACATAATGCAATTGCATACATAGGTTCCTGCTGTATAGGAAATGTGTGCCGGAATTCCATGGGCTCTCATATTTTCCACCATTGCTTTTACCGGAAGTGTGGAAAAGTATGCGGTCTCGCCGTCTTCGCGGATTGGTTCGTCAAATGGCTGTTCTCCGTCGTTATCCGGGATCCTTGCTTCTTTCAGGTTGATCGCAACCCTTTCTACTGTCATACAGGAGCGTCCGCCTGCCTGTCCGACATCCAGTACCATGTCCGGCTCGTATTTTTTAATTGCCTCTTCTACAACCTCTGCACTTCTTGTGAATACGGTCGGAATTTCAATTTTGATAATTTCAGCTCCTGCGATTGTATCCGGAAGCAGTTTCACTGCCTCATATGCCGGATTTACTTTTTCTCCCCCAAATGGATCGAATCCTGTCACTAATACTTTCATTGTACTGACCTCCTTATACCTTAATATACATTTGGTTCCGGCAAGATAATCTTGCCTTCCTGCATCAGCTGCCTGTTGTCCGCATAGATATCCGGTTCCAGGCATACAAGGTCAAAATGCCCTTTGGCATTCTGTACACCTCCAAGGGCAAGATTCCGGCCAAGTCCGATATGGAATGTTCCATAGGCTGACTCGTCCTCGATATAGCAGTCTCCCACACACCGGGAGTACGAATTCAGGCCGATGCCGAATTCACCGCCAATATAGATCCTGCTGTCCTTGTAAGCTTCCATATAGTTTTTCAGACGGATTCCGGTCGGTGTCTCTTCGATTTTTACAATGCGCCCTTCCCGGAATTCAATTCTTGTAACTTCCTCTGCCTTTCCGATGTACCCGAGCGAACCGTCCAGCATCATGATGCCTTCTGTCTTTGTCTCCTCAATGGGCACATAAACTTCGATGCTGGCCGAGGAATATCCTTTGCCGTCTTTGACCACACCGTTGAAAAACCCCGGATTTCTGCCCTTTTTCCCCATCTGCAGGTCGGTACCCGCAGGAGTGGTTACGTGAATCCGTGACGAATGACGGAGGTATTTCATAATAACCTCCGCCATCAGCCGGCTTTTCTTTGTATCCATCATGAGGAAATCAAATTCCAGCATGGATTTTCCATTGTTTGTCGAAAGGGGCAGGGACAAAAATTTCTTATGACGGCTGATTGCGCGCTTCGCAGCTTTGGTTGTCACAAGCGAATATTCCGTTGCCGCGATGATCGCAGTGTAAGGATCAAAGACTTCTTCATTTTCGTCAAAAAACACCCCTACATACCGTCCTTTATTCTCTACCAGAAGTGTATTCACCGATCTGGCCCTTTTGACTGCCTGCTTTCTGAGTTCCTGCGCTTCTGCCCTGTACTCTTTGCTTGTCACAATCAAAAGTTTGTCCCAGGGTTTTATTCTTACCCAGTTTTCAATAATAATACGGGCTCCCCGCTCAATGTCACGCATCCCCCTGTGCCGTCCTTATATTACCTATTTAAACATAATCATGTAGCAGATCTGTACTACAAGCATGATTGCTGCCACAACAACCTGATTCTTAATAACACCCCAGCGGTCTTTCATATTCAGAATAGCCACCGGAACGATGTTGAAGTTCGCAGCCATTGGTGTGCAGAGTGTACCACAGTAACCGCATGTCAGAGCAAGCATTCCGATGATAACCGGATCCGCACCGTACGCAAGTACGAATGGTCCGCCGATACCAACGGTAATAACCGTGATAGCCGCGAAAGCATTTCCCATGATCATGGTGAAGAGCACCATTCCGATTGCGAAAATGATGATACCAAGGTTGACATTTCCTTTTGGTACTACATTTTCTACAATACCGGCGATTACTTCGCCGACTCCTGCCGCTGTGAAGATACCGCCAAGAGCTCCAAGGAGCTGAGGAAGCATACACAGAGGTCCCATCATGGACAGGAAGCGTTCAGATCCTTCCAGGAATACTTTCGGTTTGTTGTCCGGAGAGTAAATTCTCAGGATAATCATGGAGATGATAACACCAACTGTAACACCTACCATGGAGCTGATATTTGTAAACAGCGCGAATAAGAGAGAACATACCGCTACTGTAAGGGCAGGGATGAAGATCTTCATACCGATCTTCTGGTACTGTCCTCTTGTGTATTCTTTTGTCGGAGCATTTGTCTTTCCGACTTTTACACGTTTGAAAATCGGCGGCATACACATTACGATAACAAGCGCTCCGGATACCTTCGCCGGAAGCCATGTTCCGAATGCACAAACAATACCAAATGAACACCAGAATACCGCAGTACCGATTCTGGACGGATTTTCTTTGTCGAGCAGATTTTTGATACCTGCAAAAATTGTAATCAGACCAATGATGATCCACACCGCTTCGCCAAGAACATTGGCAGGGCCGGCACCTATCTGTATAAATTTAAGATCCATATATCGTTCCCCCTTCTGTTACTTCTTCGTCTTCTTCACATCGGAAGATCCGTAATATTTCTTCATCAGCTTCTTATCTTTCATAATGTAGTAGATACTTGCCACAACAAGCGCGATGATCGCAACCGGAAGTTCCGCGATTGCCAGTTCTACAAGTTCCACTTCATATCCAAGAGATGCCAGCGTCGTCTGTACAAGGATACCGCCGGAACCTCCAACGAAGAGTACCTGGAAGAAGAACCATGTAATATTTTCCATACCGGATGCCATTCCTTTGATATCTTCCATATGTTCCTCATTCGGCTCATGTCCGTGGCTCTCGATGGCACCTTCTGTCATCGGAAGAAGTACCGGACGGATAAATCCGGCAACACCGCCGAATCCTACGTTAAACGCACCAAAGAATCCTCTGAGGATACCATACGCGCATACGAGCCTTCCGGCCGTAGCGCTTTTTACTTTTCTCATCAGATCCGCAGCCGCTTCACGCAGACCGTTCGCCTCCAGTACACCTGTTACAAGCAGGATCATAATAAAAATTGCCATGCTTCGGTTCGCTACAAAGTTTGTTCCAAGTGTTTCAAGAAGTCCGTCAATTCCAAGACCTCCTGCAAGAGCGGTCGTCACTGCCGCTAAAAAGATAATAAGGATGGAATCCAGTTTCAGCGCAAATCCGAGCACTACAATCAGGACACCAATCAGTTTAATATACTCCATAGATTTTCCTCCTTCTTTCTTTTGAGTCTTTTACTTGTATACGATCATCGGCCGACGTCTCCGATATCGTGCAGATATACTGCCGTCTTCACATCTCATGCTGCATTCATGAAGAAGTTCTGCTTCCATCAGCATCTGAATCGTCACCTCATCATGTGCCACATGAGCTCTTGCGCACAGATTCAGATATTCACCCTGCGCAGTCTCATCAGCTACTTCACTTGTATATGATACGGTTGTAATCCACGGGAAGCGGATCGACGGATATTTATGTGCCGGATCTGCCGCATATGGAATCCAGTAGTTAATCATATTTTTATAGTAGTTGGCCGGGAAAAGCTTCGGCATCCATGCATGCGCATATTTCTCAAACTGAGCGCTCCACTCTTTGTTGAGTGCCGTCATCTCCTCGTCCTCTGCGATCTTGTCCGCAATCACATCTTCCATTTTCTTGTTGACCGGATAGTTATCTTTGTACGCCTCATCCGTCACATACCAGAAATATCCGTAAAGAAGTGATCTTGGAAGCCAGAATCCTTTGTAGGAAGGGGATGTATATCCCGAGAACTGCTGCTCCCATTCATGGCTTGGCACTCCGTGATTGTCCACCATCATATCCGGCGCGTACCGTTCATACAGTCTGCTCAGTCCCATCGCTTCGGAATGTATCGTATCCTGATGGAAGTGTTCGTGGAAGAATTCCTTACCAAGGGCGTTGAATCTTGCCACATGGAACTTCCAGTACGGATGCTCTTTCTGAAGCTCATAATGAATTGCCGCTCCGTCTACATTTTCCATCGGGACAAGGATCAGATTCAGCTTCTCCGGAAGATCCCTGTATGTCTCATCGGTCAGCAGCTTCTTTAACAGAATGAACGATGCGTTCGTGCTGGATACCTCATTTGCATGGTGCCTTGCGTTGATAATTTCAGACGGACACTTTGTCAGACGTTTCGTCATGGAAAGATATCCTTCCCGCTCCGGTTTCAGCCAGATCGCATAGAGCTCTCTTCCTGTGTAGGACCTTGCGGTTCTGAATACCTCGATTCCAGGAACATGTTTCAGTTCTTCTATGATCGCCATACACTGTTCATATCCGATCAGCTCTTTCTCATGGAGATCGATGTCCATAATACATTTATCCTTGACCGGCGGCTCCTGTGCCGGAACTGCCGCCTCAATCACGCTGCCGCTTTCTGTAAGGAAACGGACAGCTGAAATATTATACCAGCCTTCGGTAATTTCCAGCACACCCTTCTCCATAAGATCTGCGTAGGCTTTCAGGAATTCATCCGAAACACCTGCCGTCCGGATGTCCACACAAAGTTTTCCGTCTTTTGCGGAAAGTCCGGTTACTTTGAAGGAAACTTCCTCACGCATCCTCTGGCTTACAACTGCCTTGCCGTCTTTTTCAATACACGGCTTTTCTTTCGCTTTTTCAAATACGGTTACCTTGAATACCGGTCTTCCTTCTTTCTGATGAATAGATGGAAGAATCAGTCCCGGCGCGTCCAGCATGACACCGATATTCTGAACTCCGTAGTTCTTAAAATAATCGCTTCCGGTAAAATACATATCCTCATGCAGAGCATCCAGCGACGAAATCAGGTCTTCTCTGCATCCTACACGGTAATCCGGTTCGCTGACTGTCACATCCAGAAGAAGCTCCTGGAAAAACGGCTGCTGCTCCGCTGTGACTGTTCCGCCGGTCTTTTCCTCAATATACTGCTTACACTCCGGAAGGACTTTTGCCTGGAACGTATCCCATACTTCCTCCAGATCAGTCCGGATCTTCCTGAAAAGCATCTCCTGCTCATTGATCCACACGCGGATATATCCGGTTGCCGGATGTACCTTGCCCATCTGCGGATATTCATCCAGATACGGGCGTTCCGAACACTGTGCTTTATATGTATTTTCATAGCAGAGCGTCTCATCCTGATATACTTTGCAAAGGTAGGTAAGATCTTCCGCGCCTTCATATGGAAGAAATACAACCGCATCTCTTTCCACTCCCAGTTCTCTTACAAGTACATCTTCAATCGGATACAGCTCCTGCAGATACCGGATCGGCAGATCATACCATTTGTCCGGGTTGTCCGCCTGAAGATTGTGGTAGGATGGTGTCGCCCCGTTTTCATCCAGCCATTCTGTTTCCCCTTCCGGCAGAAACGGCTTGAAATAAATCTCGATTTTGTCCGGTTTCTTTTCCTTTACTGCAGGAATTACGATCTCATCGATCCAGGAAAATCCCTGCTTGTATGCACAGATCAGCTCTGTCCGGACTTCCGCTGCTCCAAGGCTTTTTGCTTTTTCTTCCATCCGTGTTCTCATCCGGCTGCGGACAGTCTGATCTTCACTGACCGCACCCTCTATCCGGATACTGTCTCCGTTTTTAATCAACGGATAAACCTCTTTTTCCAGTATTTCCTCAAACGTCTCTACTTCCCACGGAAGCTCATAGACCTTTTCATATGCTTTCTTTCCTGCTTTATAATTTTCAAAAGTAACATCTGTAAACAGTGCCTTCTGATCTTCACGAAGTTCCGGCGAACCGTATACCGTGCAGCTGCCGCTCTCTTTCTGCTTCAGCATCTGAAGCGCCGCGATCTGTCCATCCCCATTCCGCAGAACCGCGTCATCGCACATATCCATCAGAACATCACGGAATGTTTTCCATCCGCCTGTTCCCGGAAAATTCTCACAAATCAACGAAGAAAGCTCCTCCAGCTCTTTCCCTCTTCCTCTGAGGTAAACCTTCATAACCCCATCGGACTCTTCCATCGTCATTTCCGCCTGGTCTGCTTCTTCCAGAATGATGGCATTTCCGCCGTAACCTTCTTCTGCCGTGATGCCGCCTTCATACCCCGTTGTCTCCATACCGAGACGGAAAGCAATGTTGCAGGCTGCAATCATCATGGATGCATCCGCGTCTTCAGGCAGCTTAATTTTCACATCGAGTCTGTCCGGAAGAAAATCATAATCTTCATCCTTCAGAAACGGTCCTTTTCCAAATATTGTTTCCAGTCCTTTTTCCTTTCGGAAATCCAGGTCAAACATTGGTTCCGGATGCCCTTCTGCCGTTTTATAGCCATCCGGGACTTCCGGCTCTGACAGCTGATACAATGCCTGCAGTTCCTCTTCCGTTTTCGGAGCCGGAATTTCTCCTTTCACTCCCGCAACCGGAAAAGCTGCCGCTTCTGTCTGAAATCCTAACAGAAGGGCCGCTTCCAAAGCAAGCTTTCTCTCTTCAGTTGTCATTTGATTTCGTATCTCTAGTTTCTCCACAGATGTCACCTCCCAAATCCTTTGAAATTCAAATTATAAAAATTATATTAAGAATTTATCACAGTAAAATGTGAAAGTCAATATTCACACAAATATTTTTAAAATTTCCAGCATTTTCTATGTAATTTTTCATAAAATTTGTTTATTTTTTTACAGAAAAAAAGTGAGTATTACCAAAAATACTCACTTTTCACTCTACTTTATATTACTGTTGTAATTCCATCAGATCACCCTGTGTTCCAGCCATTTTCGGCTTCTCAGACGTACGGTAAAGACGATGGCCCGCACCGTCCAGTCCGTAAACATTCCAATCCATACCGCAATCGGTCCCATTCCAAAGACTCTTGCCAGAACCATGACAAGGGATACCCTGAAAACCCACATGGAAAGAATGGAGACCACCATGGAAAAACGGACGTCTCCCGCCGCCCGGAACCCGTATGCAGGGATAAACGCCAGCGTCCATACCACCGGTTTGACAATCGTAATGCAGGTCACCATAAAAATACACATCGATGCACTGGCAGGCTCCATCCCGCCGAAATAAGTAATCGGATGCACAAGCGCAAATAAAAGCAGGCAGGAGATTACGACAACAACTTCTCCTATCACGGAAAGTTTTTTCACATAATAAACCGCCTCATCCTTGCGTCCGGCTCCCATGCACTCTCCTACCACAGTCATCAGTCCGATCCCGACTCCGATTGCCATAATCCCGTTCAGATTTTCAATCGTGTTGGTCATTCCCTGCGCCGCAATCGCGGCTGTTCCCATCATGGAGACGGTGGACTGGATGGCAAGCTTTCCGAACTGGAACATGCTGTTTTCAATCCCGGAGGGTATGCCGATCTTCAGAATTCTTTTAATCTGTCCCCAGTCCGGCCGAATCGAAAAGTACCGTTTCAGGTGAATCTCCCAGACCGGCTTCCGCAGCTCATAAAGAACGGCAATCATGGCAAACGCTCTTGCAAGCATCGTTGCGCAGGCGGAACCCCCTACTCCCAGGTGAAAGCCCCAGACGAACAGCAGATTTAAAACAACATTTAAAACATTGGCAAGGACAGATATCTGCATCGGAATCCGGCTGTTTTCCTGCGCCCTCAGAATGGACGCACCGTCATCATAAAGAGCAATAAACGGGAACGCCACCGCCGAAAACAGGAAATAGATTTTGGCGTTATCCATAACCTCTTTTTCGACTTCCCCGAAAATCAGCTGAAGAACCGGTTCATGAAAAATAATGCAGACTACAGCCATAATCAGCGAAAGGAAGAAGGTGACGAACACAAGCTGGCCTGCCGCCTCATTTGCCTTTTCCACGTCTTTGCTCCCAAGATACTGCGAACAGATCACGGTACCTCCGGCCGCAAGGGCAAAAAAGGCTTCCACAATCAGTATGTTGATCGCGTCCACAAGGGATACCGCTGATATGGCCGCGGATCCGATGTTGCTGACAATAAGCGTATCAACAGTTCCCATAAACGAATTCAGCAGCTGATCCAGCGCAAGCGGAATCAAAAGCGCCGCCAGCTGTCTGTTTGTAAATAAATGCTTTTTTTTCTTTCTTATATTTTCTTTCTGGATGTAACCCGAAGTCTGGACATGGCCCTTGCAAGCGCCATCTGGTTGGCGTTATATTCTTCCAGGCTTTTCTTCTGGCGGAGCTGCTCTTCTGCCCGTTCTTTCGCCTCTTCGGCACGGCGGATATCGATCTCCTCCGGGCGCTCTACGGTCAGGGCGAATACCTTGACACGGTTGTTGAACACTTCAATAAATCCGGCGCTCACTGCAACAGTTGTCTTATTGCCCTCCGGGTCTACAAATACCATCTCTCCCGGCACAATTGCCGCGATCATGTCCTCATGGTGCGGCAATACCTGCATTTCTCCGTCTTCCACCGGAAAGGTAATGCTCTGACCTCTTCCGACATAAAACTGACGGTTGCTTGCATAGATTTCCAGTCCGAATGTATTATGCTGGCCCATATGCCCACTCCTTTACTCTTCTGAGGATGCTTCCTTTTTTGCCTTCTCGATCACATCATCGATCGTACCTACATTGAAAAACGCGTTTTCCGGATAATCATCCATCTCGCCGTTGACAATCATCTTAAATCCGCGGATTGTCTCTTTTAACGGAACGTATTTACCCGGAATACCGGTAAAGTTTTCCGCTACATGGAATGGCTGAGAAAGGAATCTCTGGATCTTTCTTGCGCGGAAAACGGTCTTTTTATCTTCTTCTGAGAGTTCTTCCATACCGAGGATGGCAATAATGTCCTGAAGTTCTTTGTATTTCTGAAGGATCTCCTGAACTTTTCTTGCCACTTCGTAATGTTCCTCTCCGACTACATCTGCCTCCAGAATACGGGAGCTGGATTCCAGCGGATCTACCGCCGGATAAATTCCCTGCTCTACAATCTTTCTGGAAAGAACAGTCTGGGCATCCAGATGGGCGAATGTCGTCGCCGGAGCCGGGTCTGTCAGGTCGTCCGCCGGCACGTAAACCGCCTGTACGGATGTAACAGAACCGTTCTTTGTGGAAGCGATCCGCTCCTGAAGTGCACCCATTTCGTTTGCAAGGGTCGGCTGATATCCTACGGCTGACGGCATACGGCCAAGCAGCGCGGATACTTCAGAACCGGCCTGCACAAAACGGAAAATATTATCAATAAACAGAAGCACGTTCTGATGCTCTCTGTCACGGAAATACTCTGCCATTGTAAGACCTGTCTCCGCCACACGCATACGGGATCCAGGCGGCTCGTTCATCTGTCCGAACACAAGGGCTGTCTTATTTAAAACACCGGATTCTCTCATTTCTGTCCAGAGATCATTTCCCTCACGGGAACGTTCTCCGACACCGGTAAATATGGAATATCCGCCGTGCTCTGTAGCGATATTCTGAATCAGTTCCTGAATCAGCACGGTTTTTCCGACACCGGCTCCTCCGAACAGACCGATCTTTCCTCCCTTTGCATAAGGTGCAAGAAGATCAATGACTTTGATTCCGGTCTCAAGAATCTCGACAACCGGACTCTGTTCTTCAAATGTCGGAGGATTTCTGTGGATTTCCCAGTGTTCCTCGTCTTCCAGGGATTCACCTCCGTCAATCGTATCGCCAAGAACGTTGAAGAGACGTCCAAGTGTCTTGTCGCCGACCGGAACCTTGATCCCTGCACCGGTCGCGGTCACTTCCATGTCACGGCAGAGGCCTTCACTTGCGGAAAGCATGATACAGCGGACTGTATCATTTCCGATATGCTGTGATACCTCCATCACACTTTTCTTTCCATTGTTCTCTACGGCAAGTGCATCTTTGATAGCTGGAAGCTCACCATTTTCAAAAATAACATCTACAACAGGTCCCATGACCTGTACAATCTTTCCTTTATTCATCGTTATCACTTCCTTTTTTGTGCCCTCGCACCGCCGATTACCTCTGTGATTTCCTGAGTAATTGCGGCCTGCCTTGCACGGTTATACTGAATGGACAACTCCCGGAGCATCTCCTTTGCATTGTCCGTGGAAGACTGCATCGCAGTCATTCTGGCATTATTCTCACTGGCATAAGATTCAACCAGACAGCCGTATATATTTCCTGTAATGTAGTTCGGTACGACCTGATCCAGAACATCTTTGGTGGACGGCACCATGTGGATAATCTCCTGCTGTACATCGACCGGAAGTTTCGGCATGAATGCCGCCTTTTTCAGCGGGAGAAGCTGTACCCGCTTTGTCTCCATGCTGACTGCATTTTCCATCTCCGTATAAATAATATCGACTTCATCGAGCTCTCTCTCCAGAAACTTTTCCACGACTTCTCTGGCGATCACCCTTGCCCTGTGCATGGTCGGCTTCTGAACCGTGTAATGGAACTGCTCATCCATATCCACATTTTTCTTGCGGAAATACTGCTGTCCCACAATACCGAGCACATACAGCTTGTGATGACCTTCTTCCTGAACCATCTCTTCTGTCATCTTGATGACATTGTGGTTATAAGCGCCGGCAAGACCCTTATCTGCCGTCACGACAATGCAGCCGATCTTTCTCTCGTCAGCCGGTATCTCCGGTCTCGTATCAAAAAACACATGCTCCACATCCGGCATGTGGCGGAGAATTCTGGAAACCGCGTTCTGCAGATTATAAAAGTACGGCTCCGTATCCGCAAGCACCTGCTTTGCACGCTTCATCTTGGAAGAAGAAATCATATACATCGCATTCGTGATCTTCATCGTATCCTGGATACTTTTCATACGTGCCTGTATTTCTTTTGCATTTGCCATACTAACACCTGCTCTTGTCTCTGAATTCTTCTGCTGCTTTTACAATCTTTTCTTCAAGTTCCTCTGTCAGTACCTTCTTTTCGGCAAGCTCGCGGCCGATTTCCGGATAGACATTGTCAATATACTCAAGAAGCTCTTTCTGATAATTCTTCAAATCCTTCAGCGGAATTCCGATCAGCTTCTTATGCGTAGCCGCGCACAGTGTGATTACCTGATCCTGCATGGACAGCGGACTGCAAAGCGGCTGTTTTAAAAGTTCCATCAGACATGCCCCGTATTCAAGCTGTGCCTTTGTAGATTCATCCAGATCAGAAGAGAACTGGGTGAATACCTGCATCTCTCTGTACTGTGCCAGATCAATACGGACACTTCCGGCAGCCTTCTTCATTGCCTTCGTCTGTGCCGCACCACCAACACGGGATACAGAAAGACCGACATTGACAGCCGGACGCATACCGGAGAAGAACAGGTCGCTCTCCAGGAAAATCTGTCCATCCGTGATGGAAATGATATTGGTCGGAATATATGCCGATACATCTCCGGCCTGTGTCTCTACGATTGGAAGCGCTGTGATAGATCCGCCTCCAGCCTCATCGCTCAGACGACTGGAACGTTCCAGAAGTCTGGAATGTAAATAGAAGACATCACCCGGATATGCCTCACGTCCAGGCGGTCTCTCCAGAAGGAGTGACAGTGCACGGTAAGCTACCGCGTGCTTGGACAGATCATCGTATACGATCAGCACATCCTTCCCTTTATACATAAAATATTCTGCAAGAGCTGTGCCCGCATATGGCGCAATATACTGGAGCGGCGCACAGTCACTGGCTGTCGCTGCAACCACCATTGTATAGTCCATGGCTCCATATTTCTCAAAAGTGGAAACCAGCTTTGCGATCGTAGACGCTTTCTGTCCGATCGCGACATAGATACAGATCACATCTTTTCCCTTCTGGTTCAGAATCGTGTCTGTCGCAATCGATGTTTTTCCGGTCTGACGGTCTCCGATGATCAGCTCACGCTGTCCCCGGCCGATCGGGAACATGGAATCGATTGAAAGGATTCCTGTCTCAAGCGGTACGGTAACCGATTTCCTGTCAACAATTGACGGTGCCGGATATTCGATCGGTCTGTATTCACCGGCCTCAATGTCCCCTTTGCCGTCGATCGGCGCGCCCAGCGCGTTGACAACACGTCCGATATAGCCTTCTCCGGCCGGAACACCTGCATTTTTCCCGGTACGGAATACTTTCGTTCCTTCACCGATCTCACGGTCATCTCCGAAAAGAATACAGCCGATGCTGTTCTGGCGGATATCCTGTACCATCCCTTTCAGTCCGTTTTCAAATGTAACGATCTCACCGTAAGCCGCATGGTCAATCCCGTAAATCGTGGCAATCCCGTCTCCGACACTGACTACCTGTCCGACTTCCTTATCTTTGCTGATTTCATCATAATTCTGAATTTCTTCTTTCAATATGGAGATTATTTCGTCTGAATTGATTGTGCTCAATTACTTCACCTCCGCTTTTAATGTTGTAAAGCACGGGAAAGCGCCCGGAATCTTCCTCTGAAACTCCAGTCGAACTCCCGTCCGCCTGCCTGAAGGATGAATCCTCCGATCAGGCTTTTCTCTTCTTTTAAAGAAAGCGCAACTTCCTTTACATGAAATTTCCGGCGCAGGAATGTTTTCATCTTTTCCTGCTGCTCCACTGTCGGAGCCGTCACATAAAACAAGACGGCCTCAAGGCCCTCGTTTGCTTTTCTTTCAATTTCCCGGTACGCCTCGAACATTTCCAGAAGCAGTCCCGATTTCTGATTTCTGCATACGACCTTGATAAAATTTCTGATCCCTTCCGGGAAAATACGGTCAATGATTTTCTCTTTTACATGAAAAGCAATCGTCGGATTTGTAAGGCTTTCTCCCACCTCAGGGACTTCCTTTAAAATCGTCTCTGCCGTTTTTACAGATTCTGCATCCACATGAAGTTCGTATAATGCCTGTGCATAATTTTTAGCTGTCTGTGTCATCAGAATCACCTGCTTCTTCTAAAAACTGGTCATAAAGTGCCAAATCTCTTTCACTGCTGTTTTTCTCGCCCATAATTTTAGAAGCGGCTGTCAAAGCAATATCGGCTATCTGGGACTTCATCTCCCGCATAGCCTGCTCTCTTTCCACTTCCATTGTCTTTCTCGCCTTATCCACAATCTGGCCCGCTTCTTCATTTGCATTCTTCACGATTGCGTCAGCCTGAAGCGCCGCCTCTGTTTTGGCCCTTTCTACGATCTGCCCGGATTCCTCTTTCGCTGAAGCAAGCGCTTCTTCATACTGCGCTTTCAGCTTTCCGGCAGACTCCTTCTGATCCTGCGCATCCTTTAACTGTCCGCGGATCAGCTCGTCTCTTTGATCCATGATCTTCTGAATCGGCTTAAATAAGAAATGCTGCAGCAGGAAATACAGAACAAGCAGATTTATGATTGTACCGATGATTGTAACCGGACTTAATGTCAGCATCTGCCTCTACCTGCCTTTCTCTTATCCTAATAAGATGATGATTAACAGACCGATTACGAAACCGTAGATCGCTGTTGCCTCGGCAAGCGCACATCCTAAAAGAAGTGTACTTCTGATTTTGCTCTCTGCCTCCGGCTGTCTTGCGATAGACTCAGCTGCCTTTCCTGTTGCAAGGCCGATACCGATACCTGCACCAATACCTGTAAACACTGCTACTGCTGCTCCAATTGCAATTAAAGATGACATCGTTTTGTTTCCTCCTTGTTCTCTCTTCTCAGTTCCCTGTCTGCCTATTCAACTGCTTCGCTGATAAACAGGGATGTTAAAAATACAAATACATATGCCTGAATGAATCCGTCAAAAAAATCAAAATACAGATTAAATGGTACCGGAAGCAAAATCGGACAGATAATCTCGACCAGCTTCATGACCACATAAGATCCTAATACATTTCCGAAAAGCCGCATACAAAGCGAAAGCGGCCGGATACCAATCTCCAGTATATTGATTGGAAGCATAATGGGAATCGGCTCAGCAAAACTTTTCAGCCACCCCTTTGTCCCTTTCTGGTGAATCCCGGAATATTCGATCAGGATGATACTCATAAGCGCCAGCGCAATCGTCACGCCCATATCCTTTGTCGGCGGGACGAACCCGAATACCCCCATGATATTGGCAAGTCCGATATAAAGGACAATCGTAATCATGTAAGGAATATAGCGTGCTCCGTGCTCTCCCAGCAGATTATAAAAGAAATTGCGGAAAAATAAATATCCGGCCTCAAGAGCAAGCTGCTTTTTCCCCGGATTTTCCACTTTTAAGTTCCGCACTAAAATAATAGAAAGTAATACAAGAACCGCCATAACAATCCATGTCACAACGACGGATTCATAGATCGGAAGCCCATCTCCGACCGGTATCGTGAACATAATTTTACAGTTCAGTTCTTCCATTAATTTCTCTGATAAACTACCCGTTTTGCTCCCTCCTTTTCTTTTTCATATCGTGCTTACTTTACTCCTCCATATTTGAAAAGTCAATATCCGATCCAACAATAATCCATAATAAAAAGTTAGTTTTTTGTATATTTTTACTATGGTTTTTGTTAATTTTTACTGCTATTTAGCAGATATCTTTTCTCATATATCTCCAATATGCCGCAAAAGTCCAATCAAAGCGTAGATCATGCCAGAAAAACCAGTTCCGGTTCCAATTCCCCAGCCGGAATGACGTTGGCACCATATGCATAAGCATAAGGAGTGATATATTTTACAAATCGCCAGAGTCCCTGACATGAATATTCCAATGGTACAGCTGTTACGAAAAATCCAATAAGAAAAGCCAGAACGGAAGGCTTTTACTCCATCTCCGTTCTGGCTGTCTTTATTTCTTATAATCTTTTCATCAGTTCTTCGCGTTCTTTTTCGTATCCCGGTTTTCCGAGAAGGGCAAACATATTTTTCTTGTATGCCTCTACGCCCGGCTGATTAAATGGATTTACGCCAAGAATATATCCGCTGACGCCGCAGGCAAATTCAAAGAAGTAGAACAGCTCTCCAAGGTAGAATTCATTCTGCTCCGGAATATTTACCATCAGGTTCGGTACATTACCGTCTGTGTGAGCAAGTACTGTTCCGTTCATTGCGCTCTTGTTTACAAAGTCAACGGTCTTTCCTGCAAGGTAGTTCAGGCCGTCAAGATCAACCGGTTCTTCTCCGATGATCACTTCTTCTCTGGATTTCTCTACATTCAGTACAGTCTCGTACATGATGCGGCTTCCGTCCTGGATGAACTGTCCCATGGAGTGAAGATCTGTTGTCAGATCCACAGACGCCGGGAAGATACCTTTCTGGTCTTTTCCTTCGCTTTCTCCATAGAGCTGTTTCCACCACTCGGATACATAGTGGAGACTTGGCTCATAGTTTGCAAGTACTTCCACTGCTTTTCCTTTTGCGTGAAGAATATTTCTAACTGCTGCATACTGAAGTGCATCGTTTTCCTCAAATGGAAGCTCCAGTGCTGCCTTTCTTCCGGATGCAGCTCCTTCCATAAGCTTTGTAATGTCAGCTCCGCTTGCTGCGATCGGCAGAAGTCCTACCGCTGTCAGAACAGAGAAACGTCCTCCCACATCATCCGGAACTACAAAGGACTCATATCCTTCTTCTGTAGCAAGATTTTTCAGTGCTCCTCTTGCCTTGTCTGTCGTAGCGTAGATACGCTTTGCTGCTTCCTCTTTTCCGTATTTCTTTTCCAGCATCTCTTTGAAAATGCGGAACGCGATCGCCGGTTCAGTAGTCGTACCGGATTTAGAAATAATATTTACAGAAAAATCTCTGTCTCCGATCACTTCAATCAGATCATGAAGATAGGTGCTGCTGATGCTGTTTCCTACAAAGTAAATCTCAGGCGTCTTACGTGCCTCTTTGGAAATATTATTATAGAAACTATGTCTTAAAAATTCGATCGCAGCTCTTGCTCCCAGATAGGAACCGCCGATTCCGATTACAAGAAGCACATCGGAATCTCCTTTGATCTTCTCAGCCGCTTTCAAAATTCTGTCAAACTCTTCTTTATCATAATCTACCGGAAGGTCGATCCATCCAAGGAAGTCATTTCCTGCTCCTGTGCGCGCAAGCAGCTTGTCCTTCGCCGCCAGTGCAATGTCTTTCATAGACTCCATTTCATGTTCCTTGATAAACAGATCTGCTTTTGAATAGTCAAATGTTACCTTTGCCATCACTTTACCCATCCTTTCTATCATTATATATAGGTATAAATTACTAGGTATATTTTAGCAAAAGGCATTCTATTAATCAAGTTAAAAACTCGGCAAGGATCTGGCGTATCATTTCCTCATCCTGCCGCCGCTTTTCTTTCCGTTCCTCCTCCTCTTTCGCTTTCTCCTGCTCTTCCTTCATCAAAGTAACAAGCTCCGACTCTATTTCCTCGCCTTTGCCTTCCTCACCGACTTCCGTTTCCTCCGGAGCAAATTCCATCAGATTTTCCTCTAACGGCACTTTCTCTTCCTCTTCTTTTGCAGAAAACACAACAGCATTTTCTTCTGACTTTTCTTCCTCCATCACGCTTTCTTCCTCTTCCGTCCGGAAATTTTCCTCTGTTTCCTCCATCCGGGTTATCTTTTCATATTTACGTGCATATGTATTTTCCAGGAACTCTATCATATAGTTTTTTGCCGCTTCCAGCTGGTAGCTTTCATCTGTGACCATCCTGAGCGCAAACAAAAGCAGCGCTCCCGCAATACCGGCTGCCGCATACTGCCCCACATTTTCCAAAGGTGCATCCTGGGTGTATGCTGCCGCTGCCCCTGCCGCTCCAAATACCAGGCAGCCCCATGCCGCCGCTTTTTCCATCTGCCGCCAGCTGTGCAGTTTTATCCACAGTACTTTGTATTCATACATGTATTTATCCACAAACGCCCGGATATTCTGCACCTTATCACTCACCATACATGCATGTTCAAATTTGGCCCGGACAAGCTTCATCAGCGGGTGCAGGCTTTTTCCCATCCTTCCCGCCTCCCGCACCAGTCGCCTGAGTGTCAGACTTACAATGATCTTGCTGAAGATTCCCAGTATACACATCACTCCGACTGCGTAAAATAACACCCCATGTTTCCATACTGCTTCCAACATAAAAAGAGCCTCCTCCGTTTTTTTGTTTATCCCAAGTATAACTGAAAACTACGGAAAAAGGCTCTGTAACCGTTCTACATATTTTTTATGCCGCCCTGCAAAACCGGGCGGTTTTTGACGTTTTTTCGATCTATTATTTCTTGATTTCCGGCACCAGCGCCTTAATCAGCCTTACACTATGGCGGATTGCTGCCGCTTCAAAGGCCGGATAGTCTACCGATGCACTGTTGTCAGCTTTATCCGAAATTGCCCGAATGATGACGCACGAAATTTTGTTAAGGTAAGCCGTATGCGCGATCGCAGCCCCCTCCATCTCCGTGCATTTTGCGTCAAAAAGACTGATCAGCTGCTCTTTCTTCTCACTTGAAGAAACAAACTGGTCTCCGCTTACAATCCTTCCTATCCATGTACGGATATCCGGATTTGCCTTTTCATTGACCTCTTTTGCCAGTTTCACCAGCTTTTCATCTGCCGGAAACGAGAAAGTATCCATCTGCGGGATCTGACCCACCGGATCTCCAAATGTGCTTGCATCCATGTCATGCTCTACTGCGTCTGTTGAAATCACAATATCTCCGATATCAATCGCCGCATCCAGAGATCCCGCGATTCCTGTATTGATAATCACATCCACTCCAAACCGGTCCACAAGAATCTGCGCACACACTGCGGCATTGACCTTGCCAATCCCGCTCCTTACTACGACAACTTCTTTCCCCGAAAGTTTTCCTCTGCAAAAAGAAAGAGACGCCGCCGAAACAACCTCTTCTATTTCCATGCTTTTCTTTAATTCTGCAACTTCATCTTCCATTGCTCCGATAATTCCAATCATGCTTTCGACCTCCTTTTCCTCACAGTATAACAAATTTTTGTATGTATACCTAGCATATTTTTTCTTTCTTTGTTATAATTCTTTTTCGGAAGGGAAACAGAAACGGAGGAATCAATATGAAGTACAGGCCAACTGGCGTATGTTCAAAAGAAATTGAATTTGATCTTGACGATCAGCATCGTATTCACAACGTTGTTTTCACCGGCGGCTGCAACGGCAATCTGCAGGGAATCGCAAGCCTTGTTGAAGGCATGGAAGCGGACGAAGCGATCCGCCGCCTCTCGGGCATTAAATGCGGCTTTAAAAGCACCTCCTGCCCGGATCAGCTTGCTCACGCACTTCAGGCCGGACTAGCTAATAAATAATAAATAAGGGCAAAAAAAGATTCCGCTGTTCGGGATACACTCTCGTCATGCGGAATCTTTTCTTTTGCCTACATAGAAACATTACTGTTCATTTTCGAAAAGATCTATGATATAGGAAACGCATGGTTCCCTATATCATAAGCACTAACCGAAGAAAGCCGGTTAAGAAATGACACGGAAGAGCTATTGGGGCTACTGCTCCATTGGTGTTTCCTGCCCTTTCGGGCAGTAGTTTGGGTTTTCTCAATGTAAGGACTAAAAGATAGTAAAGCCGTAGGGCTTCCTTTTTTCATTTTTTTGTATGGAGCAGTAACCTCAATAACTCTCCCGTGGACCATTTAATCTTTTCTGCCTGTAAACAAATCATTCCATATTCAATTTTCTTCTTCCTGTTAGATGTAAAGCCCGCCCGTTGCTGAGCTGCTCACATCTGAGTTTGCGTAATGTGCACTTCTGACACGGTAATAATAACCTTTCGGCACTGTCAGCGTCTTATAGGATGTGACTGCAATAGCATTTTTTTTCGTAGTAGTCCAAGAAGTGTAATGGTACCACGATCCATTTACTTTCCGCTCTACAATCACATCAATACTAACTTCTGAGACAACCTTCTGTGCTGTAGTATTTCCACCTGCTGTGATTTTTCCATCACCAGGTTTACTGATCTTGGAAAATCCACTCTGAAGGTAGACACCTCTCGGCTGTACTGTGATGTACCCAATCTGCTCAGCGCTCTCCTCAGCTGCGCTGGCCATCTGTCCGGATACTCCAAATACCAACAGTACCGCTGTCATCACTGCCGCTGCCTTTGACAACAACTTTCTTCTTTTCATATTTTTGCTCCTCTACTATATAGACGCACGAACTTCCAAAATCTTTCGCTTTTTTTCAAAAAAAGTGGAGATTTTCCAAAATTTTTTCAAATTCGTCTTTTTCGATGATTCCGGTTAAGATATAAGTAATGTCATTGTATTCAAATTCTGCCGAAAATTCCTGCTGATTAGATGCTTCTATCAGATATTCTGTTACATGAATTTCTGTATCTCCTACCGTTTTAATATATTCATCGATAACCGTATCTTCAATGTCATAGCCAAATGAAAAATCCTGATAAGCAGGAGTCATTGTATAAGTAAATATATTTTCTCCATACTGATAATAAATTATTACTGTCATAAATTCTTGGTCTAACATATAATCTATCATTTTCATATCAGTTGGCCTATAAACTAGTCTTACCACATCAAATCCAAATTCATCTTTTATTCGCTGTAATACTTCTTCCTCTACAATTTCTTCCTGCTGTGTGACATCTGTATCGTCGCTTTCAGAGTTAATATTTGTTGTTTTTCTTCCTCCCAGTATTCTGTCCACTGTCTCGATCACGACCCCTCTGTCACCAAAACTCGTTATCCCTACCCCAAGCACTGCGATAAGTGCCACGGCCAGGGCAACGATCGTCTTTTTCCTTCGTTTTCTCACGCGAACTTTTTTGGTCTGGTTTCCTTGTGTGTTCTGGATTTCGGACTGACTTTCAGGCTGCCTTTCTTCTGCGCCTGCCGCCAGTTCCAGTGACTCCGGGGCGAGTTCTTCGGAGAATTCTTCCCGCGCCTTCTCTTCCCGGCGGAGCTGCAGTTCTTTTCCGAGGCGCAGGGCCTCCTTATCTGCTTCTGACAGATTTTCATATGCTTCTCTCTGCCGCCGGATTTCTTCTGCCTGTTTCCATATTTTATTTTTTAGTTCCGGATCCGGCCCTGATTCTGTCAGAGGTGGATCCTGCTCTACTTCTTCTTTTATCCGTGCTGACTCTTTCTCCAGCTCTTCCTGCAGGAACTCTTTCATGAGTTCATCTTCTTTTTTCATTTCGTCCCCCTTTTTTTGCGTTTTCTTTCCTCCGACTTGACCTTTATTTCAATTCTGTTTAATATAAATAATCATAAAAGCATTTTCGGAGGCATGCCATGAAACGTATCATTTTAACCGGCGGCGGTACTGCCGGGCATGTTACACCAAACATCGCCCTTCTTCCCCGCCTGAAAGAACTTCAATATGACATTCACTATATCGGGTCTTATAATGGAATTGAAAAAGATCTGATCGAACCTTTTCATATTCCATACCACGGGATTTCTTCCGGCAAGTTGCGCCGTTATTTCAGCATGAAAAATTTTACGGATCCGTTCCGTGTATTAAAAGGATTTTATGAGGCAAATAAGTTAATCAAGACATTGAAGCCGGATGTGATCTTTTCCAAGGGCGGTTTTGTCAGCGTACCGGTTGTCATGGCCGGCAAGCGGAATCATGTCCCGACTATCATTCATGAGTCAGACATCACGCCTGGTCTCGCCAACAAGCTTTCCATGCCGTCGGCGACAAAGATCTGCTGCAATTTCCCGGAGACATTAAAGAATCTTCCGGCAGACAAAGCGGTGCTCACAGGCTCACCGATCCGACAGGAACTGCTTACAGGCGATAAGGAGGCAGCAAGGAAATTCTGCCATTTCACTTCCCAAAAGCCTGTTATTCTCGTGATCGGCGGAAGTCTCGGCGCTGCTGCAGTTAATCAGGCTGTGCGGAACATTCTTCCAAAACTTCTGGAAAGCTTTCAGGTGATCCATCTCTGTGGAAAAGGAAAGCTGGATGAGTCTTTGACCCGGGTGGAAGGTTATGCACAGTTTGAATACATTCAAAAAGAACTGAAAGATCTTTTTGCGCTGGCCGACATTGTCATTTCCCGTGCCGGTGCCAATGCAATCTGTGAGCTTCTGGCTCTGCGTAAACCAAATATCCTGATCCCGCTTCCTGCAAACGCCAGCCGCGGAGATCAGATCCTCAATGCCCGTTCCTTTGAGCGTCAGGGATTCAGCATTGTCCTGGAAGAAGAATCACTTACAGACGAAATTCTTCTGGATACTGTCCACCGCCTGTATCAGGATCGTGATACATATACAAAGGCAATGAGCGATTCCGGCATGCAGAATTCGATCGAGACAATTATTGATCTCATTGTCCGGGCTTCGCAAAAATAGTGTTCCATAAAAGCTCTGAAATCAAAAAATAGGTGTCGAACCGGCACCTGTTTTTTATATTATTTCATTTCTCTGTAATCTGCCTCATATTTTGTTTTCATCCACTTCTTTGCTCTGAACAGCATTGACTGGAATGCCTCCAGACGGATACCCATCTCTTCTGCGATTTCTTTCTGTGGAATTTCCAGCACAAACGCACGGACAACTGCATCATACCATCTTGGATTGTGCTGATACAGCTCTTCCAGCATCGTACTCGTCAATTCTGTTTCTTTTCTGCGGCGTTCCCGCATGAAAATCAGCTCATCCGGACCTGGTACTTCCTCGCCCATCTGTGCCACCAATCCCTCATCATCCAACAGCATCTCCAGTTTCCGCCTTCTCATCTGGCTGCAGGCCAGACGATAAGCGGTTGTGCGAAGCCATGACTCAATCGCGTTCTTGTTTCTGATCTTTTCATAACTGATCAGTAAATTCACAAAAGTGAGTTGGGTAATCTCATCGGCATCCGTCTCATTTTCCGAGTAATACTTTGCTGTTCTCCAGACAATATTTACATATTTATCATAGATATCATTAAATAGTATTTCATCCATATGAGCTTCTTACGCCTTACCCTCTTGTTATTCCCTGTTTTACTCTTCGTTGATTCTGGAAAGTATCTCATTCTTCTGTTCCTCATCAAGCTGTCCCATTTTCCAGCCAAGACCTACTTTATCTCCTTTGTATCTTGGAATCAGGTGCATGTGGAAATGGAATACGGTCTGTCCTGCCGCCTCTTTATTGTTCTGTACGATATTATAACCATCGCATCCAAGAATCGGCGTAAGCTTTTTCACCATCTTTTTAGCAAGCACAAGTGCTTTTGCAGCAATCTCATCATCCAGCTCATAAAGGTCTGCATAGTGCTGTTTCGGAAGAATCAGGGCATGTCCTTTCGATGCCGGACTTGCATCTAAAATCACGCGGAAAGCTTCATCTTCATAAAGCGTCGCAGTCGGAATATCTCCGTTTGCAAGTTTACAGAAAATACAATTATCGTCTCTCATATCTCATACTCCTTTACATTGATATTTGAATATTGCCTCCACCAGTGCTAAACTAGAAAGCATCGAACTGTTTAGAAAGGTGGGAAATTCCTATGTCTTTTACATCCGATGAGATGCAGCGTCTTCAATCCTATGTAAATCAGGATGCTGAAGCGTCTGCTCTGTTTCAGAAACTGCTCCATTCTCAGGATATGGAACGTCACAAAATCTGCCACGAAATCCGCAATCCCCTGACTCTTCTTTCCGGCACGCTGCAGCTGATCGAATCCCAGCATCCCGAGGTCCGCTCCTTCGAGTACTGGGACTCCCTTTGCCAGGATCTGGAATACATGATGCATCTTCTGGAAGAATTTTCACTGTTTAACAACAGCAGCTCTCTTCATCCGGAAACTTTTTCGTTCCGGAGCTTTATGGAAAAACTGGTCCTCTCCTTCGCCGCGTCCTGCGCCAATACGGAGATTGAATTTACTTCCCTGCTGGAAGATCTTCCTGTCATCACCGGAGATCCTGTCAAACTCCGTCAGGCACTTTTAAATCTTTTAAAAAACGCCGTGGAATCAATCCACGGTTCCGGGTCCGTCAATCTGAAAGCCTGGTTCCATGACAGCCAGATCCATATCCGGATTCAGGATACCGGCTGCGGCATATCCGAAGAACAGCTGAAGGAAATCTTTACACCGTTTTTCACTTCCAAATCTTCCGGAACCGGTCTGGGGCTTCCTGTCGTTCAGAATATCATTCTCGCACATCATGGAACAGTATCCGTGGATTCCCGCCCCGGATTTGGAACGACTTTTGAGATCACTCTCCCGGTACATCCCGGGCTTTCCGGAGATCCAAAGTGATGGTGCCGATACGGGACATGGCATTGATCCATGTCCCGTATACCGACTCTCTTATTCCCGTAACACATACCTGTTGTCGGCAGTTTTTTGTTATATACATTAAGTCTAGCGCAACCTGCCGGCTCTTTCAATACTTTTTTCTACAGTCAACATTCCGTTGCTCTCTCAATATATCATCCTGAGGTGCTTCCATGCCACGTCCGAATAGACGTTTCACAAACCCCCAGCCTCCTATTTTCTCCTTTATTACATCCCCGACCGGTTTCTCCTCCAGTCCCCAGTCATCATATTGCTCCTCTTCTTCATCATCTTCATATTCATCTCCATATTCATAAAGATCTTCTTCATAATCTTCCTCTTCCGCTTCTTGATCCTCGTATTCTTCCTCCTGATTATTTAAAATTTCCTCAATCACCTGGCAGATCTGATAATTTTCCGCGAGCGTCATTTTATGGAGGGCATAGGAAATATAAATCCCGGAACGATCCTGATAATCGGTCTCTCTGACAAAAAATTCTGTCAGTTCATGAAAGCTTTCCGCGATTCCCTGTTCATTGGCCGGATAATAGCAAAAATAATACCGTCCTTTCTCACAGAAAATGCTTCTCGGGTCCAGCAGCAACTGATTCGGGCTTAACAGATAGTCTCTCATTTCTTCCATAACCGCCAGCAGATCTTCGATAATCGCTATAATCATTTCGTAGGTAACCGGTCCTTTCTGCGTCAGAAATTCCAGTGAATGTTTTCCCTGGATTTCATACTCATACCGGCTTCTTCCGTTTACTCCACGCCCTTTCACCTGCAGAAGTCCGCAGATTTCATTATTTGCCAGCATTTTCAGCTGATAGTCCGATTGATAAAATCTGTCTGATTCGACAATAAAATAGGATGTATTCAGGTCTCTCCGGTATCCGATTTTCAGGTTCCTGTTTCTGCTGCCTTTTTTAGTTTCCTCATATCCCGGATCTTTCTCTCCGGCTCGACAAGTGCTGCTTTTGCTTCGACTGTAATCTTCATTCTTTTCCTCGATGCTTGAGCTGAAATCCACACATACTCCTTCTGACATTCTACTTCTACCTCTGCTTTCCGAAAAAGAATCATCTTTCCGGAAATTCTTTCTTTCCATAATTGTTGTATTTCTTCTTTCTGAAAAGGCGGTTCTTTTTTCTGCTTTCTTCCCGCAATCACCGCGGTCTCATAAGCGGTTCCTGTTAGAATATTTTTATCATGGTAATAAAAAACCGCCATGATGACCCCATAAGTCAAAAGCAGGACCGCCGAGACAAGAACTGCTGCTTCCACAGTAAAACTGCCACTCCATTTTTCTTCTACCATCCGATCACTCCCAAATATCCGGCTGTCAAAAAGGGGAGAAACGGGAATGTATCTTTATATCCGCCATTTTGCAGTACTACTTTTCCCAGACTCCAAATCCCTGCCGCAAAAAAGGCAATGCTCAAAGCGGCTGCCAGTTTCCAGATTCCCATATACACACCCAGTACAAAAATCATCCAGCTGTCTGCAAACCCGAGCGCTTCATCTGTACATTTGCTGACGATCAGAAATGCGCTGCCGGTCAGGGCACCCCAGACATAAATCCAGGTTCCGCTTCCAATTCCTATAAGCCGTGTCAGCGCTGCCAGCGCGCTTCCGCAAAGCAGAAGCCATCTCGGAACCGCACGGATGCGGATATCATATGCCGAACAAACTGCCTGAAAAATTAAAAACAAGGCATTGCAGATTTTTATTTCCCACACTTTGAGCACGCTCCTTTCCCTGCTGTCTCCGAAACCGGAACCGCGTAAATCTTTCGCTTCAGACCGCTGCAGGACATGGACGTGTGATATTTACTGCCGTAGTCCGTGACATATACTCCCATTCCTGCCACATTTTGTCCGCATCTTTCACAAGGATAATACTTCCCGCCCGACGCATTTCGCAATTCCTCCAGTCCGGAGGACGGAACCATATGGATCGACAGATCCAGATAGGAGCAGTGGTAGTCCTGATGATACACTACCCCGTTTTCTGTCACATACACAATCTTCTGCTCCGCCTGGACAGGGATAGACGATTCATAGCCACACCACCCTTTTATCCGGATGCTCTCTTCTTTTTCTACATTGAAGATTCCAAATACCGGAACAGGGATCTCCACCGTATACGATGTGTTCAGATACAAAATCTGATTCATAAGATCCACGTAGGAACTGCTGCAGTCAATCCCGGAAGCACCTCCTTTTACCATGCTACGCTCCAGCCGTTCTGTGCTGACTTCCTCCCGGATATCCTCCTCCAGTTCTTCTGTACTGACAAATGGATTCAGATAAGCCTGTTCCGCATATTTTCTGCCCGCATACTGCATCCCCGCCCGGATATTTGTCTGTACTGCCATCACCTCAAACAAGTATAAAAAGGCCAGTACCGCAAACAGGAAAAGAGGAACCACAAAGGCTGCTTCCACAGTCATACTTCCTCCAGAAAAGGAGGTAAAGACAGGTGCCTTTAAGGTACACTTCTTATTTCGTGGGGAAAGCTGCTTCCATCTATGAAGCGAATCAGAATCTGTCTCCTTTCTATATATTTTAGGGTCTGAAAATTCGTTGACCATGGTTTGTATGTAGTTTAAATCACCTGAGTTGTCACAAAAAGGCACCTCGCTTTACCTCCTTTCTGTATATCAGACTGATCTGTCAGATATGAAATAAGAACTGTTTTCACAGATTTGTTATTGATATGCATAATATGTCGAAAATTGGTACGTAATTCCTCTTCTGAGTCTGCATGTACTTTGAATCCTGAGTTTTGTAATACAGGCATCGGCTTGAAAAAACGGACAGTCCAGCCGCATCTTCATATTCCATTCAATCAGATCCAGCATCCGGAGCCGCAGCGTTTCTTTGGATTCCAGAAGAAACAGCATCTTCATGTAGTCATCGTACCCGAATCCGCTTTCTCCGGCTTCACTAGCTCCGGAGTCTTCTTTTGTCCCAAGCTTTAGCAGGCCTGAGAGACTCAGCTTCCATGTCTCTTTACTCTTGGCCGCCGGCACCTTTCCCCCGGCAGTCAGTGTCCGAAGATCCATCACGCTCTCCCCGTATGCCCAGGCCATCAGGATGATCTGGCAGACTACATCCGTCAGTTCCGGATTTCCCATCAGGGTACTTACTACACCGGCCAGCACTTTTGCTTCCGTCTTCTTCGTCTCGTCTGTCTGAAGATAGAAATAATTCGGTGCCATTCGGAGATTTCGGATTTTATCCAGTACTTCCTGCAGATTTTCCATGTCATCTGTATTTCCGCCGATCAGGTATTCCTGTTCGTATTCCAGCGGACGATTTTCTCCCGGACTGATATAGCTTCCAAAATGCTCTGGAATATAGGCAATAAAATACAACTTTTCGTTTCCCGTTTCTTCTGTGGCAGGTACATCTCCCTTGCCTTCCCGTCTCTCCCGACCGGAAATTCCCGGAGTTCCTTCCACACTTTTCTGTGAAATGGTCCGGTCTTTCGGCAGAACAATCTCCGTCAGTACTTTCCTTTTCAGCTTCTGCAAAATCCCCAGCGGATTTTCCGTCTCCTCCCCGCTTCCTTCGGAAGAGCCTTCCGATGTCCCGTGAGATGCCAGAATCTCATCCATCTTCTTTTCTGTCTCCTCTTCCTGCTGCTGATACTTTTCGGCCTCTTCTTCCTGTTTTTTCGCCTCATCTTCTTTCCCGGTCAGATCCTTGATAATATCGATTCCGAACCTGTTCTCCATATATCTGCAGACCTGATCCGCGAACTCCCGGCCTTCTCCGTCACTCAAAAAGCGGACGGCTTCCACCTGACTCTCTCCTGCAACCGCTCCATATACGGTTATACGGTTCAATACTCTTTCTTCCGAATAATTTCCTGTCTCGTACGTACCGTCCAGTCCGAAAAGATCATACTCTTCCAGAAGTTCCTTCTGATACTCCGCAAACAATGATTCCACCGCCCGCTCCGTGTCCGCCCGCCTGATATTCTTTGATGTCTGAATGGACGCACTCTCTAAAATCCCGGCTGTAAACGTCAGCAGAATCAGGATCAAAAGGCTCATCATCACTGTCAGCTGTGCATCTTCTTTCTTTTTTCCGGCCGGAATCATGTTTCTAAATCTTTCCGCTTTCACTTGTAATTTTATTGAAAATCGTCTGAACGAGCTCTGTCAGCTGGGTCTTGAAGATAATGACAAGTCCGATCAGTACAACGAGAATCAATATGATTTCCACCACTCCAATTCCACTTTCATCTTTCAGACATTCTTCTATCCTGTTCCAAATTCGTCTTGCATTCATCTGTAACCACAACATTTTGCAACCTCCTTTGTTTCCTGTCTTTGGATTCCTTCAAATTCCCATGCTCCAGAAGGCCGGTACAATAACAATGACCAGTACCACTGCCAACATCATGATCATCGGCACGAGAAGTTTCGTTCCTGTCTCCTCGCCCTTTCTCTTTGCCCGCGCTTTCCGGTCCTCAAAGGCATGAACTGCTTCCAGACTGAGCAGTTCTGTAATGCCTCTCGTTCCTTTTCTCAGATTCTGGGAAAGAAGAAGTCCAAGTCGCATATATTCCTGTATCTGACACCGTTTTCCGAAATTCTCATATCCTTCTCCTTCCGGTACACCTCCCTGCATTTCAAAACATGTCCGCATCATCTCCTCATAAGCCGGCCGTTTTCCCCCGGTCTCCCGTCTTTCCTGATAGTTTTCCACAATCTTGTACCATGCTCCTTTCACAGTCATCCCTGCACCGATCAGCAGGGAAAACTGTTCCAAAATCTCCGGATAATCTCTGAGAAGCTGCTCTTTTCTGGCTCTTGCCGCATCATTTACCTTCTGCCTTCTCCATGCAGCGGCCGCCACAAAGACCAGCACTCCCATTCCCATCACCTGATACCCGTTGACGGTTGACCGGTATCCCCAGGAAACCTTTCTTCCCGCAATTTCATCCGGAAGATACAGCGCTTCGTCCTCCCTGCTGATTTCGTTCTCTGAATCCACCAACTGCTCCAGAGCTTCTACGATCTCATCCGGATTCCGAAGCTTCGGCGGATACAGCGTCACTGTTATATCCCTCGTCCGCTCTACTGCTTCATCCGCTCCCTGATCAAAGCTTAAAACAGCTGTCAGCTGAACCCCGATTCCTTCTTTCGGGATTGCCTCCTTAAGACTTCCGTCTATACTTATGTACTGATAATCGTCCAGCGTCCATTGAACGGATACCGGATAATCCGGAAGAGAAGTCAACAGATTCAAATCTGACGTAACATACTCCAGATCCTGATTCTCTCCCAGAATTCTCTTTTCCAGCTTCTCTGCCTCGTCCGTAAGGATCTTTTCTGCCTCCTCTTTCGTATATCCCTGCTCATCCACCCGGATCTGAATCGGGATATCTTCATCCACTCCCTCGACCGTCGCAAACACCGTTTCATTCCGGCTTCCGCCGCCTTTCTGATTTCTTCCAATCTTCCCGTCTTTCACCGGCCTGTCCTGTCCCGTCCATATAAAAACGGCCACGCTGATTGTGTTGACAAGAAAGAAAAACCAGATTCCCTTTCTGATCCGCTTTCTTTTTTCCCTGTTTCTTATCTTCCCTTTTCCTGTTTTCCAAAGCAGGACCAGCAAAATTAAATATGCTGCTCCGGTCACTGCTATTGCTTTTATGTCCATCCTCTCACACCTCAATCTGTATCATACGAAACCCGGTTCCAAACGCTGCCAGATATAAAACGAGACATCCTGTCATGACCGCCCTGCCCGGGACTCCCTGATAAAGAACTTCCATAAATTCCGGAAAGCTGAGCATCATATAGGCGATCATTCCAAATGGAATTACTGCCATGACAAGAAACTCCATCTTTTTGGCGGAGATTACAGTTTCGATTTCCTGATTCAGCTCCTCCTTCTCCTGAATCTGAGAAATTGTCTGCCGGATCACTCTTGCCATATTTCCCCCGCTCTTTTTTACAGTCGCAGTGACCGTAACAAAATTTCTGACATCCTCCTGATCTATCCGTTCGGAAAACTCCTCCAGGATCCGCTCTACTCCAATATTCATCTTCATCTGCCGGATCATATAATTCCATTCCTTTAAGATCCGGTCCTGCTCCAGGTACATGATCCGCATTTCCTTTCCTGCTTCCAGCAGAGAATTTTCCAGAGAATATCCCACATTTAAGGCGGCGGACACCGACTGAAGCGCATCCAGAAACTGTCTTGTAAATTCTCTTTCTTTTCTTCTTAATTTTTCCTTTTCCCAGACATACAGAAATGTTCCTCCCACCGGGAGCAGAAGTACCAGTGCCGCCACTGTGGACCGGTAGAATAAAAGCGCTGTCAGCCCGGCCGCTCCCACGGCTCCAAGGCATCCTGTCAGATATTCTCCCTTTCTAATATCCTGCCGCCAGCAGTTTTTCTTTTTTCTGTAATTCCTCTTTTTTAACAAGACTTCCCCTCACTTTCCCGTGGCTGCTTCCTTTCTCCTGAAACTCATACAGTGTATGCATCTGTATTCTGCCTTCCTCATATCCAGTAATTTCAAGAATCTCAAGGACCTTCCGGGTCTTGTCCCGCATCCTTCCAAGATGGATGATAATATCAATCCCGGATGCTATCTGTCTTTGTACCGCTTCGATCGGAATCTCCATCCCCATGAGCACCATGGTTTCCAGCCTTCCTATCATATCCTTCGGACTGTTTCCATGACCGGTACTTAAGGAACCGTCATGCCCCGTATTCATAGCCTGCAGCATATCGATCGTCTCTGCGCTTCGCACCTCACCTACAATCACGCGGTCCGGACGCATCCGAAGTGCCGTCCGGATCAACTCACGGATATCAATTTCTCCTTCTCCTTCCATGTTGGCATTCCGGGCTTCCAGCCTTACGAGATTGGGCAGAGACTGTAATTTCAGTTCCGCGTTGTCCTCGATAGTAATAATCCTCTCGTCCTCCGGTATAAACTGGGAAAGGGCATTGAGAAATGTCGTCTTTCCGGAACCGGTGCCGCCGCTGATAAACATGTTGTACTTTGCCTTTACAAGCTTTTCCAGAAATTCCGCAGCTTCTTTGGAGATACTTCCCCAGGCAATCAGCCGTTTCATCGTAATTCCTTCTTTCGGGAACTTCCGGATTGTAATAATCGGACCGTTGAGCGCCACCGGTGGAAGCACCAGGTTGACCCTGGAGCCGTCCGGAAGCCTTGCGTCCACGATCGGTTCCGCCTCATTGACTGTCCGGTTGCAGCCGGAGGCAATCTGCTGCGCAATATCTTCCAGCTTTTTCCGGGATACAAATCTTTTTTCATACTGATAAATCTCTCCTCCCTTTTCCACAAAAATATTTTCCAGTCCATTAATCATGATCTCAGTGATCGACTCGTCCTCCAGAAGTTCCTGGAGAATATCCAGCTTTCTGAATGCATTAAACAGATCTCTACCAAATTCCATCTTCATCCGGAGCGGAATGTACTTGTCTTTGGTATACTCTTCCAGCACCTGATAAATCAATTCGACCAGTTCGCCATCTTCGATTTCTCTCGACAGATCCAGCTTCGCCATGACCTGCTCCTGCAGCTTTTCCATATGCAGTGTTCTTATCATACTGTAATGCCTTCTTTACACATATTTCCGGCTCCCCCTTCATCTCTGTCATCCGCGCCTTCTGCCGCAGCTTCCTGCATCCCATCAGTTCCAGTGTGTCAAAAAACTGCTCCAGTTTCCGCTCTTCGTCCTCGTCTTCGATATAGGGAAGGTACCACTCATCACACATCTTCAGAATTTCAAACAGGCCCTGAACACTTTCACTGAGATCGAGGATCATATTTTGATACGGACCTTTCTTCAGGATCTGAAGAATCAGAGAATTCCAGTCCTCCCATGCCACCTCTTTCAAATCCCGGCTCACCGGTATCGGATCCAGAACAGCCAGTCCTTCCTGATCCTGCACCATAGATGTCAGACGCAGCCCCAGATGATTCTGCTCCTGGCGGGAATAATAGAGAAGATCCGCCAGAGATGCGCTCTTTTCTTCCCTGTGCATTCCCCATCCGGGATATTCCTGCATATTAATATAAAGTGTCTCTTCATCTCTGGACAGCTCATATCCGAGTGCCCTCGCAAAACGTGTTTTCCCGATTCTGTGAATAGGAGAATAAACGACAATCAGACGCTGATTATCTCTGCGCGGCACCTGAAACAGGCCTGCACGGTCGTGATCCAGGCATACTTCCATGATCCTGGCAAAAATCTTATGGACGGACTGGTATTTATAGACCGGGACCTCCTCTTCCCCCACCTCTGCTCCTTCCTGACTTGTCAGCACAAATCTTCTGGCAGCTCTGCTTGTCTGCCTCTTCTCGTAGGGAATCTCATCCCCGATCAGCAGAAGTTCTGCTTCCTGAAACTCCTCCAGTCTTTCTTCCTGCTCAAAAGAGGTGCAGACCTGTACCTGAAGATCCAGCTCTTCCCTGTCGGCAATCATATCTGCAAGCCGCAGTACATACAACTCCTCTTCTCCGCATATAATCATTTGTCTGTTCATGAATCATTACAGCCGATTCGGCTCTGATATAGATAAGCGCTTTCCCGACGCTTTTCAAATAAGACTCCGGGTGATCCGGATAAAACAAAAGAATTTTGTTTTGTGATATGCATTATAGACCGGTTTAGGAGTTTTGTCCACCGGTTTTTTTCATTTCCCTGATCTTTGTGAAACTCTCACAAAATTTCCCAGCATACAATGCCATAAAGGAGCGCAACCCCAGGAAGTCCAAGGATTCCGCCTGTCAAAACGGTAAACGGATTTAATCCTACGGCAACCGGTATTTTCTGAGAATCCAGAAACTGATTCACAAAAAAGATAACAGCCGCACCAAGAACAGCCCGGACAATAAAGTTGATGATGATCTCGATTCCCTTTTCTTTCATCTCATACTCCCCGCTTCTTTTAGTACATTCTATTCTTCCAAACTGGTATTTTATTCCTGTTTTTGTACATACTATAACTATAACTTTAGGAAGGGAGGGATATCATGCCAACAAACACGAATCACCATTATGAAGCCGATGTTTATCTCAGAAGTTCTTATTCTGATCTTATAACGGAGATTGCACTTGTCAGGAAGGAGATCGAAGCTGCCGACAATCTCTTTCAAAACGCCTCTGATCCGGATTTGATTGACAGCTATATTTTTCAGGGGAATGCCGCCCGTAAACGATACAGTTTTCTTATCAAGCAGGCCAAACGAACCCCTGCATTAACATAGGTCCACCGAAAAAGGGACGTCAAAAACAACGTCCCTTTTCGCATAATTATTTCTATTCATCCGGTTATCATCCTGCATACCGGCAGAGCTTTTCTCCTGACAAAAATGATGTAAATCGCACATGCCGGTCCATCCAGCTGCCCATCACCCCTACACTTTTCCCCATTGTAAATGCCGCCAGAATCGTTCCGGCTCCCAATCCGTCCAGATGTCCCAGAAAAATTCCTGTCATTCCGGCAGTCACAGCCAGACAGATAACATCAAAAGAAATTTTTATTTTCGAATACGTGATTCCTGTAATCTGCTCCATCTCCCGCGGGAAAAGGTCCGTCGGCACAATCGGAAGACGGCATCGGTTTGACAACGCGATTCCGAAGCTGATCAGAAGATAACTGACAACAAAATAGATGACACGCCAACCGGTTGTCTCCGGCAGAATATGAATCCATAATTCATAAACGTCCAGTAATTCTCCGAACACAAATCCCACCACAAAGCTGAAAAGATATTCCGGGACAAAGCGTTTCCTCAAAATCATAAGGCTCAGTATCAGAAGCCCTTGAAACAGATAGGTCCATGTCCCAAGTGAAAGATGCGGAAAGACCTCCGAAAAAGCAAACGGCACACTGGAGATGGCAGATATTCCGGATCCGGAATACAACATCAGTACTACTCCAAACGTATTCATAATAACAGCCGCCACAAGTGCCGCTTCTCCTCTCCACACCGGTTTCTCAGCTTCCATCTGTTTCTCCCTCATTTTTTCTTTCCTCCTCATAAGATATCCTTGCACTTTCCATCCATTCAGTTTAGTATGGAGATAAATGGTTCGCAAATGAATAATTTGCATAAAGTTATAAAATTTTTTTATGATTTAGATGATACCGTTATGGAAGGGAAGGACGTGCCTGTATGAACTTATTTTATCTACGTTACTTTGTCACCCTGGCGCATGTACAGCATTATACAAAAGCAGCAGCGTAGCTCTGTATTTCACAGCCAAATTTAAGCCATGCAATCGCACAGCTTGAACAGGAGCTTGGGGTTCCCCTCTTTGAAAAAGGCGGGCGAAATACAACACTCACCCGTTTTGGCGAAGAATTCCTTGACTGCGCAGAACACACATTATCTACTCTGGATGCCGGAATGGAATCTATCCGACGCAGTGCACGGGGCGAAGGGCTGATCCGCCTTGGACTTCTGCGGACGCTGGGAGTCGAGTTTGTCCCTCGTCTGGCATCTGCCTTTTTAAAAGCACACCCCGATCTGGATCTCCAGTTTACCTTTCATACCGGGGTGACACAAAGCCTTCTGGACGGCCTTTCAAAGCGGAAATATGACCTAGTCTTCTGTTCTCATCCGCCGGACAGACTGAACTTCACAGCGGTTCCGGTACAGAAGCAGGATCTTGTTCTGATTGTCCCAAAAGGACATCCGCTTGCCTCCCGCCATACTGTTGACCTGGCCGAGACAGCTCCCTACCCACAGATCTTTTTTGATAAAAGCTCAGGTATCCGTGCCGTGGTTGATCAGATGTTTTCCGACATAAACACAGAACCAAAGATCGCCTACGAGACAGAAGAGGATCAGGTCATTGCCGGGCTGACTGCACAAGGCTTTGGTATTGCAGTCGTACCTTATATGGATTTACTCTTAAAGCTGGATCTCAAGATTCTGCAGATCAATACCCCCGCATGTGAACGAAATCTTTTTATGGTACACGACAGTCGCATCTTTCTGCCGCCATGCGTGCAGCATTTTCGACAGTTTGTACTTGACAGTACTGTCCTCCCCGGGCAGGAACTCATCTAGTTTTTTTATAGTTTCATCAGTATTTCGCATAATGAATAAAGAGGGGCATTCGGATTCCCTGGAATCTCAGAATGTCCCTCTTTATAGATACTTCCTGATCAGGAAGCAGAATTTATAATTTAATCTTTACTTCCCGGCCTGTCCGGTGATACTGATAGTATCTTACTCCTGCTGAATCCATCATCCGTTTTGATGCAATCACAGAGGCGGTGTCCTCATACTTGTCACAGTCATAAATTACTTCTTTAATGCCTGCCTGGATAATGGCTTTTGCACATTCATTACACGGAAACAGGGAAACATAAATCTTGGCTCCCTTCAAGCTGCCTCCTCCATAATTCAGAATGGCATTCAACTCGCTGTGGACCGCATACACATATTTGGTCTCCAGCGGATCATCCCCCTCCCTGGCCCACGGGTACTCATCATCGGAGCAACCATTCGGCAGCCCGTTATAACCCATAGAAAGGATTTTATTATCCTGGCTCACAATGCAGCATCCTACCTGGGTATTCGGATCTTTGGAACGCATGCCGGACAGCATGGCAATTCCCATAAAATATTCGTCCCAGGACAGATAATCTTTTCTCTTGGCGTTCATTTTATCACCTTCCTGCTATTTGGTTCCGAAGATACGGTCTCCTGCATCTCCAAGCCCCGGTACAATATATCCATGTTCATTCAGCTTTTCATCAAGCGCCCCAACATAAATGTCCACATCCGGATGATCTTCCCGAAGCTTTTCCAGTCCTTCCGGTGCTGCAAGGATACAGAGGAATGTCATATTTTTTACCCCTTTTTCCTTCAGCATGGTGAGCGCCTCGGAACTGGATCCGCCTGTAGCAAGCATCGGATCTACCACGAAGACCTCTCTTTTATCGCAGTCTGACGGCAGCTTGCAGTAATATTCTACCGGCTGCAATGTCTCCGGATCTCTGTAAAGACCGATGTGGCCGATCTTTGCCGCCGGAATCATCTTCAGAATTCCTTCCACCATTCCAAGGCCGGCACGAAGTATCGGGACAACAGCAAGCTTTCTGCCCGCCAGCTCTTTTCCCGTCATCTTGCAAATCGGCGTTTCAATCTCCACATCCGCAAGTTTCAGCCCTCTTGTCGCTTCATAGCACATCAGCATGGAGATCTCCTCAATGATCTCACGGAATTCTTTTGTTCCAACCTCTTTGCGGCGGATATAATCAATTTTATGGTGAACCAGCGGATGGTCCATTATATGTACTCTTCCCATTTTTCCTTTGCCTCCATATTCAGCTTTCTAGCCAGTTTTCTCATATAATTTTCCAACTCCATATAGGATTCCTCATATTCCTCCAGAGACTTTCCGTACATGGACTCCACTTCCTTTTCTTCTCCGATATATTCACCCAAAGTGAAGATGTTGCTGTGGAATCCATACTCTGTAATAATTTTTCTCTTCTGCGCTTTCTCCATTGTCAGAATCAGGGTATCCGGAGTAATATCTTTCTCCTCAAAAGGCAGGGCCTCATGCTCTGTCGTGTCCACACCATTTCTCCGCATGATTTCCTCTGCTTTCGGATTTAACGGCTCCGGAAACAGTACGATCATGCCCCTGGACTGAATATCATATTCCTGCAGAAGAATCTGCCTCTGCAGAAGGCGCTCTGCCATCGGGCCTCGACAGTTATCATCCTTGCTCACAAAAATGATCTTCCGGTATTCCTGCAGCTTGATAATCTCGGAGGCAGGAATCCGCTTGTGACCTGCCGCTTTTAATAGACGATTCATAATGGCGGTGTCGATTGCTTCTCCGAAAAACCCTTCACTGTAGATAATATCCACGCCTTCTTCGTCAAATTCCCTGAGAATTCCATACAGATTTTTCGTGATTGTCCGACGGTTTTCCCTGCTTCCGATACTTTTCACGGTTCCGTATGTATACTGACTCATCGTCTCCGCAGTAGCAATAATACCGATCCGGTATCCTTCTCCATTTTCTTTTTTCCCAAACATCGCCTTATCATATGCGAGCTGTTTGATCGCAAGAACTGTATCTGAAGGCTTCCCCTCGATCAGAATCATCTGCGCTTTCGGTGCATAATGACGGTATTTCATACCAGGAGCCTTTGGAGCCTGGCTGCTGTTCTCCGAAATCAGGGTCTGATCCATCCTGACCTCACCAATCACCTCTTCCAGCATTTCTTTCGTGACTGCACCCGGTCTTAGAATCATCGGCGGCACACATGTCATATCCAGAATGGTGGATTCCACTCCAATATTGACACTGCCTCCATCCAGAATCATATCGATCTTTCCGTCCAGATCCTCCGCAACATGCTGTGCAGTCGTAGGACTCGGGCGCCCCGATGTATTTGCGCTCGGTGCAGAAACATAACCTCCGCCTTTCCGGATCAGCTGTAGCGCAATCTCGTCGTCCGGCATACGCACCGCAACCGTGTCAAGTCCTCCCGTCGTTCCGTACGGTACTCTTTCGTTTTTCTTCAAAATCAAGGTAAGCGGGCCCGGCCAGAACTTATCAACAAGCGTTCTTGTTCCTGCCGGAATTTCTTCCACAATTCCATCCAGTGCATCTTTCTCTGCAATATGTACAATCAGTGGATTATCAGAAGGTCTGCCTTTTGCCGCATATGTTTTTCTCGCCGCCTCCTCATCAAGCGCATTCGCCCCCAGGCCGTAAACGGTCTCCGTTGGAAATGCGACCAGGCCTCCCTGCTTTATGATTTCTCCCGCTGTTTCCATGATCGTTTCATCGATCTGCATTCTGTCAATTTTTTCTATTCTTGTTTCCATAAATTTTATTATAACACACTCATCCTCTTTTCGGAACCCTTCACTGCAGACATTCCTCGATACCATCGGCAATCACTCTGGCCAGGGAATTTTGATAATCCTCCTCCGTCAGTTTCTGAGCTTCGCTTTGATTACTCAGAAATCCGCATTCAATAATCAATGTCGGGACTTCTGTACGTTTCAGAAGATAGTAAGTCGTATTGCCCTTTACCGGTCGGTTTTTTGTCCCCTCCAAGTTTTCCATCTGCTTCTGCACGACCGAGGCCATCTCTTCCCCCTCTTTCGAATGCTCATAATAAAAAACCTGAACACCGCTCACATCCGGCGAAGGATAACTGTTCTGGTGAATACTGACCGCAAGCGCCGGGGCCGTCTCATTAATCAATTCTACCCGCCGCTTTAAATCCTGCACCTGCTTATTATCAGCATTTTCATCATACAGCCCCTGATCCTCTTCCCGTGTCATCAGAACCGAAATCCCCCTGGCCTCCAGTTCCTCCTTCAGCTTCCCTGCAATTTGAAGATTAATATCCTTTTCAAGCGCGTCATTAACACCGACCTTCCCCGGATCCTTCCCTCCGTGTCCGGCATCAATCACTACATCCGCCTTCTGCACCTGTACTTCTCCCTGCGTCACTATACTCTCCACCTTCTGTATCCCGTACAACACAAAAACAAGAATCAGAAGTGCCAGCACCCACTTCACTTTATCCGCCATATTATAATCCCTTTGCGTTCCAGTCTTTAAAACAAATATATGAATAAAGACTGTACGATAGACTTTTCACCGGGGACGTGTTCCGATGAAAAGGAACCTGTCCCCGATGAAAAAAATCTGAAAATTCGAGTTTTGCCTTATTTTATGCGGGTTCCGAGCGTTTTTTTACCGTTTACGTCGTGTACCTGTGCACCGGAACACGTCCCCTACAGCCTCCACAAAAATAACGGAGCCGCTTCGAGGCAAGCGGCTCCGTCTTTCTTTGTTCGTTATTCAGTTTTTATTTTCTTTTTGTATTCTGTTATCCGTTCACGTACCGGGAGATCAGTTCCCAGATACCTGATTTTTCGAATCCGAGTTTCCACGCGGCTGCTCCTGCAAGATCGTATTCCTGCATGACTTTGAGCTTGGCCTCCAGGGATTGTTCGTCTTCAAGCCATATTTTGTACGTGTTTCCGTCTGCAGTCCACTCTGCGTAGTTCTGCTGGGTCTCTTCATCCCAGGATGCTGTCACGCCTGCATTGGCCACGGCCGTTTCTGCCTCCTGCATGCCGATCGCCTGGCTTGTCAGGCCGCTGGATGATTCGATCCACAGCCTCGTGAAAAACGGAAGTCCGTTAATGACTTTCTCTTTTGGTACTTCTTTGAGTGTCTCTGTGATACCTTCTCTTACAAAGTCAATCGATGCAACAGAGCCGGCTTCTTCAGAGCCCGCGAAGTGTTCGTCATATCCCATGATGATCACGTAATCTGCTACAATGCCCTGTTCTTCTCTGTTGTAATGGCTTGTAAATCCAGGTACATAGTTATCCACGGAAAGAACGATCTGGTTCTTCCTGCACTCAACAGATAATTCCCGGATAAACTGAATATAGTGGTCGCTCATCTCCTCGGTGATCTGCTCGAAGTCCACGTTGATGCCGTCAAGTCCGCTGTTTTGTGCCTCGGTAATCAGCTGGCTGATCATATTGGCCCTGCTCTGTGTGTTGCTTAATACCGCAAGTGTATCGACCTGATTGGTAAAGTTGTCAACCAGCCCCCATACTTCCAGCCCTGCCTGATGTGCGGCATCCACATAGGCACTGCTTGCGAGAGACGTAATATTGCCGTTTGTATCCTGGATTGTGAACCAGGTTGGAGAAATTGTAGTCAGTCCTGTCGTTCCTGCAATGACGGAGGCCACATTTTCATTGGCCGCCTGGCTTGTAACCTGATGCCATGCCAGATTGATCTTGTAGTCTTTCTGAATATTGGTATATTCCGGCTCTTCATATTCAGATTTCCGTGTCTGTTTTTCGGCTTTTTCCAGGGTATTGGATTTCACATAGCCGATATACCCGTCCACGGTTCTCACTTTCATCCAGGATCCGGCTTCTTCGATGACAACCACGTCATCTGATTTACTGATTTCAGTCAGGATCGGGCTCTTTACACCTCCCAGGATCCGGACCTCGGTATCTTTGCTCACCCTGGCGTGGTTTTCTTCCTTGTTGGTTACAATCACTGCTCTGTCCGGATTTTCATAGACATCCAGTGACATGTCCGTATATTCTTTTACAAAATCCAGCGCGAGATAAACAGTATCATTTTCCACTTTTACAATTTCATAGTCTCTCGTCTGTGTTCCATCTTCGGATTCAAATTCTGTCGCGCCAGCCGGAATGCTGAGCGTCCTGTCCGGTAAAGTATAAAGCAGCCGGTTTTCATTAGAGTCCCAGTAAAATCTCTGATTTACGTAATCGTGTACAGAATCGAAATCCAGATAGACTTCGCTTCCTTCTTTCATGCTCTTTACATCTGGAATCTGATTGTCGATCGCAAGTCCCACCTGGCTGGTGTCTGTAATACCAAAATACTCATTTTTATCTGCTTCTTCCCTCGACGGGCCATATCTGATCCATAATACTATTCCTGCTGCGATCACTGCGATAAGTAAGAGCAGAAGAAGAATCAGGATGCGTTTTCTTCTCTTTTTCCGTCTTCGGATCTGGCGGCGCATCTCAAGCTCTTTCTGGCGTCTGCTTTCCTGATTCCGGCGTCTTGGATCCTGCTGCTGTACCGGCCTTTGTCTTTTTCTGGCCGGCCGTCCATCCGGTCTCCTTTTGCCTCGTCTTTCATCCATGTCCATACCTCCTGTATACGCTCACATTATATCAAGATTTCTTCTGCACGTCATTAATAATTTTGACATTTTCGGCTCTGTTCACTACCTGTTTCTGCGTAAAGGGGGATTATCGCTTTTTACTTTATGTTTGACAGTTTCACAAATCTGACTTCTTTAACTTTACCGTTCTCATCCGCCACATAGTCTCTCATATAGGAAAGTTCTTCCTTCACTGCATGTGCGGACGCAATCTGCAGCGGACTGGCCGGATGTCCGTTCATTTTCATCCGTACTCCCATCCGCTCATACTCCGAGAGTTCTACAAACAGATTCCTGTATTGCTCGTCCTCTATAATATCGCTCTCCATACTGTTTCCCTTTTCTTTCTGATAATCTGAAACAGAATTTTGAAAAACCTTTTTCTATGACTGCGGCCCGGAGTATCCCCTTGTGAAGTGCACAGGTTTCTTATCGTGATATATTATTTATGATACCCCGTATGCTGAAAAAGGTAGCACCGTTCCCGTTATTTTTCAAAATCATGAATCGTCTGAATTTATTAGTGGGTTCTTTTGTGATTAAATGAATATAAACTGAGAATAATTGTGATATGCTCTATTTTGATTCTATCGAACTGATTGCAGAAATGCTTTTAGTGAGATAAATCAAGGACTGCTTTGCATAAACTATATGCAGAAATGCTGACCGGAAAATAGATTCGTAAATATCCCCTCCTTTATTACTGTACACAGTCATCCGGGAATACTACCTCTGTCCAGATATTATACTCCTGTTTTCTGCGAATGCAAGTATTTTTTCTAAATTTTATTTACAGAATTTTATTTTTTGTTTATACTACTATTGAGTAAGTATAAGATTATTTACAGCTAGGAAGTGATTATATGAAAATTGAAAAGATCAATGAAAATCAAATCCGTTGTACCCTGACACGTGCCGATCTCGAGGACAGACACTTAAAGATCAGCGAGCTTGCCTACGGTACCGAAAAAGCGAAATCACTTTTCCATGACATGATGCAGCAGGCAGCCTTTGAATTCGGTTTTGAGGCTGACGATATTCCTCTCATGATCGAAGCGATTCCATCATCATCGGATTCCATCGTGCTCATCATTACAAAGGTAGAAGATCCGGAAGAGCTGGATACTCGTTTTTCCAAATTTGCTCCTTCTCCGTTCGATGATACAGATACATCCAAAAAGGCGGTCCCAGACAAGCTTGAGGGTGCGGAAGAGTTTCTGCAGCTTCTCAACAAAGTCAAAGAGGCGGTCGCAGAGATGCCCGGAAAGAATGGAAAGCCCGAAGCGTCCATCCGCCCGGCTGTCCGGCTGTTCTCGTTTGGCTCTCTTGACCGGGTGATTGAAGCGGCGCATCTTCTCTCTCCGATGTATCAGGGCGTCAATACGCTCTATAAGGATCCGTCCGACGGATTCTTTATTCTGGCCGTCACACAGTCAGGACATTCAAAAAGTGATTTCAGTAAAATCTGCAATATGCTGACCGAATACGGTATTCTTGAAAAGAGTACTCCGGCGTCTCTTGCATATCTGGAAGAGCACTGCGAGATGCTCATTTCCCGCGAAGCTGTTCAGCGTCTTGCAAGTCTGTAAAATAAAGCACCGTCTGCAGAATTTACTCACCTGCAGACGGTGCTTTTTTCTATACCTTACACCTTATTCATTTGCTTTTAAAAAAGCATTGATCTTCTCTACTAATAACTCGGCATCAATTCCATGAACCATCGCCGCTTCTTCCAGAGATTCCATCTGAGAAGCCGGGCATCCAAGACAGTGCATCCCGATTTCCATAAGAATCGGAGCTACTTCCGGATGTGTATTAACAACTTCGCCGATCGTCGTAGTTTTTTCTACCTGATAAGCCATTTTGAATTCCTCCTTATTTACTTGGATTTACGTATTCCTTATTATAATACCTTTTTTTCTAATACGCAACCAAAAAGCTTTCCTTTCCTTCGGAAATAATTGTCAGAATTTTCTATAATTTTTTGCCCTTTCAGAATCATAGTTTGATTATGAAAAAGTCAACCTTTTTTTCCGGTTTTTTCGACAAAAGCTCAATTTTATTATTTCTTTACAAAACATCCGTTCTTTTAAAAGCCAAAAGTTATCCCCACAATTCACAACTTTTTCTGTGGAAAGTGGGGATAACTTTTGAAAACAACGCTATTTTACCCTTTTTTCATAATTTAAGTGTGGAAAACGATTTTGGCCTTATTTTCCATTTTTTTACAATTTATTACAAATTTGTGCATTTTGCTGATTCGCGATTTTTTCTCTCCGCGCCTGCTTAGAAAATCCGGCGCACTGTCAAAATACTCGTGTATGTTGCGGATGAAATTCCAATCCCATGTGCAGGATCCTGTGCGTTGACAATCTGACCGTCTCCCACATAGATTCCGACGTGACCATTATAACAGATGATATCTCCCGGCTGTGCCTCAGAATAGGAGACCTCGTATCCTGCGCTTCTCTGAGCCGAGGATGTCCTCGGAAGGGAAACGCCAAAATGGGCATAGACTGACTGGACAAAACCGGAACAGTCCGCTCCGTTTGTCAGGCTTGTCCCTCCCCACACATAGGGATTCCCGATAAACTGGCAGGCATAATCCACAACAGCCTGCCTCTGCGCCTGTTTTCTTTCGGCTTCTTCTCTTGCCCTCTGCTCTGCTTCTGCCTGAAGCCTTGCCGCCTCCTCTTCTTTTGTCTCTCCGTAGGAAAATGTAACCTCTGTTCCGTTCTTCAGCGCCTCCGCTTCCATCTGACGCACTTTCTGCTGCGCCTGTCCTGCATCCATCAGATATTCCGACCGGATAAACCCGGTAATATTTCCGGACTGAACTGCCGTCCACTCTCCAACCGGTCCCTTCAATGTTACTGCATTTCCCGGATAAAGCTTTCCGGTCCAGTCACTGTCATCAGATGTGGCGCTTCTGACATAAATATAATCAGAAGAAATATTAACAAAGCCTGTATCTTCGTATTTCCCGTTCTGTTCCCTTACAACAAATTCTCCGTTTTTTTCTGTTTCTTCTATTATAATAGAAGATGCCTGATCCTCTGTCTTTTGTACCTGTCTGAGCAGTCCATCTGCATTGACTGCCGGATTTCCTGTCTGAACCGGAAGTTCAGCGGCCTTTGCATGGATCCCGGAGCCTGCTACGAAAATACCGACAAAGGCAGCCAGTATCAGTCCCTTTTTGAAATAACTATGCATGGCATAATCCTCCTTTTATGATAGTTATGTATATTTTCTTTCGTATTTATTACATTTTTGTTACAAATGTTACGTTTTGTATTCTAACATATTTCGTTTTTTTGTCAAGGCACTTTCCTTTCTATATTCACTTTCAGTTATATTTTTTCTTGACAAAATCCGTGAAATTTTTTATTATAAATATAATAATTATTATCATTATTAATCGAAGGGAGGGTTTTTGTTGACAGCATTGAAATACAGCAGGCAGCGAGAATCGATTAAGGACTACCTGATGCATACAAATGCGCACCCGACTGCGGATATGGTTTACCTCCATGTCAAAGAACAGTTTCCTAATATCAGTCTTGGAACGGTATACCGGAATCTGAATCTTCTTTCTGACATGGGAGAGATCATCAAGATATCGACTCCGGACGGAGCAGACCGGTTTGACGGACGCACTGTTCCTCACTATCACTTTTTCTGTACTGAATGCGGTTGTATGGAAGATATGAACATGGCATGCATGAAACAGATTAACCAGCTTGCCAACGAAGCATTTGACGGCATCGTGGAATCACACACCATTACATTTTATGGGAAATGCAGCCGGTGTCTTCAAAAGCATTCAGAAGCTGCTGCCATATAATTGTAAATAATTCATGAATTCCAAAATAGGAATTGACAAGCACACGGAAAAGTGCTATATTGATATCAGTAATTATTACTGATTTTTAACTAAGGAAACAAAAAAAACGAAAAGGAGATATGTGTTATGAAAAAATGGGTATGTACAGTATGTGGTTATGTTTATGAAGGAGAAAATCCGCCGGCAGAATGTCCTCAGTGCCATGTTCCTGCAGATAAATTCCAGGAAATGGCAGGAGAAAGAACATGGGCTGCTGAGCACGTAGTAGGTGTTGCTCAGGGTGTCAGCGAAGACATCATCGCTGATTTAAGAGCAAACTTCGAGGGAGAATGCTCCGAAGTAGGTATGTACCTTGCAATGGCAAGAGTTGCTCATAGAGAAGGATATCCGGAGATCGGATTATACTGGGAGAAAGCAGCATGGGAAGAAGCAGAACACGCTGCTAAATTCGCAGAATTATTAGGTGAAGTCGTTACAGACAGCACAAAGAAAAACCTTGAGATGAGAGTAGAAGCTGAAAACGGCGCTACAGCTGGTAAATTTGACCTTGCTAAACGTGCAAAAGCTGCTAACCTTGATGCAATCCATGACACAGTTCATGAGATGGCAAGAGACGAAGCTCGTCACGGAAAAGCATTCGAAGGACTTCTCAAGAGATACTTCAGCTAAGATACACCCAATATTCAGGAATTTAGGAGACGGTTCTTATGAATCGTCTCCTTTTTTCAAAGCCTTCCCCGCTTCACAGCGGAAAGATTGTTCTTTCAGATTAACTGTGCTATAGTAGGGATAACAAGTAATTTGTCATTAAAAGGAGGAAAAAAAGATGTCAAAATACGAAGGAACCAAAACAGAACAGAACCTGATGGCTGCATTTTCCGGTGAGTCTCAGGCAAGAAACAAATACACATTTTATTCTTCTCAGGCAAGAAAAGCCGGATACGTTCAGATTGCAAATATCTTTGAGGAGACAGCAAATCAGGAAAAAGAACACGCAAAAATGTGGTTCAAAGAGTTCCACGGCATCGGTGATGTAGCAGAAAACTTAAAAGACGCTGCTGCCGGCGAAAACTATGAGTGGACAGAAATGTACAAAACCATGGCTGAAGAAGCAAGAGCAGAAGGATTCGATGAGCTTGCTGCAAAATTCGAACTTGTTGCACAGGTAGAGGCCGCTCACGAGAAACGTTACAATAAGATTCTTGCTACATTCGAAGCAGGAAATACTTTCAAAGGAGACGCTCCTCTTGGATGGAAATGCAACAACTGCGGATATATCTACGAAGGCGAAGAGGCTCCGGAAGTCTGCCCGGTATGTGCTCATCCGAAGGCTTATTTTGAAAGAAAAGTAGAAAACTACTAAAATTTACTGATCGGAAAAAGGAAGGACGCTGCTCCACAGACCATACATCTGTAGAGCAGCGTCCCTCTTCTTTTTTACATCACTCTCTGATAAATCCGTTTCACCGGCAGATACAGGATGCTGACCGCCACAGCCATAAAGACTGCATTGAATACAGTTGCCGGAATCGAAGCGGTGGATGCTGCCACTGCCGCGCCGATACCGCTTCCTGTGAGAACCAGTCCAAGGATTCCCATTCCCCACTCAATGAAAATATTTAAAACTGCGTAGACAATACTGCAGATCACGGCGCCCCGGTACTCTTTTTTCTGATCGCCGTCTGCTTTTTTCCGGAACCATGCAAACAGTGCTCCCACCAGAATACATTTCACAATCGTCTCCACAAATACCTGCGGGATAGACTGTACATATCCATTGAGGAGGTCAAAAATGACAAGCCCTGCTGTTCCGGTGACAGCCCCTTTCCTGCCGCCCTGAAGAAGCATTCCCAGCACCACAAATACGTGTCCGAAGTGGATAAACGGCGTCCCGACCACAGCCGGAACCGGAATCCGGAACGCCTGAATCCCAAGGAATGTAATCGCCGTAAAAAAGGCCATACTTACTATCGTCTTGATTTTCCGGTCGTTCATTTCTTATACCGCCTTTGTCCTTCTTATCTCTTTCGTAATCAACCCGCTCTTTAAGAGAACCGGGCGGACCGCATTGTAAAGCAGTCCGGCAAGCACGATCGATACGACCGCATTGATCAGTGTCGCCGCCCCGCTGATCTTGGCCAGTGTCTCCGCCATCTGCTGCGGCTGTCCGAGAATGTACTGCTTATAAAAATATCCCACAACAGGATCTGCGATTACATTAAATCCAAGTCCCGCCACGCATGCCAGAACACTCCATTTCATCACATACTTTTTATCAGTGCTTTCATTGATCTTTGCGATTCTGTGCGCAACAAGCCCGACAATCAGACCAATCATGAATTTCAGCACGAATGTCTTCGGTGCTCCTACAATATAAATCGGATCCAGGAGGTCTCCGATTGTCATGCCGACTGCTCCGGCCAGCCCTCCGTAACCGCCCCCAAGGATCAGCGCCGCCAGCGCGCAAAATGCATTTCCTGCATGGATCGACGTCGCATCGCCGCCCGGAACCGGAATTTTTATCTGCAAAAACGCAAATGCTACATAACACAATGCCGCGAAAATCGCGGTCTGCGCAAGTTTAGTTGTTGTCTGATGTCTCTGATTCATAATTCTGCCCTCTTTCCTCTGTTTCTTGCCTCATATTATCACCAAACTGGATTCTTTAAAACATCCAGTTTTATTATTTTTAACCAGTCCAGTTGTGGATTTTAAATATTTTCTGTTCAAATCTTTATTTTTCTTTCGCAATTTTACTATTGATTTTTTGGAATATCGGATATAATATTAGCATATAGATTACGTAGTATCGAAAACTACATGTTGTTTTGCCAGCATGTTCAGACAGGAGGTAGTTTTATGAATAGACATAGCAGACATTTAAAAGATCCAGGAAGCGCCATTACACATTTTATCGGAATGCTGATGGCTATTTTTGCTGCAGTTCCGCTGTTGATCAAGGCCGCAAGGGAGCCGGATCATATTTATCTGATTTCCCTGAGTATTTACGCACTCAGCCTGATCTTATTGTATGCGGCGAGCACCACCTACCATACGTTTGATCTCTCTGAGAGGGCAAATACGATTCTCAAAAAAATTGACCACATGATGATATTCGTCCTGATTGCCGGGAGTTACACCCCGATCTGCCTGATTACGTTAAAAGGGCGGACAGGAACCATCCTTCTTGCTCTCGTGTGGGGCATCGCCATTGTCGGAATTATCCTGAAAGCCTTCTGGGTATTCTGTCCGAAATGGGTTTCTTCCGTTCTCTATATTGGAATGGGCTGGACCTGTGTCCTTGCTTTCACCCAGATTTTAAATGCCCTTTCCCCGGCAGCATTCGGATGGCTTCTTGCAGGCGGTATCATTTATACAATCGGCGGTGTCATCTATGCGCTGAAGCTTCCGATTTTCAACAATCGCCACAAAAATTTCGGTTCCCATGAGATTTTCCATCTCTTCGTGATGGGCGGAAGCATGTGCCACTTTATCGTGATGTACGCTTTCGTACTGTAAGAACCTTACTGTAATAACCTGATTACAAAATAAAAGACCATGCATGACGCACAGTCTTCTCACCCGGCTCTGATCTGACATCAGGCCGGGTTTTCTTTTTGATTTTCAATCAGCTTTTCCTTTTCTTTCCGTGTTAGATGTTTGATCTCATATTCCCGCCTCATCGCCTCTTCTTTTGAACAGAAGCTCTCATAGTAGGCAAGCGCAACCGGACGTCTCGTCTTCGTATATCTGGCGCCTCTGCCGTCGTTGTGGGCCTTCAGGCGCTTTGTCAGATCATTGGTCCATCCGGTATAAAGTGTCCCGTCACTGCACTTCAGAATATAAGTATAATTTTTCTGGATCGTTTCTTTCTTCTCCTCCATGTTTCCTCCTAAAAAGGTGAATATGCTCCCTCTTTAAACCGCTTCAAAAGAATAACCGCCGCCACTGCAGCGATGACTTCTCCGGCCGGAAAAGATATCCACACCCCTGCAGGTCCGAAAACGCGGGACAGCAAAAATGCACACGGAATCGTGATGACAAACTGCCGCAAGAGTGAAATTACAAGAGAATGCTTTCCCTCTCCTATCGACTCAAAAACTCCGGAATAAATCACACCGATAGTGGAAACCAGAAATCCAAGGCAGATAATCCGAAGCGCCGTAATTCCCGCCTGCAGAAGAGACTCTTCCGCATCAAACAGCGCGAAAATCTGTCCCGGAACAGTAAGCGACAGCACCGTACCGATCAGCATAATACATCCTGCGGATAACAGGCTGTACCGGATAATGCTTCTCACCCGCTCTTTTTCTCCCGCTCCATAATTATAGCCGATCAGCGGCCTCATTCCCTGCACAATTCCATTCGCCGGCATATAAATGAAAGTCTGAAGCTTATAGTAAACTCCCAGAACCGCCACATACACATCCGAAAATCCTCCCAGAATCCGGTTAAGCACACTGACCAGAACCGATGGCAGCGTCAGCATAATACTGGATGGAATTCCTACACTGTAAATCTGCCGGATCATTGCCTTATCCAGCTTCAGATACTTCGGATGGATCTGAACGGCAAACCGCCGTCTCTTATATACGACAATATAGAGCAGAAACGCCGTAATCTGGCCGATAACCGTAGCGTATGCCGCGCCTTTTACTCCCATGGCCGGACAGCCGAGAAGTCCGAAAATCATAATCGGATCCAGAATGATATTGATGACCGCCCCGGTCGCAAGAAGAATCATCGTAATCTTCATCTCACCGATTCCCTGAAAAATCTTCTCAAAGGCAATCTGCAAAAGGCACCCAAAGGACAGACATAGTACAATATAAGTATAATCGCACGCCAGATCCACAATCACTTTATTTTTTGTGAACATCGCAAGAAACGGTTTTGTGACAAGCAGTCCAAGAATCACAAATAAAATACAGTGAATCACCGTCAGCGCAATTCCAATAGTCGCAGCCCTATTCGCTTTCTCCTGCCTTCCGGCCCCAAGATGGATCGCAATGGCCGAACTGATTCCGACTCCGATTCCAACCGCTACCGATGTCACCACGTTCTGCAGCGGATACGCAAGAGAAACCGCCGTCAAAGCGTCCGTTCCAAGCCTTGATACATAAATACTGTCGACAATATTATACAGCGACTGAATCAGCATGGAAAGCATCATAGGGACCGACATGGACATCAGAAGCGGAAATACCTTTCCGGTCTTCATAAACTCATTCGTCTTTTCCATTTTCTCTCTCCTTCTTCCACAGAATAAAAAAGACCATATGCCTGTTTAATTCTGAAACAGGAAAACCATATGATCTTTGCTTTGCTTTTCAATTTTGACCTGTTTATGTTATCATACCACGGCGGGACTGTCAAATATATTTTCTCCTGCGAAATGTGACAAGTGATCAGCAGATTCTGTCGTTTGCAATCATTTCTACTCTGCCCGAAACATCCCGTATTCTTTCGGCACATTTAGTATGCCGTCGGAAGTATGTTGAAGTAAAATATTCTTAATATCCTGCTTAGGCACATTCCGCAGCGGCATCATACAGGACAAAGAATAAATATATTCAACCATATCGTCCACTTCCGTCACCCGCAGCGAATCCACATATTCTAACTTTTCAACCTTTGAGAAAAATTTTCCCAGTATTTCGTCTCCATTTTGAAGTGTGAAATTTTTATTTATGCTGTCTTCAATACCATATTTAGAAAACAACTTCGTAAGATACTCCGTAATCCCATGTTCTCCATAGGTAGCGCAGTAAAATTTTCCACCCTTTTTTAACACACGCCTTACCTCTGATATCGCTCTATCTAAATCCGGCACATGATACAGCATCATATTCGCAATTACGATGTCAAATGTTTCGTCCCCAAACGGTATATCCTGAATATCGATCACCTGATATTCAACATTATCATGGATACCGACAGTTTCTTTTGAAACCTTAACCATACCAGCAGAAAAATCAGAAAGTACCAATTTTGAGCAGGAAGCAATCATTGCTTCTTTGTCTTTCCACATATCTCCTGTTCCGCATCCCAATTCTAACACTTTCATCCCATCAGAAATTTCATAATTAGAAAAGATCCAGTTTCCAAACCCCATTTTATTCGTTGAATATTTTTCGTGAATAGCGATTCTTATATTCAAATTTGTTTCAGTTGCATATTGCTGCTTTACGACTTCTGCATCATTCCAATTACTCATTGCCGTCTCTCCGACTCCTTTCCCCTGGCATTATAAGTTGATTTTAGCATATTTATCTCTCTTAGTCACATACGTTTTCAGAGTTCCCACGGGAGAAGATTATAGAGATTCTGACCTCCCCTTAGCTACAAAAATTCACAGGGAATAGGTTGAATTTCTCCTATTTTTGGATATAATAAAAGTAACGAAAGCAAAGGAGGTTTCCCTATGAATATCAATACAAACAATCTGGTCTCCATTACAGAGGCAAACCAGAATTTCTCTAAAGTAGCCCGCCTTGTAGATGAGAGCGGCGCAGTAGTCATCCTGAAAAACAATGTTCCCCGTTATCTGGTTATGGAGTTTTCGTCAGCTGAACAGGAGCAGCTTGCTGCTGATGAGGATGTCATGTCCATTTCCCGGCGCTTGATTGAAAAGAATCGTCAGGCTTATGAGGTGCTTGCCAAATGATACGGCTATCCAAATCACAAATACTTCTTATCCATGACCAGCTGATTACCGAAACCGGCGGTTCGTCCGGGCTGCTGGATGAAGGGTTGCTGGACTCTGCGTTGAATGCTCCGTTCCAGACCTTCGGAGAAGAGGATGTGTATCCTTCTCTCCAGCAAAAGGCAGCCAGACTTTGCTTTGGCCTTGTTAAAAATCATCCTTTTGTGGATGGAAACAAGCGAATCGGCGCACACGCCATGCTAGTGTTTTTGGCGCTCAATGGCGTAGAATTACAGCATTCTCAGACAGGCTTTCCGATGTGATCCTCCGGCTTGCTGCTGGAGAGATAGAAGCACAGGAATTGCTTCACTGGATTCTTTCACATCAGATTTAAAAGTCACACCCCTGTGGCAGAAAAGATAGAAGTCCGTAAAAGATTATAAAACAGGGGGGGGGTACAACACTGAAAAATCCAGGGGCACTCTCTCCGTCAGAGCCGCCCCTGGATGTTATTCGCTTAAATATTGTAACGGATCAATCGGCTGTCCGTCTTTGCGGAATTCAAAGTACAGATTGCACCCTTCTACGCTGTAGTATCTGGTAGGTTCCGCCAGATAGCCGAGCACGGTTTTTGCTTCTACGCTGTCCCCGGTCTTGACCTGTACATTCTGCAGCTGTCCGTAGATGGCCTCATATCCGTTTCCCATGTCTACTGTAACGGTCGTTCCTTCCTGCGGCGTTTTGTCGATGGATTTGACAATTCCTTTTCCTGCGGAAATGACCTGATCGTTGACAGCTCCTCCGATAATCAGAGCCGGATTGTATTTATATTCCTCCAGTGTTGCAAAGTACACGGTCTTGTCCATGCTGTAATTCATCAGAACCGCGCCGCTGACCGGCCAGATCAGCTTGTCGCCCTCGCTGAAATTGATCTCGCTGCCGACCCCTGCCGTTTCCGCGGAATCAATCGTACTGCTGTCTGAATCTACTGCGTTTGCGGTACTGTCCGTGCCGGAAGTTCCGCTCTGGGATGTCGTCCCGCCGGAAGCTGTACCGTTATCTGCCGCATCTGTGCCGGAGGATGCAGGATCCTCTGCCTCTTCAGAAATACCGCTGCCGGAAAAATCAGAGACTCCTTCTTCTGTCACATCGTCTGTAGAATCATTGATTACATCCCCCGCATCTGCGCTCTGGTATTCTTCCAGCTCCTGACGGCTTTCCTCCTCAATCTTTGCCATCTCATTTTTAACATTGCTTTTGTATTGCTGAAATGTATAGACACCCGTCAGAACTACTGCTGCCGCCATGCAGACTGCCAGCCCGATTTTTGCTCCCCGACGTTTTTTAGGAGCGCGCTTATTGTTGTTCATCTTCATCACCTCTGGCATTATCTTTGCCAGAAACCAGGAAGCTTATTCTGTGTCTTTCAAAATTTCCGCAACTTCTTTTAAGACAGTTCCTTCAAAAAAATAATTCAGAATCTCTTTGTAGTCTTTTCCCTCTTTCGCCATGGATTCGGCCATATTCTGGCTCATTCCAAGTCCATGGCCGATACCCTGAGTGATGACGATCGTTTTTTTATTTTCTTCTTTCAATGTATAGCAGGACGAAGCAAGCTCCCACCGGTCCCGGAACGTATCTCCATCCATTGTCTCTTCTCCCTGCCTGATCTCCAGCACATATCCGGCGCTGTCCTGCTTTGTGATTTCATACCCGGTTCCATCGATTTCTTTTGACTGAAACGCATCCTCCGCATCCTTGTCTTCCGCACAGTCTACACTTTTCAGGTACGGATACTGATCCGTTCCGAGTGCTTCTTTCGCATCTCTTGTCTTTCCATTTGTCAGACGGCAGTACGGTGTATATGCCGGATGATCCTCATAGACAAGAATTCTTTCTTTCGTCTCTTTCCACGCTTTTGAAAGCTTCTCATAATATTCCTGCATATGGCTCTTCCACTCTTTTTCCATTTCGTCCACTGTATAAAAATGATCGGTAAAAACAAGTTCTTCTCCTTCTTTTTGCTCTGTCATCTTTTTGTAGATCCCGGTCCGCACAATGGCCGCCTGCGCTTTGATCGTCTCTATATCCATCTCCATCGAGATCTCTTTTGCCAGCATGCCCATTCCATACGCGTCCAGAGACATGGTCAAAAGCCTGTCATCTTCCCCGCTTTGCACCATTACTTCTGTTTCCTCCTGCCGTGGAGGCGCCAGGCGCATCGGCCCGTTGATAAAAATCGTGATTACATATGGCAGCGCAATCAGAAGAAACAAAATACAGCCATATTTTTTCCATTTCCGAAGCATAAAAAACCCTCCCATACAACGTATGAGAGGATTTTTATTCTTATTCCTGTCCTTTTTGCAGGCGAATTATGCATCAACCTTAATGTGGTCCAGATGCCAGATGTCATCTACGTATTCCTGAATCGTTCTGTCAGAAGAGAATTTGCCGCAGCATGCAACATTCATGAGCGCTTTCTTAGCCCATCCTTCTCTGTCTTTATATGCTTCTTCCACACGTTTCTGTGCGTCTGCATAAGAACGGAAGTCTTTCAGAATGAAGTATCTGTCCGCACGTTCCTGACCGTGTGTGTTGACAAGTGAATCGTAGAGATCTCTGTACATCTCCCTGTCTCCATTGGAGTACGTTCCGTCGATCAGCTGATCAACGACCCGTTTGATGTCCCAGTCATTAAAGTAAATATCTGCCGGATTGTATCCGCCGTTGTTCTCAAAGTTGATAACCTCATCGGATGAAAGTCCGAAGATAAATGCATTTTCAATTCCAACTTCTTCCACGATCTCTACATTGGCACCATCCATGGTTCCAAGAGTCGGAGCACCATTAAGCATAAATTTCATGTTTCCGGTACCGGATGCCTCTTTGGATGCTGTGGAAATCTGTTCGCTGACATCTGCTGCCGCAAAGATGATCTCTGCATTGGATACACGATAATCTTCGATAAATACCACTTTGATCTTTCCGTTGATGCTCTTGTCATTGTTGATGACATCCGCAACAGAATTGATCAGCTTGATTGTCTCCTTGGCACGGACATATCCTGCTGCCGCCTTCGCACCAAAGATAAAAGTTCTCGGATAGAAGTACATCTCCGGGTGATCTTTGATCTGATTGTACAGGTACATCACATGAAGAATATTCAAAAACTGACGTTTGTATTCATGGAGACGTTTTACCTGCACATCAAAAATCGATCTCGGATCCACTTCAATTCCATTATATTTCTTAATATATTCTGCCAGGCGCAGCTTGTTCTGGTATTTAATCTCACGGAATTCCGCAAGCGCTTTTGGATCATCCACATATTTTTTCAGCCTGCTCATCTGAGACAAGTCGGTAATCCACCCATCTCCGATGCGCTTTGTCACCCAGTCTGCAAGGAGCGGATTTCCATGCATGAGGAATCTTCTCTGGGTAATTCCGTTTGTTTTATTATTGAATTTCTCCGGCATCATGTCGTAGAAATCTTTCAGCTCCTCATGTTTGAGAATCTCTGTGTGAAGTCTTGCCACACCGTTTACAGAATATCCCGCTACAATGGCAAGATGTGCCATTTTCACCTGACCGTCGCGGATGATAGCCATTCTGGCAACTCTTCCTTCATCCCCCGGATATCTGAAGCGGACCTGTTCAATAAATCTGCGGTCGATTTCCTGAATAATCTGATAAATACGCGGAAGGAGTCTGGAGAACAGATCAACCGGCCATTTTTCCAGGGCCTCCGCCATAATTGTATGATTCGTATAGGCAACTGTCTTTGTCGTCACATCCCATGCTTCATCCCACTCCAGTCCTTCCTGGTCAATCAGGAGATGCATCAGTTCTGCAACTGCCAGTGTCGGATGGGTATCATTCATCTGAATGGTTACTTTCTCATGAAGTTTACGGACATCATCATGCTTCTTCTTATACCGTACCAGCAGCGCCTGAAGGCTGGCAGAGATGAAGAAATACTGCTGTTTCAGACGTAATTCTTTTCCTGCATAGTGGTCATCACAAGGATAAAGCACATCTACAATCATCTTTGCCAGATTTTCCTGTTCCACCGCATGTCTGTAATCACCGCGGTTAAACGCGTCCAGATGGAAGTCCGTAATTGCTTCCGCATCCCAGATTCTCAGTGTATTGACTACATGATTTCCGTATCCGATAATCGGCATATCATACGGTACAGCAAGAACAGAGCTGTAGTTTTCCTGAATGAAATTGTTCCGTTTCGTCACAGGGTCGTATTCGATTCGTACATCTCCTCCGAAACGGACTTCTTTTGCGTACTCATCACGGCGAATCTCAAACGGGTTGCCGTCCTTGAGCCAGTTGTCCGGTACTTCCACCTGATATCCGTTCTCGATTTTCTGCTTGAACATGCCGTAACGGTAACGGATTCCGCAGCCGTAGGCCGGATACCCCAGTGTCGCAAGAGAATCAAGAAAGCAGGCCGCAAGTCTTCCGAGACCACCATTTCCAAGAGCCGGATCCGGTTCCTCATCCTCTACCGCATTCAGATCGATTCCCATCTCATCCAGCGCTTCTTTGACTTCTTTATAAGCAGTCATATTGATCAGGTTGTTGCCCAGAGCCCTTCCCATCAGGAACTCCATGGACATGTAATATACTGTCTTTGGATCTTCTTTTTCCATTTCTGCCTGCGTCGCAAGCCAGTAATCAATGATCGTCTCTTTTACGGCAAGGGAAACTGCCTGAAAGATCTGCCGTCCGGTTGCTTCTTCGATTGTTTTTCTATAAAGGTTTTTAATATTATTCTTTACTTCCTCTTTAAAAGCTTCTTTCTCAAATCTTTTACTGTACATCTTCCTTTTCCTTCCTGAACATTTTGAATGTCTGATGATTAGTTTTCTTTTGCCACTCCAATCGTAACAGCCTCGCCGTTAATTTTCCACTCTTTTACATAGCCTGCCGGCTCTGTTTTTTCCATGGATACAGCAAGAACATCTTCTGAAATTTCCTGTCGGTTCTCTGCGAAAACAGTTTCTGCTTTCTCACTTCCAGTATATGTTATATGGATCTTGTCTGTCACTTCGAAACCGGCTTCTTTTCTCATCGTCTGGATCTTACTGATGATTTCACGCACAAATCCTTCTTCCAGAAGTTCCGGTGTCAGATTGGTATCCAGAACAACTGTAATTCCATAATCGCTTTCAGATACATATCCTTCTGTCTGTGTCATGTCAATGAGCAGATCCTCTTTTGTAAGAACTACTTCATTTCCATCAACTGTGAATTTCAGTTCGGAATTGCTCTCAAGATCATCCATTGCCTGATTGCCGTCCAGAGTCTCGAGCTCTTTCTTAATACCGCCAAGCAGCTTTCCGTATTTTGGTCCGACTGTCTTTAACTGTGGTTTGAATGTGTAGGTTGTAAATGCCCGGACATCCTCTGTCTGCTCCATTTCTTTTACATTGAGCTCTTCTGTAATAATCTCTCTGTAATATTCCGGAAGTTCCTCCACACCTTTGACAAACATCTTGCCGATAGGCTGACGGTTCTTGATATTAGCCGCATTTCTGCATGCACGGCCCATTACAACGATCTTCAGAACTTCGTCCATGTAGCGCTCCAGTTCCGCGTCGATGTACGCCTCATTTACCTCCGGGAAGTCGCACAGATGAATGCTTTCCGGCGCACTCTGATCAAGACTTCTTACGAGATTCTGATAGATCTCTTCTGTCATGAACGGAATCATCGGAGCCGCCGCTTTTGATACTGTCACAAGCGCTGTATACAGTGTCATATACGCATTGATTTTATCCTGTTCCATTCCTTTTGCCCAGAAACGCTCGCGGCATCTTCTGACATACCAGTTACTCATATCATCTACGAATTCCTGCAGTGCTCTTGCAGTCTCCGGAATCCGGTAATTGGCAAGATTGTCATCTACCGTCTTTACAAGCGTATTGAGTTTGGAAAGAAGCCATTTGTCCATGACGGACAGTTTTTCATATTCCAGTTTATATTTTGTAGCGTCAAACTCATCAATATTCGCATACAGTACGAAAAATGCGTACGTATTCCACAGTGTTCCCATGAATTTACGCTGTCCTTCCTGAACTGCCTTTCCATGGAACCGGTTTGGAAGCCACGGTGCGCTGTTGACATAGAAGTACCAGCGGATCGCGTCGGCTCCGTAAGTTTCAAGAGCCTCGAACGGATCAACCGCGTTTCCTTTGGACTTACTCATCTTCTGGCCGTTTTCATCCTGCACATGTCCAAGAACAATGACGTTCTTATACGGCGCCTTGTTGAAGAGCAGTGTGGAAATCGCAAGCAGAGAGTAAAACCATCCTCTTGTCTGGTCTACCGCTTCGGAGATAAAATCTGCCGGGAACTGCTGCTCAAACAGTTCTTTATTCTCAAACGGATAGTGATGCTGCGCAAACGGCATGGATCCGCTGTCAAACCAGCAGTCGATCACTTCCGGCACACGGTGCATTTCCTTTCCGCATTTTGGACATTTGATCGTCACTTCATCGATATATGGACGGTGAAGCTCGATATCGTCCGGGCAGTTGTCGGACATTGATTTCAGCTCTTCGATACTTCCAATGGAATGCTGATGTCCACATTCACATTCCCAGATATTCAGCGGAGTTCCCCAGTAACGGTTCCGGCTGATACCCCAGTCCTGAACGTTTTCCAGCCAGTCGCCGAAACGGCCTTTACCGATGCTTTCCGGGATCCAGTTGATCGTATTATTATTTCGGATCAGGTCATCCTTTACTTCTGTCATGCGGATAAACCAGGATTCTCTTGCGTAGTAGATCAGCGGAGTGTCACATCTCCAGCAGTGCGGGTAGCTGTGCTCAAATTTCGGAGCTGAGAAGAGAAGTCCTCTCTTGTCCAGATCCTCAAGAACCATCGGGTCTGCTTTTTTACAGAAGATACCTGCAAACGGTGTCTCCTCTGTCAGTTCTCCCTTTCCGTTTACAAACTGTACAAACGGCATATCATAGCGGCGTCCCACCTTGGCATCGTCTTCACCGAATGCCGGTGCAATGTGAACGACTCCGGTTCCGTCTGTCAGTGTAACATAGGTGTCGCACAACACGTAAAATGCTTTCTTATTCTGCTTTTCTGCTGCCTTTGCAGCTCCTTCATAGAGTGGAATGTATTCTTTGCCTTCCAGCTCTTTTCCTGTATAGCGCTCTACAATTTCATAGGCCTTTTCGCCTTCTTCCTTTGCAAGTCCGCCGAGCACCTGATCAAGAAGTGCCTCTGCCATATAATATACACGTCCGTCAGCTGCATTTACTTTCACATAGGACTCGTCCGGATTTACACAGAGAGCCACGTTGGACGGCAGTGTCCAGGGCGTTGTTGTCCATGCAAGAATATAAGCGTCTTCATCTTTTACCTTGAAGCGCACGATTGCGGAACGCTCTTTTACGTCCTTGTATCCCTGCGCTACTTCCTGCGCGGAAAGCGGTGTTCCGCAGCGCGGGCAGTAAGGAACGATCTTAAATCCTTTGTAAAGAAGTCCTTTCTCCCAGATCTGCTTTAATGCCCACCACTCGGACTCGATAAAATCATTGTCATAGGTAACATACGGATGCTCCATGTCCGCCCAGAAACCAACTGTAGCAGAAAAGTCCTCCCACATACCTTTATATTTCCATACACTCTCTTTACATTTACCGATGAACGGCTCAAGACCATATTCTTCGATCTGATCTTTTCCATCCAGTCCAAGCAGTTTCTCCACTTCAAGTTCTACCGGCAGTCCGTGGGTATCCCATCCTGCTTTTCTCGGAACCATCTTTCCTTTCATCGTCTGATATCTCGGAATCATATCTTTGATAACACGGGTGAGGACATGTCCGATGTGCGGTTTTCCGTTGGCCGTCGGAGGTCCGTCATAGAACGTGTATGTCTCGCCTTCTTTTCTGTTTTCCATGCTCTTCTCAAAAATATGGTTTTCTTCCCAGAATTTTTCTACTTCTTTTTCTCTGTCAACAAATTTCAAATCGGTTGAAACTTTCTGATACATGCTCTTCTCTCCTTTTAGAATTTTTCTAAGAAAAAAACTCCCGTCCGTAATAGGACGAGAGTATAATCTTTCGCTGTACCACCTGTTACTGCATACGTTCATATGCGCTCTTGGTAACGGCAGAATACCGGCAGCGCTTAGTAGGATTCCCGTTCAGCGTCTGCAGCTCGGAAGTGATCTTCAGGCAGGGTCTACTTACACCGGGCTCACACCATCTCCGGCTCGCTGAAGGCTTTTGACATCTGTCTTACTCTCTTCGTCATCGCTTTTTCGATATATTTATGTATGGTCTGTCCCATACTTCGTATATTATACTTGATAGTTTTCGTATGCGTCAAGTATTTTTACCATCTTTTCCTTCCGCGCCTTCTGCTTCTTCTGGCGGCTCTCTTCATTCTTCTCCGTCTCTGACGCTCCAGACGCTTCTGCCGTCTGCTCGTCCTCAGGAACGATCTCCGTCTTCTTCTGCGGAATACCAGAATCAGAATCACAACTGCCACAATGATTACAGCCGCTGCCGCTGCGATCACGATCCACTGTCTTCCCTCGAATACATTTTTGATGATGTCCAGAACCGATGCTGTTCCCTGCTCTTCTTTTTCCTTCCGGGCCACGGCTTTCTCATCGACATCCGCTTTTGCTTTGCCGACAGTCTGTCCTTCATACGTCAGATACAGCATGGACTCTCCATTTTCTTCTCCGGTCTCAAACTTCAGGTCTTCCTGGGAAGCGTCAGCCGGAAGACTTACATAAACCGGTTCTGTCTCCGTAACAGTTGCATGTGCTTCTTCCTGTGCCTGCTCCAGAACACTGCTTTCTACCTCCTGCCTGGTGAAATTCTCAAACGCGTAATCCAGAATACTTCTTGTATCATCATAAATGTGCTGGCCTCTTGTCTCCATCTCCACGCAGACAAGGTGCATTTTTCCGTTGTCCGCAAGAGTAATCAGTGTATTTCCGGCCTCATCAGTATATCCTGTTTTTCCTCCGACACAGTACTCATAATAATGATCGTTCCAGTTGACCAGCATCTCATGCCTCTGCTGGAATGTCCGGGACTCTGTCTCCAGATTGGTAGGTCCAATCGTATGCTCATATGTCTGCATGATTTCCATGAGCTCAGGATGAGAAAACAGCTCTGACGAAATCAGTGCCATATCATGTGCCGACGTATAATGATTTTCATCCTGCAGGCCGTGCGGATTGACAAAATGCGTATGGGTGGCACCAAGCTCCCCGGCCCGGTCATTCATGGCCGCCACAAACTTTTCATATCCCGTTCCGGTTCCTGAAAGTGTATTGCCGATATTTTCCGCAACCGCGTAGGACACCTCGTTTGCCGATGCAAGGAGTACCCCGTACAGCGCATCCGTCAGGGATATCTCCTCTCCCGGCCGCATCCCGATATAAGCGTCCCCCGGTTCGAGGAAATCCACGCTTTCCTGTGAGATCGTCACCCGTCCAGTCTCCAGATCTCCATTTTCCGCCGCCAGAAGTGCTGTCATCACTTTCGTAATACTCGCCGGATAGTGCTCATCATCAATATTCTTTGCATAAAGTACCGCCTTTGTATCGGCATCGATCACAATGGCCGACTTTCCATAGACTGCAGGACCTTCCGGCCAGTTTTCAATCTCATTACTCTGAACCGGAAGCGCATAGGACTGCTTCGCCTCCTCCTCTGCATCCGCCGCACTGACTCCTGATGCGGGCATTGTAACCGCTGCAATACAGAGCAGTCCTGCCAGTATTTTTTTCATTTTTCTTTTCATCATATGTCTCCCCTGTTTTTCTTCGTACCTTATAGTTTACCATATCTTCGGAAAGAAAGTGAAAAAAATCCACTTTTCCATCCACTTTTCTTTTTACACATCCCGATTCTGTTTTTCCACGATATTCACACCGTTTTTCTCCACATGCAAAACTGTCCACCTTATGTGGATAAAGTTGTGGATAACTTTCTTTTTTTCCTCTTTTCTTTCCCCGGTTTATTAGTATCTATCCTTCAGTTTCTCTTAAAAATCGGGCTTTTCCATACTATATCCTCTCTATTTTCTTTTATTCCCTCTTTTCCCTATTATGTGGATAACTTTTTCTTCAATCTGGTTTTTTATCCTCCTTTTTTACCCTTTATCCACTTTCCCGTGTCGAAAACCAACTATTTTTTTCTACGGATTCTCCAAGCTTTATCCAAACGTTTTTGGAACATGTCCACAAAGTTATCCACTCTTTCCACATAGTTATCAACATCCTGTATCTAAAATTTTACTTGACACAAGACTATGATACGATTTTCATAAAATCCAAAGAAAAAAAAACACATATTTTTTACTTTTTCTTTCTATACTTAATTACTAAGACTTCCCATACTTAAAATGGGCTTTGTACCTTGAAAATTCAATATTTCAGCTAACAAAATAGTGATTTATGTTCCTATAGACTCTGGATGGAGTGCGTTACGCAG
>NZ_JACJKH010000020.1 GCF_016900655.1 Drancourtella massiliensis
CATACTTTTCTCCTGTGTGTAAAATTTTTTTCTTTTATTTTACATTAAACAGAAGAAAAGCAGGAAATCTCTGGGATTTTTATTGCGAAAAGTTTTTATTCTTCAGTGCTGTCGTTTTTGTTACCAAATGGGGATTTTCGGCTTTTCTTCCCCGTAAAGCACATGCAGCAGATAGCCGCCCAGATAGATTCCGATTGTACATAGAAGACCAAACAGCGCCATAAAGGGCAGGCAGATCTGGCCAAATAGCTGAAACGGTACGTTGCTGTAGTCCCAGATGCCGAGATTCAGCCATTTGTTGACAATGATTCCTGTAATAAATTCGCAGGAAGTCACAAAGATCATGCACCGTAAAATCTGGATTCCCAGCGGATCCCTCCATCTTCCCGCCCGCCCCTGGGCCGTGCAGAATACAAGACACAGGCCGCCAAGTACGAACATGGTCCAGTGGGAAAATCCCCGGAAAACAATTTCAAATGTATAATAAAGGCAGCCTCCGACTGCCCACAGAAATAAGTATTCACTTAATTTTTTCATAAAAAACGCCCTCACTTTTGTACATTTCCATACATAGTGTGGGCGTTATTTCCGGCATTATACATCTGTCAGGCTGACGGATTATTTTTCCACTGCTTCTCCAATGTAATAAAATCCTTTACACTCCAGAAGCTTCACATCGATGAGTTTTCCGATCTGCTCTTTTGTTCCCGGAAAATGAACAAGCAGGTTGTTGCCAAGTCTTCCTGTCACAAGAGATGGATCGTGTTCGTTGACCTGCTCTACCAGTGCGGTCTGAATGGTTCCTTCATGCTTTGCACACTCTTCGGAAGCGATCGTCTGAACTTCTTTTAACAGGCGGTCAAAGCGGTCTTTCACCACATCCTCCGGCACCTGCCCTTCCATAACTGCTGCCGGTGTTCCGGTCCGTTTGGAATAGATAAAGGTAAACGCACTGTCGTAGCGTACCTTTCTCACCACATCCAGCGTCTCCTCAAAATCTTCTTCTGTCTCCTGCGGAAATCCTACAATAATGTCGGTTGTAAGGGAGATGTCCGGCACTGCTTCCCGGATTTTGTGTACAAGCTCCAGATACTGTTCCTTTGTATATCTGCGGTTCATCTTTTTTAAAATCTCCGTGCTTCCGGACTGTACCGGAAGATGCAGATGATGGCAGATCTTTTTGGAAGTCCGCATGACTTCAATGAGTTCATCGGACAGATCCTTCGGATGGGACGTCATAAAGCGGATTCGTTCCAGGCCGTCGATCTTTTCCACTTCCCGTAAAAGCTCCGCAAACGTCATCGGTTCCTCCAGCGTCTTTCCATAAGAATTGACATTCTGTCCCAGAAGCATGACTTCTTTCACGCCGTCCGCTGCCAGATTTTCGATTTCCCGGATGATATCCCGCGGATTCCGGCTCCGTTCCCGTCCTCTGACATACGGCACAATACAGTAGCTGCAGAAGTTATTGCAGCCAAACATGATATTGACTCCTGATTTAAACGAATATTTCCGCTCGCTCGGAAGATCCTCCACGATCCGGTCCGTATCCTTCCAGATATCAATGACCATCCGTTCGGATTCAAACCGGGTGGCAAGCACTTCCGCAAATTTATAAATATTGTGGGTTCCGAAAATCAGATCTACAAATCGGTAGCTCTTTTTCAGCTTTTCCACCACATGCGGCTCCTGCATCATACAGCCGCAGAGTCCGATCAGCATGTGTGGATTTTTCCTTTTTACACGATTCAGCTGGCCAAGTCTTCCATAGACTCTCTGATTCGCATTTTCTCTGACCGTACAGGTATTGTAGATAACGAAATCCGCCTTTTCCTCCTGATCAATCATCGTGTAACCGATCTTCTCAAGAATTCCGGTCAGCTTTTCGGAGTCTCTGGCATTCATCTGACAGCCAAATGTGATGACCGCCGCTGTCAGCGGACGTCCCAGCTCCTCTGAAATCTTCCTGACATAGTCTTTGCACTTTTCAATAAAGTAATACTGCCGTTCCGGTTCTGTTACCGGTATATGTTCAATTGCATTTTCATTTGTCTGCATCATATAGCGCTCTCTTTCCTCAATAGTATTATAAGGAAAAGACTAACGAAATTATCCATGAATGTCAAGTACAATATGCTCCGAGATCCGTTTCCCGTGATCGTAAAAAATCTCATCTTCCTCTGTGATTTCCCGGTGCACTTCCGCCGGATGGCCAAAGGCAATGACATTGGGCGGAATGTCTTTTGTCACGACAGAACCGGCTCCGATAATGGAATGATCTCCAATTGTCACACCCGGCAGAATCGTCACATTGGAAGCGATCCAGACATTTGCCCCTGGAATATAAGATGAGAAAAAAGAGCTGACTTCCTGATGGTGGATGAGAACCGGGAAACAGACGGCCTTAATGTGCCGCCTGTTTTTCCAGTAATTTCCGGATTTTCCTCCACAGGAAGAAGGACAAAATGACCGCAATATAGTCTGTCACGGACTGTCCAAGAATCACGCCGTTCAGCCCAAACAGCGCACGAATCAGATATAATAATGGAATCAGGAGAATTCCCTGTCGAAGCACTGAAAGAATCGTGGCCGGGAGCGCCCTTCCTACGGACTGCATACAGTTCATATTCACGAAAAGAAATCCGATCACGGGTCCGGAGAGCATATAGGCAACAAGCATATCCACACCGTAGGAAACGACCTCATTATCGCTGATAAAGAGACGGATGATCTGTTCCCGGAACAGGAAATACAATGCCGTTGCCGCAATTCCTGCCACAAGACAGCATTTCTTTGTGTAGGATTCCACACCGCGGAACCGCTTCATATTTCCGGCGCCATAATTGTAACCAAGCAGCGGCTGCACTCCATTTGCAATTCCCATCTGCAAAAAGGTGATAAACATATTGGCCTTGAATACAATTCCGATGGCCGCCACCGGGTCATTGCCATAGACCACCAGAAGCTGGTTGAGCACAATGGTGGAAACACTCATGAGAGCAGAGAAAATTGCCGTCGGGAGACCGGAACCGCAGACCTTCGTCAGGATTGACTCCCGGACGGTAAAGTCACTCCATTTCAGCGAAAGCACTTTGCTTTTCTTCAGGAAATACCAGAGATAATAACCACTTGCCAGGATATTTCCAATGGTCGTCGCGATTGCCGCGCCGGCTGTTCCCTGATTGAGTACGGAAATAAAGATCGGATCCAGAATAATATTAGCGACCGTTCCGATCATGCTTCCGATCATCGCCTCCTTACTGGATCCTTCCGCCCGGACAATAAAGCTGGCAGCCGCTGACCAGATGATGAACGGCGCGCCATAGGAAATGTGGAAGGTATACCCTTTTGCGAACTCATATGTCTCTGCATTGGCGCCAAACACTGCCAGAATCGGATCCATAAAGACGATCAGGATTACTGCAAACAGTATTCCGACAATCAGAGAGGCATAGGTGACAAAGGACGAAGTCTTCCTTGCCCGTTTCTCATTTTTCGCGCCGAGGGCCATGGAAAGGACTGCGCTTCCTCCCATCCCGAACATGTTGGCAAACGCCATCATCAGAATAAAAATCGGATTGGTCAGGCTAACAGCCGCCACCTGAAGCGGATCCCCGGTCTGTCCCACGAAAAAGGTATCCGCCATGTTGTAGACGACTGTCACAAGACTGCTGATGACACTGGGAACAGCCATCTTTGCCACGGCCTTTGAGATTTTCATCTGTCCCATCAGTTCATTCTCATTCATTTCTCTTCTCCTCCTCTTCCAGATTTTCCAGCATTTTAGCCGTAATCTTCATAAATACAGCCTGCTCTTCTCTGGAAATGCCACGCAGCAGAACTTCTTCCGACTGCTCGATTTCCGACCGGAGGGCACTTCGGATCGCCTTTGCTTTTTCCGTAAAGACAATTTTTTTCAGCCGTCCGTCCTCTTCGTCCGGTACACGGACAATCAGTTCTTCCTCCTCCAGATGCTTTAATACTTCTGTCGCTGTAGAAGGACGAAGGTCAAATTCCTTTTCAATCTCTTTCTGATACACGTTGTGTTTTTCACTTTCCACCAGAATATAATCCAGCACATTCCCTTTTGCTCCGGTAATACCCAGGGTCTCCTGCACCTTTCTGGAACGTCTCCGGAGCCGGTTGGAAATCCGGTTTATCATTTTTCCTGTTTCCATGCAGGTTCACACTCCTCTGTAATTGTTTCGGTTCCTAAGTATTTTAGTTCGTTTCCTAAGAAATGTCAATTTTTATTTTCTGCACACAAAAAAGAAGACCTGCTCCCGCTTTTCTGCAGAAGAAAGTCTTCCCTTTTTTTATTCTCTTTTAGCCTGCGTTACTTGCCGCAATCTTGACGCGGCTCCAGAGATCACTGATAATCTTTTTCGTATCCGCATTGTACTCAAACACTTCATCGTTTTCATTGCCCGTCCGCGGGATGTAGGCATTGATTCCTTCATAGTCTCCGCCTTCCCCGGAAAGGTCATCCATAACCTCCTGGTTGGCCGAGGTATATCCTACATAGCTGGAGTTATCATATGCGCCGTCATAATCGCTTGCATAATTGATAAATGCATGAGCAAGATCCGGATTCTTGGCGTTTTTCGGAATCACCATGGCATCAGACCAGAGGTTGGTTCCGGTCTCCGGCATGAAGTAGCCCATGTCTTCATTTTCGGCCATGACATAACTTGCGTCACCGGAATAGATCAGTCCGAGCGCTTTTCTTCCCTGAGCCATGTTGTCAATGATCTCATCTGTTACGATTTCCGTATCCATCGTTTCCACACATTGTACGAGCCATTCGTATGCTTCATTTAACTCTGCCTCGTTCTCGGTATTCATGGAATATCCAAGTGCTTTTAACGCCATCATAAAGGAATCTCGCTCGGAATCGTACAGATAAACATCTCCTCTGTACTTCTGATCGAGGAAAATATTGTATCCTTCTCTCTCCAGATCTTCGATGTCTACCTTCGTCTTGTCATACACGATTCCCACGGTACCCCAGAAGTACGGAACGGAATAGTCATTGTTCGGATCGTACGGAAGGCCAAGTACCGCATCGGACAGCTTGTCAAAGCAGTCCAGCTTTGATTTATCCAGCTTCTGCAGATAATCTTCCTCAATCAGACGCTGAATCATATAATCACTTGGGACGAGAATGTCGTAGGCTTCTCCGTTTGCCACCTTAATGTACATCTGCTCATTGGAATCGAAGTTTTCCATCACGACTGTAGCACCTGTCTCTTCTTCGAAATCACCGATAATATTTTCCCCGGTGTACTCACCCCAGTTGTAAATATGGAGTGTCTGTCCTTCGAAAGGACGATCCTTGCCTGTGATGCCTCCTCTTTGCAGCGCGGCAACGGCAACCACAAGAACACAGCATACCGCAACAGCCGGTACCCATCTTTTCCGTTTCACGGCACCGCCCTTTTTCACTCTCTTCTCCGCTATAACCGGAGCCAGATTGATCACAAGGAGCACGATGGTGATGATAACTACCACAAGGGTAGATACTGCATTGATACTCGGGTTGACACGCTTACTCATCGTGTATACCACGATACTTAAGTTCTTCACGCCGCTTCCTGTGACAAAGTAGGAAATAATAAAGTCATCCACCGACATGGTAAATGCAATCAGCGCACCGGAGACAATTCCCGGTGTAATCTGCGGCACAATGACTTTGGTCAGTGCCTTGAACGGTGTTGCCCCCAGATCCATGGCCGCATCCGCCAGGTTCGGATCCAGAGACCGGATCTTCGGCATGACAGAAAGCATGACATAAGGAATACAAAAGGCAATATGTGCCAGAAGCATGGTAACATACCCTTTTTCCACCTTGAAGGTGATGAACAGAAGCATGAAACCGATGGCTGTCACGATCTCCGGATTCATCATCGGAAGGTTGTTTACCTGTTCCATGATATTGCGGATTACCTTTCTGGAACTGGACAATCCGATTGCCGCCACCGTACCTACGACAGTTGCCACAATCGTCGCAAGAATCGCGATACTAAAGGTGGTATAGAGCGCGGTCATCATGTCCTGGGACTCCAGCATGTGCTGATACCAGCGAAGGGAAAATCCGGTAAAGCTGGTCAGCGATTTTCCGTCATTGAAGGAAAAGATGATCATATAGAGGATCGGCAGATAGAAAAATGCGATCATCAGAATCATCAAAGCCTTCCCTAAAGTACGTCTCTTCTTTTTCATGCTTTCGCCCCCTTTCCACCCTGATTTCTTGTTTCAATTTTACGCACGAGCATCATCAGGAGCATCATGATCACTGCCATAATCATGGAGATGGCACTTCCGAAGTTCCACTCTCCGACTGTAATAAACTGGTTTTCAATCATATTTCCGATGAGGAAATACTGTCCGCCTCCCAAAAGTTTCGGGATAAAGAAGGAACTGACTGCCGGAAGGAATACCAGCGTAATTCCGTTGATGACTCCCGGAAGGGAAAGCGGAAGCGTTACCCTCCGGAAAGTCTGCGCCGGACTTGCTCCAAGATCCGCGCTTGCCTCCAAAAGGGAATGATCCATCTTGCTTAAAGACGTCTGAATCTGCAGAATCATAAATGGAAGGAAATTGTACACCATACCAAGGAGCACTGATCCTTCTGTATACAAAAGCTCGACATCTCCCAGCCCGAAAATTCCAAGGATCCGCTGAATGATTCCGCCCTCGCTGAGAAGGCCGATCCATGCGTAGGTTCTTACCAGCATGTTGATCCACATCGGAATCGTAATGCAGAGAATCAGAATATTCTGCACCTTTTCACTGCTCCTGGCAATAAAGTACGCTGCCGGGTAACCGAGGATCAGACAGATAATCGTTGTTTTAATCGCAATTAACAAAGATCTCCACAAAATCAGAAGGAAATCCGGGTCTGTAAAGAACTTGATGTAATGATCCAGTGTCAGGGAGAAGGAAATAATACTATTTCCCGGCTCCATAACCGAATACATGGCAATCAGCGCCATAGGAAGTACCAGCATCAACGCAGCCCAGATAATATACGGGACTGCCAGCTTTGAAAATCGTTTCATTTAGAATACCTCCTTGGACATAACGTGGATATCCTCCGGGAAAAAGGTAAGCCCTACCTCCTGTCCCTCTTCGGTATAATCCGTTGTATGGATTTTGAATTCCCGGCCTGTCGTGGAGAAGGTGATCTGGTATACGCCCTCTTTGACATCCTCCGGCTCAAAATCGTAGTCAACGCTGAGATCTACGGATTCATCTTCATTACTGAGCTTCCAGCCCTGTGCTCCGGCCCAGGTCTTCAGATCTGTATCAAGAGCCTGTGACTCTGTGATCTCGTCCACTGTTTTAAAGAAGTTGAATGCCATGACACCCTCATTTGCCTTTTCATTCTTAACAAACGGCTGATCCACTACATAGATATTTCTCTCAATACTTGTTCCGTTGGATGTGGAGAAAGTAACCGGATATTTTCCTTCTTCTTTTTCCAGACTGTACTCTACCTTGGCGATAGAAATCAGTTCATCTGCCGCCGGATCCCACGCCTGGGCATTGGAAAGGGCGATGATCTCCTTGTCGTCCAGTTCTTCCACGTCATCGATATCCACGTAGAAATCATTGGCACTGATCATCTCTTTGCCGTCCTCACTCTTTACATCCTGATTCCGGATCACACGCATATTGACGGTGACGCTTGTTCCCGGAACTGTCTCCACCATGATCTCATAATGGACACCTTTGAACAGGACACTTAATACTTCTCCTGTCATCTTTCCGTCTTTGACATCCACAATATCAATATCCTCTGGACGGATGACCACATCTACCGGTTCGTTCTCTTTAAATCCAAAGTCCACGCAGTCAAAGGTAATGTCATCAAAACGCACCTTGTAATCTTCCACCATGGTTCCCGGAATAATATTACTCTCCCCGATAAAATTCGCTACAAAACGGTTTGCCGGTTCATTGTAGATGTCCTCCGGAGATCCTACCTGCTGGATTTCCCCGTTTTTCATGACCACGATTTTATCAGACATGGTCAGCGCTTCTTCCTGGTCATGGGTAACAAAGATGAAGGTAATTCCGACCTCCTGCTGAATCCGTTTCAGCTCGTACTGCATCTCCTTGCGGAGTTTCAAATCCAGCGCCGCCAGAGGCTCGTCCAGCAGAAGCACCTTCGGCTCATTTACCAGCGCTCTTGCGATGGCAACACGCTGCTGCTGCCCGCCAGAAAGAAGTGTCGTATTTTTATCTTCGTATCCCTCAAGTCCAATCAGCTTCAGCATCTTCATGACCTTCTGGTCGATGACGTCCTTACTCATCTTCTTGATTTTCAGTCCAAAAGCGATATTTTCATATACACTCAGATGCGGAAACAAGGCATATTTCTGAAAAACCGTATTTAACTCTCTCTCATAAGGAGGCTTTTTACTGATTTCCTCCCCGTCAAAGATCACAGAACCTTCGTCCGCATCCAGAAAGCCCCCAAGAATACGCAAAAGTGTTGTCTTACCACAGCCGCTTGGACCTAAAAGAGTGACAAATTCATTCTCATAAATATCCAGATTGATTCCTTTTAAGACAATCTGGCCGTCAAAATTTTTCACAATATTGCGAAACTCGATCAGTTTTTTCTCTTCCATCTCATTTCTCCTTCCTAGAACATCGGCGGCGTTGTGATCCAGAGGATCTTCGCATCGCCGGTACCGTGATTGTACAGATAATGACTCTTGGAACCGTCCATGTAGAACGTCTCATGAGCCTTTACCTTATACTTTTTTCCCCCTTGTACGATGGTCACGCTTCCTTTCAGCACATAACCGAACTCCTGGCCCTGATAAGCAGAGAGCACATGACTCTTTTTTCTCGGATGCAGTGTCAGAATGATCGGCTCCATCTCATTTTTCTGCGCGTTAGGGACAATCCACTCAATCGTATAATCTTCCTGCTCATCCACAAAGAAATCCTGTACAGGAAACACGATCTGTTTCTCTTCCTCTTCATGAAAGAAATCGGACAGATTACTTCCCAGCGCCTCCAGAATATCCTCAAGCGTCGCAATACTCGGCGTCGTCAGCCCACGCTCCACCTGTGAGAGAAATCCCTTTGTCAGCTCGCTGCGGGACGCAAGATCTCCAAGCGTCAGATCATTCTGGAGCCTCAGTTCTTTCAGTTTCTTTCCAATGTCCACTTACCGCACCTCCGGTTTTCTAATACTATACTTTTTGTTCAAAATATGCGAACCGAATCTAATTATACATCCTCGCTGACAAAATGCAACAGGTTTTGATGATTTTTTCACATTTCCTTTGTTTGCACCATTTTCTACTAAGTAGTAAAATAAACTCATATCAAAAATTAGGAGGGATATTTCATGAGCTGGATCCCGCTGCCTGTCGGCATTGAAAATTATGCAGAACTCATTGAAAAAGGATATTACTATATAGATAAGACATTACTGATCAAAGATCTGATCGATCTGAAAGGGAAAGTCAATCTGTTCACACGCCCGCGCCGTTTTGGTAAAACTTTAAATCTCAGCATGCTGCGGTATTTTTTTGAAAAGTCTGATGTGAATCCAGCCCCTCTTTTTGAAGGTACTAAAATTTGGGATGCCGGACATCCTTATACAGACCAGATGGGACAGTATCCGGTTATCACACTTTCTTTGAAATCATTAAAACAGACTGATTTTAAATCAGCTTTTTACTGTCTGCGCGAAGAAATTGCAAGGGAATTTGACCGTCACGCTTCGCTTGTCTCTTCTCTGGAGTCCAGAGACAAGCAGGAAAAATACAATCGATTTGTGAAGCAAAAAGCGGCGCCAGAGGAATACCTGACATCGCTAAGATTTCTGTCTGACTGTCTCTATGCCTCCTCTCAGACCCGCTGCATTATCCTGATTGATGAATGCGATGTTCCTCTGGAGAATGCATTTTTTCACGGATTTTATCCGGAAATGCTCTCGTTGATCCGGTCTGTCTTTGAATCTGCACTCAAAACGAACGACACTCTGGAATTCGCTGTCGTCACCGGCTGCTTAAGGATCAGTAAAGAATCTATCTTTACCGGCTTAAACAATTTGTCAATGATTTCCATCATGGATCAGTCCTATGCGGAACACTTTGGATTTACTCAAGAAGAGGTGGACCAGATGCTTCGGGATTATCAGCTGGAAGACCGCCGGGAAGATATCCGGAAGTGGTACGATGGCTACTGCTTCGGGAACACAATCGAATCCTTGATTGCAGGAGGTACAATTATCAAACCAGTCCATGAAGACATCACCTATGCCGACATCGACACCTCACAGGATTATTTGTGGAATTTTCTCTTTTTTACAGGTTATCTCAAGAAAAGAAAACAGTATCAGGAAAACGGCGAAATCTATATGGAGCTTGCAATTCCAAACATGGAAGTCCGGCATATCTATAAGCATACTGTCCTGCTCTGGTTTGAAGAAAAAATAAAAATGAAAGATTTATCTGAACTGTACCGCAGTATTTTGGACGGTGACCGTAAAAAGCTCTCCGAGTTCCTTACTGAAATGCTCATGGAGACAATTAGTTTTTATGATTATCAGGAAAATTATTATCACGGTTTTCTTGCCGGTCTTTTAAAGCATTTTGGCGATTATATCGTCGTATCGAACCGGGAATCCGGCAGTGGCAGACCGGATCTGATTCTGAAATATCCAAGTGTCCGGGGAAAGGCTGTTATCTTTGAAATCAAGACAGCCGACAGCTATCAGGATCTGGAATGTAAATGTGATGAGGCCCTACAGCAGATTGAAGAAAGGCATTATGCAGACTCCCTGATAATTCCCCTCTCCATGTAATCCAACACAAAAAAGTAAATATATACCCCTTTAGATAAAATACCAACTCTATGAAAAGAAAAACTCCCCAGACAGACTGGGGAGCCTTCAGAAGCTATACCTTTCGGTCATACGGCTTCGTTGAAACATTTATAAAATACCCACTGTATTCTGAAAACAGATGTGGGACTTAATCATAGTTTCTTCTTCATTTTTATTATATACTGTACCATACTATCTTTCTCCAAAAAATCATAGACATGCATAAAATCCGGTATCACTCTGCCTTCGTCTGTTTGTATGAAACTTTGAAATTCTATGGTAGTTTAATTTATCTTTTCCCCATCCGGCAATATTGTAATATTCCTGTGCTTCCTGATTCATTATCTCTCCTCTACCTGTTATAGCATGTCTCCTCTTCCAAAATCCGCAACAGCAGATCTCCTAGACCAACCTGATAGCCGCTTGTTCCATAAATCACATTGAGTCTGCCTTTTGTCACGGCGATAATTGGAAGTTTTTCATGATCCACATACAGTCTTCTTCCCACTGCCGGAACATGATCCTCAAAGTCATCTTCATACACCCGGATCTGCGGGAACGTCTCCATTACTTTGGCAAATAAAGGATGTTCCCATGCCTGTTTTGACCGGACGAACAGAAGGATCCGGGAAGCCCATGGAGTAAACCGTTCCTGTTCTTCCAGCATTTCATTGAAAATATGTTCCGTCGGCTCCTCTCCTTCCCCTGCCCAGATCAGCACATGACTTCCCTCTTCTGTCAGAATTCCGGAGGAAATTTCCTGTCCATTCAGATCCCTCACCGGAAATTCCGGAAGCGAGAGGGACTCCAGCATTTCGGAAAGTTTTTCTTCCCGGAGCTGCAGTGCAATCTCTTTTCTGCAGCCGGAAGAAAGCAGTATCTGACACTCCCGGGCGTGAACCGTTCCGTTTGGCAGACGGACAGATGTCAGAATCCGGTAGATTCCATTCTCCAGATGGATTTCTCTCTTTCCATTATCCCATCCCGTGTCTGTAAGCCAGAGAGGATCTCCCTGCTCTTCCGTTAATTTTGTAATGCTCCAGTTCAAACCATACCGCCACATTTTTGGATTTTCCGCGTGTAGTATGAGAACTGCTGATTTTGTCCGGTCCGGATCAGCTGACAAAAATCTTCCGTCTTTCCAGTACTGAACTGTTCCGTCCTCCGGACAAAGCCTTGCCGGGATTCCAAAACTCCTTGCCATGGCAACAAAAAGAATCCGTTTCGAGCGACCACTGCCGCACCTCATCCGGTAACAGGCTGTTGGTGTCGTGAGTACGGTACTTCGCTCCTGTTCCAGACATTCCCGGACTTCCTTCTGAATCTTTTCCCAAAGTCTGCCGGGATCTTTTCGATACCTCTCCTGTTCTTCGGTGCTGATTTCCCTCTGAAACCATCCACGGTATTCCGTCAGTACTTCATCATCCACTCTCGGATTCAAAAGCGCTGTCACAAAAATATCCTCCGGTACTGTATTCCAATATGGAAGAACTCCTTCCAGATGATCCAGAAGGACGGTGCACCGGATATCTGTCTGATCTTTTGCAGTCAATGTCTCGAGTAACTGCTCTCCCAGCTTCCGCTCCTGCGAAGTTTTTGTTTCCAGACGGCTCAGAAATGCTTCCCGCTCCGGATTGACCCATTCTTTTCGCTTGTTCTCCTGTTTGTTTCTCAGTAAAGCAAGGCGCTCTTTTCCTTTTTTCTTCTGCTCCGGACTCGGCCTTTTGCTTAACGGCGCACGGTCGTGTGGCGGGATCAGGTCCAGATCTCTCCATCCTTCTGTTTCCGGACAGCAATCCAGCCGTTTTGCAAGTGTCAATGTACAGCTTCTGCTCTCTCGTGTATCCAGAATTTCGTCCGCATACCGTCCCTGTCCTGCTGCGAACAAATGAAGGCTTCCCGCCCCTGTGCTGAGAGAAACTTTGCCATGCTCATCCGTCCGGCACTGTGCGATTGGGCGAAATGCGGCATAATTAAACACTTCAAACCACACAGAAATTCCTGCGGCCGGACGTCCTTTCTCATCTACTACTGTCACTTCTATCTTCTTCACATCATCGGCATATCTGGAAAGCACGTTTTCCATCACGACCATTCCGTCTTTTCCAATCACTTCTTCCATTTCGCTTTTCCGGTCCGCATCCTCCTGTCCTGCAGATTCGATTCTGCCATCGAAACGTCTGGAATGAACCAGCATCGCCCGGGAAGCCGCATATTCAAACCAGCCCAGATCCAGAAGCGGTTCCGGCTCACAGGCTCCCAGAAAATGCCACGTTCCATCAATCCACACTTCTACCCAGGCATGATTGTCATCGCAATGGGACCAGTACGGCGCATACACCTGTCTGGCAGGAATCCCCGCACTTCTAAGGGCATTGACGCTAAAGACAGATTCTTCCCCGCATCGTCCATATCCTCTTTGCCAGACAGAAAGAGCCGAAAGAGTCCGGTCATCTCCCGCTTCATAGGAGACTTCCCCCGCACACCAGTAATTCACTTCCAACGCTGTCTTTTCTGCATCTTTACCTTCTATCTGATCTTTCAGTTCCTGATAGAACAGACTCCTGCACGGACGGATTTCTTCCTCATTAACCCGGTGGTAAAGAACATACTGCAAAAACAATTCTTCCGGAAGTTCCCGTACATACGTATTATGTTTATACAGCCACACTCCATGGCGTGCAAAGTCCAGAAACGTTTCCACCGGATAATTCCCTATATCACTGTACGGCATGGATGCGTAAAGATAGTGCATCGCAGCCGCTTCTGCTTCAGGAAGAGACCGTATATACTGATCCACCGGTTCCATAAAATCCCCCAGATCCTCTTTGACCTTACGGTATGCTTCCTCGATTTTCTTTCGGCTCTGTTCTGAAAACATCTGCTTTCTCTCCTTTGTCTCCTGCTCGATTTTTATCTGCTTTTCTCTTTCTCCTGTTTTAGACACTCTTTCCTACAGCCGCTTTAGAATATCTATAGCCTGACGTACCTTTTCTTCGGATGTCTGGAACAGCTTATATTCACTGATATCCGCAATCCCCATATGAACGTCCGGATTCCGGTATTCCATCCGGCTCTCAATTCCGGTTTTCGCCGACATATGCCATGTCCGGATTCCGGTCTGATAGAAAAGTGCTTCCAGGTTCTCCGGTGTCACTCCTCCGCCTGCCTGAATCTGGATCTCACCCCGACTCTCTTTTTGAAGTTCCCGTAAAAGATCTGCTCCTTCCATGCAGCTGTCCTTTTGTCCGGACGTCAGAATCGTCTGGATTCCAAGATCTTTTGCCGTCTGAAGTGATTTCAACGGATCCCGGCAGACATCAAAAGCCCGATGAAGTGTCACCGACATGTCTCCCCGCTCTTCCAGAAGTCTTTCCATCCTTTCCCGGTCAATGCTTCCGTCCGGGCTCAGCACACCGATGACAACTCCATCCGCTCCCAGTTCCCGGAACATTTTGATTTCCTCTTTTATTTGCTCCATCTCATAGTCCGAGTAACAAAAGTCACCGAATCTTGGTCGGATCAGCACATGAACCGGGATCTCCACTGCGTGTCGTACTATCTCAAAGAGTTTCGGGCCCGGCGTTGTCCCTCCGATAATCAGATTCTGGCAAAGTTCCAGCCTTGTGGCCCCGCCTTTTTCGGCCGCTATCGCAGACTCTGCCGAGTCTACACAGATTTCCAGTATGTAGTCCTGCATATTCTTCCCTCTTTCTCATGACCATCAGGCACATCATTCTATTTTTGTTTCAATCATTTCATTTTACACTTTTCGGTTATTATACCGCAGTTTGAAGGAGAACAACAGCAGGAACCGAAAATCTGCCGTCAAAATTTCTGGTGAACTATTGTTATCATGCGGATTCCGCTGTAAAAAAGCAGGATTCCAAGTGTTTTCCACGAAGTGATCTTTTCATACCAGACCGCTCCTTTAGGGAGACAGAATAAAAGTGTTCCGACTACGTTTGCGGGATCTGCCGTGCTGAAATCCTCGTGTTCATTGGCATCTCCCTTTGTAACGAGCCCTTCGGATGTCTTTTCAATCAGGCGGTGCAGCACCAGCTGATCATTCTCCGTCCGAAAGGCAATCACATCACCAGGCACGACAGCATTCTCCTTACATTGTCGGATATAGGCCATATCCCCTTCCAGAATCTCAGGTGCCATGGAGCCGGATAATACCCGGACAGGCAGGATTCCAAATGTGGTCGGGCAGGCGAACAGAAGAACATAGCATGCCGAACACAGAATCAGAATGGTATCCAGCCTTCGGAACCACTTATTCATCAGCTCTCCTCTTTCTGATCAGGAGGAGAACCAGACAGGCTGATCCCATCAGCAGCAACAGTAGAAACAAATGGCTTTCTTCTCCGGTTTTCACGGTTTCCCGCCGCTCCTCCTGCAGGAAGTCTGCCTCCTGTGTCTCGGAAACTGCCCGGAATGTCCATGTCATCTGACCATTCAGAAGCCGATAGAGATTATCCATCTCTTCCGGGAAATGAAGCGTGAACATCAGACTGTCTTTCTCCTCCGGTGAATAACGCCCAAGCAGGGCAAACTGATCTGTCTGGTATTCCTGAATGGTTCCCTGATACAAAATTGCACCGCTGCTCTTTTCGATTTTGAGTTCCACCGGATTTAACAGGGTTTGCTCCTCCGAATCCAGTTTCCAGTATACCGCTTCTGTCTGCTCACACCCGTTTTCAATCTGAATTTCTCCCTGAACCGTATCTCCGGGAACGACCGTTCCCAGTTCCGAAAAGAAGCTGTCCGGTACGGTGATAATCCGGTCCCCTTCCACTACAACACGACAGAGCCCTTTTTGAGGTACCGCTACACGAAGCTGATTTTCTTTTTCCTCTTCCGAAACTTTCTGGACTCTCGTATCTCCCCATGGATTTTCCGATTCAAAATCCGGTGTGAAATTTCGGCTTTGAATCGCATCGGCTGTCACATAAATACGGATTTCATCCTCCTCTTCCTGCTCCCATGTTTCCGGAAGCATAAACGCAGTAAACAGCTCCTCCTTTTCACCGTGTTCTAAAATTTTCGTATCATAAAAATACTCTCCCTTTTGCACACAGTCATCCGGCAGGCCCCGAAAAGAAGCGGAAGGTATTTCCCGCTTACTTTCTGCTTCCGCCCTTATACGGTAACGGATAAAACAGTCTTCCCCCAGGTTCTCAATCTCTGTAATCATGGGAATCTCCTGCCCCGGCAGAATGTCTTCGACATCTTCCCATTCCTGCTTTTTTTCAGCGTCACCGTACCGGTTCATCCGGATGCTGACCCCGCCGGACTGGATATCCGTTGTCACAGAAGCCTCTTGTTCCGCTGCCGCCGCATGAATACCGCCAAGCATCCAGATGGCAGCCATCACTGCAAGTTGCCTTCTTTTTTTCACCTTCCCACCTGCTTTCCAAATACATTGATCTCAAGATCATTGTGGCTGAAATCTCCATAATTCACCAGTTCGTTGCAGAATGTTGCCTTTGCCGTATCGTGATCCTTTGTGTCCAGCCTGACTGTACTGCCCTCGATGCTTCCATTTTCCACCTCTTTGATTCCTGTCATCCGGTATCTGGAAACCGGAATTTCCCGGACCGTCCAGATCCCGGCAGGGATCTGCATGATAAAGGACTTCCTGTAAACACCGTCTTCTTTAAACTGTTCCGGAATTTCCAGCGCCTCATAATACGTCCGGCTGATTCCGTTATAATCTGTTCCCGTGATCTGGAATAAAAAGACAGGAGTTCCAAATTCGTCCCATTTTCCTTTTACTTCTTTTGTGATTGTAAGAATGGGATTTTTTTCGTATACGACCCGGATATGATGATCTGCATTGACTTTTGTAAAAGAATAACCCGAAATGTGCTGATTTTTATCGGTTTCTCTCTGATCGACGGTAACCGACTTCAGATAGTATCCCGGAAGAGGAGAATAGGTGACCTGCATCGTTCCTCCCGCGGGAACTTTCAGATTGGAGGCGGTAATCGAACCATTCTTCGCTTCCGTTGTGATTTGATAATAGAAGGATGTCTTGACCTGCTCTGTTTCTTTCGGTGTTTTCTGATCTACGCTCAGCCCGGCTTTATTGGATACCACATTGGATTTTCCGAAGATGTACTCCGGCCGCTTATGAACCTGAATGCGTATTTCAAAACTTCGACCATAGATCCATGCGGAGGACGTATCTCTTGCAGATACTTTCACCTGATCCGATGTCCCTTTTGTTATCTGGATATGAAATTTTGTGCTGACATCCTGCTGATTGTCCGCATCATATACAACGACTTTCTCCACCATCAAAGCCTCCGGCATCGGATCTGTCAGAACCAGACTCTGATAGTAGTCAGCCGGCTGACATTCCGGCACTTTAAAATTAATCCGGTATGTAAACGAGTCCTCTCCATGGACTTCTGTCCGGTCTACGCTCTTTACCGGAACCGGCGGAGTAAACGGACCATATCCTCTTGCGGAACCTGCAATCCATCCAAGTATTGCTCCCGCATTCGTTGATTCTTCTACACTTGATTCTCCGACCAGATGATCCCGAAAGCGTTCGTAATCTTTCTTTACTTTTTCCGACACATACCTGCTATAGGTAAAGCTGTCCGGAAATGCGACACCGCCGCCAACACGAAGGGTAAATGCAGAAGCATTTTTGTACTGTACCTGTACACTGTCTTTTTCGTATTCATTGGAAGCAATATTGTCCGCATAAAAATAGTAAAATCCATCCCGGTCGATATAATATACCCGGCTGTCTTCCGGAACCGCAAGTCCGGATATGGCATCACTTTTTTTCACGCCGAAGATCTGTCCGAAATCCAGATCATCCGCCCGGTAAGTCATATTGACGGCAAGGGGACGTCCCTGATCATCCAGAATCTCCATTTTTGCCTCATACCAGATATCGCTGAAGATCAGGCCGTAAAAATCTGTCGTAAGAGAAAGTGAGACCCCGAGAACCGGATAATACCGTTCCCCTGACTCTGTCCGGTAAGACGGCCAGTCCGTAAAGGTGATCCTGAGATTCGTATTTTTCCCTTTGTAACTTCCCATATTCGTCAGATAGCAGGAAATCTTTCCCTTCTGGGCATCGCTGGTCACCATCTGTCCCCACCGTTCAATTCCGTTTCCTGTCTGATGAATCAGCTGCGGATCGGCGATTCCACTCGTATCTTTCCAGGTACAGGTTGTATGTTCAGTCCTTTTCAGTCGGAAGGAAAAGCTGGAATCTTCCTCCTCCCCGTACTGTTTCACTGTAATCGGTGAACCGGCCTGTTCTGCCGCCTCCAGCGCACTGACATGACCTGCACTCCTTACATTGACTGTTCCTGTACAGGCCAGCAACAATGCCAGAACCAGCCCCTTTTTCCATCTGCTCTTTTTCATACACCACTCTCCTGTTCTCCCCGGATGGAAGCAAATGCTTCCTGGGGCGTCTGAAATCCCTGCGCCTGTACTGTCTCCTCATAAATCAGAATCCGAAATGTCTCTTCAGTCTTTCCGGTTGTTACGCTGGTAAAGAGCGGTTCTGTCTTTTTCTTTCCTTCCAGAACTGTCCGGTAGTAATAATAGCCGTCCGCCTGTTTTTCCGTCCAGTGTTTCGTGTCAAACGCAATGGACAGCGGGATCTCCGACTGATCTTTCTCTACAAAAACCCGGACGTAACATGGCGTGTCGGTCTGATTTCTGACAGAAACGGTTTTGTTGTAAGTTGTATCCGGGGTGACCGTATCCGGCGGATCGAATTTCTCTTCAATCGTAGATGTATTATCACCGACCTGAAGTACATTGTTCTTTTCATTGCGGTCCGCGAAATAAGCTGACACTTCCGGCATATGAATCAACTGTACCACTATTCCGGTCAGCACCAAAACCGCCAGAGCCCGGTCACAGGGAGTTCGTTTTCTTTTTCTCATTGTAATCTCCCCTTCTGTTTACTGGTTCTGTTTCATGTAAATCTGGAATACGTCTGAAGGTACTTTGGACTCTCCAATGTGTTCCGTCTGAATTGCGTAGCTTTTCACCGGAATATTCAGTGTTTCTTCGTCAATCTGCCCCTCAATGGCATTGACCAGAGTAACACTGTCAAAAAGTGGAGTCGTCGTCTCTCCTTTCTTCAGAACCGTACACTGGGTTTTTGTTCCATAGGCGTAAACATAGCTTCTTGCCGTCACCTTCCCCGATGTGGTAATATCGGAGCTCCGGACTTGTACCCATCCGTCATTTACTTTATAAGTAAAGAGCTCTGTATCTGCTGTCGGCAGCTTTTTCCCGTCTGGACCTACCGTAATAATCTTTTTCACCGGAACCTGAATTTCCAGAAATGCGTACGCATCATTCGCTCCGGTATTGGTGATCCTCGGATCCTTTTTGATCGTCTGGTTCGGTGTAATATCTGTTTTTTCGTCCGATGGAACATCTTCCCACTCCGGCTCCTCCAGATCTGTTTTTACACTTCCTACAGTCAATGTATTGGTTTTCTCCTGAGTATCCGTAAAATACGCGGAAATCCCGCCAATCGCAGCAGTTGCTGCAGCCACTGCCAATGCAATGACCGTGATGTGTTTCCATATTCTTTTTTTTCTCATAGTATTTCCTCCATGTCATATCTACTGGCTGCACAAAATATGATCAGACAATCAACGGCCTCACCCCCTCTGAACATGAAGTTTTCTTTTCTTCGGGATTCCGAAACAGAATTCGTCTCGGTCTCAAATAGATAAATATAGAAAAATAGATCAGGGCAATGATCTGCCCCTGTTAGAAATGTCTAAAGTATAGCATGCCCTCCGCAAAAAAGCAAGAAAAAAGACTGCCTATTTTGCAGTCTTCCTTTTGCTTTCTTATACAAATTGATTCCGCTTCGGATCGTACTCATAGTCGATTCCGGAAAGCGTGCTGCAAATCCAGTCTTTTCCAACTTGAAGATCTTCGCACAGCGCATCCAGAGTCGGATAAAAATCCCGCAGTTTCATATTTATGGTTCCAAGAAGCATCACTGGATCTTTTGGCAGGTCTGCCATCATCTCTCACATCCTTTTCTTATTCGTAACAATGCTGATCGGTAACTATGATCCGTGGCCGGATATCATACGGTCCGGCGGGTATCTGTTCCACAATCTGCTCTTCAAAGCAGACTGCCGCAGTCTCAAGGCCCGGATGGTTTGCCAGATACCGGTCGTAAAACCCGCCTCCATAACCGATCCGGTTTCTGTTCCTGTCAAAAGCCGCTCCCGGAAGAATTACAAGCGTCTGCTCCTGTGGGTCTTCTTCAAAGGCAGGGCACTCCGATCCCGGTTCCTCGATTCCAAAACATCCCTGTTCAAAATCTTCCCATGTCCGGACCAGAAAAAACTCCATTGTCTTTCCTTCCACACGGGGACAATAGACTCTCTTTCCCGTCTTCCAGGCCTGTTCCATCAAAAGAGTAGTCTCTGCTTCAGACCGGAAATGGCGGTAAATTAAAATAGAGGACGCCCCTGCAAAACAGGGCATCCCGCAAAGCCTTTTTGCAATCCGGATACTTTTTTCTCTTCGCTGTTCTTCCGGTATCCTGTCTCTCCTATCAAGAACCTTTTTTCTGATTTCTTTTTTTTCCATATTTTTCACCAAGATTAACAATCGTACCGTCTTTTTCTTTGATTGAAATATTGTTCAGCTGTCCTCTGAGATTTTCACGAAATGATTCGATGTATTCCTGACGCAGAATTTTCTGCTCTTTCTTCTCCTCCTCAGTCAGCCCCTCTGCTTTTGACTTATGGTATAGCTCATTGATTCTTCTGATTTTTTCTTCTTTCATCTTTTTGTACCTTTCCCGTCAACTGGAGTAATTTTCCAGAAATCCGTACAGTTTTTCCACTGTCCGGATTTCCTTTCCCTCCTGAATTTCCTGCCTGATATCTTCAGGCAGATCTTCTACAACAATATTGGTATATTCATAAATCGTTTCTTTATCTGATCTATATACGGCGACAAATCCGTTCAGATCCATAAGGTAAAAAACTTCCCCTTTACTGACATCACCTTCCGCCGCCACGGCGTCCTCCTCTTCTTCTTTTACAGATTTCATGATTTCCTGTTTCAGTCTTGCTTCCTCTTCTGCCTGTCTTTTTGAATACTGAAAGCTGAACTGATAGGCCGCGCCGATCAGCGCAACGCAGCCGAGAAAAAGGACGAAAAGTCCGATACTGTATTTTTTCATAGAAGCACACTCCTTTTTTTATACAGTATCTGCCTTCTCGCTGAAATTTATACAAGTTTTCCCAGAAGACGTTCAAACGGAAGTCCTGCGCGTTCTTCGCCCGCTTCCACTGCTTTCGCCCTTAAGCAGTCCGCAACAAATGCATGGGCCTTCCGCGCAGAAGCCTCAAGCGAAACGCCGCCAAGGAGAGTTCCGCATAGTACCGCGTCAAACAGATCCCCGGTACCATGAGAATGATACGGAATCTCCGGCTCTTTGCAGATTTTCATGTTATTTCCTTCCAGAACCGCCATGCCGATCTCATCTTCTCTTGCTTTTGTTCCGGTAATGACACCGTCTTTCATGCCCATTTTCCGAAGTTTCTCCACAACTTTTCCCAGTCCTTCTTCCGACTGACATTCGGAATAGGGAATTCCGCTCAAAAAGGCCGCTTCCGTCAGATTCGGAAGCAGAAGATCCGCTTTCCCAAGAAGGGGAAGCAGGGCTTCCTTATATGTTTCATCAAAATTAGAATAATATTTTCCGTGATCCCCCATAATCGGATCCAGAATCACCAACGGCCTGCAATCCATCTCCAGAAGTCCGGAAACGGTCTGTGCCATTTCCGTATTTCCCAGATACCCGACAAAAATACAGTCAAACCGGATCTGTTCTCTCTGAAAATGTTTAAGGCTTTCTTCCAGATACGTCCCCGGTACCGGAAGCATTTCCGGCCTGCCGAATCCTCCGGTATGGGTTGACAGCAGCATGGTCGGAAGCGGACATACCTCCATTCCCATAACACTTAAAACCGGAATCATATTCATCATGGCCGCTTTCCCGACCGAGCACAGATCATGGATCAATAACACTCGTTTCATCTCGTGCACCTCTATTTTAACAAATGTGCTTTCTGCAGAACTGCCGCAATTTTCGCGCCCTTCGGAAGTGCAAGAATCTCCGCTTCTGTCAGTCCGCCGATTGCAAGGAGGCTGACCGCATAGATGCAGACTCCAGCCACAATCGAAATGACCGTTGCAACAGCATCACTGATCACAAGAGCCAGTACAAACTGAAGTACGAAAACAACGACCCCCATAATGACAGCAGCTACTGCCGGGTATACAAAGGTCCGTTTCTTTTCCTGTACGTATCCGACCGCTTCCCGAAGATCATGTGAATTTAAGATGCACATGGCAAGACCAAAGATCACCTTACTTGCAACAACTGCATAAATGCTCCAGTGGAAAAATACAAGCATGATAAACAGGGAAACAACATGAATCACAAGGGAAGTCGCCGCATTTTTCACCGGTGACATCATCTTGTTGACTCCCTGCAGCACTGCATTGGTCAGAGTAGATGCCGCATAGAAAATGATCGAAATTGCACCGATCCGGAACAGATTTGCTGCCACTGTATTATCAATAGATCCCCAGATCAGATCCAGCATCGGCTTTGGTATTACGATAAACGCAACTGCACTTGGCACTGCAATCAGCATGGTTACGCGCATTGCCATCTCAATCTTCTGATGCACCTGCTCCCGGTTTCCGTTCTCGTATGCACGTACAAGCGGCGGTACAATCGATGAACCGAGCGCATTAGCCATGAAAAGCGGCACGTTAAACAGCGTATAGTACTGTCCCAGACTTCCAAGCAGATCCGCGCAATGCTCCTCTGAAAATCCCTGTGCGGACATAATGCTGCTGAACATGGCGCTGTCAATCACATTCTGAATATTGTATACGGTAGAGCTTAAAATAACCGGTGCGATCGTAAGAATCAGCACTTTGAAAATAAATCCGAAGCTCTCCAACTCCACGGTTTTGTCCCGTCTGATTTTATTCCGCAGTTTTCCGCGATACGCATAGAAAATCAGCACAAGGAAAATCAGTGCGATCAATCCTCCGGCAATAACGCCAAGTGTAGCACCTGCAGCTGAAAAAGCCGGCCCGTAAAGATCATCTCTTTGCTCAGAGCCTACGGTTTTCCCGTACTGAAGCAGAATATATGCCCCGATGATACTGACAATCGCATGGACAACCTGCTCCAGAATCTGTGATACCGCTGTCGGCACCATGGATCCGCGCCCCTGGAAAAATCCTCTTAAAACTCCCATCACGGAGACAATGACAAGTCCAGGTGCCAGAACCCGGAGCGCGTAGGCACTCATGCTCATCTTCATAACCCCGCCTGCAAGAACATCTGCTCCAAAGAAAATAATCAGACTGACAACTCCACTTACCACTAATGTCAACAATAATGCCGATTTAAAAATCCGGAACGCATTTTTTTCCTGATTTTTGGAAAGCCTTGCGGAAACAAGTTTGGAAACCGCAAGCGGCATACTGTAGGATGTAAGAATCAGTGCAATACTGTAAATCTGATAAGCAACCTCGTAGAATCCCTGACCGGTCGTCCCCATAATATTGAGCAGTGGAATCCGGTAGATCATCCCTATGATTCTGGAAATCATTCCAGCCGCCGCAAGGATTCCGCCTTGTACCAGAAATTCATTTCCGTTCTTCTTTTTACCCATAAAACACCCCGCTATTTCGTTTCGTCTTTTGCAGTTCCTGATCTGGAGATGCCGAGGCGCTCCAGAATTTCATTTTGCTTCTTTTCCATAATAACCCTCTCCTGCTCTTCCATATGGTCATATCCGAGCAGGTGAAGCATGCTGTGCGCAATCAAAAAGGCGTACTCCCTCAAAGGAGAATGTCCGTATTCCTCTGCCTGTGAGAGTACTTTTTCCTTTGAAATCACAATATCTCCAAGAAGTGCTTCCCCGGTTTCCGGATGAAAGCAGTCCGGGCGCTCTTCCAGAAAATCGAATTCTCCCGCTGTTTCATAATCAATCATCGGGAAAGACAGTACGTCTGTCGGTCGGTCAATTCCTCTCTGTTCCCGGTTCATTTCCCGGATTGATTCATTATCGGTGAGCAGGATTTCTACTTCCGCTTCATATGGGAACCCCTCATAATCAAGAGTTTCCTCCACCACCTGCTCTGCTGTTTTCCGGCAGTCCACCGGAAGTCTGATTTCTGATTCTTCTTCTAAATATATCGTCATATCAACCTCTGTGTCTTATACTTTTTCTTCTGTTTCCACGCTTTCCGCTCTCTTCTTTTTTCTCGTAATTCTCATATGCCTTTACAATTTTCTGAACAAGCGGATGTCTTACAACATCCCTGCTGGTCAGGCGGCAGACGCTGATCCCTTCCAGTCCGTTTACAACTTTGACTGCCACATCAAGGCCGGAAGTCTGTCCGGACGGCAGATCCTTTTGTGTCTCGTCACCGGTAATAACAACCTTTGATCCGAACCCGATCCGTGTCAGGAACATTTTCATCTGGGCCGGCGTTGTATTCTGCGCCTCATCCAGAATGATAAACGCATTGTCAAGTGTACGTCCTCTCATATAGGCAAGCGGAGCCACTTCAATGAGTCCTTTCTCTGAATTCTTTACAAAGCTCTCTGCCCCCATGATCTGATAAAGCGCATCATAGAGCGGCCGCAGGTACGGATCGATTTTGCTCTGCAGATCTCCCGGAAGAAATCCAAGTTTCTCTCCCGCCTCGATTGCCGGACGGGTCAGAATGATCCTTCCCACTTCATTATTTTTGAATGCTGAGATTGCCATTGCCATTGCGAGGTAGGTCTTCCCCGTACCGGCCGGTCCAAGTCCAAAGACAATCATATCCTTTTTTATTGCATCCACGTAGTTTTTCTGCCCCAGAGTCTTCGCCTTGACAGGCTTCCCCTGAACTGTATATGCGACAACCTCTTTATCTATTTCCAGAACATCGCCCTTTTCATCATCTTCCATAGCCAATGAAATGAGATAGTCTACATTTTGTTCTGTGATCACATTTCCCCGCCGGGACAGCTCCAGCAGCTTTTCCAGAATCTCTTCTGCTTTTCTGGTCCTTCCCTCTTCACCCATGATTTTGATCTCGCCGTTTCTCTCGATCAAAGTCACATGGAACGTGCGTTCAATTTTCTTTGCGTAGGCATCCAGCTGACCGAACACATTTGCCTCATGCTCAGCTGGTATCTGCATTGTTCTCTCCAAGATTCCCATGTTCTGTCTTTCTTTCCTTTCCGCATGATTCCAGAAGAATCAGTGTTCCTTTTGCTTTTGCACTTTGCGTGTCCTTGTATATTTTAACATCATTCTCCAGAATTTGAACCCCTTTTTTTCTTAAATCCTTGCAGAAGCGTTCAAATTCTCTGCTTAGAATCTCCTGACATTCCTTTTTTGTATAGGTTTTCTTCACTTCCCGATACTGTTTCTCCTCCCGGACGCCAAATGAAAACGGGAGAGGAAAGCTTTTTGAAAACTGAGGGAGGACCTCAAACGAAAAGATTTCTTTTTTCTCCCCTGCTTCAACTTTCTGTCCCAGAACGTATTCTTTATTCGAGAAACGTAAGAACACCTGACGTTTCTTCCGTTTTTCATATCTCTTTACCGTATAGGATAAATCCAGCGTATCTTCATATGCTTCTTTTGTCTCCATCCGGATATCCGCATCCGCATTCTGGTACTGATATCCTACGACTTCCTGACTGTCATTTTTGATCTCCACACGTCCCGACACAAGAATATCTCCGGTTTTTACTTCATCTCCGGCATGAACCTTCGGAACACCGGACCTGGTGACAATCTCTTTGATCACGCCGTCCTTTTCAGCGATGAGATCGGTTCCTTCCTCTGTCATTTCCTCTTCCTCAATCTCTCTGGAATCACTGTTTTCCTTAACGTCAATCTGGATTTTACTGCCCTTCAGAGATGCCGACACCCAGATGACATCATCGTACTCTTTCCGGATCATCCGTGCAATCCCGGCACAGTCCACAGAAGAAGCCGGCATTCCGCAGTGCACATCCTGTTTTCTTAAAAAAGCCAGAATGGTCTCATCCGTCCGGACATGATTTCCGCTGATCTCAATATTCCATATAAAAAGGGAAAGGATATATACGAGCAGAACGCAGCCCGCTGCTCCGGCAAAAAAAATCTTCCTTTTGCGGTGCCGGAAAAGGAAAAAAGGAAGTCCGATTTTCTCTATGATTCGTAAATTCGTGCCGGTTTTTCTGAGAATCGGTTTTAGTTTCTTCATGCCGGCTATCGTAATATTCATGTCATAAAAATTGCGGCCCGGCAACAGTCCCCAGACCGGAATCTTCTTGTATTTGCACAGATTCAGAAATCGTTCAGGAGAATATCCGGTGATCCGTATCCGGACATACCCTTTCACATACCGCAGGATCCGTGTCAGCAATGTGCATCCTCCTTCTTTTCAAACTCTACTTTCCAGATCTTCCCGGTAATTTTCATTTCATCGTTCATATAGTATTCTATGCACATTCTTTTTCCGATAATCCGGATCGTTCCGGATTTTGTTTTCACACGGATCAGTTCCTCCGTATATTCCAGAATCCCTCTATAATTTTCTATACAGATTTCACACTGTCCGGTCAGATGGATCAGCGGAAGCCCCATGATCACGTCTTTTGGTGCATCTGCAGTCTCCGCGATCTTTTTGCGGATCACGTCCCCTCGTGTCTCTTCCTGCCTGGTCTGGTCTCTTCGTCTGCTTCCCATCATGCTGCCGCACACCTTGCTTTTCTAGCAATATATGCGGCAGTCTCCAATCCTATACACCATCTGTTTCCAAAAGCTACTGTGCCTTTCTCTCCTTCCCGGTAAAAGAAAGGACCTCAATGCAGTACACATCCGCCGCTTTCAGCAGATTTTCATCAAATTTTAATTCTGCCTCCGGCGCCAGATGCTCCATAATCTTTTCGAAGCCGTAACGCTTTTCGCTCTCCGACTCCAGCTTTCTGATCTTTCCTGTCCCCATAATACTCTGGTAGGCATATGAATAGGAACAGGTATAATCTCCACGGATCACCCCGCCTTCCCGGTCAAGTTCCAGCGCTGCTACCGGCTCTTTTGCAAAAGCCTCTGCTTTCCTCCCCTGAGCCGCGGAATGAAAATACAGTTTCCAGTCAAGTGTCCCGTCTTCTTTCTCCAGTAATTCATATCCATAATTCACCGGCACAATAAACATTCCTTCTTCATCCGCCGCGCCGATTCGTACAACACTGCATCCGTCAATCAGGTCTCTTAAAACCTCTTTGTCCCGAATCTCTCTTTTCTTTAATCTCATAGTCCGCATCCTGTCTTCCTCCTTTTTTTCTGATCATCTTCTATTCAAAATGCAGAAGCTCCGCATATTCTTTCAACGTATTTGTTCTGTAAATCTTCTGAATCATTTCCCGTTCTTCCCGGTGTACCAATGCACGGTATGTCCAGAATTCTTTCAGTCTCGACAGCACATGCCGCTCCTCCTGGATTTCTTTCTGATATGCGAGATAAAGCTCATACTGAAGCTCCATCCAGGTATGGGCCGGCCTGTGGTTTTGTTTAATTTTAGATAACAAAAGCGGATCGCCAAGTATTCCTCTCCCAAGCATCACCGCATCGCTTTGTGGAAATTTCTTCTCCCAGTCTTCGTACTGTTCTTTCGTAAAAAGATCGCCATTATAACATAATGGATGTCTGCTTTCCTTCATTGCATACCGGTAAACTTCCCGGTGCGGGCTGCCTTTATAAAATTCTTTCCCGGTACGTGGATGGAGAATCAGCTCCTCGAGCGGATACTGATTATACAAATCCAGCAGTGCTCCGAACTCCTCCACATCCCTCACTCCGATTCTGCTTTTAATGGAAATCCGGATATTGGATTTTTCAAAAATTTCATCCAGAAATCTGCGCAGACCGTCCGGATCCGCCAGAAATCCTGCTCCCCTTCCTTTCGACACCACACAGCGGGAAGGGCAACCCAGATTCAGATTGATCTCCTCATATCCAAGGCTGCCAAGATACGCCTCTGCGCTCAGGAATTCTTCTGTTTTATTTGTCAGGATCTGTGGAACCGCATACATTCCTTCATTATTTTCCGGAAGTACGTCCTGTCGCTGCCGTTTGGACAGTTTTCCATTCTCATTTGGCGTAAGAAAAGGGATAAAATATTTATCCATCGGTTCAAACAGCTTATGATATGTTCTTCTATAGATATGATCTGTGATCCCTTCCAGGGGAGCAAGATAATATTTCATGTTCGTGTATTCCTTTCTCTTTTCCTTTTCTGAGCCTGCTTCTATTTTCTTTTAATTCATCATACACTGAAACCAACAATATTTTCGGGAATCAAAACTATGAAACATGCTCCTGAATTAAAAAAAGCATTGCTTCTTCTCCTGCTTTTTGTAGCCGCCTACTGCGCCGGAACCGGCATCGGATTTCTTATTTCCTCCTTCCGGGAAGCCCCGGCCCGGGAGACGTCTGCCGAAGCCTCCGGGAACTGGGGATTAAGCTTTCCAAACGAAGGAGAACGTCCCGTCGGCAATGCTGATATTTCCGAGCTCTCCGCTCTGAATGCCGCGTACTGTGAAGATACGGATGAAAAAGTCATCTACCTGACTTTTGACTGCGGATATGAAAACGGAAATACGGAAGCAATCCTTGATGCCCTGAAAAAGCATGACGCTCCCGCGGCTTTTTTTATTGTAGGCACCTTTCTTCGTGACAATCCGGACATCGTAAAACGGATGGTCAAAGAAGGGCATACAGTCGGAAATCATACGTGGCATCATCCGGATATGTCCGCCATCTCTACAGAAAGCGCTTTCCGCGAAGAACTGGAAAGCGTAGAATCTCTTTTTGAAGAGACAACCGGACAGAAAATGAGCCCGTATTATCGACCTCCGCAGGGGAAATTCAGTACCGCAAATCTACAGATGGCAAAAGAGCTGGGATACTCTACCTTTTTCTGGAGTCTCGCCTACGTAGACTGGTACGAAGACGACCAGCCCACCAGAGAAGAAGCATTTGAAAAGCTGCTCGGACGTATTCATCCCGGCGCAGTCGTTCTTCTCCACAACACGTCTTCCACCAACGCGCAGATTCTGGATGAACTGCTGACCAAATGGGAAGAAATGGGCTATCACTTTGCTCCGCTCTCACAGCTTGTAGAAAATCAGCTTTAGCAGAAGAGGGATATGGTCTTTGAACCGTATCCCTCTTTCTTATTCATATTACTTTTCCATTCTGCCCAACCAACGGATCATCAGATCGTCGGGTCGGTCGGATCCCAGTTCTGATAAGCCGGAATCTTCGCATATACCGGTTTTCCAAGCGGTCCTGCTGCAGAACTGTTGTAAATGGTGACTGTTGTGCCGGAAGCACAGTTGTCATAAATCCATTTCGCGTCAATGGCTCTCAGCCGGATACATCCGGAAGATGCCCATGTTCCAAGTCTGTTGTACTGATTCGGCATCATTGTCCGGTTGTTGAAATGTGTGTATGGAAGAGAATGGAACAGGATGTGGCCTGTAATTCTCGTACACCATTGGCCCTGAGCCCCATACAGTGCATGCCAGCGATATTTGTCAGAGGTATGGAACGTACCGGTCGGCGTTCCTGCTCCCGGTGAACAAGCAAATGCCACAACCGGGATGATATATCCTCTGCTTCCATCTTTTGCATAAACTGTCACGCAGCTCATCTGTTTGTTAATCTTGATCAGATAAGAGGACTGCTTTCCGATGATATTACGGATATCTGTCTGTCTGACACCGGACTTATAATAATACTTATATCCGTTTTCGTAGTACCATCCATTCTTACTCTTCACAAATGGACGCGACGTGGAACCCGGTGCTGTCGCTCCTTTCTTTACCAGACGGATCTGTACTGCCTCCAGGCGGTAGCTGCATCCTTCGGTACCGGCGCTTGCACCGTTCTTTGCCCATCCGAGCCAGCCATACTGCTGCGCATGAACGCGGTAATAAATGTCAAAGTACTTTGCCATATTTCCTGTCAAGCGAATCTGAATCGCTTCCAGACGAAGACTTTTTCCCGTTGTTCCGCTTAAAGCGCCATTCTTTTTCCAGGATGACTCCCACCCAAGATTCTGAATATGGGAACGATACTCAATATTTCCGCTGATATCCTGATTTGCCAGACGGATTTTGATGGATTCCATGCGTTTATACTGTCCGACGGTTCCACCTGTGCCCCCATCTTTCACTTCGCTTTTCCAGCCGTCATTCTGTACATGTGTCTGATAATATACAGATGGAAGCTGATGGAATGCAGATGCTGTACTTCCCGGCGCCGCTTTTCCTTTTACGACCAGTACCACCTGGAGTCCCTCCAGCCGATAGCCAAATCCGGCTGTCCCTGCACTCTCGCCATTTTTCGCCCAGCCAAGCCATCCAAACTGCTCCGCATGAACCCGGTAATACACATCAAAACGCTGTGCCATTTCTCCGGTCAGACGGATCTGAATTGCCTCCAGACGGAGAGCCTTTGCAGTCGTTCCGCTCATAGCTCCGTTTGCTTTCCAGGATGATTCCCATCCAAGATTCTGAATGTGGGAACGGTATTCAATATTCCCGCTGTATGCCTGATCTGTCAGACGAAGCTTTACAGACTCCATTCGTTTGTACTGTCCAACGGTTCCGCTGATGCCACCGTTCTTTACTTCTTTCTGCCAGCCGATTGACTGAACATGAGACTGGTAATAAACCGACGGGCGTTGCCAGAATGCATCGGCCGTACTTCCCGGCGCCTGACCTCCCTTTTCCACAAGGACAATCTGAATGCCTTCCAAACGGTAACTGAATGCTGCTGTTCCGGCACTTTCTCCATTCTTTGCCCAGCCGAGCCAGCCAAACTCCTGTGCATGAACACGGTAGTAAATATCATAATGCTGTGCCATCTCTCCGGTCAGACGGATCTGAACCGCCTCCAGCCGCAGTCCTTTTCCAACTGTACCGCTTGCAGCACCGTCTTTTGCCCATGCGGATTCCCATCCAAGATTCTGCACATGGGAACGGTATTCTACGCTGCCTTTGTAAGACTGATCCTCCAGACGGATTTTGAGCGTTTCCATTCGCTTGTATTCTCCGACCGTTCCGCTTGTAGCACCGTCCTGTACTTCATCCTGCCAGCCGTCTGTCTGAATCTGGGACTGATAAAAGATATGCGGCGTGCTGACTTCTTCTGTTTCCTCCGCCTGCACCTGCGGCACTTCCGCTGCTTCTGATTCTTCAGATACTGCTTCTGATTCCGAAGCAGTATCTGTCTGGTTTTCTATATTTTTCACCGGTTCCTGCACATCGATGTCCGAATCAGTCTCTCCGGTTTCTTCCTGTTTATCCGCTACGGACTGGTCACCTGTCTCCCCTGCAGGTTCCACCGTCTCTTCTGCCTGACTGTCTTCGGATTCAATCAGAATCTCCTGCCCGCTTTCTGCCGGATTTTCAGCTTCCTGCTCTGATAAAACAGCTGTATCTGTTGTATTTACGGACGAATCAGCTGCCTGTACTGAAAAAGATCCCATTATCATTGTCAGGCTTAAAATAACTCCGGTCATTCTTTTCATGACCTTTTTTACATTCATAGTTCATTTCCTCCCTATTCTGTTACGGATGCAACTTTTATGTAGTTTCCCTGTGCATCCTGCCCGTAGTATGTAAGCTCTCCAGTATCTGCATTGAAAATTCCAATGTCGTATTTGCTCCTGCTTAAAATTTCATCCGAGAACTCAAGCAGATAGCAGTCTGCTCCATCCGGACATAATGCTGCAATCCTGCTGTCCACATTATCCGGATCAATTACGGAAGCAAACCAGTCAATTCCGGAATAGTCGATGCTGCCTGCCTGACCCAGCGCCTCTGACTTCGTCGAACTGAACAGCCCGCATGCCATTTCTCTGGATGCAGAGTTAAATGTACTGGAACTGTAACCGGACATACTGATTTCCGGATTGAAGAATAAAATCAGCTCTGCCGCCACTGAGGAATCTACGTCAATCATTCCCAGTCGCTCTAACTGCTCCTGTTTTGCCGGATACATTCCGGTCGGGGTATTTGGATGACCTTTGTAATAATAAACATACTCATCCCCGTAATAAAGCATTGTCAGTCTTGCATAGTTTTCAAATGTCTCTTCGTTGTATGCATAAGTACCTAAAAGCATCATGGATTTCTTATTCTGAATTTCGGATTCCGCAAAATATCCATCATTAAAATCATACAAGGCTTTAAAGGCATTTACGGTTCCCTCGCCTTTTGCCTGAAGATCCTGGAGCATTGTGTTAACATTTTTCACTGTCACATCTGCTTTGATCTTCTCGGCAAAAGCATTATTATCCCCGCTGGTGAACAGATTGTTTCGTGCTACCCACCATTCGGTTCCAGGTTCGCACGCAAGCACTGCGTACATACAGTCCCAACGCTTATGCCATCCCCATTCCGTTGCAACCTTTCCAGTCTCGTAGGCATCCTGTTTTGCACTCTTCCATTCATTAATCAGCTGCTGATGTTTTGCGGAAGGATCTGCCACATTATAAGTCTTATTCATAATGTTGAATGTTCCGGAACCATCCGACATCATTGTAATTGTATATTGCTTATCCGGAATCCGGTTTGCATAAATCAGTGAATGAATCAGGGTACAGGTAATATCATTAATATACAGGTTAAACCTGGAATCCGGACTTACCTCATACAAATCCTTGACATACTGTGCATACATGCTGTAATTATATGTCTTCTGCATCTGTTCATCTGTAAGATAAGGCATTCCATAAACACCTTCCGGAAGCTGATCCCAGTTATACGCTGAAGGTCTGTCCAGCATTACAATCGTTGGAATTGTTTTTCCTGTCTCCGGAGAAGTGGTAATATCCCACAGGGACAGTGAAAAGTATACAACCGGGAAGGATGCGGAAACCGGTGCCAGGTTATATTCGCCTGCCTTTACGCCTGCGATCTGCTCTTCGGCTTCTATAATTTTCCCATTCTTTTTATAAGAAATTGAAACATAATACTTTCCGTAGTAGCCCACATTCATGTTGAATCCGGCGGATGATATACTGTTCAGATCCACTTCTTTCTTTACCTGACGGACAGTATTCCCCCGATATTTCATTGCTGCGGTTACTTCTATACTTGTAGCCTTTCCGGACTTTTTGAGCTGGTCAAGCTTATTCGGTCTTATATTAATTGATGTGGAATCTCCAATCTGTCCAATCTTCGTTCCCCATCCGGTTGTAATGTATGGATGGTCTGTCGAGCCGGGTGCTTTCGCGCCTTTTTCTATCATCTGAATTTCAATGGCTTCCATCCGTTTGGATAATCCTGTTGTTCCGGCAATCTCTCCATTTTTTGCCCAGTCAAGCCAGCCATAATCCTGCACGTGAACTCTGTAATACAGATCATATTGATCTGACACGGTTCCCGTCAGCCGGATCTGAAGCGCTTCCAGACGGAGTGATTTCCCAACACTTCCACTGACAGCTCCATTTTTCGTCCATTTATTTTCCCAGCCAAGATTCTGCACATGTGTACGGTATTCTACTTCTCCGGCAACATCCGCATTATTGATCTGAACTTTAATTGCTTCCAGGCGTTTTGCTTTTCCCTTTGTTCCGCTCATCGCCCCGTCGTTGACATAATTCTCCCAGCCGAGATCCTGTACATGAGACATATAGCGGATCATCATTTTCACATACGGTGTATCCGTTTTTCCAGGAGCCTTTTCTCCCTTTTTCACAAGCTGAATCTGAATTGCTTCCAGCCTGAGATTCAAACCGGAAGTTCCTGCGCTTTCTCCGTTTTTCGCCCAGTCAAGCCAGCCGTAATTCTGTGCATGGACTCTGTAATACACATCATACTGTTCGGCTATTTCTCCACTTAAGCGGATCTGTATAGCTTCCAGGCGAAGTGCTTTCCCTGTTGTCCCGCTCAGTGTTCCATTAGACTTCCATTCTTTTTCCCATCCGATATTCTGAATATGAGTCCGGTACTCTATATTTCCAGAAGGAGCTTCACTGTCCAGGCGAATCTTGATTCCTTCCAGGCGTCTGTATTTTCCAACTGTTCCACTGACTGCCCCATCTGCTGCTGAACTCTGCCATCCTGCCGTCTGAACATGGGTACTGTAGTTGACAAGCGGATGTACATAGGCATTTTCTGTAGTGCCTGGTGCCTTTCCTCCTTTATCGACAAGCTGGATCTGAATTGCTTCCAGACGTTTTGACTTTCCGGATGTTCCTGCATTTTCACCGTTCTTTGTCCATCCAAGCCAGCCATAGTCCTGCGCATGAACACGGTAGTAAACATCATACTGTTCGGCAGCCTCCCCGGTCAGCCGGATCTGAATTGCCTCCAGACGCTTTGCCTCACCTTCTGTTCCGCTCAAAGCGCCGTCTGCCTTCCATCCATTCTCCCATCCATACTTCTGAATATGAGAACGATACTGAATGCCGCCCGATACACCTTCCAGCTTAATTTCGATCGCTTCCATACGCTTGTACTCTCCGACCGTTCCGCCCAGAGCTCCGTCTGCTGCTTCTTTCAGCCAGCCTTTATCCTGTACATGCGTTCTGTATACTACATGTGCTCCCGCTGCTCTTTCAGTCTCCGCCGTTTTAGTCTGCTGCTCTTCCGGAGCTGCTGCTTTTGCAGCCTCTTCTGATGTTTCCGGATTACTGTTCTCCTGCTCCTGACTTTCCTCTGCAGCCGGCCTGGTCTCCTCTGAAGGCTGAGTCTCCGGAATCGTTTCTTCCTGAACATCATCTTCAGGCTCTGCCGGCAGTGTTTCCTCTTCGGAAGTCATATCCTGTGATTCTTCCGGCTCTTCCGAAGTTTCACTGTTCAGACTGCTTCCTTCTTCTGTGCCGTCCTGCTGCACGTCTTCCTGCATGGTATCTGTCTGAACTTCAGTCTGCCCATTCGGAGTTTCCCCGGCATAAACCGGGACAGATGACAAACACAGTGCTGCGCATAAAGATGCTGCAAGCATTCTCTTTAACTTCGTTCTAATCATTCCCTCATCTCTCCATTCCTAAGCAAAATTCCTGCTAACTTATTATAACGTACTTCTACCGGAACTACAAATCTTTCTGTGGCTTTATCCGGCCTTTTTTCAGATTTGGTTCCAGCCAGTTCCTCTGAGCGTATTCCCAGAGCACAGAAGCGCCCTCACCCGTCCGCGCATTTCTTTTCATAATCTGGTCTATTGACACTTCGTGCTCTACCCATGCCTTCCCATCTGTAGCCGCATTGAGCATCATCGGCTGAAGATTGTCCATGGTCCGCGCAAATTTTGCTTCCGGTGTTTCTCTTGCCTCAAATTCCTTCCACAATTCCATCAGGTAATTACCCTGTTCCTCCGGAAGCAGCCCGAAGATCCGCTCAGCCGCTTTTTCTTCTCTTTCTTTCTGCGTCTTCCTGGCTTCTTCATCGTAGGCGTAGGTGTCTCCTGCATCAATTTCTACAATATCATGAATCAGAAGCATCGAAATCGTTCGGAGAACATCGATTTTTTCATTGGAATATCCGCTTAAGAGCAGTACCATAATCGCCATGTGCCATGCATGTTCTGCATCATTTTCTTTTCTCTCACCGTCCGTCAGATAAGTCTGGCGTCCGATAAACTTTTCTTTGTCAATCTCTCTGATAAAATCAAACAGCTGATCTAATGCTTTATCCATCTTCGCTTCTCCCTGTCCAGTTCTCTCTGATTTGTGATCCGCACCACTTTGGATCCATACTTTCGCATCACACGTTGATACTCCATTTTTGCCTTCCCGCTTCTTCCCTGATAAAGAATCCAGAAAACAAATTCCAGATCCAGTTTCTCTGTACATCCTTCTGTGATGGAGGATCTCGTTTTTCCATGATACCTTCTTGCCCGTTTCCATGCCCGGTAAAGACAGACAAGTCTTGGAAAATCAAGGAAAAGAATGCGGTCTGCTTCCTGCATCCTGCGCTCGTATTCCATACTGTGATAGTTCCCGTCAATCATCCAGGAATCATGACTGTCAAGAAATTCCCTGACTATTTTCTGTTCCTCTTCTTTCGGACGTTCTATCCATCCGGGCAGCCAGTGAACCTTATCCAGATGAAGAAGCGGAAGCCTTCTCTTTTTGGCAATCCATGCCGCGATGGTAGATTTTCCGCAGCCGCTGTGTCCGATAACCGCTACCTTCAAGCTTTTTCCCTTCTTTCCTTTTCCATAGTTCTTCTTTTGCTACAGTATATTTTATCTGAAATTTCCCCTGATGTAAATGTCGGATCTTCACCAAAAAAAGAGAAGCTTCGACTTCTTTTGAAAGTCCTGCTTCTCTTCTTTTTTATTCTTCTGTCTTCCAGATTTCACATGTCCGGCATCCGTTTACCGTAATCATCCGCTCCGGTTTTTCCAGATAGATTCTGGTTGTCATTACCACTTCTCCATCATTTACAAAAATCTCTGCAATCGAATTATCAATCAGCACAAGTGCATGTCTGATTTCCGATGCCGTCCGCCCGATCCGTATGGCTCTTCCTCCGCCGCAGGCAGATGGCTCTCCCTTTTTATTTAAGAATGTCATTTGGATGCGGTCTGCTTCCATATGAATCGTCAAACCATTCTCTTCCGTTCCAATCCGGATTTCTGCCGGGATTCCTTCCTGCAATGCAGTTTCGATTTTTACCATCTCTCTTCCAAAACGGCAAAGGGTCCCTTCTTCTCTTTTCCAGGATAGTGTATCGATCTCACATACCGGTCTCTGGTATACTGCTCCGTTTTCTATATGAAGCTCTCTTGGAATCGTCAGGCAGTGCTGCCATCCATTCTGTACAGACAGATTCCGGTGCGTCTCAATGGTATCCGGCACTCCGGCCCATCCGATCAGAATTCTCCGTCCGTTCTCATCCTCGAATGACTGAGGTGCATAAAAGTCAAATCCCAGATCCCATTCCTGAAAGGTTTTTTCCGGAGTTTCACCGTTTGTCAGAATCGAATAGCCGGACTGATACAGATTCTGGCAGCGTTCCGGTTCCGCAGGGAGTCCCTGTGGACAGTAGGAAAGAATTTTCTCTCCATCCAGTTCAAACAGATCCGGACATTCCCACATGTAGCCAAAATTTTCTTCCGGTAGAATCTCATGATCCAGCTTCCATTGTTTCTTATTATACGAAACATAGACCAGCGCACAGCCGGTATCACGGCGTCTGTCACCATCGAAATCCCGTTTTCTTGCGCCAAGAATCATGTAGTAATGCCCCTGATCTTTCCATACTTTCGGATCCCGGATATGTGCTGTCATGTCTTCCGGATAATCTTTCATTCCAAGAAGAACCGTTTTTTCTGACATATGCTGTCCATCTTTTGAACTTACCAGCAGCTGGCTGGAAATTCTTCCTTCATCAATATAGTCATAGTCACCCGGCAGTTTGACATTTCCGGTATAAAAAAGATACATCGTTCCATCTTCTATCAGTGCAGATCCGGAATACACTCCGCTTCGGTCTTCCAGCCGGTCTGTCGTAAGAACCGGATCCTGATACTGCCAGTGCAGCAGATCCTGACTGGTACAATGCCCCCAGAAACCTCCTCCACCATTCACACTGAGCGGTGAATATTGAAAGTAAGCCTGATAAGTACCCTGAAACTGACACAGTCCGTTCGGGTCATTCAGCCAGCCGACCGGCGGCATGATATGATACTTCATCCGGAAAGGACAGCTGTTCAGTCTGTCCTTTTGCCGGTTTTCTTCTGCTCTGACTTTATTCACCCAGTTTTCATTTTCTATTTCTTTTCCCATATCGGTTCCTCTACTTCACGATTTCCAAAATCCGGTCACCAACCTGAACCGGTTTGTCTGCTTCTTTCTCAAGACGGCTGTCTGCCACTGGTTCTGTAATGATCAGACTGGTCGTTGTATCATATCCTTCTGCCTTGATCTTTTCCTGATCAAATTCCAGAAGCAGCTCTCCTTTTTTCACACTTCTTCCCTGCCCGGTATGAAGAGTGAAATACCTTCCTCCGAGATTAACCGTATCAATTCCTACATGAATCAGAATTCCATTTCCTGCTTTTGTGCGAAGTCCCAGAGCATGTTTCGTATCCATGACAATCTCAACATCTGCATCTGCCGGGGCGTAAATCGCTCCCTCTTTTGGTACAATCGCAATTCCATCGCCGAGTACTTTCCGGGCAAAGGTCTGGTCGTTGACTTCCTCAATTCCGATCAGATCGCCTTTCGTAAATGCACCGATTTCTTCCGGAAGTGCTGCTGTTTCTTCCTGAGCCTCTTCCCTGGCTTCGACTGTTTTTACTGTTTCTTTCTGTTCTACTGTCGATACAGGTACTGCCTGTACAGCGCTCTTTTTATCAAATCCGATTCCGATCAGGAATGCAAAGAGGAAGCCTGCCGCAAGCGCAATCACATGAGCAATGATATAATTGATATATCCATTGTGTGCCGGGTCTGCAAGTGCGATTCCCGGTACTACTGTGGTTCCAAATCCAAGTGCCGCAAGATCTGTGAAATAAACAACTGCACCTCCAATTGCTCCGCCGATACATCCGCCGATCAGTGGATAACGATATCTTAAGTTCACACCAAACAGTGCCGGCTCCGTAATTCCAAACAGTACGGAAATAAAACTTGGAATACATAATTCTTTTGCCTTTGCATCTTTTAAATTTCTTGCAAGATATCCAAGTACTGCCCCGCCCTGTGCAATGATTGCTACAGACATCAGCAGATTTAAAAAGTTTCTTCCGGTATCGACAAGAAGCTGTGATTCAATTGCGCCAAATACGTGATGAAGACCGGTAATAACGATTAGCTGCTGTACCCCGGAGAATGCCGCGTATCCAATCACTCCAAGGTTCTGAGTCATCCATACAAGTACGCTCGTAATTCCATTTGCAAGTCCTCTTCCTACCGGTCCGATAATCATAAACAAAAGGAAGGAGCTGACAAGTGTTGTCAAAAGTGGTGATACAAGCAGACGGATCACTTCCGGTACTTTCTTCTCAAAGAAAATATCAAGTTTTGCAGTAACAATACCAATCAGCAGCGCGACAATAATACCGCCCTGGAAACCGATAAGGTCAACCGGAAGTCCAAAAATATGGAGTGTAGTTACTTCCACCGTTCCCTGTGCTGCCGCACTGGCATCTGCCAGACTGTTCGTCAGCATGATACAGCCGATTACAATACCCATGATCGGCCTTCCGCCAAACCGTTTGACCGTACTGTACGCAACACACAGAGGCAGGAATCCGAAGATCGCACCGGAGGAAATATTAATCAGCCGTGCAATTCCATAAAGTGTTGCGTTGTCTTCCACAATCTGCAGATTTCCAAGTACACTGGAAAGTCCGGTTAAAAGAGCTGCTGCCAGGATTCCCGGCATGATTTCAATAAATACATCAGAAAGAGCCTTGACTGCTCTCTGCAGTGGATTCATCCTCTTATTTGCTTTTGTTTTCAGATCTCCAAGGCTCATACTGTCCATATGGATAGATTCTGCAAGCACCTGGCATACATCATTTACCAGCCCTGCTCCAAAAATGATCTGAAGCTGATCCCCTGCCACAAACACACCTTTTACCAGATCCACATCTTCAATCGCCTTGATATCTGCCTTATCATTATCTTCCAGAACAAGTCTCAGACGTGTCGCACAGTGGGCGATTCCTAAAATATTGTTTCTTCCGCCCGAAAGCCTGACAAGTTCGGATGATATATTTTCGTATCGTTGTCTTTTTTCCGCATCCATGCTTGATACCTCCCATAAAAATTCAATCCTCATGATGCAGTTATGTACACTCCTGCTGTTTCACCGCGGTATGAACAAATGCTGTATTCTTTGTTCTTGTAATTCTAATTATAACGGTTTATACTGAATATAATATAGACAAATGTTGTTTAACTATATAGTTTTGTTGGTTCTTGGAGGATTTATGAAGGATTATATTTTTTCAAATGATTTTTCCCGCAATCTCGACGCCATGATCTATACCTGCGGTTTTGAAACCTGTGTGCCGTCCCACAGTTATGGCCCTGTTGTGCGCAGCGGCTATCTGATTCATTATATTTTAAAAGGAAAAGGCATTTATAAAACAGACGGACATCTTTACCATCTTTCCGAGGGAGATGCCTTTCTGATCCGTCCCAATACGCTGATTTACTATGAAGCGGATAAGTACGATCCATGGACCTATACCTGGATTGGTTTCCAGGGTATCAAGATCGAAGAGTATCTGAAACGAACCTCTCTTCTGGAAACGCCTTATTTCCACTACGGGAAGGACGACCGTGTCAGACTGTGCCATGAAAAAATGTTTGAAGCGTACCAGCTTCCGGAAAACCGCGACCTCATGATGAACAGCATCCTTTATGAATATCTTTACCTCCTGGCGAGTAAATTCCCACGGGCATACATCCCGCCGAAAGAAAAAAAGATCTCTTATGTGGAGGAGGCACTGCGCTATATTGAGAATAATTACGCCCATCCTGTCAATATTCAGGTCATCGCCGACCATCTGAATATTGAACGCACTTATCTTTACCGCCTGTTCAAAGATATCACCGGCAGTTCTCCTCAGGAATATCTGCTTGACTACCGGATCCGGCGAGCCTGCACACTGTTAAAAGATACCGACCTTACAATCAACGATATTGCCAGATCTGTCGGATATGATGATGCGCTCTACTTTTCCCGCCTCTTCAAACAGAAAAAGGGCCGCACTCCGACCCAATACCGAAAAGAGAAGAAAGGCTGATGCCCTTCTTCTCTTTGTTCCTTATGCTGTATGGTACACGATCTTTTCAAGCTTTCCGACCCTCTCCTGCAGATCGGATACATTTTCTACAAGGAGCTGAATCGTTCCTGTCTCCATCTGAATCCCATTTACTACTTTTGTTAGATTGTCGATCTTCATATCCAGACGGTTGTAATGCTTCGTACTGATTTCCTGGACACGATCCACCTCTTCCAGGATACTATTTTCTAACTCCCGTCCCTTTATATCCATTCTGGCTATCAGGTCATCCCGAAGCTTTTGGTTCTGTTCATCCATTCTGATTGTCAGGTCATCCCGAAGCTTTTGATTCTGTTCATCCATTCTGATTGTCAGGTCATCCCGAAGCTTTTGATTCTGTTCATCCATTCTTACTACAAGTTCGTCTCTGAGTTTCTGATTCTGCTCGTCCATTCTGGTTATGAGCCGGTCTTCCAGATTCTGGTTCTGCTCATCCATTCGGGCCACAAGCCGGTCTTCCATACCAAACATCAAGTTTTGAATACTTTGTAAATCTTCCTGTGTTAATGCCATTTTTCTCTCCCCTTTCTCCCCCTCTACTAGTTATTAAGTATAGCATACTGTTTGATACCTGTCTATTTTCCTTCATTACAATTTTTTCATCATCCAGTATGCATCTGCATAGGTGCCGTCCAAATATTTCATATTATCAGGCAGCTTTCCGTACATCTGAAAGCCAATGCTTTCATAAAGACGAATTGCTCTTTGATTGTCAGCAACTACTTCCAGTTCCATCTGTTCGTATCCTTTTTCCTTTGCAATCTCCAGAAGTTTTTCGATCATGGCACGTCCGATTCCCATGCCTGTGTATTTCTGGTAAAGCGCAATTCCCATCGTTGCGCGGTGCTGATAGCGGGATGTCGATACACCGGTAAAGGAGCAGTTTCCTATATAGGTTCCATTCAAAAAAGCAAGAAGCATCAGATCTGTTTGGGAATCATTGGTTCTTTTTATAAATTGTTCTTCCTGCTCTACTGTCATCTGAATTTCCTCCGGTTCTTTTGCAAGAAATCTGGTTTCCGCACAGGTCTTTTTCAGATAGTCAATCAGCATCTGTGCATCCTGCTCCGTGGCAGTCCGTAAAATAATCGCTTGCCCTTTTGTGCGAATTGTCATTTCTGGAACTCTCATTTTTCTACGCTCCTTCCCTTTCCTGTCTAAGAAGCGGAAATCTCCGCCATTTTTTCTTCGATCTCTTTCTCACCAGCCTGCATGGCACGAAGTGTTTTATCGAACAGATCGTTTAATTCCCATCCAAGCTGCTCTACTCCTGTCCGGATAATTTCTCTGGAGCATCCGGCCGCAAACCGTTTGTCTTTAAATTTCTTCTTCACACTGGATACTTCCATATCTGACACACTTTTCGATGGACGCATCAGAGCTGCCGCCCAAATCAGTCCGGTCAATTCATCTGCTGCAAAAAGCACTTTTTCCATCTCATGCACCGGCTCCACATCACTGCACACACCATATCCGTGGGAGCAGACCGAATGAATCAGCTCCTTACTCGCTCCTCCCTTTTCCAGAAGTTCCGGCGCTTTCTTACAGTGTTCTTCCGGAAACTGTTCAAAATCAATATCGTGAAGCAGACCGACGATTCCCCAGTATTCTTTCTCCTCTCCATATCCGAGTTCCTCTGCATACCAGCGCATAACAGTCTCCACGGTAACCGCATGACGGAGATGAAACTCCTCCTGATTATAAGTTTTTAAAAGATTCCACGCTTCTTCTCTTGTAAGATTGCTTTCCATTTCTTTTCTCCTCCCTTTTACTTCCTGACTTATTATATTCTAAATTTCAAATTAAACATTACTGTCGTCCAGATACCATTTTAACTCCTTTGCCGGAACAATCGTATACTGCTCCGGTCCTTCTCCGGTTCTCATAATGACATTTCGTATCCCTGCCTGAATGATACTTCTGGCACACAGCGGGCATGGATTCGCCTTATGAATCGAATTATCTTCCGGATTGACACCGGCTTCCCTTTTTCCGGTTTTACCATGCGAATACACCCCCTTTACTTTCGTAATGCAAAATCGCTGGCTTCCTTTATCCAGTCCATTAATTCGTCATCCACTTCCTCCACACTGGAAATCAGCACATGATGTGTCCATCTGTTCGGATATGGTTCCGTAGCTGCATCAATTCTTGACGACTCCACTTTGTACTCCAGACCAAAAGTCACAACAAGCCATGGATCCGGCCTGTCCTTTGCCTTTCGCACTTTTACAAACGAAACACAAGCAAAAAAGCGCTTATTAATAAAGGAAATCTGTGTCTTTTGCACTTTCATCTGCACACCCGGAATTTCATCCAGAATCCGCTCTTTGAGTTTCTCATATAATGGAAGCGCATTCGGATATTTCTCAAAAAACAAAAGTTCTGCATCATTCATGTTTTTCTCTCCCCCCTGGTGTTACAATGTCCCAAAATATGCAGCCGTATGATTGCCCATTGTCAATATCCCATCCTTCTGATACTTCGCAAACAGATCCCGCAGTGCTTTCAGCTATTCCTGATAACGTGCATCTCCTTCTTTCAGCGAATAGGAGCCGGACAGGCTTCTGCTGATAAACGTCTCTTCTGAGTAATAAAGCGGATTTGCAAACTCTATGTACTGATATCTGTCATCAAAAAATGCCCGGATTCGTTCATCGTCTTTCTGAATTCCGCCGCTGTACCCTTTGAAATCCGGACAGTAGTTCCGGTAGATTTCGTATGCCTCCTGATTCAGTTGGTCGTTCATATCCCTCACATTCCAGATCAGAAAGACCTTTCCGCCGGGCTTCAGGATTCTCCGGCACTCCTTTGCAAAAGCCGGCACATCAAACCAGTGAAATGCCTGGGCGGTTGTGACGAAATCAGCGGAATGATCTTCCAGAGTGGTTCCGGCTTCTGTTCCTTTTACCGGGTAGAACCGCACAAATCCGGAAAGTTCTTCCACTGCCTTTTCCTTCATATCATCGTTTGGCTCTACACCATACACAGTACACCCGCGTTCCAGCAACTGTCCTGCAAATTTTCCGGTACCGGACCCGATGTCTGCAATAACCGAGGCACTGGAAAATCCATAATCCGGGAACAAAGCCTCCACAAATTCCTGCGCATATACCGGTCTGCCCACAACATAATCCTGCGCCCGCCCGTCAAACTTCTGCAATGTACTTCTCATAACTGGACCTCCCTTTTGCTTCACTTCTGCTGCTTTTCTATCTATTATACTGGAAAGTAAAACTTCTGTATAGCAAAAGAACCCTGACATTGCAGGATTCTTTTCGTTGCTTATTGTAATTTTGCGAGTGTCTTCTTAAATCGGAAATAAAACAGTATTGCTGTAAATGTAACGGCAATGATATCGGCAATCGGTTCTGCCATGTAGACTGCTTTTACCGGATCGGATGACAGAAGCACCGGCATCAGATAGATCAGCGGAATCAGCAGTATGAATTTTCTTACTACCGCAACTACGATAGATTCCACTGCATTTCCCAGCGCATTAAAGGTCATCTGACATGCAATCTGTATTCCGAAAATCAATGTCGCCGCCATATAAATACGAAGTGCGGTTTTTGTAAATTCCATCAGTTCCGGATCTGTTGTAAACATTGCGGCAAATGCCTGTGGGAACAGCATAATCAGAAGCCACAAAAGCGCAGAATATGCCAGACTGACTTTCAGAAGCAGCCTATACGTTGCCCGTACCCTGTCCACGTTTTTGGATCCGTAGTTATAACTGATAATCGGCTGCGCGCCCTGTCCAAGACCCTGAAGCGGAAGCATTGCAAACTGCATAACACTGGTCAGAATGGTCATCGCTCCAACTGCAATGTCTCCTCCGTATTTCTGGAGGGAAGAGTTAAAGCACACAGAAATAACACTTTCACTTGCCTGCATTACGAAAACCGAGGTACCAAGCGCAAGACATGGAAGCACAATTTTAGGCTGTATGCCGATATTTTTCCGGCGGATTTTCAGTGTTGTTTTCTTTCCGCAGAGGAAATGTACGACCCAGATACAGGAAAGTGCCTGAGAAATAATTGTCGCAAGGGCAGCTCCCCGGACATCCATATTAAATCCGAAAATAAAGACCGGATCCAGGGTAATATTGGTAACTGCACCGATCAGTACAGAAAGCATTCCCGTCTTTGCAAATCCCTGAGCAGTGATAAAGGAATTCATTCCCAGTGTTACTTCTACAAACAGGGTTCCAAGTGCGTAGATATTCATATAGCTTACGCCATAGTCAATCGTATTCTCACTTGCGCCGAATGCCATCAGGAAGTCTCTGTTCCAGATCAGAAGAACCACTGTCAGGATAATGGAAATAATAATCTGAAGCGTAAAGCAGTTTCCCAGGATCTTTTCTGCTGCTTCATTATCTTTTCTTCCCATTGCGATAGATGCTCTGGGAGCACCGCCGTAACCTACAAGTGCCGCAAAAGCAGACACAATCAGAATCAGCGGCATGCATACCCCGACTCCCGTCAGAGCTGTCGCTCCGATCTCCGGAATATGTCCGATGTACATTCGGTCTACGATATTGTAAAGCATATTGATCAGCTGGGCAGCAACCGTGGGAAGTGCCAGTCTTAACAGAAGCTTCCCGACCGGTTCCCTGCCTAGAAATTCTTTCTCGTCATTCATGGTCATACCCTCTTTCTTCTCTGATTTTCACATTTTCAAGAATACGCCCTTTCAGGTGAATATAAGTTTCATATTCTTCTTCTGAAAATCCATCCAACAGTTGAGCCGCATAGGACTCCTGCACTTGTTGAACATCATACATAATCGGCTGCGCATCTTCTGTTAAAATCAGATGTACTTTCCGCCTGTCTTTTTGATCCGGATTTCGTTCCAGAAGCCCTTTTTGAATCAAAAGTTCTGCTCCTTTTGAAACAGCTGCTTTAGAAAGCATCCTGAATTCTACAATATCCGCCGCCGTATCTTTCATGGGATGATTTTTCAGAAAAGCTATAATATCTACCTCTACCATCGATAAGCCATATTTTCTGCATACATTTTTCATCATTTTTTCATATAGCCGCAACATACTTCGAAGTCCGTTCCATAGTTCTCCGAATTTATACATGATTTCACCTCCCGGTTCATTTTTAGCGAAAATAATAGTTCACTAAGAAACCGTTTCTCAGTGAACTATTATAGTACGGTAATTTCATTTGTCAACAGACTCTGTCAGATTTTTTCAAAATCTTCCGCCCCATGCTTGCAAATCGGACAGATAAAATCTGCCGGAAGTTCCTCTCCTTCATAAATATATCCGCATATCCGGCATCTCCATCCGGTCTTTTTTGTTGTTTCCGTTTTTGGTTTTATCACATTTTGATAATATGCATAGGTTGCAGACGGGCTTTCCGATATTACTTCGCCATCTTCCACCTCTGCAAGAAAAAGCGTATGCGATCCCAGATCTATCGACTGAATTACTTTAGCTGAAAGCCATGCATTCGTTCCTTCGGTAATCACATACAGTCCATTTTCTTTCCGTTGAACATTTTGAAAATCTTCGAATTTATCCTTGTCTTTCCCACTTTGAAACCCAAAATGCCGGAACAGATCAAATGAAGCCTGTTCAGAAATCACGGAAACACTAAATTTTCCTGTATGAAGAATCATATCATGTGTGTAGTTTTCCTTGTTCACTGCGAGAGAAATTCTATTTGGTGATGAGGTCACCTGCATTACCGTATTGGTAATACATCCATTATCCTTTTCCCCCTCCTTTGCAGTTACAACAAAGAGTCCATAGCTTAATCGATACATTGCCTTTTTATCCATTTTTCCTCCTTATCTCCCGGCAGTTTCCGGGTACTTCTGCATAAATACTGCTGCAGCTCCGGCCAGATTGGCATCTTTCCGATAACTGCATACTCTTACATCCGGAACAATAACTTTTGTCCCTGTAGCTTTTTCCACCTCCTTCGCAAGATCCTGAAGATATTTCTGCACTTCATCCGAAAAGTTTTCGCGGCTGCTGATTCCTCCGCCCAGCAAAATTCTCTCAGGATCATAAACATGCTGAATATTATAAATTCCTTCGGCAAGCTTTCTGTAAAAGCAGGAAACGGCAGCCCGGCAGACGGAATCATTCTTTTCCGCTTCCTCAAATACTCGTCTTCCATCCCATTCCTGATCTGGATAAACCTTCCGGACTCTTCGCACAAGTGACATTGTAGAAGCCTGCAAAGAAAACGTACTAAGCTTTCCCTCGTCATCTCTCATCACCATACAACCAAATTCCCCGCCATACAAATGTGAACCATGACAGATTTTTCCATCTATCACGACTGCTCCGCCAATCCCCGTACCGCATACTACAAAAGCCAGATTTTTACATCCTCTCCCGTTTCCAAAAGTTACTTCGGCCATAGCGGCACAATTTGCATCATTTTCAATACTTGCCGGCAGTCCGAAGCATTTCTGAAGTTCCTCAATCCAGGCTGGCCCGTGAATACCTGAAACCGCACTTTTTCCTCCAATCACTCCTGTTGATACATCAACTGCTCCCGGGGCACTCACTGCAATTCCCAGAATCCTGCCTTTCCTTTCCTCCCTTGTTTCCTTACTTTTATGGTTAGATTGTACCACATTTTCGTTTTCTTATCTATCCGCAACGTTTCTTTTCAACTTTTGAGTTTCCCTTTTTTATTTGCATATTTATGCTCTTTTTCTACGTTTTTTCAAATGTGTCTTTCTTCATCAATCGTCTTTTTTCCCCTTTTTATCAGTTTTCGTCAAATTAAAGCATTGACGTGCGAAATCGAAAATGATAATATATTTGTTGTAGTGTAAAAATATACAAAACAGGAGGTATATGCATGTTAAAAGGATTTAAGAATTCACCAGAATTGGATTTTTCGATTCCAGAAAACAAAGAAGCAATGCTCAAAGCATTTGAACAGGTAGATAAAGAAAAAGGCCAGGATTATCCTTTGATTATCGGCGGCGAACGCATTATGACAGACAAAAAGATTGTTTCTATCGCGCCATCAACGAAAGAAGTCCTCGGACAGGTCAGTTCCTGTGATCAGGAGCTTGCAGATAAAGCGATTCAGACAGCACATAAAGCATTTCAGACATGGAGCAGAACTCCTGCCGAGGAACGGATCTGCTGTGTTCGCAGACTGGTGGACCTCATGAAGAAAAACCGTTTTCTCATCGATGCCTGGAGCATTGAAGAAAGCGGCAAAAACTGGGGCGAAGCAGACGGAGAGCTCTGTGAAGCTCTGGACTTTTTCAACTCCTACATCATGCATATGCGTGAGCTTGATAAAGGCCTGGAACTGGTAGACACAGAAGAAGAATGTAAATGCATCTACATTCCGATCGGAGTCGGTGTAGCTGTTCCACCGTGGAACTTCCCGCTTTCTCTTCTTGCAGGCATGGTTGTTTCTGCCGTCATCACAGGCAACACTATTGTTTGCAAGCCGTCTTCCGACACACCGATCGTAGCTTATAAATTCGTAGAACTCTGCGAAAAAGCAGGTTTCCCGGACGGCGTTATCAATTTCATTCCTGGATCCGGTTCCGTCATCGGGGATTATATTGTACAGCATCCGCTGACACGCTTCGTAAACTTTACCGGTTCGAAAGAAGTGGGACTGCGCATCAGCCAGAAGGCAGCAGAAGTTTCCGAAGGCCAGATCTGGATCAAACGTGTCGTAGCAGAAATGGGTGGAAAGAATGCGATTATCGTAGATTCTTCCGCAGACCTGAAACGTGCCGCTGCCGGAATCGCAAATTCAGCGTTCTCTTTCCAGGGACAGAAATGCTCCGCATGCTCCAGAGCAGTCGTATTAAGCGATGTATATGATGCATTTGTAGAAGAAATCGTTGCCTGCGCAAAAGAACTCAAAGAAAATCAGGGAAGCGGACGTGATGATCTTCCGATGGGCCCGGTCATCAACCAGAACGCATTTGACCGGATCTCCGGCTACATCGAAACAGCACGCAAGGAAGGCACGATTGTCTTTGGCGGAAATTATGACGATTCCAAAGGCTTTTACATCGAACCAACCGTTGTCCGTGACATTACAAAAGACGCTGTCATCGCAAAAGAAGAAATCTTCGGACCGGTACTTGCTGTGATCCGCGTGGATTCCTTTGATGAAGCACTGGAAGTTGCAAACGGAACCGAGTATGGTCTGACCGGATCGGTATATACAGAGGACAGAGAGCATATCCAGAAAGCAAAAGTAGAATTCCATGTTGGAAATCTCTACTTCAACAGAAAGTCCACCGGAGCTGTTGTTCTGCAGCATCCATTCGGCGGCTTCAATATGTCCGGTACGGACGCAAAAACAGGAACAAGAGATTACCTCACCAACTTCCTGAATCTGAAATCCGTATGCGAGGATCTGACATATTAAATTCATATCAAGACAGACATATGGCAGGAAAATCTGATTTTCCTGCCATATCTGCGTTTTGTCATTCTATGTATTTTTATAAAAATGTTTTGTAGTCTTCATAGTTCCGTTTCAAAAGCTCCGGTGTATTCAGACCGTACGGACACTTCTTCATACAGCTGCCGCAGTGGAGACAGTTCTCGATCTTTTTCATCTTTTCCTGCCACTCCTCAGACAGCCACGCTTCCTGTGGCGCACGTCTTAACATCAGACTCATTCTTGCGCAGTTATTGATCTCGATTCCTGCCGGACACGGCATACAGTAACCGCATCCGCGGCAGAACTCTCCCGCCAGTTGCTCTTTATCTTTCTGGATTTCCGCCAGAAGTGCTTCATTCAATTCCGGAGCCTGTTCCTGATAGGAAAGGAATTCATCCAGTTCCCATTCTCTTTGGATCCCCCAGATCGGTTCTACATGGGCAAACTGCGGCTGGCACATAAATGCATAAGCAGAAGCAGAATTGTGGATCAGCCCTCCGGCAAGTCCTTTCATCGCGATAAATCCGACTTCTTTCTGACGGCAAAGTTCTACAAGTTCCACCTCTTCCTCAGATGCAAGATAAGAAAATGGAAACTGCAGCGTCTCATAAAGACCGGACAGGACCGCTTCTTTTGCCACAGCGATCCGGTGGTTGGTAATTCCGATATGCCGGATCTTTCCCTGTTCCTTTGCCTCCAGCGCCGCCTCATAAAGGCCGGAACCATCCCCCGGCTTCGGGCAGAATGACGGATTGTGGAACTGGTACAGATCAATATAGTCGGTCTGGAGCTTTTCCAGGCTCATTTCCAGATCCTTCCGTAAGTCTTCGCCATTCTGAGCCGCCGTTTTGGTGCTGATAATGATCTGATCCCGCACCTCATGAAGTGCTGCTCCCATTTTTTCCTCACTGTCGGAGTAAGCCCTTGCTGTGTCAAAATAGTTGATACCATTCTGGAATGCCTTCTGCAGTAAAGCAACTGCGTCCTCTTTGGAAATCCGCTGAATCGGCAGCGCGCCAAATCCATTTTTGTTGACTTTCAGGCCTGTCTTCCCTAATACTACATGTTCCATGTTTCTTCCTCCTTTTACCATGCTGTAAACTCATCTTCATGCTCTTTAAAAAACTGATAATACGCCCTCACATTTTCCAGCTGCGTCCATTTTTTCACATCCACGGGATCCTCATCCAGGTCATAGATTCTGGCTCCCTTCATGGACAGTAAAAATGGTGAGTGCGTAGAAATCACAAACTGACATCCGAAAAAACGTACCGCATTTTCAAGAAACTGCACCAGTTCCTGCTGTTTGACCGGTGACAGACTGTTCTCCGGCTCATCCAGCAGAAACAGTGCATTTTCCGTAATCTTCTCTGAAAAATACAAAAAAGCACTCTCTCCGTTGGAATACTCCCGGATATTATCCATCAACTCCGATCTCACAAACCGGGACTGGGTTTTGCTTCTTGCTTTATTCACCCGTTTCAGCTGCTCATAATCATCCAGTGAATTCATCCGGAAATGAGAATATTTCACATCCAGATAATCTTCAAACAACTCTTCCTTCTTACGGTCAATTCCCTCGTTCATACTCCGGATATTGAGCATATAGTCAAATACATCGTCACTTGTAATGATCCGGCTTCCCTTCGGAACCGGTATCTGTGTATCATAATCACAGAAATCCAGATAGTCTCCGAAAAAACTGGATTTATTAAAGACCGAATCCCTCTCCAGATTCATTTTTTCCGCAATGACATTGATAGCTGTCGTTTTTCCGCTCCCGTTTCCTCCATAGAGAATGGTAACCGGTGCAAAATCAATTCTCTGGAAATGATGCCTGGACAAAATCTGAAACGGATAGTAGGAATCATAACAGGTACGTTTCTGCTTCAGAAAAAAGTCAAATTCCTTTTCACTGTCCGGAAATGTAAACCACTCCAGATAGATCATTATCCTTCCCGCCTTTCCATATCTTTTTCACTCATTTGGCCCATCAAATTCCTTCTGTCTTTCTCAATTTTCTATAAAATCTGCCTGCGACAATCAGGGAGATAGTATCCACAATCGGCTGAACCCACATACATCCATTCAGTCCCAGAAGCGCATTCATCAAAAACAGAAGCGGAATATCCAGAACTCCTTTTCTCAAAATGGAGCAGACCATAGACTCCTTGAATTTTCCCATCGCCTGAAACTGGATAATCATTGGATAGCAGACCGACATCATCGGCATGGCTGTCACCATTCTGCGTAAAAATCCTGCGCTGTACTGAATTGTAACCGGATCCTTGATAAACAGACCCGAAAGCTGCGGCGCAAAAATCTCGTAAACAACCAGGCACAGAAGCGAAAAGGTAAGAGAAATTGTACTTCCCAGCCAAAATACACCCCTTCTTCGCTCCTGATTGCCTGCCGAATAATTGTATGCCAGAAGCGGAAGAATCCCGTTTGACACTCCGATCGAGAAATATAAAGGAAGCTGATCCAGTTTCTTGACTATTCCAAGTCCTGCCACCGCTTCCGTGGTGTACTGTGCCACAAACCGGGACTGCGCCGCAATGGCAACCACCGTCAGGGCATACTGCACAGCCGACGGGAATCCTGTTGCCAGTATCGGCCCAAGGAACTGTCGCCAGTATCGAAGTTCCGTCGGTGAAATGCTGATCACAGATTTTCCTTTGTTCCTTGCAATATAGACGAGAAAATAAATCGATGCCGCCACATTAGAGACAGCCGTGGCAAGCCCCGCTCCTGCTGCTCCCATGGAAAGGAATCCCGGAAGTACAAAAAAAGGATCCAGAATGATATTCAAAATTCCTCCCATGGATACGCCGATAGCAGCCTGCGCTGCACTTCCCTCCGCACGTACCAGATTCGCCAGCAGTGTATTTAAAATCGTCCAAGGTCCTCCAATCACAACAACCCATCTAGCATAGGCAAATGCAGTCTCATATGTTGCCCGGGTTGCTCCGCAGAGAAACAGGACCGGACGGGCCAAAATCAAAAATACAATCACAAACAAGATACCGCATCCTAGTCCTCCCCAAAAGGAAATTGACGCAATCCTTCTGGCATCCTCCGTCTTTTTCCCGCCAAGCGCTCTTGAAAGGGCACTTGCACCTCCCACTCCAAACAGATTTGAAATGGCAGTCAGCATCACGAAAGATGAATACACAATCGTGATGGCTGCTGTCTCATTGGGATCATTCAGCATCCCTACAAAATATGTGTCTGCAAGATTATAGATTAACGCGATCATCTGGCTTGCGATTGCCGGTACAATCTGCTTTCTCACTGCCTGTGCAACCGGCATCGACTCAAACACCGCTGTGTTCTGGTTCATGCTGTCTTCTTACCTCCTCTGAATTTCTCTACTCTGACCAGTTTTCACAGTCCTTATCCTTTCAGTACAATCTGCTCAAGTTCTCTTCTTTTCTGTTCCTCTTCCGTATGAAGCTGTTCCTGCATCTTCCTTAGCTGTTCCAAAATACCCTGTATCTGGCTGTATGTCTGCTCAGCCCGTTCCTTTGACACTTTGATCTTGTCATAGACCATCCAGTCTGTAAAAATCCCGTCAAAAAAGTAGTCTGCAAAATGAAGGAACTCTCCAACCTCTACCTGAAGCGGCCCTTCAATCCGGCTTGAAACATCTGAAAGTTCTGTCCGGAACGTACGCAATGCCATTTGAAGTGCACTTGTTCTGTCCTTTACCGTTTTCAGCTTATCGTATTTTATAACATCCGACATAATACCGCCGCCGATGAGATCCACCATCCCCCAGTTTTTAGCACTTTGCAGACCTTCCAGCGTCTCTTCTGCAATGGAACGTGCTCTTTCCCCGGCGCTGATCGCTTCCTTCACTTCTTTTCTGCGATTTTCTATAGCGGCAATCTGTCTTTCCATTTCCAGAATTTTCCCGGCTTCTATATTGCCCGATTCTTTGATCTCTTCCTTTTTCGCCTCAAGCATCCTCTCATATTGAATCTTGCAGTCCGGAAGCCCCGATGCCTGCTTTTTATAGTATGCAATATCGTCTTCAACAGCATGTAGCTCCTTTGCAGCAGCATCGTATTTTACAGCAGCCGCAAAGGCCTCCTCTTCTTCCTTCGAAAGCTTTTCTCCCATCTTTCCGGATGCCCGGTATAAAAACGCAGTAAGACTTTTTCGGTTCAGCCGGTCCACATCCTCCTGCTCATCTTCCATGATCTTCTTTAGATCTGCCGCCTTCTTCTCCAGCTCATTCTGTTGGATATAAAGATCCGCCAGCTTTGCATCTGCTCTTTCTTTTTCCATCATCTCCTGCTGGAGACGCTGAAGTTCCTCGTCATAATAGTTCATACTTTTCCCTCCTTTGCTTCTCTTTCCTCTGTTTTCTGTTTCTACTGCTAAGCCCGGAAATTCATTCGCTTAATATTCTCACCAGATTTTTATATCGCTCAGAGTTCTCTTCCACATCTTTTCTGGTAACACTATAATACCTGTAAAGGTCTTTGACGATCTCCTCTCCCTGTTTCCATGTTTTCCGGTTACCCTGATGAGAAATGTTCAGGATATTCCAATAAAAATCAACCGCCATCTCAATTTCTTCATTTCCTTTCCGTATTTCATACAAATGAAAATCCATCGGTAGTTCATCCTCTGGATCGGGTCTTTTCAGAAATACAAGTCCTTCTTTGTGCGACCTGCGTACCTCTATAAAATTCCTTGCATCAGAGGTTAACTCCACTGCATGATACTTTGCCTTGGCATATCGTATCACTTCTTCCATGCTATGCGGATTTACCGTAATTGTTTTTTTGATCTTTTTCTGCTTTCTTTGATTTCGCCAGTCTTTGAACCATTCTATCAACGACAGCCTTTTTCTTTTTCCTGCAAGGAAGATACTTGTAGGTCCGTCCGCTCCGCTCAGAATTACCACATTTTTTCTTCTTTTGGTCTTCATCTCTCCTCCTGCTTTCCTACCGGATTTAAAGTTCAAGATTTTTTAATTTATTCACTGTACTCCCTGTTTTCAGTACAGATTCCAGATATTGCAAATCATTTTCTGCAATATCTATATAGGTATTTTTTATCTTTCTATCACCTCCAAAATTAATTTTTTATCTTTCTCTACTTCTCTTTGAAAAACCTGACTGGACAGACATCCTTCTTCATAAGTAAACAGCACATCCGTCCTTACACCATCCAAGTCCTCGTCTAATGTCCATCGAACATCTGCCTTTAATGACCTGTCCATGAGCTGAGTTTTCGTTACAATCAGGAGGTCGATATCACTGCTGCTTCGAACTTCCCCTCTGGCGCAGCTTCCAAAAAGATATATTTTTTTCAATCCTGGGATTTCCGCTTTTATCAGGTAGTTCAGGTCGCTTTCCAGTTTCTTTTGAAACCTTACTGGAAGTTTTTCATATTCTTTTTTGTATACTTTTACCTGTTTCAAAAAACAACCTCCGATCCATCATACTATCAACTGACGTTTCTAATATTATATCATCCAGGCTTCGGACTGTCATTTCTTTTTGCCAAATCAAAAGCACAAAAGGAACGCCCCGACGAAGCGTTCCTTAATGACTATAAAATAATTTTCTTCTCAAGCTCCTGTTTTTCGTTCAAATTCTATTGCCGCACAATTCGGATTCCTTTTCTGGAAAACAGGTTTTCGCCAATCTTCATGCTTCCTTTTTCCCTGTTGATTCGAAACTCCTGAATCGGAAATGTTCTGTAATAGCTTTCGTTTTTTGTAATAACCTGAATCGAACAGGATACTTCTGTTTCTGACAAATGTACAGCCGGAATAACAGCCATGCTCCCGTCTTCTCCCTGACACCTAAAATACCATCCGTAAAAATAATTATTCATATTGAATTCCCTCCTGTGCCGGACCGTCTAACAGATTTCCTCTGACATCAAACCTGGAACCGTGGCACGGGCAGTCCCAGGACTGTTCATCCGGATTCCACGTCAATTCACATCCCAGGTGCGGGCAGACAATATCTACTTTGAACATTTCCCCTTCCTCTGATTTGTACACTCCCATCTTCCCCTGAGATGTCTCAACTATGGCCCCGTACCCTCGCTTCAGCACATTTGCAGTTTCTTCCGGCTCTTCTCCTTTTTTCTCAAGAAATGTATGACAGAACAATCCATGCTGAACCGTAATTTTAGCAGTGGTATTTTTCGTCTGTCCCTGACCGATCTGATCCGCCTCCAGAACAACGGTACGGACTCCGGCCTGTTCCAGCTGCCATGCAGTCAGAATCCCCGCCATTCCTCCGCCGATTACAGCCACATCCGCCTCTATCTGCCTGTCCAAAGCCGGCCTTTTTTCTCGATGATTACAGGTCTGAGTCCATATCGATTCCATCATTCGCCTCCTGAATCCTTTTACTCATAAGATTTCCAGGAGGAAAAGATTTCATACTTGTTCTTTATTTTTCCTACCAGAAATTCCGGCTTAAGAACAAAAAAGAACATGGTACAGATATCATCCTGCATCCATGTTCTCTTTCCATCCTATTTCCCACTATTCATTCCAAAAGCATCACACAGTATTGCGCTTTTATATATGATAATTTCAGGATCTGTACCATTGCAGCCGTATTCGCATACAAGCAGATAAGATTCATCCGCGACAATTCCATAGCAGCGGTCCGAACCAGGCCTTTCGATCTGATTTCCCAAATAGATTTTCTTATCTTCAAGCAATTTTACAGACTGACCATTTGCGAGCGGGTATTCCAAATTCACAAAAAAGCCATTCAATAAATGAAGCTCTTTTACTTCAAGCCCCTCTATTCCTAATGCATGGAATTCCGAGATCAGTGTATCTTTTAACTTCAAAAACTCTTCCTGTCCACCACGTTTAATACATTCAGCAGCAATGCATGTTCCGCCAAAAGGATGTCCGTCTACTTTTTGGCATCCGCCACATTCTTCTCTTCTGCTGCATTCCTTGCAACAGTCCAAACCACAAATTGAACACATAAAATGCCTCCATCTATGCTCATTTCATCTGACTTACTTTTTCCGCCATTCACATGTGCCATATAATTGATCAGTATCCCCATGTGAGTAATTCCCAGTCTTCCTTTCCACTTCTTGCCAGATACCATTGCCATCCTGTATAATCCTGATCCGGATTCCATGCACCACTATCTTTCTTTGGGGAATGAAAAACAGATTCAAAAACAATACACTCACTAAAATCCGCACCATCTTTTAATTCATTACAATAAGAAAGTTCTTCTTCTGCCCGTTTATCATCCGTATATGACACCGAAAGAAGCTTTGCTCCTTTCCAGGTTTTGAATTCTTCTTTTATTTTTTGAATTGCAGAATCCATATCTTCCCGCGAATATATCGAAGATTGTCCATAATCAATCTGTACTTTACTTACATCCCCTCCGTTACTGCATCCCTGCAAAAGCAACAGGATCAAAAAAACAATCCCAAATCTTTTTCTCTTAAATAGCATGGTCTTTCTCCTTTCAGTTTGCCTGCTTAGCGGTCACTTTTTCCTGTTCTTCTACATACCTGATAAATTCCGGTGTTTTTGACCAGTACCTGATTCCCCAGTTTTCAAAGTTCCACTCTTCCATATAGGCATTACATTCGTAATCTACATAGTACAAAATCCCGTCCTGCAGGATAAAATTAGTCGGGAAATAATCAATATTGATTTCTTCCCTGTAGAGAAGCCTGCACATCTTATTCACCTGTTCCAGACAAGTGTCAGGAAGACAGCCCTTTCTCACCATTTCAAATACTGTATCTCCGGCAATATATTCTTTTACAATTCTCTCTTTCTCTCTGTCAACATCCAGCATTTCAGGAATCATTATTCCAATTTCCTTCAACCGCTTATAGTCCCTAATCTCCACTTCCAGTTTATCGCCAAACCTATAATAGGAACACGGCTCATGATGAATCTGTTTTACCACTACTTCATGTTTCCCGTCTGATGCCAGGTAGGAATATCCGCCTTTACCTTTTCCCAGAAGTTTGATCACTTCATATGTTTTTTCATTTACATCCAGTATTTTGTCCATACACTTTTGCTCTCCTTTTTAGGGGCCTATCCTGTCTAAATTTCCTTGATCAGAAACAGTTCCATCGGCTGTGCATAGGCAGGAATATCAATCACAAACCCTCCACAGTCTTTGTATCCAAGTTTCCGGTAAAAGTGCTGTGCCGTTTCGTCCACCTGCGTGGATGTTAACAGCATACCATATCCCTGCCGTTTCATGTCCTGCTCCCAGTACTCCATCAGCTGTTTTCCATATCCTTTTCTCTGATACTCTTCTTCGATAAAAAGAAGCGTACAAAACGGCGTATTGTCCCAGAACAGATTATATCTTAAAAGTCCGATTGGTTTATCGTTCAAGCATAGAATATAGGCCCTCTTTGTCTGCACCTTATGTTCAAATTCCGATTCCGGCATATGCTGGTCAACACTAAACCAATATTCTTTATCGGAGTATTCCGCGTATCTGATTTTCACCATTCTTATCCCTCCTGCTTTCTGTTCCCGTTCTTGTCAAACATGTGCTTCAGCGCCCTTTCCGTCGGCCAGATCGGTCCTACCAGAAAAATCATCTGGATCACGCAGAGAATTCCTCCGGCTGTTCCAATTGCATCTTCTGATTTTCCAATTACGAACAGCATGACAAGAATGGAAGGTAGCAGTAATATACTTCCGCAAATATACCAGAGTTTTCCAAAATAGTTGTGGGCAAATGTCCATGTATCTCTGTTTTTCATAGACCGCTTTGTGCGGTAGCCAAACGCCGCATTGATCTCTTTCGGCGCTTTTTTCTGAAAATATCTTCCAAAGCCAATCATGGTAAGAGGCATCCACAGAGTCATCAGAAACATAAAAATCCAGAATCCCATACAACTTTATTCCTTTCGTTTCCATTCATAAGAAGGATGATATAATCCGGTTGGTTCATAAAATTCATCCCCGGTATATTGAAAGCCAAGTTTTCCAAGAACTTTTTGGGAGGCTTTGTTATCCGGATGATGTCCCGCAAACAATCTTTCCGCTCCAAGGCTGGTGCACGCATACTCCATCACTGCCGTCGCCGCTTCCGTTGCAAACCCCTGCCCCCAGAACTTTGGACGTAAATGGAAGCCAATTTCATATGTCTTTTCCTTATAGGGCCTCAAACCGCAGCATCCAATCAGTTCCTTCGATGCGAGCTCAAAGATCGGCCAATACTGAACATGGTAGATACTGTTACGTTCTATCTCACTCTTCAGGCGGTTTTCTATTTCCTCCTGACGAAATATCCCGCTGGCACAGATAAACCTTGTCACCTCAGAGTCACCCCATAACAGTTTCGCCAGTTCGATATCTTCCGCTTCCCATTCTGAAAAGCCGATTCTCTTAGTTTTCATGAAAAAATCTCTTTCCATCTTTCCTCTCCAAACTACTTATCAAAACTGATACTCGATCGTTTTCATTTGCAATTCTGATCTGCATCGCTTTTTTCCTCCGAAGATATCCGCCGATATGTTTCTACAATTACTTTTGCGTTCTTTTCCAGTGAATCTTCTCCATTGAGTTTCAGCACCGGACACCCTATCTGATTCAGCCATAACTCATGCTGGCTTTTGTTACAGGATGCCGCATTCCCGTCATAATTTGCTGCGTCATTCAGGAACTGTTGATGTTCCTCGTACATATCTCCGCCAGGCAGAATACGGTCACCAAACTCTTCTTGTTCTCTTTCATGAATACGTTTTACACGGACTTTTGCATCTGCGGTCAGGTAAACTGCCAGAAGAAACATGGGATCGAAGTACTCATGAAAACTGTTCATGGAACCGGCCATAACAAATTCCTGCGCTTTTTGTACCGCTTCCATAAGATTACGGATTTTTTCCTCTTTTGAATACATGACCGAATATGGCTTTTCCGTATCATTCCGCCAAATATATTCATCAATATCCAGAAAAGCAATCTCCATTTTGTCGGCAACATACTTGCCCAACGTCGTTTTTCCCGATCCTGCCGGGCCAAGAATAATCATTCCATGCATGATAATAATCCGCCTTTCAGTTCATCTATTTCTTCCCTTTCCCTTTAAAATCCGGCATACATCCAAACGCTACACCCAGGCATAACCCTAATGCCAGATTGTCGAATAACAGACCAAATGAAAGTCCAAGACAAAGTCCAATGGCGAGTTTATTATTCTCTTTATTATCATCGGATTTTTTATTCTTCACAGATTTTCCCTCCTTCACTTCTGCCACTGTTCCGCATCTTTTCTTCCAGTTCTATTTTTTATTATTCTTCCTGCTGTCCTTCTCTTTGGAAAGATAGATATCTTGTTCCCTGAAAAGAGAGCTTCCCCTGATCCCTTTCCACCAGCATTCCATATTCGCTTCCGCTGACCGAAAACTCCATCCTGTCTCCGCTCTCCACTTGAAAAGTGACGTAATAGATCGTGTTGGAAGCAACATGAGCGGTATGGTTTACATTTGCATGATGATGATAAGACACATCAGAACGTTTTGCGACCACAACAGCCGACACTGTCAGTCTGGGAGAGTTGTTATTTTTATTCCAGGTGCTAAGTCCTTTTACTGCCATGACAACAAATGATCCAATCACCAGAATAAAAACAATAGCAAACATGCCTTCAAATAATCCATATGCTGTATCAAATTCTGTATACATCTTCTTCCCTCTTTCTGTATAAATAAACTTTTCCCTGTTACCGTTTTCCCACCCACTCAAGGAGGAATTCATCTACATACTCATGCATAAACCTGTCCCGGTGCTCTGCAATTTCTTTTGCAGTCGAGGTATTCAAAAGCTCTTTTAAGCGAAAAAGCTTCTCATAAAAATGGTTTATGGTTGTTGAGATATGCTTTCTGTATTCGTCTCTTGTCATATTCAGAGACGGTTCTATCTCAGGATCATACATGGCTCTATTATGATTTCCGCCATAGGAAAAGGCACGTGCAATACCGATTGCCCCGATAGCATCAATTCTGTCTGCATCCTGCACACACTTTCCTTCCAAACTCTGTGGTGTCACGGAATTTCCCTCATAAGAAACATCTTCAATGATGGTACAGACATCAGAAATAATTCTGTCATCTATGCCGCATTGTTTCATAAAAGAAACTGCATTTTCCTTTTCTTCATAAGTATCCGGAGAAATTTTTCTGTCATCTACATCATGCAAAAGTGCCGCGAGGCGGACAACAACAAGATTCGCATGCTCTTTCCTGGCAATTTCTTCTGCCAGTTTATAGACCCTGAACGAATGCCAGTAATCATGTCCGCTGTAGTCATCAGCAAAATATTCTTTGATATACTGAATTGCTTTCTGAATCACAGCCTCTTCCATAAGCGGGCCTCCTTTTCCAATCAGCCTGTGTAGGCATCGCTGGCATCTTTTTTGAAATTCTGTTTTTCAAGCCATTCCTTTTCTTCTTCCGTTTCCGGAATGTCAATTCTTTCAATCTTGAAGATCACCGGTCTTGTACCGTCGTTACAGCAGGCAATCATCATTCTGTCATCATTTGTCCAGTTGCGCATAATGGAGCCTCCCTGTAATGCGGTATACACATATCTGCTGATCGCATCCCATGCTTCACCACAGAATTTTCCGTTCATCAGATGATAGAAATCATCCTGTTCATTTGTTCTTTTTAAGACATATGTATCCCCTTTCTTGAAAAACGGGCAAGGTCCTGATTTCGGATCAGCAAGATACTTCTCCTGATACTCAGGAAATACTTTTGTTTCTAATACTGTAATTTTACATTCATGCTGCATCGCTTTTATCTCCTGTTCTTTATAAATTTGGATTTCCTTTTCTGATTTATATTCACTATTATACCATCCATCATGCAGATAAACATCCTCTTTTTACAACAGAAAGCAGGAGAGCAGACCAGACTGTCCGCTCCCTTATAATGTTTCTATTCTTCTTTTTTTATGTTCTGTCCGGCCCACTGCTCTGCAGTGCGGAGCATCTGCTATCCGGTTTTCTACTGTCCGATTTGAAGCAGTACATATTCCTCCGGATTCAAGGCTTTCTCTTTTGACCCCAGATACGCAAAAGTCTGAGCCATCACTTTTTGCGAACGCAGAACAAATCATTTCAACGCTTCCGCACCGTCCGGCGTCGGATAGACCGGAACCGGCTGCATCGTACTGTCAAGCCCTGTCACGATCGGGATCTCTTTCCCCACAGTCCTGCAGACTGCGTCAGCAACCGCCGCCCGTTTTTCCGGCTCACCACAGACCGTTGTGATCCCAATCAGATCACACTGCGGCTCTTTCAATAAGTAGGCAAGGCATATCGCATCATCAATATCTCCACCAATATCTGTATCCAGTAAATTTTTTTCCATTTTTTAATCTTCTCCTGTATTTTAATCATTGATACAAGAGTGTATTGAAATTCCCATGAGCCCCCTCCTTAAATATCATTTTTAATGCCCGGCAATGGTTCTGCCAAGCATGTAAACCCCAACCAGCATCTCTCCCACGGCTAATCCCAGGAGAATCCCGGAGAGAAAGTCTTTTATATCGGTTCCTCCCAACGTATAGGAACAGGCCTGCAGGGCAATTCCCATTACAATCAGCAGAATCCCATATAACAGCTTTTGCTGTTTCTCCAACTCCTGTGTCCGCCTTAGCAGATCCATAATCTGATCTTCATCATAGGAACGAACACTTTTCTCTTCTGCTTCTTCTCCATCCATCAGCTCCGCGACTGTGATTTCCAGTTCCTCGCATAAGCTTTTTACAACAGCATAATCCGGCATACATTTACCGGTCTCCCATTTTGAAATCGTTTTATTCGATACACCGATCTTCTCTGCCAGCTGCTCCTGCGTCAGATTTTTCTCTTTCCTTTTTCGTGCCAGAAATTTTCCTGTAGTAAGTTGATTCATCCGATCTACCTCCATTTTCTATCAATCTTAATGGAAGAATATCCTTTTTCCACTCAAAACACGACCTCTTGTTTGGAGAATTTACGTGGAATTGCGGATTCTGATCGGACACCCGATCCTACTCCCAATCCCAGCGTTCTATTAATTATTATACCATCCGGTAAATATTCTGTCATTGATTTCCTTCCATCTGAACAGGAGAGGAACCAAAAAGAAAAACCGCCACTATGGTGTTCCCATACGGCGGCGTTTATGGTTTTAGATCAGGAATGCTCCAGTGAAATGCTGAAAAGCCAGTATGCTTAATATAATTCCAAGTTTCATCTGTCATACCTTCTCTGATCCAACTTTCCATTTACTATTTCACAAAGTATTTTTCTTCTATTTTATGATAATACCAAACAACGAAACCGATACCCACAGTACAAGTCAGCAGTAAAATTAAAATCGAAGAAATTGGTAAAATAAATTCCACAATTCCACCCACAAACATAGGTATAGAAAATACACACCACATCTTCCCTATTGCTCGATTATACGCTTTCACATCATTGATATCAGATTCAGAAATTGGGGAACCAGACCAAAGCCACATCGGTTTTTTTCTGTTCATTGCATAGATACCAATGATAATAAATAGTATTGCTGCTATCCACATTACAATTAAATACATAAGATTATCCATAACCATTCCTCCAATCTCCAATATTTAGTTTGATATTTTTAAATTTACAGAACTATTTTTATATATTATAACACCAGATTATTTTTTTGTCACTTTATTTATCCGCTTTCCAGATAGAAGAGCAACATATTATGCATTTGTTCTTATGATCTCTTTTTACAAATGGTACTTGAAAGAACCATAATAACAAAAACGTCGACGCAAATGATTCCGATTGCAACATAGGCAAATTCTACAGGCAGCTTCTCTTCATACATGCCCATCACAAACAGGAGAACCGTGATCACTGCCATCCCACCTCCCATTGTTCTGCACAGTCTCTTCTCATAATATTTTGCTTTTTCCTCTTTTGTCGCTGTATTATATCCTGCAATCATCCAGCTTCCATGCCCGGAAAGCAGTGTAACCGATATTGCGAAAAGCACTATAATCAAAATCCAGATCAGCCAGTCAGGTCCCGAAGAAACATCTGATAATTTCATAAATTCTTCTCCCCGGAAAATGGAAACAAGTTTATTAATATTACAATGCCTTCAGTTTTCCATCTTCAAAATAATAAATATTTTCCCACTTATAGCCGAACATGGAATCCTGTTTTGCGATATGCGGCTCAAAAGTGAAGTATTCTTTATCAATCAGTTTCGTCTGATTACCTTTTTCTATGTATATCCGATCTTCACTTTTTTTCTCAATCGAGTGACCTAAATTTCCCAGAAAATCAAGGTTGATAAAGTGCGCTTGAGCAATCTTTCTGTTCATATGATAATATAGTTCCTCAAATGTTGTGGCATCGTTTACGAAGTCTATGAGCTCCTGATGAAGCATCTGCTCAAGAGCCAGACCTTCTCTCCATTCCTCATTTTGAACAGCATCCAATGATTCAATGACTTTGCCTTCTTCAATGATGATTGTTCTGGCATAGTCTCCCCAAATATGATTACGCTGAGGGCTCAGATCAATGGTCACTATATCATTCTCTTCTATATATTTGTCAGCCGTCTCATATTCTTTTCCTGAAACAGATTTTGTTGTTTCATCGCCCGAAAAAATGAATGCTCCAATATCCCAATACCAAAAAGCGTCCGCACCCAGTTCCAGCATTTTCTCTTCACACATTTTCCTTACTTGCGTCAGCTTCATTCCAGGCGTTATGACGTTCTTGATATAATCCATTGTCTGTTTTGCAATGAACTGCACTTCTTGATTAGTCATACTGTACCTCCCGTAATATATGATTGACTCTATTCATAATTAGTGATTATAGAAAAACTTATTTAAACCAAATTACATATTGGCCAAAATCAGCATCGCTATAAACGCAGTTAAGACGATTGCGCAACTGATGCTGACTATATTAATTATTTTTATCCAGTGTTTTGCTGACAGTTTCGAAATAAAGACTGCAATAATAATTCCGATCATTCCTCCCAGGGAATTTGCGATCACATCTGTAATATCCGTTGCTCCGACAGCAAAAAGGAATTGAATGATTTCATATAAAAGGCTTACTGCAACAACAGGTGCCATCTGCTTTATCAGGGGCTTTTCTTCCCAAAGCACATGCATCAATACGCCAAAAGGTATAAATGCCAACGCATTTTGAATAATTTCGCCGAAGTCCATTTTCCCGTTTATAATGACAGATTCGCCAAATGGAATTAAGTTTATATTTCTTATGTGCGGCAAATTTTCAAAGGAAAACTGTAACTTAAAAATGATGATCCATGTCAAAACAATTAAATAAAATATCAGCAGTCCCATAGTAAATTTTTTGGATTTCATTCTGATTCCACCTTTCTTTTTGTATTAAAAATAGCAAAAAGTATTTGGTTTCCCTTTAATGATTTCCAAATAATTTATGAAGATCCGCTCTCCATCATGTTTTTAACTGTGCAATCCCCTGTTCACCTGCAAGGCGGCTCTAACGATCCAGTTCTTCCTTTACTAATTTCAGAACAAAATCACCGAAATCCTCTGCCAACGTTTCAATGTGGATATATTCCACTCCATTATATTCCATCAGCACAATACACGGTTCCCCTCCATCTCATCAAGATGATCAGGATCTGCGCCGAAAATCTCATTTCCATAGAAAGACAAGTAACCATATTTCGCATTAAAATCCCAAAACTGATTAGAAAATTTTACACCCAGCAGTTTTTCAGCATTTTGAATTTCTGCTGTCGTTTTTCCAGATGCAGTCGTATAAAATCTGCATTTTTAGCCAATTCCATTGCATTTTCATAGTTTTCCCAACTCATCCTTCTCTTCCTCCCCCTCATCTCATCTGACAGTCATTTTTTCTTTACTAAGACTTCCCATACCTGAAATGGGCTTCGCTCCTTGAAAATTCAATATTTCAGCTGACAAAATAGTGATTTATGCCCCTATAGACTCTGGATGGAGTGCGTTACGCAGA